>JAAVZI010000055.1 GCA_022791575.1 Lachnospiraceae bacterium
ACCAAGGGTTTGCCTACAGCTTCCTTCAGATTCCGTCTCACGGCGGACACCCTTGCTGTTCAGCTATACACTTCCTTGTTGCCTAGGCGTGTTCGGGACTTTCACCCGTTAGAGCGCGCCCATGGCGCGCAAACAAGAAAAGCCAAGCGGCATATCATGATATGCCGCTTGGCTTTTCCTATTGTTTATAAGTTTTTCCCTGTTAGGAGCTGATAGCCCTGCAGATAAATATTAATCGTCTGATCTACCACTTCCTGCGGCAGTGTCCAATTGTGCCCCTCGTTTGCTTTTAACCAATCCCTTGCAAACTGCTTGTCAAAGGAAGGCTGTCCATGTCCCGGCTCATAGCCTTCTGCCGGCCAGAAACGAGAACTGTCCGGCGTCAACATCTCATCTGCAAGTACAATCTTACCTTCTTCATCAAGTCCGAATTCGAACTTGGTATCTGCAATGATAATGCCTCTGCCTAATGCATATTCCGCACATTTTTTATATAAAGCGATTGTATAATCACGGATTTTGGCTGCGTATTCTTCCCCTTTTCCTGGAAAATATGTTTCCAGATGCGCTACGCTCTGCTCATAAGAAATGTTTTCGTCGTGCTCACCGATTTCCGCCTTAGTGGAAGGAGTATAGATTGGTTCTGGGAGCTTGTCTGATTCCTTGAGCCCTTCTGGCAGCTTAATTCCGCAGACCGTGCCGTCCTTCTTATAACTTTCCCAGCCGCTTCCGGTAATATATCCGCGTACAATGCATTCGATCGGAAGAATTTTTAATTTGCGGCAGAGCATACTGTTGCCGTTAAACTGATCCTGCTGAAAGAATTCCGGCATATCATTGACGTCTACTGAAATCATATGGTTAGGCACGATATCTTCAGTCATGTCAAACCAAAATTTGGACATCTGGGTTAAGACGGTGCCTTTCTTCGTAACCTCGTTATTGAGAATTACATCAAAACAACTGATACGATCTGTGGCAACCATAATCAATGTGTCACCATTGTCATAAATTTCACGTACTTTTCCTTTTTTTATTGCAGCTTTGTTAAAATCCATTTGTTCTCCTTTCAAAAATCAAATATTATTTTAGATGATTGTGTAAGTCACTGATGATATTTTTATTATTAACATAACACATTATAAGATTTATATCTATTGTTAAATATGCACAAATGTTTGCATTTCGCATAAACCTTTTGAAAATATTCAGAAAAATAATTCATACAGAAATTCTCTCCGCTCTTCCTCAGAAGCTCTGTTTTTGCGTCCACCATAGCAGGCCGTGCGCTGCATGCCCAATTTTTCCATCACCTTATAGGAACCTCGATTCTCGCTGTCGCAATGGGCGATAAAATGCCGGGCACCCAGCTCTTTATTTCCAAATTCCAGCAATGCCTGTGCGGCTTCTGTCATAATTCCCTGTCCCCAATAGTTTTTATGGAGAATCCAGCCGAATTCCATGGTGGTCTGGTCTTGTTTTTGCACATTGTAATAGTTCTTGGGCGACACTGCTGAATCATTGGTGACCCATTCCAAACCAATTGAGCCTATATGCTTCTCACTTTTTATAATGGCAAATTCATAGAACATTTGTTCTTCCTTTTGCCATTCCGCTTCCATCTTTTTGAGAAATTCCTCCGTCTCTTCTATAGATTCATTTGGCAGAAATATCATATAGATTGTATTTTCGGGGTCAGAGGAATACTCATGAGCTGTTTGCAGATATTGGATTCCAATTGGACGAAGGATTAATCTTTTTGTAATCAAATGCATTTTTCGTACCTCTTTATTCTCTACTTATTTATAAGGAAATGATTTTGTATCAGTTACTACCATAATTATTTGATATGCTTTGTAGCATTCCATTTTACATCTCCTTGAGCAGAGTTATCTATTTTTGCAATAGCTTATTTATTACCATGATTCAGATTATAACACATCCGTCCAATTACAGTAAATACCAAAACTTTACAAAATTCCTCACCATTCACATTTTACCAAAACTTTCTCTACATCAACCCTGACAAGTATAATATCCCGACCAATCTGTTCTACGCAGCACCATGGAATGACATATTCTGTATCCCGTCCCAGAAAAAAGCAGAATCTGCCGGGTCCTGGAACGATCAATGCAGATACACACCCCGTCTCACAGTTAATTACCACATCTGACACACACCCAAGCCGTTTGCAGTCACAGATATTAATCACTTCCTTTTCTTTCAGATCACATATCCGCACAAGTTCTTTCTCTCTTTCCATATACCCTTCCCCGCCTTTCATCATCCAACCAATTTACATTTGCATAAAACTGTTACAAATATTTTATGTATTTTTCTGTGTAATATTGACCAGAATTTCCCATACTGATATAATAATTAATTGAACATTCGAACAGCTGGTAAATAATGTATGTTATTTATTGACCAGCGACATTCCTAAAAATAAATCTGATACACGGGAGGTACTATGAATCAATTTGTCCACTACTTAAGAAATTACAAAAAAGAAAGCGTAATCGGCCCGCTTTTCAAACTGCTGGAAGCATGTTTTGAACTGCTTGTTCCGCTGGTTATGGCAAGCATCATTGATACTGGAATCGCCAACCACGACAAAGGCCATATATACCGTATGGGCGGTATTCTGGTACTGCTTGGCGTTGTCGGCCTGATTTGTTCTGTAACTGCCCAGTATTTTGCAGCTAAGGCATCTGTGGGCTTTGGAACCGCTATCCGCAAAGACCTGTTTCAGCATATCAATACCCTCTCCTATCGGGAAATTGATAAGTTAGGTACATCTACTCTGATTACCAGAATTACCTCAGACATTAATCAGATGCAGACCGTTGTCAATCTGGTGCTGCGCCTCTTCCTACGTTCTCCATTTGTTGTCATTGGCGCTATGGTTATGGCCTTCACCGTCAATGTTAAGGGCGCACTGGTGTTCGTTGTAGCAATTCCTCTGCTGAGTATTGTTGTATTCGGCATTATGCTGTCTACTGTGCCTCTTTATAAAAAGGTACAGCGCAAACTGGACCGCATTTTGCTGTCTACTAGGGAAAATCTGGCCGGTGTTCGTGTCATCCGTGCCTTTAACCGTCAAGAGCACGAAGAAAAGGTATTCCGCGATACATCCAATGAACTCTATAAACTGCAGATTTTTGTCGGTAAGGTATCCTCTGTGCTGAACCCTCTAACCTATATTATCGTTAATCTTGCTCTGATCGCAATCATATGGATTGGCGGTATCGAAGTTGATTCAGGCATTATCAAAGTCGGTGAGGTTACCGCACTTGTTAACTATATGTCCCAGATTCTGGTGGAACTGATTAAGCTGGTCAATTTAATTATCAACATTACTAAGGGCATTGCCTGCAGCAACCGAGTTCAGGAGATTTTCAACGAACAGCCGTCATTAGTCTCACCGGATCATTCGGCATCAATTCCTGACAGCGACATTGCCGTAGCATTTGACCATGTCACGTTCTCCTACCATAGCGGGCAAGAGGCTGCCTTAGAAAACATCTCCTTTACAGCAAAAAAAGGGGAAACTATTGGTATTATCGGCGGTACTGGCTCTGGAAAGAGCTCCTTAGTGAATCTGATTCCCCGCTTTTATGACACCTCGTCCGGTGAAGTGCGCATTCACGGCCTCCCGGTTCAGGACTATAACTTTGATGACCTTAGAACCCGCATTGGCGTTGTTCCGCAGCGTGCCGTTCTATTCAAGGGAACCATTCGGGAAAATATGAAATGGGGCAATCAAAATGCCACCGATGAGGAAATTATGGAAGCCTTGACCATTGCTCAGGCCAAAGACGTGGTCGAGCAAAAGGATGGAAAATTAGACTTTTTGATTGAACAGGAAGGCAAAAACCTGTCCGGCGGACAAAAACAGCGTCTGACCATTGCCCGCGCCCTAGTCAAACACCCAGAAATCCTAATTTTGGACGATAGTGCTTCGGCTCTGGACTTTGCAACTGATGCAAGACTTCGCAAAGCCCTTGCTGAATGCAGTTCATCTACTGTATTCCTTGTCTCCCAACGGTCAGCCACGGTAAAAAATGCCGATAAAATCATTGTTTTGGATGACGGACAAATGGCTGGCATAGGAACCCATCAAGAACTATATGAAACCTGCGAAGTATATAAAGAAATCTGCGATTCACAGCTTTCCAAAGAGGAGGTGCAGAAATAATGGCCGCCAAACAAAAAAATACAATAAACAAACGTACATTAAAGCGTGTATTGACTTATATCCGTCCCTATTGGCTTCATTTGGTATGTTCCCTGCTGCTGACCTTTGTAAATGTAGGACTTACCTTATATGTTCCAATATTGATCGGAGATTCTATTGATTATATTATCGGAGAAGGCAATGTGGATTTTACGGCATTGACACAGATTCTGTTCCGCTTTGCCATTGTTGTACTCTGTACCGCTCTGGCTCAGTGGTTTATGAATCTGTTTAATAATCGGATTACTTATTGTGTGGTTCGTGATATCCGTACCGAAGCTTTTACCCACCTGCAGAAGCTGCCTGTAGGCTATATCGATGCACATCCTTATGGCGATACCATCAGCCGCATTATTACCGATATCGATCAGTTTTCGGATGGACTTTTAATGGGCTTTAATCAGCTGTTTGCCGGAATTCTCACAATATTAGGAACCCTGATCTTTATGCTGACCATTAATGTGAAAATTACTATTATTGTTGTAGTATTGACACCGCTTTCCTTATTTATTGCAGCATTTATTGCAAAAAATACATTTAATATGTTTCATAGACAATCCGAAGCCAGAGGCAGTTTAACAGCACTGATTGATGAAATGGTCGGTAATCAGAAGATCGTACAGGCGTTCGCTTATGAGGACGAAGCAGAGGAACGATTTGCAGAGCTGAACCACAAGCTGGAAACATGCAGTTTAAAGGCCATTTTCTTCTCTTCTCTGGTCAATCCCTGCACGCGGTTTGTCAACAGCCTGGTGTACGCAGGAGTCGGAATTTTTGGTGCTATTTCTGCTCTACAGGGGCATTTGTCCATTGGGCAGCTGACCAAATTCCTCAATTATGCCAATCAGTACACCAAACCATTTAATGAGATTTCAGGGGTAGTAACAGAATTTCAGAATGCTTTGGCCTCTGCCTCCCGCGTATTCGAATTAATTGATGAAGAAACATTTCTGCCGGATGCCCCCAATGCGGTCTCTTTAACGGATACCAAAGGACAGGTAGAATTAAAGCAGGTATACTTCTCCTATACAAAAGAAAAACCGTTGATAGAAAATTTTAATCTAACTGTAAAACCTGGCCAAAGAATCGCAATTGTCGGACCGACTGGCTGTGGAAAAAGTACGCTGATTAATTTGCTGATGCGTTTTTATGATATTAATAGTGGAGAAATTAAAGTAGATCAGGTATCCATTTATGATGTAAAACGCAACAATCTGCGCCAGAATTATGGTATGGTGCTGCAGGAAACCTGGCTGAAAGCCGGGACCATTCGGGAAAATATCTGTTATGGCAAGCCGGATGCTACCGATGAGGAAGTAATTCAGGCGGCAAAAACAGCCCATGCGCATAGCTTTATTAAACGAATGCCACAGAAATATGACACGGTTATCAGTGAGGATGGCGGCAATCTTTCGCAGGGACAGAAACAGCTTCTGTGTATTGCCAGGGTATTGCTCTCTCTGCCGCCGATGCTGATTCTGGATGAAGCAACTTCTTCGATTGATACCCGTACGGAGATTAAGATTCAGAAAGCCTTTGCCCATATGATGGAAGGGCGCACAAGCTTTATTGTGGCACATCGTCTGTCTACGATTAAGGAAGCGGATTGTATTCTGGTTATGCAGGACGGACATATTATTGAGCAGGGAACTCATGAAGAATTACTGGAAAAGGCGGGATTCTATGCTCAGCTTTATAATAGTCAGTTTCAGGTGTATTAATTAGGGAATATGGTTTATTGCGACGAGCTTGGGAAAACATTTACTAACAGAGCTCAAAGACTTTTTTGATTCGCTCTGTTAGTAAATGTTTTCCCAAGCTCTGACTGTGAATAGCATATTTCATGATTTCTATAGTTTGATGATAGATGGAGGGATTGATACGAAAACAATTATAATAAGACCCTATGAAAGTACTGATCTTCCGGCTATGATTGCTATTTGGAATGCAATTGTGGAAGAAGGAAATGCATTTCCGCAGGAAGAGTGTCTTACTGTGGAAAGCGGAGAACAATTTTTCGCTGAACAAAGTTACTGTGGTGTGGCAGAACATACGAAAAACAGAGAAATTCTGGGGGTATATATTCTGCATCCGAATAATATCGGCCGATGCGGACATATCTGCAATGCAAGCTATGCCGTAGCTGCACACAGTAGGGGACAACAGATCGGCAGACGATTGGTTCAGGATTGTATCTGCCAAGCGCGCCGGATTGGATTCGGCATACTGCAGTTTAACGCAGTTGTGAAAACCAATCTGCATGCTAGACATCTATATGAACAAATTGGATTTCATCAGCTTGGCACTATTCCGAACGGATTTCGGATGAAAAATGGGGAGTATGAAGATATCTGCCCTTATTATATGGAACTATGATAGGATGGGCTATACTTTAATACTTTTTAACAATTAGCATTTTCATCTGTCGCACTGCCTTTCCCTTACTTTAACGACTAACTGTCCAGTGCTTCTACAATCAGCCCTGCAAAAGCAGCAATTTCTTCCTCTGGGCAGCCTGCCAGCCGCTGAAAATACATCTTTCGTTCCATCAGCTTCGCCTGCAGCTGCCCTCGCCAGGAGCCGGGCGCATCATGGTTCGAGCTGCAGACTGCAAATCCATAGAATATATCCAATAATTCCACCTGCAGTTCCATCCCCAGATGTTCAAGCGCATAAAATAAAAAATCAAATGCAGGCAGCGCCGCCGAGGACAAATACGCATGCTGATGGCACAATTCACACCACAGATCATGACTTGCCTTGAGCGCCGTTTCTCTCTCATCCGCAAATAAATCCAGCAGCGCCTGCTCTACCTTTGGCATAGACCCACACGAATCTCCATAGGGGACATCATATGGCATGTCTTTGGCGGCATTTCCATAAGCTGTTTCATATTGGCTCCAGTCAATACTAGTAATTTGCTGCTTAATTTCAGCCCATTTGCAAGAAGAACCAGCTTCCATTCTGTCACTCTCCTTTCTTGTGCCGCAGCATTTGGTTTTAGCAATGTGCGGACGATATAACAGTCATGCGGCTAATCCACACCGCGGTCATGCTTAATACAACTGTCTATAACCATCATGCCGTTACGCATGACTATTTTCTGCGATACAAGATTGATATCCTGGATCATTGAACAGACCTGCGTACATATCAGCGCACTTCCTTTTTATTGGTAGGTATTGCCCAAACTCTCGTTATTAAAATAAGTTAGCACTTCTATAAATAATTATATTATACAAAAACCAAAGTATCGACAACCAAGAGGCCTGGATTATTCCCCCATCCGCACATTCTTAACTGTCCGCTTCTCAATCGTAACATTCTCATACACCCGGATTCCTCCGCTGCCGGTAGGCGCCTGCGCCAAAAGCCCCACCTTTATCGTCTCGTCCGCCGGCAAATGAAAGAACCGCATCATATCATACCGTTCCCCATCTGTGGAATAATGAAATGCAAACGACTGCCCCACGCGGCACACCTGCAGCCACACCGCCTCCTCTTCAATATTGCAGCCATTGGCGTCGTCCGACTCGTTCTTAGTCACCACACTGACTACCGCATGCGTGCCAAAGTCTGTCAACTCAAAACACGCTTTTGCCCAGTGGGTCAGATCCTGCATCACCATAATCGAAGACGAATCATAGGTATCTTTAAAATCCAGCGACACCTTAGCGCGCATTACAAAATCCCCGCTCACCTCTGTATAATAAAAGGGCGCATTGCTGAGCGACTCCGGCGTAATGCCCTCTTCACCAACCGCCCCATTGTTACAGAAAAAATCACTCTCTTTCGGAGCCGTAATCTCCCACCGCTCGCCATTCTTCTCAATTTTACTTTCATTCAACCACTGAAATTCCATGTTCATTCTCCTTTTCTATTTTCATTTTTTAGGCATTTGCGAAACTCAGTATTCATAACCAGATTTTAGGCATTCATCCTGCCAATCTTTCGGCAGGTCACAATTCCCGCCAGCAGCACCACCGGAAATACAACCCCCGCCAGAATTCCCATTTTCAATTGATCGCCAAGCGCATTGGATACGACGCCGACCAGCGTAGGCCCGGCGGAACAGCCCAAGTCCCCGCCCAGCGCCAGCAATGCAAACATCGCCGTCCCGCCCTTTGGCAGCGTGGCTGCAGCCCTGCTGAATGTTCCCGGCCACATAATCCCCACCGACAGGCCGCATACCGCGCAGGCCAGCAGGTTCAGCTGCGGTATCGGCAGCAGCGCAATTCCCAGATACGAAACAATACACAGAACGCTGCTGTAAATCATAAACCGATCCAGATTAATCCGCTCACCATATTTCCCATAAAATGCTCTGGAAAGGCCCATCAGAACCGCAAATGCCATCGGCCCGGCCAGATCGCCCGCCGTCTTGGAAATCCTCAGCCCCTTTTCAGCAAACGTCGAAGCCCACTGGCTTACTGCCTGTTCGCCCGCACCCGCACAGAGCATCATTACAAGCAGAATCCAAAAAATTTTCAGCGAAAGCAGTTCTTTCAGGCTCAAGCCCCTCTCCCCCTCCTCCATCAGAGGCGCAATTGGAACTTTCAAAAATGCAGCTGCATTGCCAAGTGGAATCAGCGCCCAAAACCACGCCAGTATCTTCCAGCTGTCAATGCCAAATATGCCGAAAAACAGCGTAGAACAAAGCACAACTCCTACATGCCCCCAGCAGTAAAAGGAATGCAGCATGCTCATAGCCTTTTCCTTATGCTCCGAAGGACAGGCCTCCACCACAGGACTTACCAGCACTTCCAGCAGCCCGCCGCCGACAGCATAGATCATCACCGCAGTCAAAAGTCCTGCAAAATGTCCTGGCAGCACTTCCGGCAGTATCGTCAGCAATATTAGCCCCGCTGCCGACAAAATATGCGCAGCCACCATAGAGGCACGATACCCAATCCGGTCCACAAATCCCACCGACACCAGATCCACCAGCAGCTGAATGCCAAAATTAAACGTCACCAGCAGCGTAATCTGCGAAAGCGGAATGCCATAGGTACTCTGAAAGGTCAAAAATAACAAGGGAACAAAATTATTGACAATCGCCTGTACAATATAGCCGACAAAACAAGCGGCAATTGTCTTATTGTATGCATTTCTAATGCTGATCACCTCCACTTATATGGCAGTATATCACATTTTTATGCAAAAATCATTGCACAGAATCCCATAAGAATGATACAATATCACCATACAGTAAGAAGCCAGGACATAAAAACCCTGTTATCAGAATTATTCCATCCTATTCTACAATACAAAATAAATCCTTATGGAGGCCTCATATGAACCCTTATCCCATTCTTGTCGACGATACACTTAGAGAAACCATGCAGCACGGAACCAGCAGCTATCCGTTCGCCTATTATCCAGACGACCTGACGCAGTTTGATTTCCACTGCATTGACTGGCACTGGCACCACGAACTGGAACTGATCGTTGTGGCAGAAGGCACCGCTATATGCCGGGTGGGAAATGAGAACATTGAAGTTCCCCAGGGACACGGCCTCTTTATCAACAGCGGCATCCTTCACCGGTTTGAATGTGAAGAACAAGCATTTATGCCCAATATCGTATTTTCCCCGCAGCTGCTGGCAGCAAAAGACACCCTTATTTATGAAAAATATATTCAACCCGTTTTACAATGCGCGCTTACTCGCCAGTACCTGGACCCGCAGGTGGACTGGCAGAATCAAATCCTAAGCATTTTGGCACAGATTTTTCATTTACAGGAACAGCATGTCAAAGAGGAACTACAGACCCTGCAGCTCCTTTTGCAATTATGGGAAATTTTATTCCGGCACCTGGATCGCACATCAGGCACCGTTGACCGACAGCGTTTGAACCATACGCAGGCCAAGCTGCAGAAGATGATGCAGTACATTCATGAACATTTTCCAGAGGATCTGACACTTGCAGATATCGCATCTTCCGCCTCCATCAGCAAAAACAGGGCTATGCAGATCTTCCAGGACGGCATTCAGATTCCGCCGGTTTCCTATCTGATCCAATACCGCCTGTCCAAGGCTGCCGACCTTTTGTATACAACAACAAAACCTGTCTCCGCAATTGCCCCAGAAACAGGTTTTACCAGCGCAGGATATTTCTGCCGCTGTTTTAAAAAACGGTATCAGATTTCCCCAATGGAATATCGAAAAAGAAGCCTTTGAGAACTCATTTCTCCAAACAGGACAGACCTTGGAACTGTCCATGTGTATTTATAACAGAAAATCTGGATAAATTTTACAAAATACTATTGAAAGCCAGAAAAACTTCCGATATATAAAATATGTACCATGTGCAGCGGTTCCATAATACAAAACCGTTCACAATATTAGAACTTGCAGACCCAGAACCGAAAGGAGGACTATTATGAACCATTATTCTATTTCGAGTAAAAACCATATTACTACAAACAGCAGAGGTGCTAAGATCCTTTCGGATATTTGGGGATAACGGGCATTCCGTTTTTTCTCTTTTTGAAACATTATACTTATATCCGAAATTCTTATCTGTTCTGGCAGGCTTCTTTTGTATACCTTATTTTACTGACCGCCAAAAATGATCAAACCCGATGAAGTTCTCGATCTCTCACCCTAAAACCACGGCGTCAGAACATGCAGCCAATGTCAGTACACATGATTCTTATGGCATTATGCACCCTGCAGGGTGCTATTTTTGCGCCCTTTTATTCCCACGAGCAACGAGCGGCATACTGCGATGTAAATCTAACCAAAAGACCATTTGTCAGAGTGTATGAAACTCCAGGGAACATCCCTGCAGTATACCTCTGCGCATATGCGTAACTCGTATTGTCCATACTCGCCGCCTGAAACTTTAGTTATACAAATACTATTTAAACATAACAGAAAGGATTTCCTATATGAATTTACCAATCAGTGTCACGCAAAATGATTTATCCGAATTTCTGCTGAATATTGCCCCTGTGCGGCCAGTTTTTATCTGGGGTGCGCCGGGCATTGGCAAATCGGCTCTGGTACAGAAGTTTGCCGATGAGGTCGGCCTGCCGTGCGTCTCTTTGCTGGGCAGCCAGCTTGCGCCGGAGGATATTATCGGCATTCCGCAGATTAAAGGGGAAACGTCGGAATTTCTGCCGCCGAAAATGATTGCCCGCAAGGAGCCATATGTTTTATTTCTTGATGAACTAAACGCTTGTTCTCAGGAAGTGCAGAAAGCATTTTATAGCTTGATTCATGAAAAACGCATCGGCGAATACCATCTGCCTGCGGGGAGCATTGTGGTCGGGGCGGGCAACCGCGCGCAGGACGGCGCGATTGTGAAAACGATGTCCTCTGCCCTGATTAACCGTATGTTTCATGTACAGCTGAAAGCGGACGCCAAGCAGTGGCTTTTGTGGGCTTATGAGGAGGGACTTCATCCCTGGGTGACAGATTATATTGAGAAACGGCCGGATCATTTATTTTCGGAGCCGCCCAAGACGGAGGAGCCCTATTCCACGCCGCGCTCCTGGCATATGCTGAGTGACGCGCTGAAAGAGTTCGGTGCCGGCAGCCGCGAGCTTGGCGAAGAGACGCTGCGCATGGTCGTGTACGGCTGTATTTCTCCCTCCCATGCGGGGATGTTTCTGGCCTATACGAAGCAGCTGGGAAATACATATCTGCTGCATTCGATTATTAAAGGGGAGGCGCGCTGGCCGGCCAGGCCGGAGGAGCGGGATGTGCTGTATTTTCTGGCACAGTCGTTTCGGGCTTCTCTGATTCATGATCTGCCTGCGGATAAGAAAATGCTGAATAAACATACACAGTATTTTGCTCACCGCGCAAAAGCGATGTTAAAGGAGCTGGCCGCTATCAGCAATGAGATTGCGCAGATGGTGGTATCTTCGGAGGACGGCGTTGTACTACCAGAGTGGTTTATGATGGAAATTGTACGTGACCTGCCGAGGCTGGCAATCTATGATGCGAAATAGGCGATTGCAGCAGCTGCATGCATTGTCAGAGTATGAAACAGGGGTTTGCAGTTACTTGTACATGCAGATTTTAGAAAGGAGCTTTTATATTGGCAGCTGGAAAAAGAAAGAAACACGCAGGAAAAAGCATTTCCGAGGAAAATCTGGAGAGCGGGATACAGCTGATAAAACGGCATCCATTATTTTCTCTGCTTGGAGGGTATCTCTATATTTATGATAAAAACCGTATGGGAAGCCGCACGGCGGCTGCGCGGGTGGACCGTGGCGGGACGATCTATCTGAATAAGGATGTAATGCTAATGCCGGTGCAGTGGGCGTATGCCATTGCGCACTGTCAGCTGCACCTGGCTTTTGGACATTTTGATGCGGAGAAGGTTCCGGGTTATGAAATCACGGAGGATGAGGGGCACACGGTGTGGAAGCCGCATTTTCAAATTGCGCTGTGGAATCATGCCTGTGATCTGTATATTGCGAAATTTCTGCAGGATATTAAGTTCGCCTATCCGGTGCAGGCGGGGGATCTTGCTGCATTTTCGGGGAGTTTTAGCAGTGAGCGGGCAATTTATGAACGCCTGGCGGAAATGTCTCATGGGCATTTGGAATTTGCGTTTGGGACGGCTTCTTTGCAGGAGCCGGATATGCTGGGACTGGAGTCTCCGAATGTGTATCAGGGGCAGATGTATAACCGGTATGCCGCGCAGTTTGCCCATGCGCTGGCGGCTTCGGTAAGCCGAGCCGTCAGTGGTGCGGCTTACCACACAGCTAAGCAGAAGCCGGAAACGATGATTAGCAAGGCGGCGGTCTGGTTTCAGAACCACTACCCTCTTCTGGGAGCGCTGGCAGCGTCTTTTCGGATTGTGGAGGATTTTGAGGTCTGCCGGAGGCATGAGATTCAGGTGGCGGCGGTGGACGCGGCGGCTGGGGAAATTTATGTCAACCCGGCGGCCTCGAATGACCCGGAGGAATGGAAGTTTATTTTGGCGCATGAGTATCTGCATGCCGGGCTGGAGCATCACTGTCGGTGTCAGGGACGGGACCCGTATCTATGGAATATTGCCTGTGATTTTGTGATTAATGATTGGCTGAAGGAGATGCAGGTGGGCGCTGTGCCGGAGGTAGGGCTGCTTTATGATGAGACGTTGCACGGACTTTCGGCGGAGAGTATTTATGACCGGATTGTGGGGGATTTTCGGAAATTTTCTAAAATGAATACCCTCAGGGGGTATGGACTGGGCGACGTGATTCGGGATAGTGACCCGGCTTTTTCTGACCGGCACCGTCATACGACGCTGGATGATTTTTATCGCAATGCCCTGCAGCAGGGGCTGGAATATCAGCTGGAGAAAGGACGGGGACTGATTCCGGAGGGGCTGGTTGAGGAGATCCGCGCGCTGGCTATGCCGCCGATTCCATGGGATGTGAAGCTGGCGCGCTGGTTTGACTGTCATTTTGCACCTCTGGAACAGCGGCGCACGTATGCGCGGCCGAGCCGCAGGCAGGGCGCAACGCCGGATATTCCACGGCCGCGGTATGTGCCGGACGAGGCGGCTCGTGAGGGACGAACCTTTGGTGTAGTTGTGGATACGTCGGGGTCCATGTCTTCTAGGGAGCTGGGGATGGCGCTGGGCTCGATTGCCAGCTATGCCGCTGCTCATGAGGTGGCGCTGGTGCGGGTGGTCTTTTGTGACGCGGCGGCTTATGATATGGGGTATCTTGCGCCGGAGGAGCTGGCCGGGCGGGTGCAGGTCCGCGGCAGGGGCGGTACGGTTCTGCAGCCGGGGGTGGATCTGCTGGAACAGGCGAAAGACTTTCCCCAAGAAGGGCCGGTTTTGATTATTACAGATGGGTGGATTGAGGAGCATTTGAAAGTAAAGTTTGAGCATGCGTTTTTGCTGCCGGAGGGCGGGCGGCTTCCTTTTCGGGCGAAAGGGGAGGTGTTTTATTTTGGGAGGGTGGGGAAATAAAATAGAAAATACCTATATTACTGTATTCTGTTATTAATATAAGATCTGCAAAATGAAATAGAAAAGGCTGTTGTATTATAATGATGATCTTACATATATTTAAGATCAAGTCACTTTACAACAACCTTTTTATTCTCTTATAAAAAATCTAATTTAATTTTATTTCCATCTAGTTATCTCTCTACCCCATTTCTTTTGTTTTTCTTTATGAACAAGCCGCTCCAAATAGATAGTCCTAATGCTCCAAGTATAAGCCAGAGCCATTGTTTACTCTCATCTTCCGTCTTTGGCGAGTCTATTTTGCTGCTTCCAGAAAAAACATTTCGCTCTTCTGACTCAACTAGCCCTTTGGAACCGGTTGTATCATTCTCCAGTTTTTCACTCTCCAGCCCTTGGGAAGTTCCTGGTTTTTCTGATCCTTCCGGCTGCTGGGAAGTTCCTGGTTTTTCTGATCCTTCCGGCTGCTGGGAAGTTCCTGGCCGTTCCGACTCCTCCGGCGCTGGCGTCTCAGCTTTCCCAGCAACTGTAAATTCTGCGGCCGCCTCCCCATCTGTATACAAGATCGTTATTCTATGCGGCCCCGCCGCCAGCCGGCCCAGGCATTCCGACTGCAAAGTCACAATCGTACTGCCATTCCTAAGCCGCAGCTTAAAAATCCCTTCTGCAGCATACGCCTCAGCCTCATAAGCCGCAGCTTCCAGCAGCGTTCCATCAAGCTTCACCCCTGTGAATTTAGAAAACGCCCCATTTGCCTTAAAGATCAGCCCCTGCGTCTGCCCTAGTTCCCAAACGCTCTGGTCACCTTCCACAACTGCATAATTCGTCAGAGCCTGTAGCAGACGGTTGAGCTTCTCCACCTCCGCAGCCGCAACCATCGACTGCTCATGTGCAGACAACGTATCATACTTTGCTTTCGCCTGCCGAATTGCAGCCTCTGCCTCACGATATCCGGCTCCACCACCTCTGCGTCCGGCAGGGCAGCAATAGCGTCAGCAACACCCTGAACCCGTTCAATACTCACAAGCAACGCACCTATACGGTCGATTTCCGTCTCAATCATTGACCGTTCCGCTTCCGTATAATTTCCAGAATACTCCTGCAGCGCCGTTTCTAAAGCAGCTCTGGCCTGCTCCAATATCTCCCGATCTGCCATCTGCACCGTTTCCGTGGAAATGTCTGCGGCCTCCGCCACAATCTCACTGCGAATCGCTGCGTCCGCCTCATCAATCCGCTTCTGCAGCTTCTGCGCCCGCTCCTGCACCTGCTGCAAAGCCTCTGTTTCCTTCGGCGTCGTATTCTCATCTGGCAGCACCTGCAGTACACTGCTGACAGCATCCCGATCCGCAGAAGTAACCGTATTTTCTGTCAAATCAGCAATCTCCTGCGCAAGGCTGGCAATACTCTTCATAGTAATTGTCACGCTGCTTTCATTCCCCGCCTGATCAACCGCCCATACAACATAAGTCTGCTCAACATTTCCCGGAAGCAGCAGCTCTTTCGCCGGCTCATTCAAGAGCTCTCCATTCCGCTCTTTAAGCATACGGTCCGAACAAAGCAGCTTTGCACATCGCTCAGCAGTCAATACTCCGTGAATCACATTTGCCATATCTCCCGCCGGCCGCAATTCTTGAACCGCCTCCCCATTCAGTGTCACCTGCGCCAGATTCCGCTCCGCAACCGTCACCTTCTGCGTTGTATAATAGATCCGATTCTCCTCCGCGCCCGCAAACTTCGGCGCCGTCAAATCAAACTCCGCGCCGTCCGTTCCAAAATACGCCCGATTACCAGCCCAGTCCACAGCCCGGCCATAGACAACTAAGCGCCTGCCATCCTCCGGCTCAATCAAAAACTGCCCCGAAGACAGCGGAATCCACTCCTGCACCTGCTCCAGCTGCGCCTCACTTAAAACCGTCTCCGAACAATAATAAGAAATATCACTTATACCACTCAGCGAATCCGCTGCTGCCAGCCGAACCTCCAGCGGCCGGTTGAACATATGTTCGATTTTTGCTGAACCAATTTCCTGCAGCGCCGATTCCCCATTAAATGCCGCCTCAAATGTATCTGGTTTCGTGCGGTCAATCTTATAATTCTCCTCCGCTGCCAAAGAAATGCGCCCATTTTCCAGATCTTTCACATAAAATGCAAGCGTCCCCTGCGCCGTTTCCTCACTGCGCGTCAAGCTTGACGCCCACTCGCCCTCAGCCGTATTGCTCTCCGACAACAGATATCCATCCTTAGCAGTCACTATAAAATCCGTATTCCGCCAGCCCTGCTCATTTCCCGCAGCCGCGGTATATTCCCTGCCATTTTGCGGCGCAAACTCATTAATAATAGAAAATGTACCGCTTCCATTTACCACATACCGCCCGCCTTCACGGTCGGTAATCGTAACCCTTGCCGTGCCCGTCTGCACATTGTCCGCATAGCTGACCGCATACTCACTGGCCGGAATCACCGTATCGCCGTCCCGCACAATCACCTCCGGCTCCTTGGCCATCCCATCATAATGAAAGACGCCAGGCACCTCAACCGCCGGATTCGTCACTTCTTTTGGCAGCCCAACCGTAACCGTACATTCATACGTCACAATCCTGCCATTTTGCAGCCACAGTTTCATATAGAACATATGTTCTCCAATTTCCAGCCCCTCGATATAAGAAGCTGGCAGTGTAACCTGGTAAATGCTGCCGCTGTCCGCCACGGTACACAAATCCGTAATCTCCTTACGAGGATTCACGCTTTGATCAAACACCCGCAGAAAATTCACGTCCACACCCTCAAATACAAACGCGATATCCTCCTCCGCCCCGCGGACTGCCGTAAACTGCTGCTCCTGTGGCATACCGATAATCAGGAGATCCGCTGTATAAACATGCTCTTTTCCATTTAAACGGCGCAGTACCTGCACGCCGGCCGTTCCCAGCCCATCCACGTATAGTCGATCTCCCTCAATACGCGCCTGCCGAGCCGTCGTCTTTTCCGGAATCAGCGTATACTCCACCGTCGGAACCGTCTCCCGGTGCTCCAGCATGTTACAAGAATTCGTATAATTCGGATCACATGCAACCGCATCCTCCAGCAAAAAGGAAGCCGTCGCTTCTCCGGTTGGGTATGAAACAATCGTATGCTTTAACGTAGACGGAACCAGTGTGCAGGTACACAGTTTTGACGCCTGATCTGTATACCAGACCTTTCCCCACCATTGGTTCCAGCTGTGCAATATGCTGTTTGTTCTCAGCCCATATCCCTCTCGGCCAGACACAAAGGTACCATCCGCCACTTCATTTTCCGTTTCCACAATACCCGCATCCGGCATTTCCGGTATTGATTCCCCATCCTTAGAAAGCCATTGAAGCCGCGCCTGCCCCTCAATCGAAGCCCCCTCAAAGCAAATGCTTTCTTGATTCGACGAGCGGATCAGCAGTGGATCATTGACAAAGACCGTATCCGGCATATTCGAACGCTGGAGGCCCACCACCCGCAGGGCGCCGCCGTCAACCGTCAGTTTATCCGTTACCGATATCAAACCGCGCTCTTCATTCCAGAGTGAAGCGTCCACATAGTTTACATAACTATCCTTAAAAATAATCTCCTGAAACTGGTTTTTATTAAAAAATGGATACGAAAGCACCGGATTTTCTGCATTCTCCAAACCTGCCAGATTCGTTAAGGCCTGATACGCCCCCCAGTTATTTCCATCCGCCCCACAGTTTTGTAGAATTAGCCGACTGTCCGTGGTCTTGGCAAGCACACCCTCAGCAATATGGGAATTGCGTGCCCATGCACGGTCAAATGTAAGCGACAACTCCCCGGCAATTGCACCCCCAAGAGACAGATAGTTTAATTCACCGTTGCGGATTGTAACGTCCACATTTCCAAGCGTATGATCCGGGTGCAGGGAATCGCCGATCAAAGCCGTTGTATGCTTCATCTGCTCCCCCTCGATTGTCAAATCCAGTTCCCCGGTCAACACACTCTGCGTGCTCTCCTCGGAACATGCAAGAACATACTCTAGCGAGCCGCCTGTCAGCTTCACTGACGCGCTGCCCACAACAGCCGCCGTATCATTGAAGCCTGCCCCAGAAGCACATACCTTAAAAATACTGCCGCCATTGACCGTAATCGAAGCCCTGCCGGAAACGATAGACTGCTCCTCGCCACCGCCATAGACAGTGCTGTTGCTGATATCTCCGTTATGGATCGTAAGATTGCTGTCCTTGACCTTAGCGCCCCTCCAAGCGCCGCCGCCATAGATATTGTGGCTAAATTCGCCGCCATTCACAACAATATTGGTGCTGCCGGCCACCTCGGTTACGGCAGAATCGTCATATCCCGCGCCGCCGCCGTAAACCCAGCCCGTAATCCGTGCTCCGTCCTCAAAGACCAAACTGGTGTTTCCCTCAACAGTCCCGGAAACCTCATTTCCGCCAAAAATGCTGTGAACCGTTCCGCCGCTGACCAAAATATTGGTGCTGCCATGAACCGTTCCCATATAATTTCCGCCATAGAGCGCATAATCTCCCATAGTACCGCCCGTGACTTCGACCTGCGTATCTCCATTAATTTCCCCGAACCGGCTGCCGGCAAAAACATACCGCATATTGCCTCCGTCAATCCGAATATGGGTATTGCCCGTCAGAGTTCCCGAATCATTTCCACCATAGAGCAGCCACAGAGTCGGGCTGCCGTTATCGGAAGCCCCGGTCATCGTAATGCTGGTAGACATCGCCTGACTGCCGTCCTTAGCGCCGCCAAACAGGGTTGAATTCGTCAGAAAATACCCCCTATCCGTATTATAGTATATGCCGGACCCATCCCGCAGGCCATCCCCCTGAAGGGCAGTAAGCTCTTCGCCTGCGTCCGCAGTTCCATTTTCATTCTCGTCCACATATATTTTCGCATAACCCGCTGTTTCCGATGCCACAAGAATTAACGGCATACCATTGGCATAGATGGTATGGACATAATCTGCACTTGTCTCATAGGTTACCTTGTCCTTGGAAATAGAACTATTTTTGGCAGCGTCGGCTGTCTGCCCGTTCTGCGCCTGCCCAAGCGCTGTCTGACCGCTTTCCTCCGCCTGCACGCTGCCAGACAGAGTACGGCCAGGCAGGAGGCAGGCTGTCATAGTAAACAGCAGAAGCAGGCTGGTAAGCTTCTTTGATTGTTTCGTCATAGTATTCGTTCCTTTCTTTACTCGTACACTGACCATCAATCCGTCGGTCAGCACACTTCCATTTCATGTACTAGTGTCATATGCCATCAACGTCTCTACGCTCAGGCGGAATCGATTTTACGCAAGCTCATCGCCCTGCCAATCGTATCCAATCACATTTACACAAATATATTAAAATTATATACGAAAAAAGACCCGCATGACAACTGACGTAACTTAAGCGGTCAATTTCTGACTCGAACGGTCAGAAAATCGAACTTCGTTCATTAACAAAAATCATCCTAAGAAACACGAAACAGTTAACAGAAAAAAGCGCCCTGGAAAATAAGATACTCGTTGTTATCTAATTTAAACAGAAGCAAATCAGGCTCTGTTGGAAATGATTTTATCTGCAATTTCTTCCAATCCAGTTTTGCAGCTCAGCCCCCTACTCGTTACTGGACAAGTTTTCTTTTTTGTGTTATTTTATTAAAATACAAAATAGCAAATGTTTTTTTAGAACGAACAAAATGCAGCTGAACGTTTAAGGAATCTAAGCGAAATTATGAAATGCGTCACCTGCCTGAAGGTTAGCGGACGGTTTCATTACCCCTTCCCCAATTGGTGGAAGGTATTATATATTTTGGGAGGAACTTTATGAAAATTGCTCTTGTGGATGATGAACAGGAAGAACTGAACCATGTTATGAAATTACTGAAAAGCCAGCTGGATTTTGCTGAACATACTCTGAAAATTGATACGTTCTCCAGCGGAACGGCCTTTCTGGAAGCTTGGGCGCCGGGCAGCTATGATTTGTTGATTCTGGACATTTACATGGACCGAACCGACGGCATTGCGGTTGCCCGCCGGGTCCGCGAAACAGATTCGAACGTACGTTTGGTTTTTTGTACATCCAGCAATGCGTTTGCAAGCGAGAGTTATGAAGTTCGGGCTCACTATTATCTATGCAAACCTGTGACGCAGCAAGGGATTGCCGCCATGCTGGAGCGGATGAATCTGGCTGCATACGAACGGGAACGGCTGCTTACGCTACCAGACGGACAGAAGGTGATTCTACACAATATTATGTATACCGAGTATTTTAATCACATTGTAACGATTCATAACCAAAAAGGCGCGGCAGTTGAGATACGTATTTCCCAAAAGGAAATGGAGCGGCTGCTCTGCAAATATCCTTCTTTTTGCTGCTGTTCGCGGGGGATCATCGTGAATTTTCACGCCGTACAAAAATACAGCGCCGATACGTTCTGGCTGAGCAGCGGGCAGACAATTCCCATCAGCCGACGGCGGTCGAAAGAAGTCATAGACGCCTATACCCATTTCCTATTTGAAAAAATGCGAGCGGAGGTCAAGAATTATGCCACCCTTTTACCGAATTGCTGAGATATGCTGTTATGCCATACTCAATTTCCTGCCGTACCTGGCAGCGGCGCTCTATCCGTTTCGGCACAAACTGCGCTTTTCTAAGCCGATAATGCTGATGTTTGTGCTGCTGATCACGCTGTTTCAAATTGCACTGGGACTTTGCTCTGCTTTTCTTCCGCATGTTAACCGGATGCTGATTAATACGTCAAGTACATTAATTTACTTTTTATTTTACTTCTGGGCAGTGCGGGCGCATTTCGGGAAAACGCTATTTACCCTGCTGATGCTTTCTAATATTGCCAACTTTGTCGTTGTCAGTTCCAAATGCCTGGAAGGGTATTTATTTCCGGCACTGGCCCGGCAGCCGTACCGCTGGTCTTATTCGCTTGTGATGGCAGCCGTTCAGATTGCGATTCTGATACCGCTTTTCGTCTACATACGCAGAATCTATGCCCACGCCATAGAAAAAGAAACCAATCCAGCGGCTTGGCGTTATCTATGGCTGATTCCGGCGACTTTCTATCTTCTGTGGAGTTACCATTTATTCGGAAATGAAAAGAGCGGTACAGAAATGGCACTGCAGCCGGAACATACAATCTTTCTATGGTTTATCAACCTGGGTGCATTTTTGATTTACTATATGGTGGTCTGCCTGATTAACGAACATGACCACAACCATACGTTAGAGACCCAGAATCACCTGCTCTATCTGCAGGCTGTCCAGTATGAACATTTAAAGAACCGCATTGCCGAAACGCAGCGGGCCAGGCACGACCTGCGCCACCATACGGCGGTGATGGCGGGCTTCTTAGACGCCGGGGAGCTTGATAAGCTTGCTGCCTATCTCGACAGCTACCGCAAATCCCTGCCGGCTGATGGTTCCATTCAGTATTGTAAAAATTCCGTGATTAACCTGCTGCTGCTTTATTTTGCCCAGCAGGCCAGGGAACGGGAGATTGCCTTTGACGTTCATATGGACATTCCCGATGAACTGAACATTGCCGAGAACGACCTTTCCGTTGTACTGGGGAATCTTCTGGAAAATGCACTGGAGGCCTGTACACAACAGATGCGCGGCCTACGCCGGATTACAATCTGCGGGAAAGCGAACGGCAGTACACTGCTTCTGACAATTGACAATACCTATGAACAGGAAATTCTGCGCGATGCAAATGGAGCCTATCTGTCTACCAAACATAAAGGCGTAGGACTGGGGCTGGAATCGGTGCGTCAGATCGCCCTGCGGTATGATGGGGTGTTCCAGGCGGAGCAGAAGGATGGGGTGTTTTTGGCATCGGTTTTGTTGAATTATGAAAGAATTTGTTAAATATACCCGTTTGCTAAATAAATAAAAGAACTTCAACAAAATATACGATCCTATCTGTAGAAACATATAATAGGTAATTGCGAAAGTCGTATTCCAGGCGACGAGTTTGAAGCTTCTGCTTTCCAGCGTGCAGGCATTTTGGGATGAACATTATTTACCGAAGCAATTTCATTCAATAGGCGTTCTCCACGGAATACTTTCATCACAAATTTTGCCTTGAATTCAGGCAAATAAGTTTTCGTATATGGTCACTTAATAAAATAATATGTGTGACCTAGCAATAAACTATTGAAAAATTTGTCTGAATTCTACGGAGCATTATATAAACATGACTTTGTATAGTTAATCTTTTATCCGCCTGGAAAATCTTAAGAATAATTCATGTCATTTAACATCTTGTTAAAATACGATTGTTCATTTTTGCTGAGTGTAGTGGGTTTAAAAAACACTCAGGGCTTACCAGCCCTTTTTCAAGTAAAACTGGTAAGCCCTGAGCAAAGAATCTATTGCCTTTTAATAAAATAGATTCTACCATATCTCTTTCTTACTATGTTCCGTTACTACCTATATATAATATCTTCTCTGCTGGGTCCATTCGATATCATTGTAATTGGGAAGCCTATTTCTTTTTCCACAAACTCAATATAGTTCCTGCAATTTTCAGGCAGATCCTCATATTTCTTAATATCCCTAATATCGCAGTTCCAGCCTGGAAGCGTCTTTAATACCGGTTTTGCCTGATCCAGCTTAACCGTAGTCGGAAACTCGGTTGTTACCTCTCCATCAATTTCATAACCGACACAAACCGGGATTTCGGAAAGATACCCCAGTACATCTAATACCGTAAATGCCACGTCCGTTGTACCCTGCATGCGGCAGCCGTATTTGGAGGCTACGCAGTCAAACCAGCCCATACGCCTTGGCCGCCCGGTAGTTGCGCCATATTCGCCGCCGTCACCGCCACGCTTTCGAAGCTCTTCGGCCTCATCGCCAAAGATTTCACTGACAAAAGCTCCTGCACCAACTGCACTGGAATATGCCTTGCAGACTGTGATAATCTTTTTGATTTCATATGGCGGAATCCCTGCACCAATCGCACCATAGGCTGCAAGTGTAGAGGATGAAGTTACCATTGGATAAATTCCATGATCTGGATCTTTTAAAGAACCTAACTGGCCCTCCAGAAGAATTTCTTTTCCCTCCTTAATAGCGTTCCAAAGATACAAAGAAACATCACACACATAAGGCTCTACCATTTTCCTGTATTCCATCAGTTCATGAAAAATCTCTTCTGGTTTTAACAGAGGCTTCTTATATAAATGTTCTAATGTTACATTTTTGGTCTCACAGATTCGCTCAACTTTGTCCTTTAACGTATCTTCGTCAAAGAGCTCACTGACCTGGAAACCGATTTTTGCATATTTATCTGAATAAAAAGGAGCAATGCCAGACTTGGTTGAGCCAAATGAATTCTTTCCTAAACGCTCTTCCTCGTACTGGTCAAATAAAATATGATAAGATATAACCATCTGTGCACGGTCAGACACTAAAATCTTAGGCTGCGGCACCCCCTTGTCGACAATGGACTGGATTTCGTTAAAAAGCACTGGTACATTCAATGCCACGCCATTTCCAATTATACTTGTCGTATGACCATAGAACACTCCTGATGGAAGTGTATGGAGGGCAAATTTGCCATAATCATTGACAATGGTATGACCTGCATTTGCACCGCCCTGAAAACGCACGATAATATCAGCGGACTGTGCGAGCATGTCTGTAATCTTGCCCTTGCCTTCATCTCCCCAGTTTGCACCAACAACTGCCTTTACCATTCTTTGTACCTCCTAATCGCAAGTATGACTTTTTCAGTTCCACCGGTGCCCGGAATCACCGAACACCGACTCTTCTATTGTATCATAAAAATTTCCCAAAAGAAATAGTTTTTTACATAATTTTTACAAGATTAGGCTTACTCAATCATATTGTTGATGGCAGTTGCCAGTGCATTAATAGAAGCCTTAATAATATCCGGATCACTTCCTGCACCCCAGTAACAATTCTTCTTATCGTCCTCTATCCCCACATATGCAATTGCTTTTGAATGGGAACCGCTGCCAAGAGAATGCTCCTCATAACAGATAATATCATAATGAACGCCCAGCCCCTTCTTTAATGCAGCGCTGACCGCATCCAGCCTTCCATTGCCCTTTCCTTTGAAAAGCTGCTTCTTGCTGTTTCTTACAATTGTAACTTCGGTTCGGATTCCATCTCCCTGAGTAAAATGGCATTCGCTGATCTGAAACTCATTGTGCTTATTCACAAATTCCTCTTTGAAAATCTTGTAAATTTCCTCTGGGGACAGCTCTTTATGGTTCACATCGGATACATGCTTCGCCTTATAACTCATGGCTTCCTTCATCTTCTTAGGCAGATTAATACTGTAATTCTGCTGCAGAATATAACCCACGCCGCCCTTACCAGACTGGCTGTTGATACGGATTACGTCGGAATCATAGGTACGTCCCACATCTTGGGGATCAATTGGCAGATAAGGAACAGTCCATTTTTCACTCTTGTGTTCATTCCTCCACTCCATGCCCTTGGCAATCGCATCCTGGTGAGAACCGGAAAATGCTGCAAATACCAGGGCACCAGCATAGGGCTGCCTTGCTGAAATATCCATATTAGTGTATTCTTTGTAACGCTCACAGATATCCGGCATATCGCTGAAATCCAACTCCGGGTCTACACCCTGTGAAAACAGATTCATAGCTAATGTAATAATATCTACATTTCCCGTACGCTCCCCATTTCCAAACAAAGTACCCTCAATGCGGTCGGCTCCTGCCAGCAGGCCCAGCTCGGCATCGCTGACACCGCACCCGCGGTCATTGTGTGGATGTAAGGAAATTAAAACATTTTCACGATTATGCAGATTCTTATGCATATATTCAATCTGACTGGCAAATACATGAGGCAGGGAATGTTCTACCGTAGCAGGAATGTTAATAATAACCTTATTTTCCTCAGTAGGCTGCCAGACATCAATCACACCGTTGCAGACTTCTGCAGCAAATTCCATTTCCGTACCCGTAAAGCTTTCTGGACTGTATTCAAAGGCAAAGTTGCCCTCGGTCTCATCTGCCAGCTGCTTTAACAATTTAGCGCCGCTGACTGCAATTTCTTTGATTTCTTCCTTGCTCTTTTTGAACACCTGTTCTCTTTGCGCCACCGAAGTCGAATTATATAAATGTACAATAGCTCTCGGCGCACCTTTGACCGCCTCAAAGGTCTTGCGGATAATATGTTCGCGGGACTGTGTTAACACTTGTACCGTTACATCGTCAGGAATCATATTCCGTTCAATCAAAGCTCTCATAAACGCATATTCTGTTTCAGAAGCGGCTGGGAAACCTACCTCAATTTCTTTAAATCCGATTTTTACCAATAATTCAAAAAATTCTAATTTTTCCTCCAGTCCCATTGGTTCAATCAAAGATTGATTGCCATCGCGCAGGTCTACGCTGCACCAGATGGGCGCTTTTTCAATACTATCCTTTTGGACCCAGTCATAACAGGGATATGGCGGCATAAAATACTGTTTTTGATACTTTTCAAAATTTTTCATAATTATTCAATCTCCTTTCAGGCATCTACAATTCTTAGGCATTTGTAAAACTCTTATTTCAATGTCAGAGTTTGGGCAATCTATACAAAAATGCAGCGAATTAAAAACGTCTTTGAGCGGAATTTTTGTATAGATTGTTCAAGCTCGTCGCTTAGAAAAGGACTTTCGCAATCACCTAATCTACAATTCTGACAGAAAGAACGTATGCCAGCGCACTGGTCTGGAAGCTTTCCTATCCATTGCTTTGCGGACAAAAAAAACTTCCGTTCTCTCTGTATAACTTCTACATAGAGACGAAAGATTCTACTTCTTACGCGGTACCACTCTAATTTCGTGAAAAAATTCACGCACTCAACGGATACATTCATATCCTTCCCCTATAACGGTGGGATTCCGTCTACACCTACTCTCCCGCGGGATTTTGAGCAGCTGCTCCGAGACGAGTTCCAAATTTCCCTTCCGCTGTTTCACATCACCCAACAGCTTTCTGAACGCCGGTCCATCTGTACTATTTCTCTTCAACGCATTTATATTATATTTCATGTGCTGTTACTTTACCATATCCATAAGAAAAAATCAAGACCTAAATTTATTTTTTTACGATAGATTATTGACTCTCTGACCAAAAAGTAGTACGATATTAGAAAATTTATCATTTTATTTTAAGGAACAGCTTGACAGAATACCAGAAACTGTCAGAATGTTCCCTATTTATATGGAGGAGATCGCAAAATGTACGAAATGAAACCTGAGTATTATACTGGAATTGACTTTATTGACCAGGAACACACAAAACTTTTTGAACTTGCACAGGAAACTCATGACCTGCTTTATGATGACTTTCTGCAGGATCGATCAGAGCATCTGGTGCAGTTGGTATCGGAGTTAATCGACTATACCCGTACCCATTTTTCACACGAAGAAGAATATCAGAAAAGCATTGAGTATCCATTTATTGAACAACATGCCTTGCAGCATCGCCAGTTTGAAGATAAGCTGGCTGAAATTGATGTATACGATATGTCAAGTGACTTTGATGAACAAAATGAAATGATAGAAAATCTTCTGGATTTTCTTGTAAACTGGCTGATTAATCATATCTGCAAGCTGG
The DNA here is from genome assembly GCA_022791575.1 of Lachnospiraceae bacterium. GTDB lineage: Bacteria > Bacillota > Clostridia > Lachnospirales > Lachnospiraceae > JAAVZI01. Next base: position 26,776 of record JAAVZI010000055.1, read on the forward strand.
ATATGCTGCTTCCGAAGAAATCAAAATAAGTCCTCCTTCCAACGGACAGTAGAAAAAAAGCGTGTCTAAATCAGGCACGCTTTTTTCTATGCTCCATCTTTTTGCGGCAAAAACACCGAAAACACATTTCCTCCCTCTTCTCTGGCCAAATTCATATACCCGCCCTGCCTGCGCACAATCTCCCGCGCCAGATATAGTCCAAGCCCCAGCCCTTCTATACTGCGCCCGCTCTCCCCGCGGTAAAACCGCTGGAAAATCTTCGCCCGCTCCTCCTCAGCAATCCGCGGCGCCTGGTCCCGCACGTCCACAGACATAAAAAGCCCCAGCCGCCGCACCGTCACCGCAATCACACTGCCCGGCGGCGAATACTTCACGGCATTGTCCAGCAGGTTAAATACCGCTTCCGCCGTCCAGCGCCTGTCATGATAGACCAGAATCTCCTCCGCCCCCTGATAGGTAATCTCCGTGCCCCGCTCCACCGCCTTGGCAAAAACATCCTTAACCGCCGTCAGCACCGTCTCATTCATACTCTGCATCTGTGCATGCAGATGAATCAGCCCTCCCTCCAGCCGCGAAATCTTAATCATACTCTCCGACAAAAACGACAGCCGCTCTACCGACAGCCGGACCACCGCCATATACTCCGCGCGCTCCGCCTCGTCCACGGCCGGGTCCGCCAAAAACTCCGTATACATATTCAGATTAGCCAGCGGCGTCTTCAACTGATGGGAAATGTCAGAGACCAGCGCCTTAATATTCTCCTGTTCCTGCCTCGAAACCTCATTCTGACGCCGGTACATGCGAATCAGCTTCCAGACCCGGTCCTGCAGCTTCGACAGCTGCGTATCCTCATTCTCCGCAAATATCTCCTGCTCCTCCAAAACTGCCAGGCTCTCACAAAGACGCGACAAATCCGCAACCACACTGCCAATATACCGCTCGTCCAGCCAATACTGCAGATGAACCGGCAGCCCGCCTAATACAAGCAAAACCGCCGCCCACACTGCCAAAACCACATGTTCCATAACAAGCCAAACAATCCCGCCGCCCACAAAGGGCGCCAGGAGCAAAAGCAAGCCGATTCCTTTCTTACACTTCTGATACTTCCTTAAATCCATATCCTCACCACTTCTTCCACTACCGCCATCCTCTCAAATCCACATCCTCACCACTTCTTATACTACCGCCATCTTCTCAAATCCCGATCACTCCCCAAACGTATACCCAATCCCAAACACCGTAACAATATAACGCGGATTCTTCGGATCCGGCTCAAGCTTCTGCCGCAGCCGCCGGATATGCACACTCAATGTATTCTCATCCACAAAATTCGAATCACAATCCCAGATCCGCTCCAACAAAGAAGCCCTCGTCAAAACCTGCCCCTTATTCTTAATCAGACAAGCCAGCAGCTTAAACTCCGTCGAAGACAGCTTTACCAGCCGTTCCTCCTCCATCACCGACATCTTCTTAAAATCCACCGCCAGCCCCCGATACGTAAAACAATCCGGCTCCGCCGCAGCCGCAGAACCGCGCCGCAGGACCGCCCTCACGCGCTGCCCCAGAATCTCCAGCGAAAACGGCTTGGCAATATAATCGTCACAGCCATGCTCAAAGCCCTCAATCATATTCTCCTCCGTATCATTCGAAGTCAGGAAAATCACCAACAGATCCTCCCGCTCCCGAATCCGGCGGCACAAGTCAAGCCCGCTGCCATCCGGCAGATTAATATCCAGCAGCACTAAATCATAAGTGCTGCCAGATAACTCCGCTTCCGCCTCCGCCACCGTCATCGCCGAACCTGCGCGATACCCCTGCTTCTCCAGAAACAGACGGATTCCGCCATTAATAATCCAATCATCTTCCACAATCAAAATCGAATACATACCCATCACCTGCGCCAGCCGCTAATTCTCATTCCGCAGCCGCTCCGTCACACTTTCCTTCGCAATAAAATAATACACAAGCCCCGGCACAAACATACAGATCAAAAACATCCCCGCCCCCAGCAGCAGCAGATACTGCCACGGATAATAAAACACCGCATAATCCACCGTCTCTTTCGACATATAAGCCACCAGCGCCAGCAGCGCATTACCCAAGGTCAACACCAGCCCCAGCGTAATACTTCCATAATAAACACCCTCGAACATCAGCATTTTACGCACCTGCGAGCGGGTCATGCCCACACTCTCCAACACAGCCAGTTCCTTGCGCCGCGTATACACGCCCGTCAGCATTACATTCACAAAATTCAAAATACCAATCAAAATTAAAACAATAGAAATACCGCTGGCCAGCACAGTCATCGACGTCATAGCCGTCTGAAAATACTCAGTCTGTTCCGATTTAATCAGCACCGAATCCACCGCCGCATGATTCTGCGTCAGCTCCTTCACCTGCTGCGTTACAAAACGCTCCGCCTCCGGCCGGCAGTCCATAGTAATACTGTCCACCACCGGACGATCCGCCAGCTCTTCCAACAACGCATTCGAGACAAAGATAAACGAGGGCGAACAAAGCGACTGCCAGTAATGCCCAACACTCAACCTCGAAGCGTCCGAAACAGCCGCCGCTACCTCCACGCTGGCCCCGTTCCCATTCTCCTGGTTTACAAAGGAAATCGTTCTGCCCAGCATAGCCTGTGCATCGTCCTCCTCCGACAAGAATCCTACCAGACACAGCTCTCCCTTCTGAAACCGTTCCACATCCACTTTCTGCCCGGTATGTGCAAGATACTCTTTCAACATCGCCTCATCCATACCAAGAACCACAGCAGTAAAATCCATTTCCCCGCTCTCATAAAGGCCTATCGCCTGCTCCACTTCACTTTTGCCCGCCATCTGCATAGCAGAATCAATAAACGGCCCATACGTTTCTCGGTCGAACTCCAGTTCGACTTCTATTTTACGGTTCACATAAACACTGCTGACTCCCTCAATCTTAGAAAGCTTCTCCGCCAGTTTCTCCGCATCCTCCGCCTTATCAACATCCACACCATTCCTGCCGTTTTCCAAAGCGGTGCTTGTAAATATAGTATAATCATAATTTAAGTAACTGTCCACATAATTTTCCAGCTTCACACTGCCCATATACGTATGAACCGACAAAAACGCCATCGTCCCCATAAACAGCGAGGCAAATACAAGAATCGCCCGCTTTTTCTCCCGAAATACATTGCGCCATGCCATGCGGTACGTCCCGCCGCCATGCCGGAAATCCGCTGAATATAATTCCGCTGCCTGCTGCTCAGAACTCTGCGCCTCTGCAGACTTGTGCCCTTTCGACCTGCTCCTCGAACGCTTCGGCCTGCGCAGCTGCTTATCAAGCTTGGAAATGCCATGGTATTTCATCGCCTCCACCGGCACAATACGGCTGGCCAGCCGGGCGGGCTTGCGGCAGCTTAAAAGAATCGTCGCCAGCGCAAAGATAACCGTCCCCACATAAATCAGCGGCTGAAAGACCACATTTGTCGGCAGCACGCCGTCCGTATTCGCCGTAAACATATTCAGAGCCATCGGCACCGCCAGAAAAGACACCGCCGCGCCAAGGGCAATTCCCACCGGGATTCCCACCAGCGAAAGCTGCAGTCCCTGCCTTCGGACAATCTGCCCCAGCTGCCGCGGCGTCGTGCCAATTGATTTTAAAAGCCCATAAAAACGAATATCTTTCGTAACAGAAATATACATCACATTATAAATAATCAGATACCCGCTAAACACAATCATCAGCGCCAACAGCCCCACAAACAGGAAAATACTGGTTCTGGAAGAACCCCCATCCTGCACAGCAAACGTAACATCCCATTCCTGGCCGGAATCCAGAGTAACCGACGCCTCCAGCTCCTCATACAGCTCCATCTGCCTGCCGTCTTTGGCTGAAATCGAGAGCCTGCCGTCCTTTTGCACCGTCAGCCCCTGCTTAACGGCATATTTCTCAGAGACAAAAGCCTGACAGCCGGAAGAAAAACTCTCATAATCCTTAAACCAGCCCGACAGCCGAAACTGCTCCTCGCCGCCGGCAAGCTGCAGCGATACCTCCATGCCGATCTTAGGCGATTGAATCCCCAATTCCTCCAACGCCGAACTCGCCAGCATAATCTCTTGTTCCTTGACCGGATAATTCCCCTTCACGCCGCTAACCGCCGGCAGATAATTCTGCTCAAACTCCGTCTGGTCATAATAATCCAGCGAAATCACTTTCTCCTCCTTCGTACTCATCTGGTCCACATGCACGCGGATACCCGCCGCCTCCAGATCCTTCGCTTTCTTCACAGTATCTATCTGCTTTTTCAGCGGATGATCCAGAAAAATCGTGGATTTCGTCCCCTGCAGCCGCAAAAGCATAATCTGCATATTCCCCGCAAAGCTAAACCCAATGCTGAACACCGTCGTAAACATAAATGTGGTCAAAATAATGGCCAGTACAGCAAAAAGATTGCGGCTCCTATTATTTTTCAGCGTCCGCCGGGACAGCAGCCGCACAGAGCCCTGATTACGATTCTCTAACATTTATTCCACCACCCTGCCATCTTCAATTCGAATCATCCGGTCCGCCATCAGCGCGATTTCCTCATTGTGGGTAATCATAGCGATCGTCTGGTTAAATTCCCGGCTGGTCACCTTCAACAGCGAAATCACGTCCATCCCGGTTTTGCTGTCCAGATTGCCGGTCGGCTCGTCGGCCAGGATAATGGCCGGCTTGGCACAAAGCGCCCTGGCAATAGCCACCCGCTGCTGCTGCCCGCCAGAAAGCTGATTCGGCATAGCCTTAAGCTTCTTCCCCAGCCCCAGCGTCTGAATAATTGAATCCACATAACCATGGTCCACCGTCGAGCCGTCCAGCTCAATAGGAAGCACAATATTTTCATACACATTCAACACCGGCACCAGATTATAATTCTGAAACACAAACCCGATATTTCTCCTGCGAAAAATCGTCAGCTGCTCATCATTCATCTGAAACAGCTTTTTCCCGGAAATGGTGACACTCCCGGAAGTCGGCCGGTCCAGCCCGCCCAGCATATTCAGCAGGGTCGATTTCCCGCTTCCAGAGCTGCCGATAATGGCAACAAACTCCTGTTCTTCTATACAGGCAGAAACATGGTCGAGCGCCTTTACCAGCGACTCGCCAGAGCCATATGTTTTGGTTAATTGTTTTGCTTCTAAAATGCTCATTTGATTGCTCCTTTCTCTTTGTAAAAATGATAGGTAATTGCGAAAGTCATATTGAAAGCGACGATTTTAGACAAAAGATACAAAAACGCCGCTCAAATACGTTTTTGATTCGCTCTGTTTTTGTATCTTTTGCCTAAAATCTGGTTACGAATCATGAGTTTCGCAAATATCTAAGTAGATTAGGGTGTCAAAAGCCTAATCCTAAGTAAAAATGATTATAACAGAAAGTTCTTACAATCTTGTGACGGTTCTTCTTAAAATTATATGACTCGTCAGAGTATGGTTGACATAAAGCAATTTAGTAAGAACTGGAACAGGGGAAATAAGCCGGTAAATACATATTTTTTTCACAATACAGTAATTGATGGCTTATTATTCTCGTGGTACAATAAAGTTAGGAAGAGAGCCGCTTTTTTGAAAGGAGCGGTATCATAAATAAAATAATTTATACCGTTGACGACTTGCGGCCGATCGATGATACGTTTTTTCGCAAGCTCGCAGAGAGAAAAGAATTTTGTGAAGAACTTCTACAGGTGATTCTTAAAAAACCGGAGCTAAAATTAATTGAGACCATTCCTCAGCGAAGTTTTCACAATCTGGACGGACATTCTGTAACCGTAGATGTCATCTGTAAAGATTCCAAAGGATGCTACTACAGTACAGAAATGCAGAAAACAGACAATGACGATCACCTAAAACGGGTTCGCTACAATCGCTGCAATGTAGATATTTACATTTCCGAAAAGGGAACAAAGTTCCGGGTGCTGCCAGACGTGTATATGATTTACATATCCAGTTTTGACCCCTTTAAAATGGGAAAAACGCTCTATCATGTTACACGGACTCTGGAAGAAACCGGCAGGAAGGGGGCGCGGAGAAATGTGTAAAATCGTAGAGGATTATGCAAAGGAATATGCAGCAGAACAAAAACAGGAATGGAACCGGTCACTGGCGTTGGAAATGATCCGCTCCAACTATACCAATGATGAAATTCACAGGCTTCTGAAATTTTCTTTAGAGGAGATTATTCATTTGCGGAAAACGGCGGAGTGTGTTTTGTAACTATTGAATTTGACTTATTTTTTGCAATATTATAGAAGGATTTTGCGGGAACTAGAAAAACGGCCAGATGTTATTTGCTTGACATCTGGCCGTTTGATTTTTTATTCTAATTTATATGGAATATCTCTCTACTATTAATAATTGAAGCTCTTTACTTGTCAGACGCACTGCTGTTGATTGCTATTTGACTAGATTCTGGTTTTACTTTTCTTCTTGTCTGCTGTGCTTTCACCAAAACGTTTTTTCAGTTTCTTGTCCTTTTTCTTTTCTGATTTTTTGACACCGAATTCCCTGACCGAGTAGTTATCCTCCATCCACTTTTCTTCTTTCTTACCGCTGTGCTTTCCAGGATTGCGGAAACGGTTTTTGCCCTCGCGGCGGTTATCTTTTCCGCCTTTTTCGTCTTTGGTGCCGCGGTAACGGCGTCTTTTCTTTTCGTGGGTGACTGCCGGGATTTCTTCTTTTTCCTTGCCCAGCTGATCCCGTAGAAATGCGGCTGCCAGTTCTAAGGCTGTGCAGTCTTCTTCTTCCATTTTTTCCACAATCACGGCTGTTGCGTAGGAGAGATCCTCATTGTGAAGGATTTCCAGCACGCCGTTTAAGATTTTCTGGGATTTTGCCCTTGTGATCTCGGCTACGCTGGGGATCGCTCTGGCTTTCATCGTAGTTTTGCACACGGACTCGATCTCACGGATTTTGCGGATTTCTCTGCCTACGACCAGGGTAAATGCGCGTCCTTTGCGGCCGGCGCGCCCGGTGCGGCCGATTCTGTGTACATAATATTCGTTATCCTGGGGCACGTCAAAATTAATTACGGCTTCTACATCGTCTACGTCTATGCCCCGCGCCGCAACGTCGGTCGCAATTAGAATGTCTGTATTGCCATTGCGGAACGAAACCATCACGCGGTCGCGCTGGCTCTGGGACAAGTCCCCATGGATTCCTTCGGCCAGATAGCCCCGGCCCTTTAAATCTTCTGCAAGCTCTTCGACCATACGTTTGGTGTTGCAGAAGATCAGCGTCAGCTTGGGGTTGTAGTAATCCAAAAGCCTTGCTACGATTTCTTTTTTATTTTCGCGGCGTACTTCATAATAATACTGCTTGATGAGAGGAACGGTCAATTCCTTTTTGACAGTTTTGATCAGCACCGGGTGGTCCTGGAATTGTCCGGTAATCGCCAGTATGGGCTTGGGCATGGTTGCGGAAAATAAAACGGTCTGGTGCTCATTGGGAATCTGTGTTAAAATGGTTTCCATGTCCTCGCGGAAGCCCATGTTCAGCATTTCATCTGCCTCGTCAAGCACTGCTATGGAAAGGTGGTTTAAGCGGATGGTTTTTCTTCTCATATGATCCATGATTCGGCCGGGTGTGCCGACAATTACCTGCGGCGCGCCTTTTAGCGCCTTAATCTGCCTGCCCATATCCTGTCCGCCATAAATGGGCAGGACTTTAATGCCGTGCATGTATTTGGCAAATTTGCGGATTTCCTCGGCCGCCTGGATGGCAAGCTCTCTTGTGGGGCATAAAACCAATGCCTGAAGCTTAGGCAGCTCTGGATTGATCATCTGCAGCAGCGGGAGCCCAAATGCCGCTGTCTTGCCGGTTCCGGTCTGCGCCTGTCCGATCACATCGTGTCCGGCAAGCACCTCTGGAATCGCCTGCTGCTGTATGGGGGAAAACTGCTCAAAGCCCATTTCTTTTACTGCTCTTAATATTCTTTCATCAATAACGTTATTTTCTAAATTTAATAATTCCATAAGTTCCTTTCTTAATTTAAAATTAATTAGTAACTGAGGGAGCCGTATGTAAGACACCAAGTTTGAATATTGGCTGTCACAATAAGCGATTGAGTTTTGTCTTGTTCATTGCAAATTGGATGCAGCATGTTTCTGTTCCCTTTTATATTTTAATTATAAAAGCGGCTCTTAATCTGTGGATTCAAATTTACTGCCATCACTGCCATAGGTGACAGTTCCTCCGCCAAATATTTTTTGCTGCGTTTGGTAGGTGACGCCATTTGAACCGTAGGTTGTCTGGCCATCAGATAATAGGTTGTCGTGAGTTTTGTAAACCGTCCCATCTGAACCATAGGTTGTCTGACCGCCGAATACTGGATTATTCCAGGTTTTGTAGACAGTTCCGTCCGAACGATAGGTTGTCTGACCACTGGAACGATAATTATTACAGGTTTTGTGGCAATCTCCATTAAAATGATTAAAAACATTTTCAACAGAACGTTTGTTCTTATATGAATTGGCGGCTTCATAGTATGAACCGTATTCGGAATCTGCATTCTGCTCTTCATAGATTTCTGTGGTCAGATCTTCACATTCTTCCTCATAAATGGTATCATTTACCTGACTTGCCGCAGTTTCTATGAAATCATCGTATTCATCCTCTAACGCGTATTGTTTGAAATCATCCATGCGAACGTATCCTTTCTTAAATTATTACTCTGGCGGTTCACTATTGCTCGATCCCATTCAAGGTAAACACCATTATTTTTATAAATTATATTTTTTCAGCAATGCGGTAATTTTTTTACTGCACCCTCCGCCTTTTTTGCCTGTCAGCAGATAGTGATCCGCCCGAATGCATGTACTGTCTTCCACAACATACTGATCCCGCTTGATATACCGTTTTCTGACCTCTCTTTTTTTATGGTCCAAAAGTAGCAGCTCCTCTTCGGTCATATGCTTCCATTCATTTGTTATTTGCTGTTCCGATAATTTCATTCCATTCACCTTCCAAGAAAACCAATCACAGCCAACATCTTTTAAACCTTCCAACGAATAAGGACCGCTCTCATACCAATGTTCTTTGTGCTGATCTGTACAGGTAAAAACTGCCAGACTTCCATCTGCCAGCAATACCCATTTTCTATCTCGGACTGTCACACTGCCAGTAAAATTATGGGTTCTTTTCTCGATATAGTTATTATTCTTATTCATGAATGCTTCCTTATATCTATAACCGTTATGTCTTTCCTCCTGACTATCCTCCAGCACCCAGTATCCCATATGCTGACGATCTAATCTCGCTTGATCGGCTGACGAAGCAAATAAGGTCTGACGTAATCTACCGAAAATTCCTTCTTTCGGACGAGACTCATCAGTATAACCATCAAAAGCAACTTCTTGACTGTTTAAGGCTTCTGCCGCTTTCTGTGCATAACGATTCAAGCGTTCTCTATCAAAAGAAGAATTCTTATAATCTTCTGCTACTTTTTTCCAATCGATACGTGCCATTTCCGTCACAATCCCCCTTTTGCCATCCCCTGTCACTGTATTTACACATTAATCTGCGCCGTCATTCCCAGCTCGTCTTTAAATGCCTCCAGCGCCGGCTGTACGACCTGCGCCAAAAATTCTTCGGTCTGTTCCGGCGCGCGGCCCACATACTGGGAGGGGTCCATTTTGGCCTTCAGCTCTTCGAGCGTCAGCGGAAATGCCGGATCGGCGGCAATCAGCTCTAATAAATTATTTTCCAGCCCTTTTTCTTTTACGTTAGCGCCGGCCTGCATAGAGAGGGTGCGGATTTTTTCATGCAGCTCCTGGCGGTCGCCGCCGGCCTTGACTGCGTCCATCATAATATTTTCCGTTGCCATAAACGGCAGCTCGGAGAGCAGACGCCGCTCGATGACCTTTTCATAGACCACGAGGCCGTCGGCTACGTTCATGCACAGATCCAGAATGCCGTCCACGGCCAGAAATGCTTCCGGCACGCTCAAACGTTTGTTTGCCGAGTCGTCGAGCGTGCGCTCAAACCACTGAGTCGCCGAGGTAATCGCAGGATTCAAAGCGTCGACCATCACGTAGCGCGACAGGGAAGCAATGCGCTCGCTGCGCATGGGGTTTCTCTTGTAGGCCATGGCCGAGGAGCCGATCTGATTTTTCTCAAATGGTTCTTCTACTTCTTTTAAATGCTGCAGCAAGCGGATATCGTTGGAGAATTTATGCGCGCTTGCGGCAATTGCTGCCAAAACATTTACAACACGGGTGTCTATTTTCCGCGAATAGGTTTGCCCGGATACCGGGAAACAGGAGGCAAAGCCCATTTTCTTGGCAATCATCGGATCGATTTTCTGGATGGTTTCGTGGTCGCCGTTAAAGAGCTCTAAGAAGCTGGCCTGCGTTCCGGTTGTGCCTTTGGAGCCCAAAAGCTTCATGGTGGAAATGACGTAGTTGAGATCTTCTAAATCCAACAGAAATTCCTGAATCCAGAGCGTAGCCCGTTTGCCGACAGTTGTCGGCTGCGCCGGCTGGAAATGGGTAAATGCAAGTGTCGGCAGAGATTTGTACTGCCCGGCGAACTTGGCAAGCTCGGCAATGACATTGACCAGTTTTTTGCGGACTAATTTAAGGGCCTCTGTCATCACAATGATATCGGTATTGTCTCCTACATAGCAGGAGGTTGCGCCTAAATGAATAATGCCTTTGGCCTTGGGGCACTGCTGGCCATAGGCGTAGACATGGGACATCACGTCATGGCGCACCAGCTTTTCGCGTTCTTTTGCCACTTCGTAGTTAATGTCGTCCTGGTGCGCTTTTAATTCGTCAATCTGTTCCTGGGTGATATTCAGACCCAGTTCTTTCTCGGTTTCCGCCAGCGCAATCCACAGACGGCGCCAGGTACGGAATTTCATATCTGGTGAAAAAATATACTGCATTTCCTTGCTTGCATAGCGTTCTGATAATGGGCTTTGGTATTTGTCGTTCATGGTTTTCTCCTTTTATATATAGTTTAATCGCCGCCTTGAATCCCCTACCTCTGGTATTCCCCGCGGATATCTTCTACTGGCGGTTTCATCGGGTATTGGCCGGTGAAGCAGCCTACGCAGTGGGGCAGATTCTGAACCATTTCGCCCAGACGTTCTACCCTTAGATAGCCCAGCGTGTCGGCACCGAGCAGTCCGCGTATTTCTTCGAGGGACCGGTTATGGGCGATCAGCTGGTCTTCGCTGGGCACGTCGGTTCCAAAATAGCAGGGGTGCAGAAACGGCGGGGAGCTGACCCGTACATGGACTTCGGCTGCGCCGGCTTCGCGCAGCATATGCACAATGCGGCCGCTGGTCGTTCCGCGGACAATGGAATCATCGATCATAATGACCCGTTTGCCCCGCACGACTTCGCGCAGGACGTTTAGCTTGACCTGGACGCTGCTCTCGCGGCTTTTTTGCTTGGGTTTGATGAAAGTCCGGCCTACGTAGCCATTCTTGACAAAGGCGGCGCCGTAGGGAATGCCGGACTGGAGGGAGTAGCCAAGCGCGGCGGCATTGCCGGATTCGGGCACGCCCACGACCAGATCGGCTTCCACCGGCGAATCGAGCGCGAGGAATTTACCGGCCAGAATGCGGGAGTTGTAGACGCTGACTCCGTCGATCTGGCTGTCCGGCCTGGCGAAGTAAATGTATTCGAAAATGCAGCGGGCTTCCTGTTCTTTTGGCAGACACATGCTGGTATCGCTTTTGAGGCCGTCAGGCGTAATGGTGACGATTTCTCCCGGCAGCACTTCCCGCACGAAGTCTGCGCCTACGGTATCCAGCGCGCAGGTCTCGGAGGCAACGATATAGGCGTTGTCGCGTCTGCCAATACACAGCGGCTTGAAGCCAAAGGGGTCTCTGGCGGCTATCAGCTTGCGCGGGCTCATAACAATCAGGGAGTAGGCGCCTTTGATTTTCTTCATCGCCAGGGCGACTGCTGCTTCTGCGGTCCCGCTGTGGATACGCTCTCGGGCGATATGGTAGGCGATCACCTCGGAATCGATGGTAGTCTGGAAAATAGCGCCGGTCCGAGCCAATTCCTGACGCAGCTCGGGGGCGTTGATCAGGTTGCCGTTGTGGGCTAGAGCCAGCGTGCCCTTGATGTAGTTCAGCACAAGGGGCTGCGCATTTTCCCGTGTACTGCCTCCGGCAGTGGAGTAACGGACATGCCCTACGCCGATATTTCCGCCGAGCTTCTCTAAGTCCTCTGGGGTAAATACTTCATGGACTAGCCCCATACCTTTGGCGGACATGACTTTACACGCTGCACTGGTGTTGCTGACAGCTATGCCGCAGCTTTCCTGCCCCCGGTGCTGCAGGGCGAATAAGCCATAGTAAATCGTAGAGGCCACGTTATTTCCGTCAAAATCGTAGACGCCGAACACGCCGCATTCCTCGTGCAGACGGTCGGCGGAATCTGCATGTTCAAGAACATATGTTTGCATTATTGGCACCTTCTTTTTCTCATTTCTATAGGCATTGGCGAACGATTGACACAAAGCAATGCATTTGGCACGATCGGCCGCATTTCTACAGATATCGTATTGTAAATTTATTTCGTACCTATTGTATCACTATCTGATAAAATGCGCAACTGAAAACATTCTAACAATTGTATAAACAGTTTGGCGCAGTTGGCGTCCTGTCGGCGTATCGGGCGAGGGGTCTGTAAAATCGGCAGCGGTCCGGGCATGGAACAGGATTTTTATTGTGCGGAAATATAGCGGGTGTAAATTTCTACATGGTCATAAATGCACCTCCAGCTGCTGGTGGAACCGGTTGTGACGCAGATATAGGGCGTCTGGTCAGCAAAGGTGCCATAGCTGACCGCACAGTTCTGGGACTGGGCGATATAGCCGGTCTTGGCGCACTGTACGATGCCTCTTGTGTCCTTGTCCTCAATCCGGCGCAGAAACCAGTTGGAAATGGTGATTCCCTGCGGGTGCTGGGCCGTGGGCGACGTGGTGTAGGTGTGGGCGGACAAGATTTCCCGGCACAGCTCGTTTTGCAGGGCTGCTTTCATGATGATGGCCATATCGTAGACCGTGCAGTAGTGATTTTCGTCATAAAGGCCGACGCAGTTGGTGAAATGGGCGCTGTCTGCGATTCCCAGCTCTTCCAGCTTGGCGTTCATCAGGGCGGCAAATGCCTCCTGGGAACCGGCTGTGTAGACCGCTAAGGCAGCGGCCGCGTCCCCGCCGGAGGGCAGGATTGTGCCGTAGAATAAATCGCGCACCGTGACTTCTTCTCCATTGGCAAAACCTACGATACTGCATTCATTTGTATAGGCGTAATCGGTGATATCCAACGTGATGACAAAGGTGTCGTCGAGCTGTTCTTGTTCCAGCTGCTCGGCCGCTACCAGTACCGTCAGCACCTTGGTCATGGACGCCGGGAAAATTCTTTCGTCCATGCCTTTTGCCGCGATAATGGTATCGGTGCTTTCATTGATGAGAATTGCATGGGTGCTGATTACTTCTGCCAGATCGATCACTGCCGTGTCCGGCGTGGTGGTAAACTGGTAAACTGGTGTTCGACTTTCTGCTGCCGATTCCTCTTCTGCTTCTTCGCGCTGCTTTGCCGGCTGCTTCTGGTTCTTCTGCTCTGCGGCCTGGTTCTTTTGGGCCTGGGATGAATTTTTGCCGTCCCGTGATTGTATGGCCCATATCAGGACGGAAAGGAGCAGAATCAGCAGTACGCCGGCTGCGCCTAGATAGATCAAACGCCTGCGTCTCTGCTGGTTTCTTATACGCTGCTGCCGTTGGCGCCGCATTTGTCTTCTCTGCCTGTAGTCGTCTGCATATTCTGTATATTCTTCGTGATCTTCAAATTGTGATTCCATCGTTCCTCTGTCTCCCAATCGTTTTTGATACTGCTTATTTGTAAATGTAGCATTGCTTCTTTTACGGTGCAAAGCGCATGTATTCGGGATACCCTTGAGGGGTATCAATTAGACACCGCATGAGTTAGTTGTTATTGTGATTAGAAATGCTTTGTTTATTCCTGCTTGATTCAGCTGATTTGTTCGGTTCTGCATTTAACTGAGCTGCAATGCAGGCAATGGAAAAGTGATAGCTTTCCTCCCTGTCAACAGCAGAAGCCGTAAAGCCGCCGCTGGTTTCATGGGCAAAAAATCCATGCATTACGCTGCGCAGCAGACGCTGATAATGAATCTGCCGGGAACCCGCAATGCCGTAATCGGCAAGCACATGCAGAATTGGTTTTGCAATTTGTTCCGCGGCTGATTCTAATAAAGGAATTTCCAGTGTGTGCACGCCCATAATGATGTGGTAAAGTTCGGTATGCTCTCTGGCAAATCGTCGGTAGGCGTCTGCCAACGCAAATAGTGCTTCGTCCCGCCGCCGGCCTGCAACCGCCTGTTCCTCTTGTTCGGCCAGCATATGAACCGCACGAAGCCCGACTTGCGCCAACAGCTCCTTTTGTCCCTGGATGTGATTGTACAGCGAGGATACCTGGATTTCCAGCGCTGAGGCCAGACTTCGTAAGGAGAACGCGGGTAAGCCATGTTCTTCGATCTGCGCCAGCGCCGTATGGATGATTCTGTCTTTTGTAAGTCCCTTTTTCGCCATAGTCCACCTCCAAACGAACAGTGTTCGCAATGGTTTCTATTGTATACGAATCGGCTTCGTCTGTCAATCATTTTCTGCGGAAAATAGGATTTCTATGTAAAATTTGTTGCAGGCGGCATACGAGTGCTGTTATACTATAGGAAGACTCATACGAATCGGGAGTACAATTGATTGCGCAAATGACTGGGAGGAATGGAGATGTCTGTCTATAACGCGAATGAGTATGAAGAAGTAATTCAGCGGATTCAACGAAAAATTGCCGCATTTGAGGAGCGCTGGAACATCCGGCTGCCGAACCGTTTATGCTGGAAACGTTCTGGCTCTGGGAAGAGGACGAGCGCAATGCGGAGCTCATTGCGGCTGAGCAGCAAAATAACGTGTATCGCGACAATATAGAATTAATTTGGGGTGCTGCATGAGTTATCGTTTGATTGTTACCGGAACATGCCGGGGCGAAGTTTGGAATTTTACTGATGTGGGCGTTCAGCCTTGCTGTGAACGGCAGGATTTTCTGGGGTGGTTCGAGCTGTGGCTGGACCATCAGGACGAAACCGACTATTTTAAGGATTATGTGTATCATGAAGAAGATTAGGAACCGGAGGCAGCCAGGAGAAACCAGCCAGATTTCTTCTATATCCGCATGATCTTAGCTTAGATGAGGCCGGATAACTCTATTTTTACAGAAAATTACGATTAATGATTGTTTTTATTTCAGCAGTAAAATACCGTAGCAGAGAACGATTGGTTCTGCGTAATCTGCTGTGATATTTAACCGTCGAAGTAATAGATTTTAAATAATTGCCCAACTTAGGATTATAACCAGATTTTAGTCAGACTTCTGCAAATGTCAATAATATATTTTTTTGAAAGGAACGTGAGAACCATGCCGGAACTGCCGGAAGTGGAAACGATAAAACGGGTCATTGAACCACAGATCCAGGGACTGACGATTGAACAGGCCAGCGTAAGACGGCCGGAAGTAACTGCGCACCCAGCGGCAGAAGAATTCTGCAGGCGGCTGGCGGGACAGGTGATCGCCGGAATGGCGCGCAGGGGGAAATTTTTAATGATTCAACTGCACAGCGGCAGCCGGATCATCCTTCATCTGCGTATGACGGGCTGCCTGCTGCTGGCCCCGGCCAGTCTGCCGGAAGAAATGCATACGCATATTGTGTTCGCACTGAGCAATGGAATGGAACTGCGCTTTTCCGATACGCGCCGCTTTGGGCGCTTCTGGCTGCTGGAACAGGACGAGGACGATACCTACAGCGGAATCGAACGCCTGGGGCTGGAACCATTTGACTGCGCTGTGACTGCGGATTATCTGCAGGCGCATTGGGGAACACGCAAACGAAAGATTAAAGAATGCCTGCTGGAACAGACGGTTGTCGCAGGAATTGGAAATATTTATTCGGACGAAATTTTATTTATGGCTGGCATTGACCCGGCGCGCACGGCAGACAGCCTGCGGCGCAGGGAATGGGAACGCCTGGCGGCTGTTATTCCTGAACGGCTCGCTTATTTTATTGAGAAAAATGCGATTACCGCAGAGGATTATCTGCAGACCAAAGGACGGGATTACCGTAATACGCCGTTTCTGCAGGTGTACGGGCAGGAGGGAAAGCCCTGCCCGCGCTGCGGGCAATTGCTGCTGCGTACGGTAATTGGCGGCAGAAGCAGCGTGTATTGCCTGAATTGCCAAAAACCGTAGGAAGCAACTGCAGATTTTGTACCGACTGTATCCCCTGAAGAATAAAAGCACATGATAAGCAACCGCTATTGATACTTCTCCGCCTGCATTTCAAACATCTGCGCATACTTTCCGCCCAGCTCCATCAGCTTCCGATGCGTAAATAATAGAAGTCTGCTGTAGCGTAAGTTCCGGCGGAATGAGATTGACATTGATTGATCAGTATGTATCCGATCGTTTATTTTGCCAATTCCCACTTGGCGCTTCATCCAAGTAGAGCCTGTTCTTCTTTCTTAAGCCGTTCAAATTCCTTGGTAAGATATAATTTGAATTGCGGAGATACCCAGCATGCAAATTCAAACACAATATCTTTATATGCGTATGTTCCCCATACCGTCCTGCCTTTGCCACAACACCCTTTGAATTTGTGCGGGCATTGTTTATCCGACATAAGTAACCATTTCTCTATCAGAGCAGGTCCGTTGTCAATTTTTCTTACCATATCGGTTAAAGAGATATCATCATCTTCTTCCATCTGTAAGACCTGGATTTTTGTTCCGTCAACAGCTAGTATTCCCATATAAAATCCTTTCATCTATGCGGTCTATAATTTTATTAACTTGCCGTTATCAAAATAATAGATATCTTCTCTCTTATATCCATATTGGGAATCAGGAATACTGATATGTGGTTCCAAGGAAAACATTTCAACATCTGATAATCTTTTATAGTTTCCCGATTTAGGTTTTGCATTGCGGAATACAAGTCAAGTGTTTCCTTTGCCATGTTATATCCATTGAATAAATGCTGTTTTATCATTACTGTTGTACCCTGCCTTTTTGTAAAAATCCAATGTACTTTCTTTCTTAGAGCCTGTGAGCAGCATCATTTTATATCAGTTTTCTTTTAGAGCAATCTCTTTTGCAAAATTCAGGCATTGCGTTGCCAGCCCTCTTTTTCTGAACTTTTCATCAGTTATCACATTTTCAATAAAAGCATATGGTTGTTGATTGTGAGTCATATTTGGAATGATGACGCAGACACAGGAAGATACGATTTTCCCATTTTCTTCAGCAACAATTACATGATGATTTTTATCCTGAACAATATGATCCCAAATCTGCAAAAGTTCAGCTGTTTTTTCCGGCATAGGATTATCATGCAGCTGCATATACAGTCTTAATAAACTATCTAAATCGTTTTTCATTATTTCTCTTATCATGTATGGCATCCTTTCTTATTATTTTTTCCATTTATCATAATATTCTTTCAGAAACTGATATATCCATCCCATTTCTGAGCAATGGATTTTAGCAATCGGTATTCTCATATCTTTCATCAAAAGAAGTTTATCATAGAAAAGTGTACCTCAAATAATCCACTTTTCCAAATAGGCGGCTACACCATCCTCCTCATTTGAAAGTGTAATATCATCCGCAATATCTTTGACCTCTTGTACTGCATTTCCCATCGCTACACCAATACCGCATATCTTTAACATACCTATATCTGCATAATCATCTCCAAAAGCAACGGTTTCTGATACAGCTACATGGCATGCTTCACATACTGCTAATATTGCCTTTTCCTTTGTAATCCCGCTTTTTGTAAACTTATACCAATCGCCATCTGAAAACCGCTGACTGTCAAGTTCTGAAAAATGTTCGCATAATTTCTGTGCCAGGCTGGGATAAGGTATCTCAACACATATCTTCAAAGCTTCGTACTTAAAGTCTGTAAAATCTGTATATATGCTGTCTCCCCAGCTTTGATCCTGCTCTTTTGGATTGGTTTTATAATTCCAGTAATGTGCATCAAATGTGTCAACCGTAATTTCACAATCCATACCACATATTTTTCTTGCTGATTCAATAAAGCCTTTTGTCTCTATTACTGAAAACAAAGAAGAACAGATAATTTTTTCATTTACCCGTACCAATGCCCCACCGCTGGAAATAAGAATATCTGGCTTCATTTTTCTTAAAAAGCCCAAACAATTTTGTTCACTCCTTGATGTTGAAATACCAATTAAATACCCATATTCTTTACATTTACATAATGTTTTCAGAGTATATTCAGATAAGGTTTTATCATTTCTTAATAAGGTGCCATCTAAATCAAAAAGTAATATTTTAGGTTTTTCCATGATACGTTCCTCCTAAAATCCAATTCTTCTAAAAACAATGTGTTATGAATCTATGATAGCATATGGTATTTATCATTAAGAAGTTGTTATATATGGCAAAGACCGAAAGTTATCTCACCCCTCGGTCTTTGCTTTTCACTATCCTTTGTTGCTGATAGCCTGTAGTTTTCGTTAGTGGATTTTTTAACCATTCAAGCACAGGACATACCGGCGAATTACAACGAAATCTCATTTGTATGCTTAAACCAGACCTGTCTTGAAACGCCGAGTACATTGAGTAACATCTGCCAGACGCTTGCGAAGTAACTGGACAGATTTGATGGCTTTCACTTCCACCAGCTCCGTCATACTTATACGAGCAATCTGCTGTCAAACGGCACAGCGCGAAAGACGTGCAGGAACTCTTGGGACAATCTGACTTGAGTACCACCATGAATGTGTATGCCCATGCCACAAGGAAGGCAAAGCGGACTTCCGCAAGGCTCTTGGATAAAGTGGCAGGCAACGATTAGATACATTCAGAAAAACTTTCCCTTGTAAACTGCCCATAAGGGCAAAAACAAGGGAAAATACATAGCAATTCACTGTATGAGGCTCTAAAAGCCTTGAAAAATA
>JAAVZI010000093.1 GCA_022791575.1 Lachnospiraceae bacterium
AGGAGGGACCCACGAAGTGGGAGGAGTCCTGGTGTCAGTACTTAATTCGCTACATTTTTGTATATATTGCCCAAACTCTGACATTGAAATAAGAGTTTTGCAAATGCCTAAAATAATAATATAGATAGGCATTTGCGAAACGCAGTATTCATAACCAGATTTTAGGCAAAACATACAAAAACAGAGCGAATTTCAAACGCTTTTGAGCGGCGTTTTTGTATGTTTTGTCTAAAATCGTCGCTTTGATTCAGACTTTCGCAATTATCTAAATAATATAGAAAACGAAAGGAACCATCGTGAGAATATTTCATATATCAGATTTACATATCGGAAAACAACTGCATTACTATAATTTAAAAGAAAGTCAGATAGAAATTCTTAGTAAAATTATAGATAAGGCCAAAGAATACCGCCCAGATGTAATATTGATAGCCGGAGATATCTATGATAAATCCGTACCATCAGGAGAAGCCTATGAGATACTGGATGGATTTTTAAGACAGCTTGCGCAGCTGCAGCCATCCATACCGGTTCTTATTATTGCCGGCAACCATGACAGTGGACAGCGGCTGAAATTCGCCAGTGCTTTTCTGGAGAAAAGCAGGATCTATATATCTGTTTTTCCTCCTCAAAATAAAGAAGAACATTTAAAAAAGATCATACTGACTGACCAATATGGACCAGTGAATTTCTATCTGCTGCCATTTACCCGCCCAGGGTATGTGAAACACCTTTTTAAGGAAGGGGAGTCCGCCGACTATCACCATGCAGTTAAATCAGTCATAGAAAGAGAGACGATTAACGAGAAGGAGAGAAATGTGTTGGTTGCTCATCAGTTTTTTGTCTCTGGGAAAGAAGAACCGCAAACCTGTGATTCTGAACTAGCCTTTATTTCTGTGGGCGGAATTGACAGTGTGGATGTGGAATGTGTACGGATGTTTGACTATGTAGCGCTTGGACATTTGCATGGCGCGCAGTCTGTTGGAGAAGCTTATATCCGTTACAGCGGAACTCCTTTGAAATACTCTGTTAGTGAAGAAAAACATCAAAAGGGCATTACAATGATAACACTAGGAGCAAAAAACACTCCAATTCAATATGAGCAGATTCCACTGCAGGCCAGCCGGGATGTGCGCAGCATAACAGGAACACTAGAAGAAGTGATCTCTATGGCTGGAGAGAGGAACCCTGATGATTATGTCAGCATTACATTAACGGATGAAGATAGCATTTACCGTCCCGGAGACCAGCTGGAGGAATACTATGCGCATATTCTGGAGGTAAGAATAGACAATAAACGAACACGGAGCAGACTGGCAGAGCCGACGAACGAAAGTGAGTTGGTTTTAGGACCATTTGAGGTATTTCGAGAGTTTTATCAGGCCATTAATGACCAGCCTTTAAGCGAGGAAGAGGCAGAGGTGCTGGCAGAAATTATCAGCGGGGTAAAAAATAGTCCATAGGAGGTTAAGATATGAAGTCTGTAACATATCAGATTCCCATCTCTTGGCAAAATGAAAAACCTTGTCTCCATCGGATGATTCGGCAGGAACGTTGCCGGGTCATGAACGAACATGGGGCAGAAGCAGTCTATAAAAATCCAATCGCCGTTTATGTGCTGGAATTTATTTTGGGAAAATCGACGCATGGGAAGAATTTGAGGCCGATAATCTCTATTTTGACAAGGTTATCAAAACATATAACTTCTCGGAATCTCAATGAATGAGATTCTAACCAAAGATTGACAACTGAATATCGTGCAGGAAAAGAAATTAGAGAAAAATGGACATAAACTTTGGACATAGCGGGTACTATGCCTTGAAAAATCTTATGGAATC
>JAAVZI010000056.1 GCA_022791575.1 Lachnospiraceae bacterium
AATCAAGGTTATAAAATCAAGTCAGCAACTGCATAACCTTAACATTCTCTATATTCAATTTTTAAAGCAGCCACTGAAAGATGGCTTATTTGTTGTGCGATTAAGGGAATGGATACCCTCTACTTTTCATTTTCAATCTTTTTTCCTGCCTTAGGCGCTTGGGGCCGTGCTTGATATGATTTCTAACATTTAAAATACTTTTTCCATAATTTCATATACAAGAACAGCTCCATGTTCAACCGGATACTGTTCGTGTCGGATTGTGCGGTATCCTCTGTGCTCATATAAACGGCTTGCGGGCAGGGAGGCATCTAAGAGGACGGCTGGGTGGGCTGCGGCGATCTGGTCCTCTAAGCACTGCATGAGATAACTGCCGTATCCCCGGCCCTGGAATTCGGGAAGGACATAGACTCTTGTAATATGATTTCCCTCGCGGCTTCCTGTGCCGACAAGCTGCCCCTGGACGCGGAGAATACTGGTGGTTGCGTTTTGTATATCTTTCGCAATATGTTCCCTGCTGTGCAGCTGGCAGAAGAACTCTACAACTTCCTGCGGATAATAGCGGGGATAGATGGTTTTAATGGTAGTTTGGACGATATGATAGATACCGTCGGTATGTTTTATTTCTGCTTTTTTAAATTCCATATCTTTCATTTGCTCTACTTGCTTCCCTCCTGAATCGTTCTTCATCAGCACTGTGCAATCGCCTGATTGGCTATATACAGATTTCTCATCGGACAGCGTTTGACATATCATCCGCTGCTCTGCTACAGTTCGTTAAGGGTGAAATATTTTTCAAAATATTGATCATATTTTTCATATACATGCATGTCTGTATATTGCTTGTACAGGGTTTCGATCTCAAGTATTTTTTCATCATAGCATAATTTGGTAAAACTGCTTAGTATTTGTGGATTCTGCATTAACATTTTATAATCGTACTTGATTAAACCAGGGTTGACCGATATAATGGTATTCCAGGCATTTTCTGATACTTGGAATAAATTTCCGCTATTAATATAATCTAAATACAGATCTATGATTTTTATCCCGAGATCTGCCCGGTCTTTTATGATCTGATAAAGCTTTGGATTCCCTTTTTCAAATAATAGTTTGGCCAGCTCTCCTCTCCGCCCTAGATTCATACGTAGTTGGATCAGATGATCCAGCCAGCTGACTGAGAGATTTACATTTCCCATTTTAACATGATTCGCAAAACCAGAGCGGATGATTCCGTCACAAAACTCATAAAATGTATTATAAATCAGCATGATATCCTGATGGTACTGTACTCTTTGGTCTCTGTTATGGATCTGTTTCTGCAGGTTTTTATTTCCGCGGTAATAGATAATATTTTGTACGATAATAATTACAGATAAAAGAATGGGAATAAAAACTGCAAGCATATCAAGCCAGTCTTTCTGATTTAGATGTATCAGTTGTTTTACAATTTCATCCATATGTATGTTCTCCCCGCTTTTGAAACAATTTTTAATGTATTCTTTTTGATATGATTATAGTCCTATTTTTCTATTATGTAAAGAACGGGATTTTAATTTCTTAGCAACCCATTGCCCGGCGCCCGATTGAAAATTCTCATGAACCGGCGGCAGCCTGACAAGTTTTTCTTGTGTGGTTATAACCTCCGGCAGCGCAAATGAAATTTTTCAGAATCTATATAAAAACAGTAGAATCGTAATATATTTTATGTTAAGCTAATTATTATAGTCAATTAATTGTTTTACCAGTATCAACTGATTGGAGCATTCATATGACAACGATATATTTTGTAAGACATGCACAGTCAAACTATGATAATCATGTGAAGCAAACAAGGGAACGATCTGTAAAAGGGCTGCAAAACCGAACACTTGTAACGGAATATCTCAGCACCAAAGAAATTAATGTCGTTTTATCCAGCATGTATAAAAGAGCTGTAGATACAGTAATGCCTTTTGCTGAACGGCAGCAGCTTCCGGTTGAAATCACAGAAAAAATAAATCCGGTTTTGTGTTCCTAAAGCCAGATTAATTCATATACAAAACATGACACGCGATTGGAGGAATCTATATGTACATTACAGAAAAATATTGGGGAAATTATATCGGCGACACTGACGACAGTCTGACGCTGGAGGAATATCTAACGGGAAAACATAAAGAAGAACTTCCTGTGGCAGAAATCTTTTCTGATTTTGGACTGGATCAACTGCAGGGCAATTTTCGTCAGCCAGAGCAGCCTTTGGTATTTGTCAACGAAGAAGAATGGGAGTTCCCTATTTATTACGCCATTGACCTGATTACCGACTTGGCCGCTTTGCTGCTGGAATGTAAAGTAAATGGAAGCGTTGACCTGCAGGAGCTGTGCAAAGACGACGAGGTAGACGGCCTGATCCGTATCACCACCACGCCGGAGGAGCATACGCTGATTAACGAAACACTGAAAGATTTTGCGTTGTCGCCGCTTGCTTATGACGTCAGTGAAATGGATACCAAAGAACATATGAAAGAAATGGCGGCAGTCTGCGAGGAACTGCGGCAGGAATTATACGGATCATCACGATAGCGCGTGTTTGGAAATGCATGATGTCAACCACGTTCCAGGCAAAGCCGCAGCCGCCAAAACAGGTACTTGACGTTTCGGCGGCTGTAGGTATCACTGCAGATACTCGGAATACCGTTCCATAAATTCTGCATATTCTTCTTTCTGCGTAATCCAGACGATTACATAATATTCTTTGATTCCCAGCCGCTTGTATGCTTCAAGCCTATGATTGCCGTCATTTAACTCAAAGCCGCTGTCTACATAATGCACAATCAGCGGCGGCATGTTTACCGGCCCTAAGAAATAACGGTCGAACCGTTTTAAGCCGTCGGAAAATTCCTGATTATGACCGTCGGAACGCAGGTAGGTGTGAACCCATTCTTCCAGCCTGCCGTTTGCCGCATAGCCGACGGCGGATGATAGAGCGCTTTTGTACTCCATTATGAATACCTCCTTTTTGGAATAATAATCTCTCGGAATCTTTAAGCCAGTAAATATCAGGCTTTCAGATTCCTTTTTTATTAAAATCCCCCACTTTTTTGCCAAAAACACTTGACAAATCCATCGAAAAATGCGGCGCTTCGCGCCCTTTTTTATAAGACA
>JAAVZI010000057.1 GCA_022791575.1 Lachnospiraceae bacterium
GTGAAGCCCCCCTTAAGATGAGATATCCCAGTAAGTAAGACCCCTTGAAGACGACAAGGTTGATAGGGCGGAGGTGGAAGTGCAGCAATGCATGGAGCTGACCGTTACTAATCGGTCGAGGGCTTGACCAGAAGCGGTTGTTAGTGGGTTAATTGATGGTTACGGTATGTAGTTTTGAAGGTACAGGAGATGAGAGTACCGAAAGGGAAAGAGAATAATCCTCGATAGCTCAATGGTAGAGCACGCGGCTGTTAACCGCGGGGTTGTTGGTTCGAGCCCAACTCGGGGAGTTTGGAAATGGGGCCCTAGAAAAAGGCCAATAGAAATAAAAAAGAAAGAGGCTCCATGGTCAAGCGGTTAAGACACCGCCCTTTCACGGCGGTAACAGGGGTTCAAATCCCCTTGGAGTCATTTTGTTAGCATGACTCATTGTAAGAGGACATTATGCGCCGATGTGGCTCAATTGGCAGAGCAGCTGATTTGTAATCAGCAGGTTATCGGTTCGAGTCCGATCATCGGCTTAGATTTGGACCTTTAGCTCAGTTGGTTAGAGCAACCGGCTCATAACCGGTCGGTCCTGGGTTCGAGTCCCCGAAGGTCCATTTTTTATTTATTAAGGCCCGATGGCTCAGTTGGTTAGAGCGCCGCCCTGTCACGGCGGAGGTCGTGGGTTCGAGTCCCATTCGGGTCGTTAGACAACTACATATTGGTTATGGGATCTTAGCTCAGCTGGGAGAGCATCTGCCTTACAAGCAGAGGGTCATAGGTTCGAGCCCTATAGGTCCCATTTTGCAATAATATTTTCTGTTGTTGAGGACTTATTTATTGTAGAATGCCGGCGTGGCGGAACTGGCAGACGCACAGGACTTAAAATCCTGCGGGACTAATCTCCCGTACCGGTTCGATTCCGGTCGCCGGCATTATACGTGTGTGTAGCTCAGCTGGATAGAGCACTTGGCTACGGACCAAGGTGTCGGGGGTTCGAATCCTCTCACGCACGTTGAAGAGATCTTGAAAATAGAGTATTTTCAAGGTCTTTTTTATATTATAAAAGACTTAGAGTATGGTAGTGGCTCAGATGAATACGGTTGCTGCAGCAGAAAAGAGGACTACAAACAGATCGTTACCACTATAATATTTACGGATATTATAGTAAGTGTCATGTCTGACACAGAGTTCATACACTTATTCTATGAGAATCAAGAAGTTATATGATGAAATTCTATAGAATCAATTAAAATTGATATATTAATATTGTAGAAACACTTATAGAGAAAGATTATCTTCTTGTGGGTGTTTTTTAGTATACTATTAAGTAGGAACAGGTTTTTTATTAAGAAATTTTTAAACTTTCTGTGTATTTTCTTGAGAATTCTAATAGAAAATGTTATGATAATAATGCAATATTTTTCTAAATACATTTCCAAGTCATATTCAATTTTCAATAAAATCCCAAATTGCAAGAGAAAGGAGTGTTGTATTTGTACAACACGGTAATATCAGCTTTTATCCGCGGTATGGAAGTCTGTTTTGTACAGGTAGAAGCGGATGTAAGTGACGGTATGCCTATATTTGATATGGTTGGCTATTTGGCATCAGAAGTGAAGGAGGCAAGGGAGCGGGTGAGAACATCACTGAAGAATTCCCGCATCACGATTCCTCCCAAGAGAATTACCATTAATATATCTCCAGCAGATATTAGAAAAGAAGGGACTTATTTTGATCTGCCGATTGCTATGGCTGTTTTGGCTTCTTTAAATATCATAAAAAGTTCAACGCTAAAGGATTGTTTGATTATAGGCGAATTAAGTCTAAGCGGAGAGATTAAACATGTGAACGGCATTCTGCCAATTATTTCACAGGCAGCAGAACTAGGTATTAGGAAATGTATTCTGCCGGCAGGCAACTGCCAGGAGGCGGCAATTGTTAAAAATATGGAGATTCGAGGTGCCCATACGGTTGGTGAACTAATTCAATATTTTAATGGGATGAAAAGTATAGAGCCATTTATAGAGGCAAAAAATATATATGAGCCAGAACAAGATAACAAAGATTTTAGTGATATACAGGGGCAGGAGGTAGCTAAACGGGCGGCAGTAATTGCAGCGGCTGGTTTTCATAATCTGCTTCTGGTTGGACCGCCTGGAGCCGGTAAGACCATGCTGGCAAGTCGCATCGCAACAATTCTGCCAGAACTTACTTGGGAAGAAAGTTTGGAAATTACTAAAATCTATAGTATTATAGGCCAGCTGCCACAGCAGCCGCTGATCAGGAAAAGGCCCTTTCGTTCGCCTCATCATACGATTTCTTCCTATGCAATGGCGGGAGGAGGAAGAATTCCTAGACCCGGAGAAGTGACTTTGGCTCATAAGGGAATTCTCTTTCTGGATGAATTGCCAGAATTTCAAAAACCAGTGCTAGAAATTATGAGACAGCCGCTGGAAGAGGGGATTGTACATATTTCCAGAGTAAATGGCACATACGATTATCCTGCGCATTTTATGTTAGTTGCGGCTATGAATCCCTGTAAATGCGGCTATTTCCCAGATTATGACAAATGCAGCTGTACACCGTCACAAGTGCGTCGGTATATAGGAAAAATCAGCAGGCCTTTGCTGGATCGGATTGATCTGTGCACAGAAGTCAGGGAAATTCCTTTCGAAAGGCTGCATGAACAAGAGAAGCAGGAAACTTCAGCACAGATCCGAGATAAAGTAAAAAGAGCGCGTATGATGCAGTTGAAGCGCTTTCATGGCATGGATTTACAGTTTAATTCTCAGATTCACTCTGAAATGATTCATGATTTCTGCAGAATTGATAAAAAAGAACAGGAATTTATGGAACAAGTCTATCATAAACTAGATTTAACAGCACGATCCTATCATCGAATCTTAAAAATTGCAAGAACGATTGCGGATTTGGAGGGAGAAGAAGAAATTCTGCCAAAACACTTAAGCGAAGCAGTCTGTTATCGTATTGCAGATAAAAAGTTTTGGACAAGGTAGGTATAGAATAGATGATTAAGGATAAAATACGGCATTATGATATAGGAGACAGAGAATATCCCATAAAGCTTACTCAGATCGCAAATCCGCCCAAACGTTTATATGTGTTAGGGCGCCTTCCGAATCCAGATCAGCCATCCATTGCGATTGTAGGAGCCAGAAATGCAACACCATATGGAAGGAAGACCGCCTGGGAGTTTGCCAAAGTGTTGTCTGATCATGGTGTACAAGTTATTAGCGGATTTGCAAGAGGCATAGACCGGGCGGGTCATGAAGGAGCACTATCAGGTGAGAGCGGGACATTTGCGGTTTTGGGAAATGGAGTGGATATCTGTTATCCAAGAGAAAATATCGACTTATATAATAAAATTATAGATAACGGCGGATTTCTATCTGAATTCCCACCGGAAACGCCTCCGTTGGCTCGGCATTTTCCATCCAGAAACCGAATTATCAGTGGACTTGCGGATAAAATTCTTGTGGTAGAGGCTAGGGAAAAGAGCGGTTCGCTGATTACAGCTGATTTTGGACTGGAACAGGGAAAGGATGTTTATGCTGTACCAGGGCGGATTTGTGATGCGCAGAGTCGTGGCTGTAATCATCTGATTATGCAGGGTGCAGGGCTTGCGTCTTGTGCGGAGATGTTATTGAAGGATTTTCAGATTGATATGCAGTATTTGAAAAGATTTCGTGAAAAAAATGATTTACCTCTTGCGCAAGAGGAAGAAACGGTGTATAGTTGTATAGGTTTACAGCCGAAACATGTGGAAGAAATTCTGGCAGAGAGTAAGTTAGAATTACCAAAGCTGGTATCTGCATTGCTACAGCTGGAACTAAATCATCTGATTCAAGAAGTTACGAAAAATCATTATA
The DNA here is from genome assembly GCA_022791575.1 of Lachnospiraceae bacterium. Lineage (GTDB taxonomy): Bacteria > Bacillota > Clostridia > Lachnospirales > Lachnospiraceae > JAAVZI01. Next base: position 3,879 of record JAAVZI010000057.1, read on the forward strand.
TTCGAGTATAGAAATTATAGAATGCAGAGGAATGAATTATGGCAAAATATCTAGTAATTGTGGAATCTCCGGCCAAAGTTAAGACAATTAAGAAGTTTCTGGGGAGTAATTATCAGGTTGCAGCCTCAAACGGCCACGTAAGAGATTTGCCTAAAAGTCAGATGGGCATTGATGTAGAGAATGATTATGAGCCTAAATATATTACAATTCGAGGAAAGGGAGATATTCTTTCCAATCTTCGCAAAGAGGTAAAAAAGGCGGATAAAGTATATTTGGCAACAGACCCTGACCGGGAGGGAGAGGCTATATCGTGGCATTTATCCAAGGCTTTGAAGCTGGAGGATAAAAAGATGTATCGAATCAGCTTTAATGAAATCACCAAGAATGCAGTAAAATCCTCCATTAAACAGGCTCGTAATATAGATATGGATCTGGTGGATGCTCAGCAAGCCAGAAGAATGCTGGACAGGATGGTAGGTTATCGGATCAGCCCGCTTCTGTGGGCTAAGGTTAAGCGAGGCCTGAGTGCGGGGCGGGTGCAATCGGTAGCTCTGAGAATTATCTGCGACCGGGAAAATGAGATTAATGCGTTTATTCCGGAAGAGTACTGGTCATTAGATGCCTCCCTTCAGCTGGAAGGTGAGAAAAAACCATTAATTGCGAAATTCTACGGGACAGCAGAAGGCAGAATGCAGATTCGCTCTAAGGAAGAGTTAGATCAGATTCTGAAGGACTTAGAAGGACAGGAATATAAGATTGCGGATGTGAAGAAAGGAACCCGTACGAAGAAGGCGCCTGTGCCGTTTACGACAAGTACTTTGCAGCAGGAAGCCTCCAAAGTGTTAAACTTTGCAACGCAGAAAACAATGCGTCTGGCTCAGCAGCTTTATGAGGGTGTAGAAGTAAAGGGACAGGGAACCATTGGACTCATTACCTATCTGCGTACCGATTCTATTCGTGTATCTGAAGAAGCAGAGCAGTCAGCAGCAGAATACATTGGCAGAACATTCGGAGAGCAGTATTTGGCAGATCGGCCCGCGATTAAAAAGGATAATAAAAAAATTCAGGACGCACATGAGGCGATTCGCCCCACCGATATCAGCAGAACGCCTGTTGAAGTCAAAGAATCTTTATCCAGGGACCAATTCCGTCTGTATCAGCTGATATGGAAACGATTTGCAGCAAGCCGGATGGCTTCGGCACAATATGAAACAACCTCCATCAAGATCGATGCCGGAAATTACCGTTTTACAGTATCTGCATCAAAACTGGTGTTCGATGGATTTATGTCTGTCTATGTGCAGGACGATGAGGAGAAAGCAGAAAATAATCGAATACTAAAGAGTGTGGACAAGGACAGCAAAATTACATTAAAAGAGTTAGATCCTAAGCAGCATTTTACCCAGCCGCCGGCTCATTATACAGAAGCTGCGCTGGTGAAAACTCTGGAGGAACTGGGAATTGGACGTCCTAGCACATATGCGCCTACGATTTCTACCATCATAGCCAGACACTATGTGGCGAAGGAAAATAAGAATTTATATGTTACAGAACTGGGAGAAGTGGTAAATTCCATTATGAAGGAAGCATTTCCCAGCATAGTAGATGTGAATTTTACCGCCAATCTGGAACAGCTGTTTGATAAGATCGGAGAAGGTGTAATTAACTGGAAGACAGTTATCCGCAATTTCTATCCGGATTTGGACGATGCCGTTCTTCAGGCAGAGAAGGAATTAGAGAAGATTAAGATAGAAGATGAAGTAACCGATGTAATCTGTGAAGAGTGCGGTCGCAATATGGTGATTAAGTATGGCCCGCATGGGCGGTTTTTAGCCTGCCCAGGCTTTCCGGACTGCCGGAACACGAAGCCCTATTATGAAAAGATTGGTGTACAGTGTCCGCAGTGCGGCAAAGAAATTGTATTGAAAAAAACCAAAAAAGGAAGGAAATTTTATGGCTGCGAGGATAACCCAGAATGTGACTTTATGTCCTGGCAGAAGCCTTCTAATAAAAAATGTCCCTTATGCGGAGACGTATTGCTGGAAAAAGGCAATAAGCTGGTCTGCAGGGGAGAACAGTGCTCTTATATGGAAGTCATGAAGAAAGAAGAGCAAGAATAAAGCAGTAGATGACATCCTGCAGTGTTGTTGAGGAAAATACAGACTGTTGTGAAATATCTGTAAATTTATGTGAAACAACTTCTTTCACATACAAATAAGTTGATTTTTGAGAAAAAACATGCTACTATATTAATTATACTTGTATAACATTCTAGCAGTTGATCTGTATTTGGCATAGAAAGGCAGGAGAATATTTCATGAGTGTGCAATTATTAGATAAGACAAGGAAGATTAATAAACTGCTTCATAACAATAACTCTTCTAAAGTTGTGTTTAATGATATTTGTCAGGTGTTAACTGAAATACTGGATTCCAATATTCTCGTTATCAGCAAGAAGGGGAAAGTATTAGGCGTCAGCATTTGTGAGGGAATAGATGAAATTACAGAGCTGATTGATGATCGAGTAGGCGAATATATTGACGAGCTGTTAAATGAGCGTCTGCTGGGTATTCTTTCCACCAAAGAAAATGTCAATCTGGAGACGCTGGGATTTCAGGCAGACGATGTAAAAAAATATCAGGCTATTATTACTCCGATTGATATTGCAGGAGAACGGCTGGGTACGTTGTTTATCTATAAGTGTGATACTCAGTATGAAATAGATGATATTATTTTGAGTGAATACGGAACGACTGTGGTCGGCCTGGAGATGATGAGATCGGTCAATGAAGAAAATGCAGAAGAAATGCGGAAGGTACAGATTGTAAAATCTGCGATCGGTACACTTTCATTTTCGGAATTAGAAGCGATTACGCACATTTTTGAAGAATTGGATGGTATGGAAGGAGTTCTGGTGGCAAGTAAGATCGCAGACAGAGTTGGGATTACTAGGTCCGTGATTGTAAATGCATTGCGGAAGTTTGAAAGTGCAGGTGTAATTGAGTCCCGCTCATCAGGGATGAAAGGAACTTATATCAAAGTGCTGAATGATGTGGTTTTTGATGAGCTGGAAGAAGTGAAACTTCAGATTAAGAATTCATAATTTACAAATGGTTATTAAAATACAAATAGAATTTATAGTTCAGAAACTGTAAATTCTATTTTTTCTGTAAATTTCAGGAATCATAATGCTTGATCCATAATACAATAAAGCATTGCAGTGTTTTGAAATGTGTGCTAATATAGTAAATTTTTGCCTTTTTTGAAAAATATGCAGAAATTACTTGCAATTTCTGCGATTTACTTTATAATAAAAAGGTACAGTAGAATACACGGAAGTATGCCCTTTTGAAGAAAATAAATGCGAAGGAGTGGGTGAAAACATGATTAATACAGGGGTTTATAACTATATTGACGTATTGGATAAGGCAGCGGACGCCAGTTGGATTCGTAATGAAGTGATCAATAATAATATTTCGAATAATGATACGCCGGGTTTTAAGAGACAGGATGTCCAGTTTGATGATATTTTAGCCCGCGAGATTCGTTCTGTTCAATACAGGGATCTGGATGATGCGGTAGCAGGCGTGAATTTGAATAGGGTTACAGGAAGAGTTTATACGGATTCTGTTTCTTTTTCGTATAGGATTGACGGCAACAACGTGGATATGGATACAGAAAATGTAGAACTTGCATCGAATCAGATTAAGTATAATGCATTGATAGAGAGTGTTTCTCAGGAGTTTGCAAGATTAAAAAGTGTAATCAAATAGGAGGCGTAACATATGGCATTATTTAATGCGTTTAATATTAGTGCAACTGGAATGTCAGCACAGAGATTCCGGACAGATATTATCAGTCAAAATGTGGCAAATGTAGATTCAACGCGGACAGAAGATGGTGAAGTCTATAGAAGAAAGGCAGTTACCTTTTCAGAGAAGATGGACACGCCGTTTGATCATGTTCTGGCACGAGTACAGGGCAGGCATATTACAGGTACCGGGGTAAAGGTGAGCAGTGTTTATGAGGATAACGAGACAGATTTGAAGATGGTGTATGACCCCTCCCATCCCGATGCGGATGAGAATGGTTATGTAACCTATCCCAATGTGAATATTGTAACTGAGATGACGAATATGATTGATGCGTCCCGTTCTTATGAAGCCAATGTGACAGCGTTTAATACTAGCAAATCTATGGCCGTTAAGGGACTCGATATTGGTAAGTAGATAAAGGAGGGTAAACCGTGACTAACGGAGTGATAAACAGTGTGCAGAATAACAGTTCTATTTTTGGAACTGAGAATCGTGTGGCAAAAGTTTCAGATATTATTGAGAATAATGAGGAAGAGAAAGATTTTGCGGCGGTGCTGCAGAATGCAATAAAGAATTCGTTAAATGATACACAGAATCTGATTGATGGTGCAGAACGGGCAGAGATAGAATTTGCTCTAGGTCAGTCAGATAATACCCATGATCTGATGATTGCGCAGAACAAAGCAAGTCTGGCAGTTTCTTATACCGTTGCAGTTCGTGACAGATTTATAGAAGCATATAAAGAGATTATGAATATGCAGGTATAAATTGGGACACAGGCAAAGGGAAAGAATGAAAGCTAGGAGATAGACCATGGTTGAAAAGTTGAAAAATATTCCGGGCCGTATACTGGAATGGTGGAATAAATTTGATGCAAAGCGCAAAGTGGTCATTATAAGCGCGGTGGCGGTCGTAATCGTTGCATTGGGAATTCTGGGTGCAATTTTGATGCGGCCGACAATGGTAGAAGTTGCAAGATGTGAGACAACAAAAAAAGCTTCAGAAATTAACAGTGTACTGACAGCAGAAGGAATAGAAACCCAAGTATCAGATGATGGACTGGTAATAAAAGTAAAAAAAGGAGATTTATCTGCGGCCAATCTTGCAATGGGCTCCAATGGTTATCCATCAGCAGATTATGATGAGCTGGAAAAGGTATTTTCCGGTGGATTCAGTTCAACAGAAGCGGATAAGAAGAAAAGATATACCGCTTACATGGAAGAAAAGTTGGTTAGAGATTTATCTGCCATGGATGTAATTGACGATGCCAGAGTGACACTAGATGTTCCAGTGGAAGATGGAACGATTTTATCTAAAGACGAAGATACATATGTCAGTGTAGCACTGAATTTGAATAGTGAGATTGATGAGGATGTTGCAAATGGACTTGCTAGATTTATTGCAACAGCGGTAGGTAATAAAGATACATCCAGTGTTACGATTTTAGATTCTCAGGCTCAGCTGCTTTTTGCCGGTGAGAATACAAGCGAGGCAGGAACTTCCCTGACACAGCTTACTTCTGCCCAGGCCAAAAGAGAAGGTGAGATGAAGAAAAAGGTGCGCAATGCACTGCTGGATACGAAGCAGTATGATTCCGTTTCGGTTGCTCCGAATCTTGTACTGAGCAGCTCCAGTAGTACGATTGTGTCTAAAGAATATGAAGCACAAGAAGGACGTGATGAGGGCTTATTAGGTTCAGAACGTCGGTATACTACTGAAAGCACAAATGGAGTAAATGGTACGCCTGGAGTGGAAGCTAATGATGATACTACCTATGAAATGCCGAATGGTGGGCAGTCAAACAGTAGCGTAGAAGAATCAGATTTAGAGCATCTGCCTAATTCAAAAGAAACGACAACCCAGCAGGGAGCTGGAGAAGTACAGCTGGATCAGTCCAGCATTTCTGTTGTTGCTACCTCTTATGTTCACTATGATGAAGAAGAGATGGAGCGGCGAGGGGAATTAGAGGGAACAACGTTTGATGAGTTTATGGCAGCGAACAGCGAAGGGGTTCAGACTGAGGTGGATGACGCTATAATCGGATTAGTTGCGAATGCAACAGGAATTGATCCAGAACGAATCAGCATTGTTTCTTATGAGATTCCATTTTTTCAGCCTAAGGAGGAAGCAAAGCTTCCATATACAATGATTCTGACAATTGTAATGATTCTTTTGATTCTGGGTCTGCTGGGATTCATTGTATTCAAGAGTACAAGATCAGTTGTTGTAGAAGAGGTGGAACCGGAGGTGTCTGTAGAAGAATTGCTTGCTTCAACACGTAATGAAGATGAATTAGAAGACATAGAATATGATGATAAATCAGAAGTTCGAAAGATGATTGAGAAGTTCGTTGACGAGAATCCGTCAGCAGTTGCTCAATTGTTGAGAAACTGGTTAAATGACGATTGGGAGTGATAAAAATATGGCTACAAGTGAATTGACCGGTGTCCAGAAAGCGGCGATCCTTCTTATTGCCCTGGGACCAGAGAAGTCATCAGTGATATTTAAAGAGTTAAAAGAAGAAGAGATAGAAGAACTGACTCTTGTGATTGCCAACACTAGAAGTGTATCGGCCAGTATGAAGGAAGAAGTACTGAACGAATTCTATGAAGTTTGTCTGGCACAACAGTATATTGCAGAAGGTGGTATTGCTTATGCTAAGGAACTCTTAGAGAAGGCTTTGGGATCAGAGAAGGCGATGGATGTAATTGGAAGACTGACAGCTTCCCTACAGGTTCGCCCGTTCGAATTTATTCGTAAGACAGATGCGTCTCAACTGCTGAACTTTATTCAGGATGAACATCCGCAGACCATTGCTTTAATTTTGTCTTATCTGTCGCCAGCCCAGGCGGCAGGCATCGTCAGTGCAATTCCGCCTAACAAGCAGGCAGATGTGGCAAAGCGTATTGCGCAGATGGATCGTACTTCACCTGATGTAATAAAGGAAGTGGAGAAGATTCTGGAGAAGAAGCTGGCCTCTCTGGTGAATCAGGATTATACAATTATCGGCGGTGTAGATGCAATCGTAGAGATTTTGAATACCGTAGACCGCGGTACAGAGAAGTACATAATGGAAAATCTGGAAATCGACGAGCCAGAATTGGCCGAAGAGATCCGCAAGAAGATGTTTGTATTCGAGGATATTCTTATTCTGGACGACAGAGCCATACAGCGTGTGCTGCGTGATGTGGAAAATGCAGACCTGGCTCTGGCTCTTAAGGGAGCAAATGAAGAGGTACAGAATGTTATTTTCAATAACCAGTCGAAACGTCTTGCAACAATGATTAAAGAGGACATGGAATTCATGGGTCCTGTGCGTATGAAGGATGTAGAAGAAGCACAGCAGAAGATTGTTAATGTAATACGTAAGCTAGAGGATTCCGGTGAGATTGTTATTTCACGAGGTGGAGGTGACGAGATCATTGGCTAATCTTGTGAAATTTAATTGTGTTATACAAGAAGAAGATAAACGAATCATTGATTCTGATGTGATTATTGCCGATAAATTAAAATCACTTTCCAATGTCAGCAGTTATGTGGAGGGTGAAGATTATGATGATGAATTCGCCGAGAATATTTCCAAAGATAAGGTAGAACGTCTATTAGAAGATAGGGAAGAGGCGATCATCAATGATGCACAGGAAAAGAAACAGGAAATTATAGAACAGGCAAATGCGGAAGCCAGCTTTATTATAGAGAAGGCGCGTAAAGAGGGTGAAAGCATGCGGATTCAGAGCTATGCCAAAGGCGAAAAGGAAGGCTATGAGGCTGGTTATGAGAAGGGTATGAACCAGGTTGAGGAGATGAAAAGGCAGCTTCAGGCCAGTAAGATAGAACTGGAAGAGCAATATCAGAAGCAGCTGGAGGAGATGGAGCCGGTACTGGTGGATGCTCTGATTGGTATATTAGAAAGTGCTTTTTCGATTGAATTTGCTGAAAAGAAGAATTTTATTCTGCATTTGCTGCAGAGTGCATTTAGTAAGATTGAAAATAGTAAAGAATATCTGATTCGTGTATCCAGGGAAGATTATCCTATGGTTCAGGAACAAAAAGAAGAGATTCGAGAGGAGCTTCCTAGAAGCGCAGCAGTAGAGGTTGTAGAAGATCTAACTTTGGCAAAGAACCAGTGCCTGATTGAAACGGACGGCGGTTTGTTTGACTGCAGTCTGGATACGCAGATGGATAGTCTGATCCGGGATCTGCGGATGTTGTCAAGTATGTAGAAATTAATCTTATTTTTGATGAGAAAAGAGTAGAAAGTGGGATAGAAGTGTCAGCAATTAACCTGAATAAATATTATAATTTAAGAGATAAGACTTTTTTCAGGAAATTGGGAAGAGTTGTTAAGGTTGTTGGACTTACCATAGAATCACTGGGACCGGATGCCAAGCTCAATGATTTGTGTCAGATCCTTGTCAGTGGAGATGAACCAGTGCTGGCAGAAGTGGTTGGATTTAAAGATAAGAAAGTATTGCTGATGCCTTTTGAAAATATGGAAGGTGTAGGTCCGGGCTGTGTGGTAGAGAATCTAGGCCATCCGCTGGCAGTTCCGGTTGGAGAAGAGCTGCTGGGTCAGACGCTGGATGGGATTGGACGTCCAATTGAACCCAGCGAAGAAGTTCTAAGGTTCCAATATCCGGTAGAGGCAGCGCCGCCGGACCCAATGAAAAGAACAATAATCAGCGAGATACTACCTCTGGGAGTAAAAGCTGTGGATGCCCTGATTACGGTAGGAAAAGGGCAGAGAATAGGAATATTTGCCGGCAGTGGAGTTGGAAAAAGTACACTGCTTGGTATGTTTGCGCGCAATACAAAAGCAGATATCAATGTAATTGCATTGATTGGTGAGCGTGGCAGGGAAGTCCGGGAATTTATAGAGCGGGATTTGGGAGAAGAAGGAATGCGCCGGTCAGTTGTAGTAGTTGCAACTTCAGATAAACCGGCGTTGATAAGGAATAAGGCAGCCAAGACAGCCACTGCAATTGCAGAGTATTTCCGGGATCAGGGCAAGGATGTGTTGCTTATGATGGATTCTCTGACGCGTTTTTCTATGGCACAAAGAGAGATAGGGCTTGCTTCTGGAGAGCCGCCTGTGACAAGAGGCTACCCCCCCAGTGTATATTCAGAGATGCCAAAGCTGCTGGAGAGAGCAGGTAATTCAGATATTGGTTCAATTACCGGGCTTTATACGGTGCTGGTAGATGGGGATGACTTTAATGAGCCGATTACAGATACGGCCAGAAGTATTTTGGATGGGCATATTATGCTATCCCGTAAACTGGGACATAAGAATCATTATCCTGCGATAGATGTACTACAGAGTATTTCCCGTGTTATGACACAGATTACAGACCGAGAACATAAGATATTTGCAGGGAAGTTAAAAAATGTTCTAGCTACCTATACAGAGGCAGAAGATTTGATTAATATAGGAGCTTATAAGGCGGGGTCCAATCCTAATATTGATTATGCGATTAGTAAGATTGATGCTGTGAATAACTTCCTGAAGCAGGATATAGATCAGAAGTTCGATTTTGACGAGATTGTAAGGCTTTTACAGGAAATATTCCTGGATTAGCAAAGAGGTAGGACATGGCGAAGTTTACATATAATATGCAGAGTGTTTTGAATATCAAGTATAAGATGGAGAATCAGGAAAAGATTGCCTATGCTAATGCACAGGCAAAGCTCCGTAAAGAAGAAGAGAAACTGAACCAATACAGAGAAAGGCGTCTGTTCTATGAGAATAAAATGCGGGGTAAGATGGAGAAGAAGTTAGATGTTCGTGCCCTGTATGAGTGTAATCAGGGAATTGAGATTATGAAAGATGCAATTACAAGTCAGAAGAAAGAGGTTGCTAGGGCACAGGTGTTTGTAGATCAGGCACAGGAACGTCTGAATGAGGCAATGAAGGAACGAAAAACGCATGAAAAGCTGAGAGAAAATGCTTTAGAAGCATTTATACAGGAAATGAATGCACAGGAAAGTAAAGAGATTGATGAATTGGTCAGTTATAATTATGCGTCAGCAACATAACAAGAGAAGATGGTAGGAGGTTCGGGACCATGGCAAAAAAAGATGTGGAAGTAATGGATACAGAAGAAGAAAAGGAGGGTGGCAGCAAGATTGTAACGATATTGGTTACACTGGTGATTATTTTAATCTGGCTTGCCATTCTGGCTTTATGTATTAAATGGGATGTAGGCGGATTTGGTTCAGAAGTTCTGCAGCCGGTTTTAAAGGATGTGCCGGTTCTGAATAAGATACTTCCCGAGGTAGAAGACGAAGAGCTGGGACAGAATGAAAACTATCCTTATGCGACATTGAGTGAGGCAATTTCCCGTATTCAGGAGCTGGAAAATCAGCTTAAAACTGCGAAGGACGCAACAGGAACTGACTCGGAGAAGATTGCAGAGCTGGAGGCTGAGGTAGCAAGGCTGAAACAATATGAGGAACGACAGGCCGAGTTTTTAAAGGAAAAAGAACAGTTCTATGAGGATGTTGTCTATACCGATAATGCTCCCAATGTAGAAGAATATAAGAAGTATTATGAAAGCATTGAACCTGAAAATGCAGAAAATCTGTATAAGCAGGTAGTTCAGGAAATCCAATATGATGAAAAGGTAAAAGAGTATGCAAAAGCTTATAGTGCCATGAAGCCGGCACAGGCAGCAGGCATTATGGAAGCAATGACAGATAACCTGGAACTTGCGGCTAAGATTTTGGAAGCCATGGGTACTGACGCCAGAGGACAGATTTTGGGTGCAATGAATGCAGATGTAGCGGCACAAATCACCAAGATTATGGAGCCAGATCATTAAAATTTTGGTCTTATGGGTATTCCCCTTAAGATAGATTGTTCTGTTAAGATAGAACAGAATTAGAAAATATAGAGAAAGGAGGACAAAGATGAATACCAAGATTAACAGTTATGCGTCTAATCTTATGAGCAATGCAGTAAGTACCTTGAAGGAAGCGAAAGCTAAGAAGGCAGAATCAGCTTTCTATTCTTTGCTGGATACCGCAGTGAAAGGTAATGCGTCTCAGAATCAATCAGAGAATCTACAGAAAGTTTCCACAGCGGAAAAGAATACTGGCAAAGACACTCAGTCAGAGGTTCAGGATCAGAGTATTACAACTGCTGATACGAATACGCAGAAAACAAATACACAAAAACCTGCAGAACAGACTACTACAGATGCAGACAGCGGAGATCAGACCAATCTTGAAAAGGCGGAAGATGTGATTAAAAAGCTTTGTGAAGAGCTGAATATAACGCAGGAAGAGCTTTTGACACAGTTTGATCAGTTATTAAGTACCATTGCATCTATTTTAATGGAGCAGTTCCAAGTAACAGAACAGGAGCTGACACAGGTTTTGAATCAGCTGGATTTAACGCTGGTAGATCTGCTGAATCAGCCGGATTTGATGGATGTATCGGTTATGCTGGCTGGAGCAGAGGATATTTCAGCGGTACTGACAGACGAGGGATTGTATCAGCAGATCCAAGAGGTAACAAAAGATATCGCTTCTCTTCAGGAGGAACTCGCGGCAGATACAGGTTTAGATGCAGACCAGTTAAAGGCATTGGAGGAAAGTATTGAGACCATTGCACAGGCAGAGACTCCAGTTTTATCAGAGGAGAATCGTCAGTCCGTCAATGCGGAACTTCATAATCTTACACGGCAGACAGGCGCGCTGGAAGAAACAGCAGCAGAGGAACCAATAGTAGAGATTATAACAGATAAAGCAGACAGCGAAAATTTGACTGACAGGAATGCAGATAGCCATGGACAAACGCTGACAGGAAATGAAAGCTTTCAGCAGTTTACTGGAAAAGTGGCAGAGTATATGGAGACTGCAGCTGCAGCAGGAAATGAGTTTGCACAGCGGGCAGATATGGAATCCATTATCAGACAGGTGACTGATTATGTAAGGCTTCAGGCCAATGCAGAGACAACAAGTCTGGAAATGCAGCTTCATCCGGAAAGTTATGGGAAACTGAATCTTCAAGTTTCGGTCAGGGATGGTGTAGTTACCGCTCGTATGGCAGTTGAAAATGAAATGGTAAAATCTGCACTGGAGGCTCAGGTCGTTCAGCTGCGGGAGGATATGAATGAGCGCGGGTTGAAGGTAGATGCCGTAGAAGTTGCCATTGCCAGCCATGAATTCGAAAGGAATCTGGAAGAGGGCCAGGAGCAGCATGAGCCAACGCAGGAACATACAGCAGGAACACGACGACAGATCAATCTGCAGGAATCTGAAATGTCTTTGGAGGAACTTGCAGAAATGTCAGAGTCAGAAGCACTAATAAGAAAAATTATGATAGAAAATGGTAATTCCATTGATTATAGTGCATAGAAAGGAGTGAATCTATATGGCATCACTTATGGCGCCTGTCAAAGATGGTAAATTAGTAGGCCAGACAGTGGAAGAGGCAACTGACAGCACCAGTACTAGAAAAGTCAGCAATACTATGGATAAAGAGGCTTTTCTGCAGTTATTGGTAGCGCAGATGCAGTATCAGGACCCATTGGAACCGACTTCTAATACTGAATATGTTGCTCAGCTCGCAACCTTCTCAGAGTTGGAAGCTATGACGAATCTGAATGAATCAATGGCGATTTCAAGAGCTTCCGAGTTGATTGGGAAGAAGGTTACAGTTCAGAAAGTATCTGCGACAACTGGTGATATTACAGCAACAGCAGGAAATGTGGATTATGTTATTGTTGAGAATAACAAGGCCTATCTGGTAATTGATGATGAGCCATATTCGATCGATGACTTAACCTCCGTTATGACAGAAGAGTATTGGAAGAAATATCAGGATACGCTGGATAAGGAATCTGTTACCGCACAGACCATTATGGCGGCGATTGCTACACTTCCGAAGGATGTGAAGGATCTTACACTGAAAGATCATGCAGAACTTGTCAAAGCCATTAGAAAGACGTATAATGAATTAAGTACAGAAGAACAGCGTCAGGTGTCGGATGAAGCTTTGGTTAAGCTGATTAAAGCAGAAACTCAGATTGCTAAGTTAGAAGCTGAAGAGAAACGAGACGAGGAAGATAAGAAAGACCCGGATGATTCATCTGATGATAAGACAGAAGAAGGTTCCGGTGATAAAACAGAAGGTACACCAAAAGCATAATTTGTCTAAAGGAGGAAAAAACAAATGCAGATTAAAAATTCGCAGTTTTCTTCTATAGAGCAGATTGCAGGACAGTATTTACAAAATGCAGGCAAAAGCAGCAGATCAGATCAGAATGCAGAAGCGAAGAGCTTTCAAGAGGTTTTAACCAGTAAGGTTGAGAGCAAAAGCAAGGAACTAAAATTCACTAAGCATGCCAGTGAACGTCTGGGAAGCAGAGATATTAATATTTCAGATGAACAGATGGAGCGCCTTGAGAATGGTGCAAAGCGGGCTGGAGAAAAGGGAATTAAAGAATCTCTTGTATTAGTGGATTCCTTGGCATTTATTGTAAATACCAGACAGAACACAGTGATTACTGCCATGAATCAGGCAGAAACCAGCGAGAATATTTATACCAATATTGATGGTGCAGTGATTATGTAGCCGGACCTGAGAAGGGAGCTCATGTTTCCGATTGACAGAAGAAACAAAACTGCTGCCAGAAACTCGCTTTAGAAAATAAAATTTAGGAGGAAATGCAGCTATGATGAGATCAATGTATGCTGGTGTGGCAGGTCTGAGAACACACCAGACAAAGATGGATGTAATTGGTAATAATATTGCCAATGTAAACACCGTCGGTTATAAATCAATGAATATTACATTTCAGGAACTTTTGTACCAGACAACTTCATCGGCTTCCGGACCGGATAATGCAACCGGAAGGGCTGGTATCAATGCTAAACAGATCGGTCTTGGTGTAACGACCGGTGCGATTAATACACAGATTACAACTCCTGGAGCCAGCCAGACAACAGGTAATCCATTTGATATTAGAATTACAGGTGACAGCTTCTTTATTGTTAGTGATGGCGTCAGCAATTATTTCACAAAAGCTGGTGCATTTTATGTGGATTCAGCGGGTACTTTGGCTATGACAACAAACGGTTATACAGTAATGGGATGGAAGCCAGATCCGAATGATCCTTCTATTATCAGACAGGATACTGTAGAGCCTCTGCAGATCATGTCAGCAGAAAACCTGACGGTTCCGCCGACACCGACAACTTTGGCGACTGCAAGCGGTATTATTGATGTGAACAATGCCAGCCTGAATTCAGATGATGGTGCTATCTATAATCTGAATTTCTACGATAACATGGGATACAAATATATTGCTAAATTCTCGGTGAAAGCAGTCAATAAGGCAACAAGGGAGTTTTCCATAGAATTGACAGATATTCTAAATGCTGGTGATAAGGGCCGAAGCATATGTAATGGTGATCCAGATGTTTTGCGGCAAATGGTCAGCTTCGGTGGTGAGGGACAGCTTTCTACTACTCTAAAGTACGATCAGGATGAAGGTACGTTTGAATATATTATGGGTGAAGGAATTAAGAGTACCATGCTCTCGTTTAATCCTGATTATACCGATCCTGCAACTGGTGAGACCATGGGGCATTTTTCAGATGTAGAAATTGATTTTTCTACAACGAATAACTTTGATAACAACGGAACAAGTACATTTGGATTGGATTCTGGTGATCTCAAGAATAACGGTGCCGGTAAGCAGATGGGTAATATGATCGGTATTTCAATTTCAAATAATGGTGAAATTTATGGTACTTATGATAATGGAGATAAAAAACTTCTGGGTCAGATAGCAGTTGCAAGTTTTAGCAATGCTTCCGGTCTTCAGAAGGAAGGTGAGAACCTTTATTCCGAAACTATGAACTCTGGAAGGTTTGATGGAATCGGTCAGGTTGTTACAGCTGATGGTGGCGGTATGACTACAGGTGTTCTGGAGATGTCCAATGTAGATTTATCTTTGGAATTTACAGAGATGATTACTACACAGAGAGGTTTCCAGGCCAATTCGAGAATTATTACCACTTCTGATTCTATCCTGGAGGAACTGGTTAATCTGAAGAGATAACAGGATTTAGATATAAGAGATGATCCGGAAGCATCCTGCTGGTGTTTCCGGATCAATCAGAGGAAATGGGCTATGATAGAGATTACAAGACTAAATGGTAAAGAATTAATTATTAATGCAGAATTGATAGAAACCGTGGAAGAAACACCGGATACGGTAATTACCCTAACAAATGGAAAAAAATTAATTGTAAAAGAAAGTAGACAAGAAGTGAAAAATTTAGTAATATCATATAAGAGAGATATTTTTAAAATTCTAAATGAAAAAGATTAGGTAGGTGGAAGAACGTGGATATAGCATCATTAATAGGCCTTATAGCTGGATTTGTGCTTGTAATTTTTGGTATCGTATTTGATATCGATGCAGGAGTTAACTTTGGAACACTCTTTAACTTTTTGGATGTTCCATCGGCAATTATTACTTTTGGTGGAGCATTTACATGTGTGCTGACTTCATACAGTTTGTCAGATTACATAAAAAATCTAAAGGGATTCACGATGATTTTCAAACCGCCTGTGATTGATGAGGCTGGGACAATTAAAAGTATCATAGATTTGTCTAACGTTGCCCGTAAGGAAGGTCTGCTTGCATTAGAGGAAGCAGCAAATGATTTGGAAGATGAGTTCCTGAAAAAGGGAATTTTACTTATAGTAGATGGTACAGATCCAGAATTGGTTCGAGGTATTTTGGAAACCGAGCTAATGTGTATGGAAGGTCGTCATAAGGATGTTGTGGGCTTTTGGGATAATATTGCTGCCATGGGTCCTGCCTGGGGTATGATTGGTACGTTGATTGGATTGGTTAACATGTTGAAGGCGCTGGATGATCCATCTGCAATCGGACCGGCCATGGCGGTTGCCTTGTTAACAACTCTGTATGGTTCCTTGTTGGCCAACTGGATTGCGATACCGGCTTCTACCAAGATGAAGAACAATAATGCTATTGAAGTTCAAATTAAGGAAGTTATGATAGAAGGGCTTTTATCAATTCAGGCAGGTGAGAACCCACGAGTAATTGAAGAAAAGCTAAAGTCCTTCTTGTCACCAAAGACCAGAGAGGCTATGACTGCCGAAAATGGAGGTGGAGAAGAGGATGGCTAGAAAAAAGAAGGAAGAAGAGGCACCTCAAGGTGCTCCCGCGTGGATGGCCACGTTTAGTGACCTGATGAATCTTTTGCTTTGCTTCTTCGTTTTGTTGTTCTCTATGTCAACCGTAGATGCTGAAAAGTTCGAACAGATAGCAGCAGCCTTGTCGAATAGTTTCAGCGTGCTTCCGGCGGGAGGGGCTGCCATGGGAGAGGGAGCTTTAGTTTCTAACGGTGTAGCTCAGTTGAATGATCTAGCGGTCTATAGTACCAATATGGGTGAGAAGACAGAAAAGAGAGAAGAGCAGGAGGCCCTTCAGGAACTAGAAGAAGAGAAACTTGAACAATCAGAAAAAATGGCAGAAGAAATTGAGGAAAAGCTAGAGCAAAGCAATGTGATAGAAGCGGTTGAGATAGACTTTACATCTCAGTATGTTGTATTAACTCTTAATGGAACCTTATTATTTGATTCCGGTAAGGCGGAGATCCGCCAGGAGGCTATGGGAGTTGTAGATTCTATAGGAGAATTGCTGCCAGGGTATGCTGGAAATGTAATTGAAATTGAAGGACATACGGATAATGTACCGATTCATACGGCCAGATACAGGAACAATAATGAATTATCTTCTGCAAGAGCCATATCGGTTGCTGAATATTATATGCAGACCAGGAATCTAAATCCGTCTACTTTAAAATATTCCGGCCGAGGAGAATATGTCCCTATTGGAGATAACAATACAGCAGAGGGAAGAGCCCAGAATCGGCGCGTTGAAATAAAGATCTATAATGAATTAAGTTCAAATTAAGGAGGTAAACCAATGAAAAAGAGTTTGCTGAATATTATTACACTTGCAGTACTGGTTGTAAATCTAGTTTTATCCATTGTGATGGTATTCTCTGTAGTGCCTGCATCCAGTAAAATGAATGATATGATTACCAAAGTATGTACCGCTCTGGATCTGGAATTAGAAAGCCAGCAGAAGGCGAATGGAAAAAAAGATTATAAGATTGAGGATTTGGAAGAGATCGCTCTTGATGAGGAACTGACAGTTGAAGTCAAGAGCTCTGAAGGAGATAACACAAAGCATTATGGAGCGATTTCTTTGGCCATTGTTGTGGATAATAAGCATGAGGATTATGCAACTTACTCAGAATCTATTACAACTAAATCTACGTTGATTAAGGATGCGGTAACAGATGTTATTAGCAGCTTTACCGTAGAAGAGATCCAAAGCAATAAAGACGGCGTACAGCAGGCTATATTGGAAAGATTGCAGAAATTATTTGATTCAGATTTTATAGTAAGAATTGCTTATAAGAAATGGTTATTCCAATAAGATAGAAGATTAGATCACCTGGGAGGTGAAAAGAATGGGAGATGTGTTATCCCAAAGCGAGATTGACCAGCTGTTGAATGCGTTGAGTTCAGGTGAGCTGGATGCAGAGGAAATGAAGGATAACAAGGAACGGCCAGTCAAGAATTATGATTTTGCACGTCCAGCCAAGTTTTCAAAAGAACATCTTCGAACCCTGGAAATTATATTTGAACATTATGCAAGACTGCTGTCAACAGAGCTGTCTGTACATATGAGAAAGACGGTACAGATAGATGTCATGAATTCAGAGGCAGTTACCTATTCGGAGTTTTCTAATGCATTATCGAATCCAGTAATACTGGGAATTGTGAATGCTTCTCCGTTGAAGGAGAACTTTATTATGGAGTTAGCTTCGAATATAGGCTTTGCAATCGTAGATCGTATGCTTGGAGGACCAGGAGTTCCATTATCAAGACCAAGAGAATTTTCGGAGATAGAGATTACAATTGTAGAACGAATGATGTCGATTGCAGCCAAATTGCTGAAAGAACCATGGCAGACTGTAATTGAGATGCAGCCGGATATGGAGAGGATAGAAACCAATAGCCAGTTTGCACAATTCGTAGCCCCAACAGAGATGACTGCAATTGTGACTATGAATATAAAGCTGGGTGATGTAGAAGGCCTTATGAATATCTGTATACCATTTGAGGCTGTAAAAGATGTTATGGATAAGCTGAATACAAAATACTGGTATTCTAATAAACAAGATAACGATGCGAATTCTTATCATGAATCCATTGAAAGGCTTATTTCCAAGAGTCATATACCAATCAAAGCGGTTTTAGGAACCAGTTCTTTATCAGTTCTGGATTTTTCACACCTGCAGTTAGGAGACATTATTCGGCTTGATACCAAGGTGAATGATGAACTTAATATCTATGTGGGTAATATAAAGAAGTTTACTGCTCTGCCGGGAGCTTCAGGAGAAAATTATGCAGTAAGGGTAACATCAATATTTAGAGAGGAGCAGTGAAATAATGGATGGAATGCTATCGCAAGATGAAATTAATGCGTTGCTGAACGGAATATCAGATGAAGATACAGGAGATTCTCCTGCGGAAGAGACTATGGGAGCAGAATCAGAACCGGCAGTTTCAGAGTTTGATACATTGACAGATGTGGAAAAAGATGCCGTAGGTGAGATTTCCAATATCAGTATGGGTACTGCGGCAACAACGCTATATTCTCTTGTTAATAGAAAAGTAACGATATCAACTCCGATTGTATCTGTTGCAACCTGGGAAAATGTGATCGAGAGTTATGATAGGCCATGTGTATTTATTCAGATTTCATATACAGTTGGCCTGGATGGAAAGAATATCCTGATTCTTAAAGAAAAGGATGTTAAAATAATTACAGACTTAATGATGGGTGGGGATGGAACGAATACAGATGGAGTACTGGATGAGATCCATTTAAGCGCGATTGGTGAAGCGATGAATCAGATGATGGGTTCTTCGGCAACGTCTCTTTCCTCCATGCTGAATAAGAAGATTGACATTAGTACACCTCAGGCAAGTCTGGTTGATTTAAATGATAATATTGATACATCAGATATTGCGCCGTTTTTGAATGGTGATTTTATTAAGATAACCTTTAGAATGGAAATTGATGAGTTGGTGGACAGTGAGATCATGCAGCTGTATCCAATTGCTTTTGCAAAGGACTTGTATGATAGTTTTGCATTAAGTATGCAGGCAGAGACAGAAGAGACTCCAGCAGCGCCGGCAGAAGCACCTGCACCGGCTCCAGCGCCGCAGGCAGCACCAGTACAGCAGGCAGCGCCGCCTAATATGGCAATGCCGCAGCAGCAGGCAGCGCCGCAGCCTATGCCAATGATGCAGCAGATGCCACCTAATATGGCAATGCAGCAGCCATATATGATGCCGCCTATGCAGAATGTAAATGTGCAGCCGGCTCAATTCCAGGCTTTCTCTAATGATATGACATTTGCCAACGGACCGGAAAACATTGACTTGATTATGGATGTGCCGTTGGATGTTACGGTAGAATTAGGACGCACTCATAAATCCATTCAGGAAATTCTGGATTTTACACCGGGAACGATTATAGAATTAAATAAGATTGCTGGTGAGCCAATTGATGTAATTGTGAATGGAAAACTGGTGGCGAAGGGTGAAGTAGTTGTAATTGAAGAGAGTTTTGGAGTACGGGTAACAGAGATTATCCACTAATTATCAGTGGAATGATTTCATAAATGAAACTAAAAGAAATTTGAAAGGAAATTGAAATAGGAGTGAAAAGATATGGCAAAGAATATTTTAGTATGTGACGATGCGGCATTTATGAGAATGATGATTAAGGATATTTTAACAAAGAACGGCTATAATGTAGTAGGAGAAGCCGAGAATGGCGCAAAGGCTGTAGAGAAGTACAATGAGACAAAGCCGGATCTGGTGCTTATGGATATTACCATGCCGGAAATGGATGGAATTCAGGCATTAAAGAAGATTAAAGAGACCGATGCAGGCGCTCTGGTTATTATGTGTTCAGCTATGGGACAGCAGGCGATGGTTATTGAGTCTATCCAGTCTGGAGCGAAGGACTTTATTGTTAAGCCTTTCCAGGCAGATCGTGTATTAGAGGCTGTTAAAAAGGTAGTTGGTTAGTATGATATGACAATGTTGATTGCGGCAGACAGCAGTCTGGATAATTTTCTGCGCTTTCTGGCTTCATTGGGAATTTTCCTATTTGTTTTGGCACTGGCTTATTTTGTAACTAGATGGATAGGCAATTATCAGAAATTTCAATTGAAGAGCCGGAATATACAAGTTATTGAGACTATGCGTATTGCCAATAATAAGTATGTCCAGATTGTAAAGGTTGCAGAAGAATATCTGGTAATTAGTATTGCAAAGGAGCGTATAGAGCTTTTAACAAAGCTGGATGAGAAAAATATTAATGCACTCCATATACCTGACGAGAAGCATACAGAAACATTTCAGGATATATTAAAGAAGCTGAAAGCAAATAAGAAGTAGGTAGGATGAGGCATGAAGGCTACAATACAGAAAAGGATTAAAACATGGATAAAGCTGGTATGTATCTGTTGTCTTGTAATCGGTATTGTTCGAATACAGACAGCAACGGTACATGCAACGAGCACAGGAACTGAAGGTAGTACAGCGGTTTCGGATGGCTCCGGATTGAGCATTGATATTGATGGGGATGGAACATCCCTTTCTGGTACTTTGAAAATACTGCTTGGTCTGACTGTGATATCGCTGGCGCCATCCATACTCATAATGCTGACCTCCTTTACAAGGATTATTATTGTGCTGCATTTTTCACGTACAGCGCTGGGAACCCAGACTTCGCCTCCAAATCAAGTGATTATTGGGCTGGCATTGTTTTTGACATTATTCATTATGGCGCCTACGTTTTCAGAGATTAATGAGAAGGCGATACAACCTTATGATGCAGGGGAGATCACCCAAGAAGCTGCGTTGGAAGCAGGAGCGGCTCCCTTGAGGACATTTATGTATAAGCAGACTCAGGAGAAAGACTTAAAGCTTTTTATGGATATAGCGGGATTAGAGCCGGTAGAGTCGCCGGACGACATTCCTATGACTGTATTAGTACCTAGTTTTATTTTAAGTGAGCTTAGGACAGCGTTTATTATAGGATTTTTAATCTATATCCCATTTATTGTAATAGATATGGTGGTGGCTTCTGTACTTATGTCAATGGGTATGATGATGCTTCCGCCTACAACCATTTCCATGCCATTTAAAATTTTGTTGTTTATATTGGCAGACGGATGGAATCTGCTTGTAGGAAACTTGGTGAGAACTTTTTACTAATGGGTGACAGCTATGACAGAACAGGATATATTAGATATTTTCAATGAAATGATATGGGTGATTATTAAGACCGCAGCGCCGTTGTTGATTATCTCATTGGTCGTGGGTCTTATAATCAGTATTTTCCAGACAGTTACCTCCATACAGGAACAGACACTGACGTTTGTTCCCAAAATGCTGTGTCTGTTTTTAGGATTAATGGTATTCGGTTCCTGGATGTTGAATAATATGTCAGGTTTTCTGGATAACCTCTGGTCGAATTTCAGCCAGTATATTAGGTAATTATCATGGTCAGTTTTGAGATTTTACAATATGATATTGAGCATTATTTGCTTATATTGGTGAGGATTGCCTCTTTTATGGTAACTGCACCAGTATTTTCAATAGCATCTACAACCCCTCGCAGGATTAAGATTGGCTTTGCAGCAGCGATCGCTTTTCTTGTATTTCCTCTGATTCCAAGAGAGGAAATTATATATGAAACTATATGGCAATTTGCTGCCATTATTTTAGAGGAGGCGGCGGTAGGTGTTATTATTGGCTTTATGGCAAACATCTGTATTAATATTCTGAGTTTTGCAGGTAGGATTATTGATACAGAGATTGGTTTCGCCATGGCAACCCAGTTTGATCCCACGACAAGGGATCAGGTCAGTATTACCGGAACCTTGTATATGTATTTTGTAATGTTTCTGCTGCTGGTTACGAATATGTACCAATATGTAGTTAGAGCCATTATTGACAGCTACGAGTTGATACCGGTCAATGGAGTCCAGATTAGTATCAGTCGTTTGTTAGAATTGATGTTGAAATATGCGGCGGATTGTTTTATAATTGGATTCAGAATTGTATTGCCGTTTTTTACCGTTATGCTGTTATTAAATGTGATTCTTGGTATACTGGCCAAGATTGCACCTCAGATGAATATGTTTGTAGTGGGTATGCAGTTAAAGGTATTAACAGGACTGCTGGTTATGGTAATTACAGCACCACTGCTTTTATCTGTTGCTAATTTTATCTTTGATGAGATTAAAACATTGATTGTGGCAGCGATCCAGGCGTTGTCTTAGTGTAGGTGGTCATGTGTTAGAGTTAAATTTACAGTTTTTTGCAGATGGACCTGGTGGTGAGAAAACAGAGTCGGCAACTGCTAAGAAGCTGGAGGATGCACGAAAGGAAGGCCAGGTTGCTAAGAGTAAGGAGCTTGGTTCAGCAGTGATGCTGATAGGATTGTTTCTTACCTTAAAGGTTGCTCTTTCGTATATAGGAAAAGGGTTTTTGGAAATATTTCCTATGGTATACAATAAAATTCCAGATTACTCCACGGTTGCAGCTGGGGATACCAATGCACAGGCATATGGTGCCCTGATTTCACAGATTTTAATCAAGATTTTACTGATTGCATTGCCGTTTTTCGCAGTAGGAGTACTGTGCAGTATTGTAGTAGATGTGGCACAGGTAAAGTGGAAGCCTACCGGTAAGCCACTAAAACCGAAGTTCAGCAAACTGAATCCTATTAAAGGATTTAAGAAAATTCTTTCCAGCAGGTCATTATTTGAATTGCTGAAGTCTATAGCTAAGGTAGTGATTATTTCTTATCTGGTATACTCCACGTTGAAGGATAAGGCCGGCTTAATTCGTCTGTTTTACGAGATACCGCTGAATGCGGCGCTTGCCCAGATCGGAGATATTGTCATTGATATGGGAATTAAGATTAGCCTCTTTTATCTGATATTGGCGCTTGCCGATTATGCCTATGAGAAATTTAAATTTAATAAAGATATGAAGATGACCAAGCAGGAGGTCAAGGATGAGTATAAGCAGAGTGAAGGAGATCCTCAGATTAAGAGCAAGATTCGTCAGAGAATGAGGGAAGCTTCACAAAGAAGAATGATGCAGAATCTGCCGGAGGCGGATGTGGTCATTACAAACCCTACCCACCTGGCAGTTGCAATTAAATATGATTCTGAATTGCAGAAGGCACCACTTGTACTGGCAAAGGGTGAGGATTTTCTGGCTCAGAAGATTAAGGAAATTGCAAAACAGGAAAAGATTGAGATCGTAGAGAATAAACCACTTGCGCGTATGCTCTACTATAATGTGGATATCGATGAGGAAATTCCGCCAGAACTGTATCAGGCAGTTGCAGAAGTACTGGCGTTTGTATATAATAAGAAAAATAAATGATAAGAATAGGTTAGAAGGAGGTTCTGGAAGTGAAGAAGTCGGATATTGGTCTTGGTTTGTATATATTGGCTGCAATTGTATTTTTAATTGTTCCATTGCCTTCGATAGTGTTGGATGCCATGCTTTGTATTAATATATCTATTGCTATGGTCATTATGTTTGATGCGTTATTTGTGAAAGAAGTACTGGATATGGCAGCATTTCCGACTATTTTGCTGTTTACAACGATTTTTCGTATCTCTTTAAATGTATCTTCCACCAAGCTGATTCTTGGAGAGGGAGATGCTGGACAGGTGGTGGAAACCTTTGGAAGCTTTGTCGGCGGAGATAACCTGATAATTGGTATTATTGTATTTATTATTCTGATTCTCGTTCAGTTTATGGTTATTAACAAAGGTTCTGAACGTGTGGCAGAGGTAACAGCCAGATTTACATTGGATGCTATGCCTGGTAAGCAGATGGCCATTGATGCGGATTTGAATACGGGAGCAATCTCTGATGAGGAAGCGAAACTGCGCCGTGAGAAGATTCAGCAGGAATCTAGCTTTTTTGGTTCTATGGATGGTGCGGTGAAGTATGTTAAGGGAGATGCCGTAGCTGGTCTGATTATTACATTTGTAAATATTATTGGTGGTATTGCCATTGGTGTTATGATGGGAAATATGGAAATCGGTGATGCCATGAATAAGTATACTATTTTGACTATTGGTGATGGTTTGGTGAGTCAGATTCCGTCATTACTGATATCACTGGCAACTGGTATTCTGGTAACCAAGGCCTCCAAAGAGGCGGACTTTTCCGATATACTGGTCCGTCAACTGTTCGGAATCCCCAAAGTATTGTATATGGTTGGAGGCGCTTTGTGCTTCCTTGGAACCGTTACGCCGCTGCCATTTCTTCTGTTCTGTGCAGTAGGTATTATGCTGATTGTGACAGGCCGGGCAATTGCTAAAAGAGCCGGAGTAGCCGAAATTGTGGAAGAAGTAGAGACCGGGGAGGAAGAGGCAGAAGAGATGCGTCGGCCGGAAAGTGTGGTTTCTTTACTGCATGTAGACCCAATCGAACTGGAGTTTGGTTACGGAATTATTCCGTTGGCAGATGTGAACCAAGGTGGAGATTTGCTTGACCGTGTCGTAATGATTCGTCGGCAGGTAGCCTTAGAACTGGGTACGGAGGTGCCGATTATCCGTCTGCGTGATAATATTCAGCTCAATCCTAATCAGTATATTATAAAGATCAAAGGAATTCAGGTCAGTGAAGGAGAGATTCTGTTTGATCACTATATGGCTATGAATCCAGGGTTTGTGGAAGAAGAAATATCAGGCATTCCTACGTTTGAGCCTTCCTTCCATCTTCCGGCGCTCTGGATTACGGAGAGCCAAAGAGAACGGGCAGAAAGTCTGGGTTATACGGTAGTAGATCCGCCGTCTATTATAGCGACACATTTGACAGAGATTATCCGTACACATATTGCTGAGCTGCTTACAAGGCAGGATGTACAGAAGCTTGTTAATAATCTTAAGGAAACCAATCCGACACTGGTGGACGAGCTCGTACCAAAGCTTCTTGGTGTTGGTGAGATTCAGAAAGTACTGCGGAATCTATTGGCAGAAGGGATCTCTATCCGAGACTTATTGTCGATATTTGAGACACTGGCAGATCATGCGCCGATTACAAGAGATACGGATGTACTGACAGAATACGTAAGACAGACATTGAAACGCGCGATTTCCAATAAGTATTTTCCGGCAGATGAGGCAACTAGCGTGGTAACATTGGACCCGAAAATTGAGCAGGAGATTATGGGTTCAGTGAAGCAGACCGAGCAGGGGGCATATCTAACCCTGGAGCCGGAACGAATCCGCAGTATTATCAATGCGGTGGAAGAGGAGACCAGCAAGCTGGAGAATATGGGAAAGAGTTCTATTATTATTACTTCACCAATTGTACGAATGTATTTTAAGAAAATGACAGAAGATTATTTAAAAGATTTAATCGTTGTATCCTACAGCGAAATAGATTCTAGTGTAGAATTACAGTCAGTAGGGATGGTGACAGCATAGTGATAATTAAAAAATTTCAGGCGGAGACAGAAACGGAGGCCATATTAAAGGCAAAAGAGGAATTGGGCGGAAATGCAGTTGTAATGAATATCAAGACGATCAAGCCGCGGGGCCTTATGAAGTTATTTCGGAAGTCTTATGTAGAGGTGACGGCAGCTCAGGACGAAGAAAAGGATGCGAAGAGCTCTGTGAATATACAGTCCATTCTGGATGCCAAAGAAGGGAAAAGGGAAGAAAAACAAGAGGATTTATTTTCCATAAGCAATACTTCTGGAGGAAAACAGAAAGAAATTATAGAAGAAAATCCTATTTTAAAGGAGCTGGAGAAAAGAGAAGCCCAAAAGCGCAAGACCGATTCGCTGGAGGAGAAGCTAAGTGATATTCAGCAGCTGCTGCAGGAAAAGCTGGTAAGTGACGATCAGAAGGAAATACAGGAGATTCAGAAGCAGCAGGAGGCAGAGTCCGAAATTGAAATGTATACAAAACTGGTGTACAACAAGCTTCTGGAGCAGGAAGTAGATGAGAAGTACGCGAACCAGATTGTAGATGAGATTGACCGGAATGTAAAGAAAGATGCAGGATTGGATTATATTTTATCTACGGTATATCAGAAAATGATTCTGAAGTTGGGAGAATCCAGAACGATTACATTGGATCAAAAACAGCCTAAAGTTGTATTTTTTATCGGCCCCACCGGAGTTGGTAAAACAACGACCATAGCTAAAATTGCTTCTAAATTTACACTGGAGGACAAGAAAAAAGTAGCCATGCTTACAGCAGATACGTATAGAATTGCAGCGACAGAGCAGCTTCATACGTATGCAGATATCTTAAATGTTCCGTTTAAGGTAATCTATGCACCAGAAGAGATTGAGAAGGCAGTAGAAGAATATAGCGAGTATGATTTGATTCTGGTGGATACAGCAGGACATTCCCATCAGAATGAGCAGCAGCTGTCGGATATTAAGAAGCTGTTGGATTCCGTAAAAGACGAAGAGCAAAAGGAGATTTATCTGGTATTAAGTGCAACTACCAAATACAGGGATCTTCTAAGCATTGCAGATTCTTATAGAGAAATAGTAGGATATAAGCTTATTTTTACCAAGTTAGATGAGACTACCTGCGTAGGAAGTATATTAAACCTGAAGCTGTAT
The DNA here is from genome assembly GCA_022791575.1 of Lachnospiraceae bacterium. GTDB lineage: Bacteria > Bacillota > Clostridia > Lachnospirales > Lachnospiraceae > JAAVZI01. Next base: position 30,457 of record JAAVZI010000057.1, read on the forward strand.
ACCGATGCAGAATTGTCTTACCTGACCTGCGGACAGAATGTACCCGATGACATTGAGAAATTAGATGCCCAGCGAGTTGTAAAGCAATTATTAGGAGGGTAAATAGCGGATGGATCAGGCAGAACAGTTAAGGAACATCGTGAAGCTGCACAATCAGGCAGAGCCGAAGGTGGCAAGAGTCATTACCGTGACTAGCGGTAAAGGTGGTGTCGGTAAATCAAATATGTCCGTAAATCTGGCTTTGCAGTTGAAGAAGATGGGAAAGCGGGTTATTATTTTTGATGCAGATTTTGGTCTGGCTAACATTGAAGTGTTATTCGGGGCATTTCCGCCATATAACCTGGGGGACGTGATATATAAGGATAAGAATATTAAAGAGGTAATCACAACCGGGCCGTTGGATATCGGATTTATATCCGGCGGAACAGGGATTGAAGGACTAGGAAATCTGGGAAAGGAAGAAGTACAGAGACTAGTTTCTAATCTTGCAGAGTTGGATTCTCTGGCAGATGTGATTATCGTGGACACTGGAGCCGGTATTTCGGACAGTGTACTGGAATTCGTTCTGTCTGGCAATGAGGTGATTTTAGTGACCACACCAGAGCCTACTTCGATTACCGATTCCTATTCTCTTCTGAAAGCATTAAACAGAAGTCCTGGATTCAGTACCTCTGGTATTCGGATTCGAATTGCCGTGAATCGAGTTTTGTCTGCTTCAGACGGAAGAAATCTGTTCAGTAAACTGGATGTTGTAGTGAATCGTTTTCTGGATATGGAAATTGAGTATCTGGGAAATGTTCCTCAGGATGATCATATTTTAAGAGCAGTAATGAAACAAAATCCAGTATCAATAGAATATCCGAATTCCAAATCAGCAAAAGCATTTGAAGAAATTGCCAAAAAGATTATCAGTGATGCGGGAGAAGGGGAACCAAATGCATCGAAAAAGGGAATGGCAGGATTATTTTCTAACTTTATGAGCAAAAGAAGATTCCGATAATCATATCTATTATTAAGGAACGTTCATAATTAAAAAGACATATATTGGGATAAGAAGGGCATGGTATGATAGAACGAATAGTAAGTGCAGGGGATAAAGTAGATATCGAGAGAGTAAATCCAGAGACAAAGGAAAAGTGCAGCTATAAGAGTCAGGTTTTTGAGATTATGGAAAATGATGAAATCCGTATCGCAATGCCTTTTGATGGAAGCAGGCTGGTTCTTCTGTCGCTGGACACTCGCTATAAAATGTATTTTTATACTGCTAACGGTTTATTTGAATGTATGGGACGTGTGATTGACCGCTTTAAAAGCGGAAACCGTTATATAGCAGTAATCAATTTAAAAACAGGTCTCAGAAAAATCCAGCGCCGGGAATTCTTCCGGTTGGAAAAATTGATTGATATTGATTACCGAATCTTATCGGAGGAAGAATCGATTTGTGAGGATATTGAGAAACTATTTGCAATGGAGGAATCCGCAATAGAATTTCCAGCTTATAGAAAAGGAATTGCAGTTGATTTAAGCGGCGGTGGTGCAAGATTTATTCTTGACGATGCCTATCCGGTAGATACCTATATACTGCTTCGGATGAACATTTCCTTGGAGCCCGGACAATCGGAATTCTGTGTTATCGGCCGGGTAGTTATGTCTGAACGTCTGGGCGGCAAGACAGGACAGTGCGAAAACCGAATGGAATTTGTCAGAATCCGTGAAAGTATGAGGGAAAAATTAATACATTATATCTTTAGGGAAGAACGTAAAATGAGACAAAATGGAAAGAGTTGATGTTCATGAAAAAAAATATTTTGGTTGTTGATGACTCTGCACTTATGAGAAGGGTAATTTGTGATATAATACAGTCAGATGAAAGATTCTTAGTGGAAGATATCGCAAAAGACGGAATGGAAGCCCTTGAGCTGTTAAAAAAGAAGAAGTATGATGCAGTTGTCCTGGATATCAATATGCCGCGGATGACCGGCCTAGAACTGCTTGAGGCACTTCAAAAGGAAAAGATCCGAGCGAAAGTAGTAATGGCTAGTACACTGACTCTGGATGGTGCTAAAGAGACCATGCAGGCACTGGAACTGGGTGCTTTCGACTTTGTGACGAAACCTGGCAACTTTATAGAAGCCAAGGGAGAAAACTTTAAGACAGAATTGAGCAGAAAAGTATCAGAGGCTGTTAGTGCTGGTAATCAAATCTTCAAATCTGCTCCTGTTATGCCGCGAAGAACTAGACCAATGCCGGCGGCTCCTTCCACTTCTGTTCAGAACAAAGGACCGAAAGCTGGTCGTAAGCTGATCGCATTGGCATGTTCTACTGGCGGGCCTAAATCTTTGCAGAGTGTGGTGCCGTATCTGCCTAAGAATCTGGATGCTCCAGTATTGCTGGTGCAGCATATGCCGGCTGGTTTTACGGCAACTCTTGCCGGAAGACTGAACGATCTGAGTCAGGTTACTGTGAAAGAAGCTCAGGAGGGAGATGAGCTGGTAAAGGGCTGTGTATATATTGCACCCGGAGGAAAACACCTGCTGTGTCAGAAGACTTCTTCAGGCCATAAAATTGCACTTTCAGATGCTCCGCCCCGTGATGCACTGAAACCATGTGCTAATATTATGTATGAATCTTTGGTTGACAGCAGTTTTGATGAAATTACCTGCGTTGTGCTTACTGGAATGGGTTCTGACGGAACAAAAGGAATTGAAAAACTGGCAACTAGGAAAAAATTATATGTAATTGCCCAGGATGCGGCCACTTGTGTTGTATATGGGATGCCGCGTTCAATTGCGGAAGCCGGACTTGTGAATAAAGTGGCACCGCTTCAGGCAGTTGCGGACGAGATCACGAAGAACGTGGGGGTATACTAAATGGATGTAAACCAATATTTAGAGATTTTTATTGATGAAACGAAAGAACATATTCAGAATCTGAACGATCAGCTCCTCGTTATAGAGAAGGAGCCAGAGAATAAGGATACCATTAATGAAATATTCCGTGCAGCTCATTCCTTAAAAGGGATGGCGGGAACCATGGGATATAAGAGAATGCAGCGTCTGACACATGATATGGAAAATGTATTTTCAGAGATCCGTAATGATAAGATGAAGGTAACGGCCGGATTGATTGATGTATTATTCCAGTCGTTAGACGCTATTGAAGGGTATCTAAACAGTATTCAGGAAACAGCAGATGAAGGTACAGATGACAATGAGCCAATTATTCAGGAACTGAACCGCATTCTCCAGGAAGGAGTCGGAGCACCGGCAAAGGATACGAATAAGCAAGAAGAAAAGAAGAGTGAAGCCGCAGAAAATGGCGAGAAGTTCCCAATGAAGTTTAAAGATATGAAGCTTCAGGATCATGAAAAATCTGCAATGAAAGAAGCCATTGAAAGAGGCTCCAATGTCTATGGCGTATCTGTATTTATTCAGGAGAACTGTATTTTAAAAGCTGCCAGAGCATTTCTTGTGTTCAAAGCAGTCGAAGAATTAGGAGAGATTATTAGTTCGGAGCCCAGTGTACAAGAAATTGAGGATGAGAAATTCGGACTGGATTTCAGTTTATATCTGATTACCGATGCAACGTTAGGAAAGGTGCTTCAGGCAGTGAAATCGGTATCCGAGATTGAGGAAGCTGTCGGCCAGGCTTATGAAGAAGATGAGGCTGGAAGTACAGTACATACGGAGGAATCTGTAAAGGAAGAAAAGCAGGAAAATGAAGTGGCAGAAGTGAAAGAAGTTTCCGAAGAGCCTTCCGTTCAGCAGACTACTCCTGCAGCAACTGCAGTGAAAGCAGGTAATGTTGCTGCCGCTGGTAAGAATAATAAACCGGTAATTAATCGTACCGTCCGGGTAGATATTGAGAAGCTGGATTCCCTGATGAATCAGGTAAGCGAGCTGATTATTGCTAAAAATGGTCTGGTAGCAATCAGTGAAAGTGATAATGAACCAGGTAAGGGGAATATGCAGGGTGTTCATGAACAGATTGAATACCTGGAACGAATTACGACCAGTCTGCATGAATCAGTTATGAAGGTGCGGATGGTTCCAATTGAAAGTGTGGTTACCAAATTCCCGAGAATGATTCGGGATCTGACTAAGAAACTGAATAAAAAGATGCAGCTATATATGACAGGTGAAGATACAGAATTAGACCGAAGCGTTATTGATGAGATCGGTGACCCACTGATGCATTTGCTTCGTAATTCAGCTGACCATGGTCTGGAATCTCCAGAAGTCCGTCGGGAGAGAGGAAAGCCGGAAGAAGGTTCTATTTTCCTGGATGCCTATCAGGATGGCAATAGTGTTGTGATTGAAGTGCGGGATGATGGTAACGGAATTGACGTGGAGAATGTTAAGAATAAAGCTATTGAAAGAGGTACGATTACAGCAGAACAGGCAGAGACCATGAGCGATAAAGATATCATTGACCTGTTATTCCTGCCCAGCTTTTCCATGGCTAAGAAGATTTCTGATATATCAGGAAGAGGTGTAGGACTGGATGTTGTAAAGTCTAAGATTGAGACCTTAGGCGGTTCCGTTGAGGTTAAGAGCGTACTAGGAGAAGGCAGCACATTTATTGTACGGCTTCCGCTGACATTGGCAATTATTCAGGCTCTGATGGTAGAATTGGGTGAAGAGAAATATGCGATTTCCCTAGATTCCATTCAGACTATTGAAGATATTCCGGTAGAAGAGATCAAATACGTTGAGGCGAAGGAAGTTATTAACCTGCGAGGAATTGTAATTCCAATTGTACGTCTGGACGAGATGCTTGAGATCGAGAAGGATGAGGAAAAGCCAGAGAACCTGATTGTCGTAATTGTCAAGAAGGGAGATAAGCTGGCCGGCCTTGTGGTGGATAATTTGATCGGGCAGCAGGAAATCGTTATTAAGTCACTTGGCGAATATATTAAGAACAACAAGATTATCAGCGGTGCTACCATTCTTGGTGATGGTGAGATTGCATTGATACTTGATGTCAATACATTAATGTAATGGGGGTGCCTGATATGGAAGCAAGTTTAATTGGAACCGATTCTGTTCAGTTTATTGTTGTTAAAATTGGAACAGAACAATACGGAATTGACATTAAATATGTGGACAATATAGTACGCATGCAGAAGATTACAAGAGTACCAAAGATTCAGTCTTATGTAAAGGGTGTTATTAATCTTCGAGGTGAAGTAGTAGCAGTTATGAGCCTTCGTCTGAAAATGAATCTGCCGGCGGATGTATTTACCAACAGTACAAGAATTATCATTCTTAAACTGGGACAGCAGTCGGAAGTCGGCATTATTGTAGATGAGGTAAAAGAGGTGGTGACCCTCGAAACCAGTGAGATTGAAAAGACCTTCCATGATATGAAGGAAGAAAAGGCCACATACATAAGTGGGATCGGTCAGCATAATGGGGAATTGATATCATTGCTTGATATGAGTATTGTAATGGCCGAAAAGGAAAAAGATTAAGGTGGTGTATTATGTCTAAGATTAATATGGACAGCATGGATAACATGCACTTTGATTTGTTACGAGAGTTGGGAAATATCGGTGCTGGTAATGCCACGACTGCACTGGCACAGATGTTGAATAAGAAGCTGGATATGAAGGTACCGAAGGTGGATTTAGTCGGATTTGACAAATTGCCTAGTATTATTTGTGGGGAAGAGGAACTGGTTGCAGGAATTTATTTGATGTTGGATGAAGATGTTGAGGGTAGTATGATGTTCCTTGTGCCGGAACAGTCGGCTCATAATCTGGTGAATCAGCTGATGGGACGCCCGGAAGGGGAAGTTCAGGAGCAATTTACGGATATGGACTTATCGGCATTACAGGAGATTGGAAATATTATAACAGGCTCCTATTTGTCTGCATTGTCTTCTTTGACCGGACTTACAATTGGTGCATCGGTACCTTACCTTGCTGTAGATATGGCAGCAGCAATTTTAAGTGTTCCGGCCATTGAATTCGGTAAAATTGGAGACAAGGCACTGTTAATCAAAACAGAATTTGGCGATGATGTCATGATTGATGGATACTTTATTTTGATACCTGCCTTGGATTCATACGACAAGATTTTAGGTTCGTTGGGATTATAAGAGTAGGTGAGAATATATGGGTAAAATGATAAAAGTGGGTATGGCAGATCTCAATGTCTGTCCATACCCGGACTCAATAACAACATTAGGCTTGGGTTCCTGTGTGGGTGTTGCATTATATGATCCCCAGATTAAATTAGGCGGTTTAGCACATGTAATGCTTCCAGACAGTACAAGTATCCGGAATAATGTGAATAAAGCTAAGTTTGCAGATACAGGTATTGAAGAATTGGTAAAACGTATGGAAGCAGCCGGAGGTTCCAGAAGAAGATTTGTTGCTAAAATAGCCGGTGGAGCACAGATGTTTGCTTTTAATAATGCGACAGATATGGTTCGTGTCGGAGAACGGAATGTAGAGGCCTGTAAAAAGAAATTAAGAGAATTAGGAATCCGTATTCTGTCTGAGGATACAGGACTTAGTTATGGACGGACCGTAGAATTTTATACAGAGACAGGTATGTTTAGGATTAAAGCAGTCGGGAAACCAGCAAAGGAAATATAAAGGTGAATCGTATGAAGAATATGAATACTAAGAATATACCGGCATTGATTTCCCTGACTGCCGGGTTAATAGCATTAGTTGTCACATATGTCAGTAAGGCCGAGCTGATAGATATCTTAACAACACTTTTTATAGTGTTGTTAAGTTTTTATATTCTTGGTTTTGTAGTGAAAGCAATGGTAGATAAACTGACAATGGTAGAAGAAGTGGAAGAGGAAGAGCAGGAATTAGAAAATATAGACACGGAAGTCAGCCCAGAGAATACAGCAAAGACAGAAAATCAAAGTGAAACAGAATAATAAGTTGGGGTGATGCGGATGAATGAAGCAGAAAAGGCAGAACTTTGGGCTTCTTATAGTAAAAATAGATCTTCTGAAATTCGTGAGAAGATTATAATCGAATATGCGCCGTTGGTTAAAGTAGTTGCAGGACATTTGCATATGTATCTGGGACATAATGTAGAATATGATGATCTGGTTGGTTATGGAGTGTTTGGGCTGATCGACGCAGTAGACAAATATGATACGGATAAAGAAGTTAAGTTTGAGACGTATGCAAGTCTTCGCATCCGTGGTTCCATTCTGGACCATATTCGTAAGATGGACTGGATTCCAAGAACTTTAAGACAAAAGCAAAAGAAAATGGATTCGGTAATTAAGGAAATCGAAACAGAGACCGGAAAGACGGCTACAGACCAGCAGATTGCAGAAAGACTGGATATCAGTGTAGAAGAACTTCAGGAATGGTATACAAAGATGAAGGGTACTACTCTGATTTCCTTAAATGAATATATTGATCAGGGAAGCGAAATCCAGATGGATGCGAGCAGAAATTCCCATTTCGAGACACCGGAAAAGGTAATGGAGAACCAAGATATTAAACGAATTCTGGCAGAATCTATGGAGAATCTTACCGAAAAAGAGCGGAAGGTGATTCTATTTTACTATTATGAAGAATTGACTCTAAAAGAAATCAGTCGGATTTTGGAAGTGTCAGAATCAAGGGTGTCACAGCTTCATACAAGAGCTTTAGAAAAATTACGCAATAAACTTGGTGATAGTATCAATATATTATTTTATTAGTAACAGATGGGAGGAAGAATATGAATGGGTATTTTCAGCTTGAGATAAAAGATGAGGCTATATATTTGCAGATAATCCCACCAACCGAGGGCGGGGAATATTGTAAAATTAACGATATCATATCCTATCTGGAGTTTCATAATATTACAGGATACAATACAGTGAAGATCAAACGCTTTCTGCAATCTGATAGAAAGGTAGAAGTGTTACTGACAGCTTCAACAGTGCCGGTCTCAGGAGAAGAACTGGTGGTTCAGATTTCCGATGACAAGATGACAGCATGGGCGAAATTTTATGCACCGTTTGTCGGAGGTAGGAATATGGACAAAGACAATATAAAGGGTGCACTGATGGCTCAGGGGGTTACCAGTGGAATTAAAGAAGAAGCAATTGACGGCTTTCTTAACAAACGGGAATATTGTGTACCGATTCTGATCGCGGAAGGGGTTGCACCAGAACAGGGCCGGGATGCAAGTATCGAATATTTCTTTGAAACAGATCTACGGGCAAAGCCCCAGTTAAATGATGACGGAAGCGTTGATTTTCATAAATTAAATGGCATTTCTCATGTAGCTAAGGACAGCATTCTTGCTACGCTGACACCGGAAGTCAGGGGAAAGGCCGGTTGTGATGTAATGGGAAATGTGATAGCCGCAAGAGATGTTAAGAAACTGAAGCTGAGTATTGGAAAAAATATGTCTTACAGTAAAGACAGACTTTCAGTGGTATCAGACGTAGATGGCCATGCCAGTCTGATTGATGGTAAGATATTTGTATCCAATACTTATGAGGTTGCAGCAGATGTAGATTCTAGTACCGGAGATATTGAGTATAACGGTAATATTATGGTGAAAGGAAATGTCAGAGGCGGATTCTCGCTTAAGGCCGATGGAGATATTATGATTAATGGTGTGGTGGAAGGCGCTACAGTCATTGCGGAGGGTGATATCATAGTAGGCCGCGGCATTCAGGGAATGGGGCGCGGAATACTTAAGGCCAAGGGCAATGTCGTAACAAAGTTCATAGAGAACGCTACGGTCAAAGCCGGTATGAATATAACAACAGAAGCGATTCTGCATAGTACGGTTATGGCAGGAGATTCTATATTGGTAACTGGACGCAAAGGATTCGTAACCGGAGGAAAAGTATCTGCTTATGCCAGAATTGAGGCTAAAACCATTGGTTCTGCAATGGGGGCAGAGACAGCAATATCAGTAGGAATTGATCCAGAAGAGAAGGAAATGACTCAGCAATATCAGAAGGATATGGCTCAGCTGCAAAAGGATATCAGCCGTCTGGAGCCGGCGGTAAAAAGAGCGATCAGTATGCTGAAATCCGGTGCAAAAACTCCTCCAGATAAGTTAAAACAGATCAATACATTAGTTGGCCAGTATCGAACCTTTAAGAAAGAGTACGATGAGAAAGAAAAGACACTATATGATATGTTTGAGAAGGAGAAACTCTGTAAGGACCCTAGAATCTGCGTGAACAGCAAGATATATCCGGGAGTGAAGATTGTAATCTCGGAATGTATGTATATTGTAAAAGAGACAATGCAGTATTGCCAGTTCAGAAAAGAGGGTGCAGATGTTAAAATGATTGGATTATAAGGAGGGTATGTATGTCATTTATAAGACCAGTAGAATTCAGCGGTATTGTACAGCGTACCAATGACATTTCTACTATGAAGCAGAATGAAGATAATAAGCCAGTACAGGATCAGAGCAATTTTCAGCAGGCAGTTCACAGACAGGCAGAACATACCGCACATGAAGTGGCGAAGAAGGATGATGCAGACCGCAATCAGGAAAAGTTCGATGCTAAGGAAAAGGGAAAAGGAGAATACAGCAGGCAGCAGAACCAGAAGAAAAAGCAATCAAAGCAGCCAGAAGATAAGGTAGTGAAGAAGAAAAGCCGAGGTTTTGATATATCGGTGTAATTATGGATGATTGTGAAAGACTGAGTCAAGGCGACGATTTTAAACAAAACATACAAAAACGCCGCTCAAAAACGTTTTAAATTCGCTCTGTTTTTGTATGTTTTGCCTAAAATCTGGTTATGAATATTAGATTTCGCCAACACCTAAATAATTAATAGGCTTTTGCGAACCACTTATCTCACACTGTCAGGATTTGGACAAGATATACAAAAATGTAGCGAATCCAAAACGTCTTTGAGCGGAATTTTTGTATATCTTGTTCAAATCCGTCGCTTAAAATACGATTTTCACAATTATATATAAATTTAATGGTAAAAGGAGTAAAATATGGTTCCGGTAATTGTTGTATTACTAATAGCAGGATGTATACTGGTATTATCAAGTGTTATCTTTGACAGTGCTTTTTCCAGACAGCCCGCTTCCGTGTGGACAGAAGATGATATTGAACGATTGGTAGAACGAAGGTTCAATGAAGCAAAATATCGTCTGGATAATGAGGCGGAAAAGTCAGCAGGTCAAATCAAAGATCAGACGGAAAGAGAGCTGGAGAAATTATCGAATGAGAAAATTATGGCCGTCAATGAATTTTCCGATCAGGTTATGGACCAGATTAATAAAAATCATAATGAGGTCATGTTCTTATATAGTATGCTGAGTGATAAGCAAAAGGAGCTGGATGCAACGGTAGGTAAGCTGAATCGTGCCAAGAGGCAGACAGAAGCAGAGGAGAAACTGAGCCGTGCAGAAACGCGGCCAGAACATATAAAAGAAAAGCAGCCACAAGAAAAAGTAAAAGCGCCAGATACAGCCAAGAAGCAGACTGATATTGAGAAAAAGAGGATGGGACAAGCTAAGGACTTGAAGCAGGTTCCGCCCAAAACAAGACAGGACGAAAAATACGAAAACAAACAAAAGATCGTACAAATGTTCGAGGAAGGTGTGCCCAGTGCAGAGATTGCAAAACAGCTGCATTTAGGAATTGGTGAAGTGCGCCTGGTATTGGAATTGAGCAGGGGGAGGAAGAACCAGTCATGAAAAACTTTATAAGAGGAATGGGCGTGGGGATTCTTGCAGCTACGCTGATTCTTGCAGTTACGTATATGCTGAGAAAGGATGACATTTCTGACAGCGAAGTGATTCAGAGAGCTAAAAAGCTGGGAATGGTTGAGAAGGATCAGAGTGTAATCAAAGAAAATCCTGCTGATGGAGAATCTGATGATATGAAACATAATGCGTCTGGACAGGCGGCAGTCCCCCCAGACGGTGCAGAAGGAAGCACTCCAGAGGTAGGGAATAATACAGTACCTGAACCAGAGCCTCTCTCATCAGAGGAGGGAAATGTACCGGCAGTAGCAGATTCTGAGCCGCCAGCAGAGCCGCAAAATCCTTCTGATGTCATACAGGTTCAGATCAATCCGGGTGCAGATGGCATCACAGTCTGTCAGCTGCTTCAGGAAAAAGGCGTGATTGAAAATGCTTCTGAATTCAGCAGATATCTATCAGATAATGATATGCAGAAATACATTATGCATGGAACTTATGAATTGAGCAGAGGCATTAGTTATGAAGAACTGGCTCAAAAAATTATTAGAAAATAATCCTTGCTTTATGGAAAAAAATGTGATATAATTGCAGAGTTTCAAGTAGAATACACGCACATGGATTTTCGGACCGGTGCCGAAAGGTCGTCCGAGAAAAAGACATGTACGGAAGAAAACAACCAAAACGGAGGTAAATTATGAGTGTTATTTCAATGAAACAGTTACTGGAAGCAGGAGTTCATTTTGGACATCAGACAAGAAGATGGAACCCTAAGATGGCAGAGTACATCTACACTGAGAGAAATGGTATCTATATCATCGACTTACAGAAGTCAGTTGGTAAAGTAGATGAAGCTTATCGTGCAATTGCGGATGTAGTAGCAGACGGCGGAACTATTTTATTTGTAGGTACGAAAAAGCAGGCTCAGGATGCCATTAAGACAGAAGCAGAACGCTGTGGTATGTTTTATGTCAATGAAAGATGGTTAGGTGGTATGCTGACCAACTTTAAGACAATCCAGAGTAGAATCCAGAGATTAAAAGAGATAGAAGCTATGGAGGAAGACGGTACATTTGACGTACTTCCTAAGAAAGAAGTTATCCAGTTAAAGAAAGAATTAGAGAAGTTAGAGAAGAATCTTGGCGGAATTAAGAATATGAAGAAGGTTCCTGACATTATCTTCGTAGTAGATCCCAAGAAAGAAAGAATCTGTATTCAAGAAGCACATACACTGGGTATTCCGTTGGTAGGTATTGCTGATACCAACTGTGATCCAGAAGAATTGGATTATGTAATTCCTGGTAATGATGACGCAATCCGTGCAGTAAAATTGATTGTATCCAAGATGGCGGATGCCGTAGTAGAAGCCAACCAGGGAGCAGCAGAAGAAACTGCAGCAGAGATGGAAGCAGAAGTTTCTGAGGAAGCAGCAGAATAGTATTAAGAAGATAATTGGAGGAAATAGATCATGGCTATTACAGCAGCAATGGTAAAAGAACTGCGTGAGATGACCGGCGCAGGTATGATGGACTGCAAAAAAGCATTGAATGAGACAAATGGAGACATGGATGCAGCAGTTGATTTCTTAAGAAAGAACGGACAGGCTAAGGCAGAGAAGAAAGCGGGAAGAATTGCAGCAGAAGGTCTTTGCCGTGTTGTAGTTGATGGTAATACTGCAGCAGTGGTAGAAGTAAATTCTGAGACAGACTTTGTTGCCAAGAATGAAGAATTCCAGAATTTTGTAGAAGCAGTTGCCAATCAGGCATTAAAGTCTAACGCGGCAGATATGGATGCGTTTTTAGCAGAGTCATGGAATGTAGATGCAGGAAAAACCGTAAAGGAAGCTTTAACAGAGAAAGTTGCCGTTATCGGAGAGAATCTGACAATCAGAAGATTCGAAAAAGTAACTGCAGAAAATGGCTGTGTAGTATCCTATACACATGGCGGCGGAAGAATCGGTGTCATTGTAGAAGCAGATACCGCAGTAGTCAACGAGGATGTTAAAGATGCATTAGTAAATATTGCTATGCAGATTGCAGCCCTGAATCCGAAATACATTTCTCAGGCAGATGTAAGCGAAGAGTACAAAGAGCATGAGAAGGCAATTCTCTTAGATCAGGCTAAGAACGATCCAAAGAATGCAGGCAAGCCGGATAATATTATTGAGAAGATGATCCTTGGACGTTTGAACAAGGAACTGAAAGAAGTCTGCCTGTTAGAGCAAGAATATGTGAAGGCTGAGAATAAAGAGACGGTAGCAAAGTATCTGGAAGCAGTATCTAAGGCTGCCGGAGCAGAAGTGACAGTTAAGAAGTTTGTTCGCTTTGAAACTGGCGAAGGAATTGAGAAGAAAGAAGAGAACTTTGCAGAGGAAGTTGCGAAGCAGATGAATGTATAAGGCGAAGTTTGTCTAGTTATTTTGAATGAAGAAACCCCTGTGAATGGTGTGGGAATGCTGTTCACAGGGGTTTTGGTATTTATATAAGCTTACTTAACACCAAAAATGCTGATTGGAATCTGTCTTATATTTTTTGAATATTAGTTTGAATTAAGTAAAATAATTGTATTAACTTATGAATGATTAAAGAAAAGGAGTTAAAACTACGAGTTACTTTTAATACAGAGGATACTGGAGCTAGGGTTAATCCAGATGAAGTGTATTATAAGAATATCAACCAATCAGATGGTACATCATGGGAACAAGTAGAGGAGAATTGGATGGTCAAAAATTTGGATGGAGAATGGGTCGGCGTATTAGAATCATTGGACAAAGAAAAAAATGTTTATAAAGCAGCGGCAGTAGTAAATGGTTCTCCTATAGAAAGTGATTTGATACAGATTCTTATGCCAGATGAAGACGTTAAAATAGTTTCAAACGAAGCCGTAATCCAGGAAAAAAAGGAATTTTCAACATTAATACCTAAAGAGTATGAAGACCGAATAAACCAGTTAGCCTTTTTTATAGAAGAAACGGAATTGTTAGCCGATACAGAAGCAGATAGTTATCAGGTTGACGAAGATGGAACAGCGATTACATTTTTAAGGGCAGACAAATATGAAATTGATGTCAGGGATCTGGAGAATGTATTGCTTGCCAAGGCGATCATAACAGTTAGAGAACCAGGAATCTTGGATAAATTAATAGAACGCTGGGTATATATTGCAGGTGTTCTTTTGGGAATTGTGATCTTAGTCGCTATTATTGTGAAAAATAGGAAATCTAGCAATAAGTAATAAAGAATCATCCCAATAATCAATTAGCTAAATATTCTAAGTAGTACCGGCAAATGTAAAATTTTACTAACACAAATAAAATAATTATTTAAAAAAAGGCTTGCTTTTTAATAGATAATTTAGTAGAATGAAGATAGAACCCTGGAGTCGGGTTTTAGAAATTATTATAATATAAAGAAAGGAAGTAATAAGCATGAAGAAAAAGAAATTGACAGCAAGAAGAGTTAATGCCATCATTGCTTCTGCATTAGCGGTGACATTAGCGATTCCGTCAGCAGCATTCTTCGGCAATGCCAATGTAACAAACGCAGCAGATGAGACAGACGAAATATTGGCAGCGCTGGGAGATCCGATTGCGCGTTATGACTTCGAGAGAGGTTTTGCAGATTCTGGCTATACAGCAGATGGAAAGACTCTGTCTATGAAGGTAGATGAGTCCGAAAGAGCTAAGAAATATTATCTCGATGCAAGCGGGGATGCAATTCTACAGCCAGATGGCCGCGGTGAGAAAGTCGGTACGCTTAGTAATCAGCCATTTATTCAGGAAGATGAAGAGAGGGGAAATGTATTTTCACTTCAGGACAGTCGTACAACAAAAAAGGTTTATACAGATGCAAGTAAGACAGCAACTACCCCTGGTAATGAAGCAGGAGACAAGGAAACCATAACTGCACATAGTGGAGTTACCATTGATAATCCATTTGTGGCATATAAGGATCAACTTGTGGAAGATAGAGATAAAGTAGCATTTGCTAAACCAAGCGGTTCTGTAAAAGAAACAGAAACAGCACCTGCATGGAAGACCGGTGTTACAATATCTTACTGGGTAAAGGTTCCGGAAGCAGCATCAGGCTCTAGCTTAGCACCTGATAGCAGTATTCTGTATTTCGAGAATCAGAATATTGATAATGTATACCAGAAAGACGATTATGCAAAGCAAGTTATCGGGCAGATGTATAATGAGAGATTAAAAGAATGCAACGGTAACATTCCAACCAATGATGCAGTATTTGGTAGTGGTGAAGTTCTGGGTACGGTTGCAGTAAAATATGGTGCCAATACCACGATTGATTTTACTGGTGAAGAGAATAATGGCCCTAACGTAAAATATGTAGAAGATGGCAATTATTCCATGTATGGAAGTACATATACATGTGTGGTTGGAGAAAAAGTTCCGGATGCTTCTTTATCGGCAGCTAGTGTGGATGTTTCATCTATTACAAGTTTAAGTGTTCCTAGTAAACAGGAATTGTCTATGAGATCATTCATTAACCAAGATATGAGAAAAGCATATTCAACATCAAATAAGAAGAATTGTTGGGTCATTCCTCAAGCAGATGAGGAAGTTTATAAGAAGTTAGTTGAAGATCTCGTTAAAGACGTAATTGGAAGTATGGAAGGTATAACAAAGGAACAGGTTGAAGCAGTTTATAATGATACTTCAAAATGTACTGTAGTTCTTACTCAGGAAGGAGA
>JAAVZI010000058.1 GCA_022791575.1 Lachnospiraceae bacterium
AAGCCTAAAAGATGATGTGTCGAAATAGAAGATGTAAGCAAGGGATTCCCGTTACAGTTAACCAGTTGACAATGTAAATCTATCCACCTGTTATATTCAAAGTCCGGAATTGCGAAGATAGCAGGTTTGGATTAAGGAGGTATAATTATTTGATAATTAATTTTAGTAAGAAAAGAGTAGGCGCTTAAAAGTTGAATTACCAGCAGGAGGTATTCCCATTGGAGAATGCCATTATAACAGATAATAATAAAACAATTTAGGAGGCTAAAAAAATGAAAGATTATATTAGTATTGCAGATTTAGAGGATAGAGAGGAAAAAATGAACATGGAAGAAGAACAATTAGTGAGGGTTATGCAGGCACAAGAAATTTTAAACAGAACTTTAGAAGAAGGCCAGATTTTTAGCGGTACTGTACAATTCGCTCCCTGTATTATTCATGAAGGCAAGCCCTACCTTGGAAATATTTCTTCATTTGGAGTAAGCAAAGAGTATGGGTTTTGGATTGATGTAAGTCTTGATAAAGAGCCAGAAGGTCTTTATACATTCACAGTTCCTCTGGAACTTTATGTAGGATCAGAACTTTACTATACATTTAGGGAGTTAGGTATCATTAATAAGCGCAGAGAAGCAGATTTAGAAAAGCTGGACGGCAAACGGGTTAAAGTAACATTAAGACGCGAAGCTGACGGACAGTTTGAAATTGAAACGATTGCCCCAGATGATTTGTATGAAGAAACATTTACAGAAGATGACTTCATGGAGTGGCCTGAAAATATAGAATAAGTATACAGGAGAATACAGATGGCAAAAGAAGCTTTAATAAAGAATCTAAACATTGCTATTGCTGAAAAGGGCATTACTCCTATGAGAACTCTTTCCGGTGCATACTTTTGTATGTGCCGGAGGGAATCCCAAAAGAGAACGCTTGAACTGTACAGCAAGGATTTTGCAATGGAATTTCGCTTATTTTATTCAGAAAGATTTCAAGTGTCCCCACACCAGATTGATATGTCCAAAGTGATTGACTATCTGGAAATGGAATGCTATAAGAATACATTGGATTATGAACTGTGTCACAGGGTTTATAATGACAATAATCAGTGCATTGCTTATGATCTAAACAAAGATGATGAAACTGCCGTATGGATAGAAGCCGGAGAATGCTGCCTTGTACAAATAGAAGATGTACTGTTTTGCAGAAGCAATACTTTCCAGAACCAAATCCAGCCGGATTTCAATGTGAAGCCTAAGGAACTGTTCCGTTTTATCAAAAAACATTTTAACGTGGAAAGCAGGGATGAAGTCCGTATGCTCGCCCTTTATCTTGTGAGCTGTTTCTGGGGATTAAATATTAACCACCCAATATTGGTTCTTATCGGAGAGAAAGGAAGCAGCAAGAGTACATCACTTCGGAAGCTGGAAAGAATCATTGACCCAAAGACATCAGATTTATGCGGCATTCCAAAAGGCGCTGACGGACTGGAACTGAGACTCTCTAATTCCTATTTCTGCACACTGGATAATCTATCTGCCATAAGCCGGAGCATGTCTGACTTATTAGCTAGGGCAGCAACCGGAGGAAGCGTCACAAAGAGGGCTTTATACCAGAATACCGAAGAAATTGTCCTGAACATCAAAGCAATCCTTGCAGTCAACAGCGTTTCTATGGTTGTGAGGGAATCCGACCTGTTAGACCGTTCCCTGCTGATAAACCTTGCAAGAGTCCAACCAGAAGAAATGAAGACAGAGGAAGAAATCTGGAAAGAGTTTGAAGATGACCTGCCGCAGATATTAGGCTGCTGCTTTCAGACACTGGCGCTGGCATTAAATGATAAGGAAACTATGGAAGAAACAAAGCTTATCCGCATGGCTGATTTTCATACAGTCTGTATCCGTATTGGGAAAGCCCTTGGACTGACGAAAGAAAAGGTATCAGAACTGTTGTGGAATAATCAAAGAAAAGTTAATCAACAGACGCTGGATGAGGATGTTGTGGCACAGTGTATCATAGCAATGATGGGCCGACAGAAAAGTTATAAAGGTTCTGTGTCTGAATTACTGGCAGAATTAAAAGAGATTGCGGAAGAAAACAGCGTCAGCCCTAATTATCTGCCTAAAGCACCCAACCAGCTCAGCAAGAGGCTGAACAAAATAAAATCTAATCTCCAGCAAATGCATGGGCTTGAGTATGAAATTGAAATGTTGGAGCATTTAAGGAAATACGAATTACAAAGAAAGGACAGGAAAAGTAAAGCATATGAATAAATTTTATGAAGAATTAAAGCATATGGACTGTAACAGCGTTGTCTTATATATCCAGGGAAACAGTGAAGCAGACCTGCAGAGAAAATCCAAGGATATACACAGGAATTTAGAAGAAAACCAGCTGACAGACAGGCTCAGAATTACCTATTTAGAGCAGTCAAGCATGGATATTCTGTTCAAACATCTGTTAGAGGACAGCTATTATCAGGCACAGCAATATAAAGCGCTTCTTCTATATCCTGGAAACTGTCTGGAGCAGCCGCAGAAAGACCAGCTCTATACAGTGATGAACAGACGCAATGTAAAGATTTTTATATATGATGGCGGCACAGACGATACCGACAGTAAGAACAAATCATACTGAAAAAACAGCGTAATCTTATTGTCGATAAGCGGGGTGAAACCGAATGTATAACGACAGTCCTATAGAAATCATCTTTGACATGATAGCGGACATGATTCTCGAATCTGTCCATGAACAAAAAGAGCAGACCATAGAAGAAAATGAAACATGCAGTGACCTAAAATATATATTATTATCTTGAAGGAGGTATTAAAAGAATGACAGAAACAGGAAATGAAGAAAAGACCGCCGCCATCTACTGCCGCGTATCCACATCAGAACAGGCAGAAAAAGGCTACAGCATAACCGAACAGGAACGCCTGCTCCTAGAATACTGCGACCAGAATAACTATAAGGTATACAAAGTCTATACAGACAAGGGGATCAGCGGAAAAGACATCCGGCACAGACCTCAGATGACGCTCTTGCTAGAAGAAGCAAACAAAAAGAAATTCAACTTAGTCATCACATGGAAAATCAACCGTTTAAGCAGAAAGCTCGCAGACGCTATCAAGATTGTCGAGCTGTTAGAGAAAAAAGGCATTACCTACCGCTCCTATTCCGAACCCTTTGAATCCAGCACGCCAAGCGGAAGAATGCAGTTCCAGATGATGGCGCTGGTTGCCGAATTTGAAAGAAGCACAATCGCCCAGAATGTAAAAATGGGGATGTGCGCCAAAGCAAGGTCAGGGGAATGGTGCGGTGGAATCGCCCCATTAGGCTATGACTGGGTCCCAATGGAAGAAGAGCGGCAGGGAAAACGAAAAAAATCAAAACTGACCATCAACGAAAAAGAAGCGGAAACAGTCAGGGAAATCTTCCGCCTCTACACAGAAGGGAACGGCTACAAAGCAATTGTAAACCACATCAATAAACAGGGGTTCCGAACCAAAAGAGGCAACTACTTCGGCGTCGCCCAATTGAGGGATATCCTGACAAACCCAGTATACATAGGAAAAGTCCGCTATGATGTCAGAAGGGACTGGAATGACAAAAGGAGAAACAACAAAAACCCACATCCCATCATAGAAGAAGGAATCCATGAAGCCATTATAGACCAGAAAACCTGGGAGAAAGTGCAGTATCTAATCAGCCAGAAGCAGGGCAGGGCTTCCAGGCTCTATGACGGCGAATACCCACTAACAGGAATCCTAAGATGTCCCGAATGCGGGGCTGGAATGGTCATATCCAGAACCACAAACACCTTAAAAGACGGCTCCAAAAGAAGAATCGTCTACTATGCCTGCGGAGAATGGAAGAACAAAGGGACTGCGGCCTGCCACAGCAACATGATCCGCGTAGAAAAAGCCAACCATGAGGTATATAAGCAGCTGGAAAAACTATTTACAGACGAAAGGTTTCTAAGGGAGGCTGTCAGGAGGGTCAATAAAAATATTTTAAAACAGTCGGATGAAGCGGAAAGCAGCATTGAAAAATACGACCGCGAATTAAAGAAGTTACAGGCACGCAAAGATAAGATATTTGAAGCCTACGAAGAAAACCTCATCACAAGTGAAGAACTGCTGGAGAGAAAAGAAACAATCAATCAGGAAATCCGGCAGATTCAGAATAACAGAGAAAGATATTTAAACATACTTGGACAAGGACGGTCAGAAATCCCTTACGAGTATGTCAGAAACGCGCTAAGCAACTTTGAACAGCTGTATTCCAACAGCGCCAGCCGAGAACTAAAAAAACAGCTGCTTCACATGATAATATCCAAAATTACCATCAACAAAGAAAGGGAAATAGAAAGCATAAAAGTCATACTGACAGAAGAAATGATACAGTTCCTAAACAACGGCGGAGATCCCCCAGAGGGTTCCCCGCCCTCTTTATATTCTAATGGAAGAGGGGCTTTATTGGAGCTGGAATTAGTGATATAATGATAGAGAAAATGGAGCGGTTTTATCACTTGGACATGTTATGGAGAACCATATCATAAGTAAAGGCGAAAACCGAGAATTGTCTGGAAAGTTCTGTTATACAGGGAAATTGCGAGAACAAAGCCAATGACGATTCACTTGTGTATTGAAATCTATCAGATTATTCGATATAATAATTGTAGAGATAGGAAATACATGAGAAAAACATTGTTTGATGGATATAAAATATATGCCTTGTATATATGCTGTGAAGTACATTTAACGTGGGATGCCTTTTTAGAGTACAAAGTATAGAGTGATTTTTGAATAAGGCTGCCAGTAGACAAAGGAGGAAGAATGGAAAAACAAATGGAAATAGAGGATTTTGACAAACAATGGGAAGAATTAGGAATATCTAATGATTTCCTGTTTATGAAAGTCATGCAGAACCCAGAACTTTGCAAAGAATTATTACATCGGATTCTGCCGGATTTGGATATAGATCATATTGAATATCCAGAATTGCAGAAAGAAATAAAAGAAGATATGGAAGCCAAGAGCGTTCGGCTGGATGTATATGTAAAAGGCAGTAAGGACATTATTTATAATATTGAAATGCAGGCGGCGGATACAAAAGAACTGCCCAAAAGAAGCCGCTATTATCAGGCTATGATTGACCTACAGTTGTTAGACAAGGGAGATAAAAGCTATAATGAGCTGAACAAAACTTACATTATCTTCATTTGCCTGTTTGATTTGTTTGGTCAGGGGAGGCATATTTATACCTTTGAAAACCTATGTA
>JAAVZI010000083.1 GCA_022791575.1 Lachnospiraceae bacterium
AAGCGACGATTTTAGACAAAACATACAAAAACGCCGCTCAAAAACGTTGATTGGACATGAGGAGGGACCCACGAAGTGGGAGGAGTCCTGGTGTCAGCATTAAATTCGCTCTGTTTTTGTATGTTTTGCCTAAAATCTGGTTATGAATACTGAGTTTCGCAAATGCCTAATAGAACATTATTGATAACTGCGTAAGATATCTTTATCTGTTATCAACTTTACATTTCCCATTTCTACCTCTTTATCCATATATCCTTTCATAAAACATATTATTTAATTGGTTCATTTCAAATGGATTACTTTCATCATATTGTTAATTAGCGTGTAAAACTCCAGCATCTTTTCGATAAACATAATACGTCTTTGTTTACTATATTATACTTTACTTAATTATATTACACTAAAAGATAAGCATGAAACAAGATAAGAGTAAAGATTATGTTAACCATAATACCAGTGTAACGTCTTTTAAGAAAAAGATAGAAGAACCCCAAATAGTATGTTATACTGTTTATGTTGTCTAACCTACGCCCGGCAACGGGAGGCGGCGTTATATGGAAGTTATCGCTGCTTTTTTGGTCGCTGTTGCGGCTGGTGTAGCTTGTCACTACATCATCAAATGGTTAGATGGCGGTCATGAAGACAACAAATAACCTACTGGGGGCTTTGCCAGTATAAAAGAAAAGAAGAATCCTCGAACTGTACGGCAATACAGTTTGAGGATTCGTTTTTTGTCCATATGGACTTATCACTGCTTTTTGTCTACTGACATTATAGCATATGCAAATTTTAATTGCAAGATACATTTTTTACAATGAAGTCTTGACTTTTCACAGCATTACGTGCATAATAATATAAAATCACGATTAAGTAAATCACGATTTGGAAATCGGAGGTTCCTTATGTTTATTGGAAGAAAAGCAGAATTACATTTTTTAGAAAATAAATACCATTCCAATCAAGGAGAATTGATTGTTCTGTATGGCAGGCGGCGTATCGGCAAAACAGAGACACTGCGGCAATTTTGCAAAGATAAGCCGCATATATTTTTCTCCTGCCAGGAATGTACAGATAAACTACAGTTAAGAAACTTTTCTGAAAAATTATTAAAAGAAAATATTCCAGCCAGACAGTATATCAGCCAGTTTTCAGATTGGGAACAGGCATTTCGTGCTGTTCTGGAACTTCCCTATTGCAACAGCAAAAAACTACTGATTATTGATGAATTTCCATATATGTGTAAAAATAATACGAGTATCCCCTCTATCCTGCAGAATCTATGGGATGAAATACTGAAAGATTCTAATGTTATGCTTATCCTCTGCGGAAGTGCCATGAGCTTTATCGAAAAAGAATTATTAGCAGAAAAAAACCCTCTATATGGCAGGGCAACTGGTATCTATAAAATGACTGCCATGCATTTCTATGATGCCATAAAATTTTTTCCCAATTATTCGAATATAGATAAAGTACTAACCTATTCAGTATTAGGCGGTATCCCCCATTATCTTCGCCAGTTCGATCCAGAAATGTCCCTAGCAGAAAATATACAGCAGAATATTTTAACAAAAGGCTGTGTACTGTATAGTGAGACCGATTTTCTATTACGCCAGGAGCTGCGGGAAACCTCTCTCTATAATTCGTTAATAGAAGCGGTTGCATTTGGAAATACAAGATTAAACGATATCAGTCAGAAGTCATTAGTAGAAGACACTTCTAAAACCAGTGTCTATTTGAAAAATCTCATAGAACTTGGAATTATTGAACGGGAATTTTCAATTGATGCAGGAATAAAAGAACGAGCGAATACCAGGCGGGGGATTTATAAGCTGACAGATAATTTTTTCCGCTTCTGGTATTATTTTGCCTTTACCAATTATTCCGATTTGGAAACTGGAGATACTGCCGGATTATATGAATATGTAATTAAACCACAAATCCATGAATTTGCTTCCTATACATTTGAAAATATATGCAGACAATACCTGCAGGAACTTCAAAAAGCCAATATGCTTCCGTTTCGCTATTCACAGATTGGCCGCTGGTTTGGTAAAACCACCGTCAGGGATTCTACACAGAAAAATGGAATGCGCATCGCTGAGACAGAAATTGATATTGCCGCAGGATCCAGACAGCTGAAGAAATTCCTAATTGGTGAATGTAAATTCAAAGGCAGGCCATTTCGCTATTCAGAATATCTGGACACTTTGGCTAAGCTTTCGCCGCAGAAAGAACATGCGGACTTTTACTATGCTCTTTTTTCAGAATCCGGTTTTGATGACAAGATCCTGGAAGCAGCAGAGCAGGAGGGGAATCTGTATTTATATACCTTAGAGGAGATTGTAAACTGTAAGTTGTAAAATCGAACCACTATGCTCTATTTTAGTTTTCGTAATTTCATATCATTTCTAAACTGGCTGTAAGAAATACCAAATACATAGCTGCCAACAATCGGTATTTTTTTAATGATCTGAACCAGCAAGGCCATTATAAATAACGAAATTACAGCTAAAATGGGAGCAAATACTAATCCAAGCAAAATAGGATTATAGGTAAATGGATTAAAACCAAGTAAATGGACTACTTTAACAACTGCAGATGATCCCCATGATTCTACTAATAATGTCTGAAGTATGTATAGTTCCAGTGTTATCCTGCCTGAAAATACCCCCCCCCGGGTATAAATTTGTAGTTTAGTGCTTTTCCGCCTCAAATCAACTAATAAATCTAATATTATTTTTATGGCAAAGCAGCCTAGAATTCCAATTATCCCCCGATAACAAATAATAAGTAGTGTTTTAATCGGAGTACCGAACTGAAACATGTTACATCCTGTATTCCAAACATTATATTCTGAAATCCAGAATATCTGACAAATACAAAAAGCAATAATTACAAAAAATCTAATATATAATAATTTATTTGGAAAACGAGTATAGATAAAATCTGTGATTGAATTATAATAATAACCTATGATACAAGGAAATAATAGAAAACCTATATTCCATGAATCATTAATTACCGTATGGAATAATACTAGTGTAATTATAAAAACTATTATTTGAATTAATTTGTAGTTTTTAAAAAACGTATCAATTAAAATAATCACACAAGAAACAAAAAATATGGACCATAAAAACCAAAAACGCCCGATATAAAAACCAGGCTTACCACCAATCAAATTGTAAATGATATTCCAGAGTACAACGGGCAGCAGAATGGTTCCTATTTTATTTAGCAGATTTTCCACACAAGAACGTTTCTGACAGCTCTTTCGAAGAAAAACTCCCGAAATAAAAGCAAACATCGGCATGTCAAATGACCTCAGGAAGATATGTATCCAGACTGAATAGAACTCTCCTGCCCTTAGTGCATTGATACAGTGCCCCCATATAACACTAAATATAAGAAATCCCTTATAAAAATCCCAGCGTTCCTCTCTCATTTCTTCTCCTCTGTTAAAAACAAAAAATAATACAAGTAAAATCTTTACAGCATCTTTATATTAGTAGTCGTATCTGTTACTATCAGTTCCACTCCAAATTGACTTAGAAACGTATTAATATTCTCATAATTTACATGAATATCTGTAACTAGTTCTGAATGAATCATTGCTTCCAGCTTTAATAGATCACCTCTGACTGCCAGATTCAAATTTTGATCCTTCGATAAATCAGATGAACGATGATCCACTTCAATAATGATGGACCTTTTTCGATGCTGCATTGCAAATATTCCGCAATGCAATCTTAATCCCACATAATCTACCTCTCTCTGAAAATACGATTGTAAAGCTTCAATATTGATGGGAATCATCTGTATCTGCTCTTTATTACTAAATGACAGGCTATTGAAATATTCAATATCTTTCCATTGCTGTGGAAAAAAATATAAATGATTATACAGTTTTTGCAGTAATCCTATCAATTGTATATCATTCTTTTGATCCATTTTTCTGCAATTTAAAGTGAAAATTACAGAATCTGATTTGTTCGTGGGGATTGATTTGCAAAATGCCGGTGTCAGCATCCAGGTTGTAACACATCCTGTATTTACAGCCTGAAATCCCAGTTCTCTTAAATACTCTGCTGTTGCTTCATCTCTTGTTGAATGAATATAATCGTGCGAAAAAATATTTTGATAAAAATCCTTGGTATTTTTTTTGAAAATAATTTTGTTAAACGGATTGATTCTCGGTTTGGGAACACCCGCCGACAAACCAACAGCAAGACAAATGGTATTACTTAATGGCAGATAATTTTTATGATTTACATTCCATTGATTATATAAATACATTCTGCCTTTTGCAATAATATCTGTACCAACTAAAAACTTTAGTGATTGGTTCTGAAAAAATTCCATCCGTTCATTCATATGCCTGCATTCATTTTCTGTACATATCGGCAGATGTGTTGGTAAAGAATATACATCCTTATCTCTTAACCAGGATTTCATGACCTGCTTAAAACTATTAATAATCACTTCATCCCCTTTATTAAAACTTCCTATGGTGGGGTCCAGCAATACAACTTTTTCATTCATATCTGACACCTTCCTTTACTGGATTTTCAAACGCAGCATATCCACCGTTGATAACAACCCCTCTTTCAGCTGATAGAGGGGTTTCCAGCCAATGTTCTCTAATTTTTCAGAGTTCAGGATGACACTTTGAAAATCAGATGCGCCTTTCTGTTCCTGCTGATCAGGAACCTCCATAACTACTTTATTACCGGAAATATCTGCCAGAGTTTCTGCGAGTTTTTTTAATGAAACTGCCTGGTTTTTATCTGCAATATTATATGCTTCCCCATTCGTTCCATCCGTAAGAATTACCAAAATTGCCCTAACAATATCTGCAATATGCAGATAAGAAAATATCTGATTTCCAGCTGATTTCAAAACCACATCTTCTTGCTTGACAGCTTTTAGCACGAACTGAGAAATAGCTTTACTATCTTCTAATTGCATAGTATGTCCGTAAGCTCTGCATAAACGTCCGATTACAAAATTAATATGTTCTGCCTCTTTAAATGCCTGGCAGAGAGCTTCTCCAGCTCTCTTTCCTTCAATATATCCAGCTCTAAGTGTATTACAATTAATATATCCGCAGTCATTTTCATCAATATACAATTTATCGCTCCGATTATCCCCATAGATATCTCCAGATGAACCAAAGAAAAACCTGCTGCCTGTCCTCATACTTTTTAAAAGATGATAGGTGCCCAATATATTTGTCATTTCTGTACCAATCGGATCTTGAGCATATAATCTGGGATGGGTATTACTTGCAAGATGTATAATATAGTCGGAACGAATCCCTTCATTTAGAGGCTGCATAAGATCCTGTTCAAGAAACTCCAGAGAGTCTGCTGCTGAAAACATCTGTAAAATATCTGCAAAACGTCTCTTATACTTTTCTTCTGATCGTCCTGTAATGGTTATTCGTATATTTCCATTAAAATATTCATTTCTAAATAAAAGCAATGCAACCAGATATTTACCAATACCGCCAGTAGCACCTGTTATAAAAAAACTTTTTCCATCAATCAGACTCCAATGTATATTGGTTGCTGCACACTGTTTTAGCTCTTCCATCCATTGGTCTAAATATCGCATTTAATCCCTCCCGCTAAATTCTCTCAAAATCCCATCTATTATTTCTCTCGCTTTTAATAGATCATTCATCCAATTTTTATTCCCGGTATACCAATACTCCATTACAAATTGTCTTACTCCTAATTTCCATGCTTGGCCGACTGTCTTCTTAATATCTACATGTCCTTCTCCATAAAATAATCCACCATACTTACCCGGCCTAGTTTCTTTTATATGAAAGGCAATATAATGTCCGGCGCCATAATTCATATCGCAGATTAAATCCTTACCCGCAGACAGCATTGCAGAAGTTATATTTCCTGCATCTGCATATAATTGGAAATAGGGAGAATTTATTTCTTCGATTAGACGCATACATTTTTGTACAGAATCCATATACTCCGTTTCCATGTTTTCCAATCCCACTAATACGCCAAAACAGGAGGCATATTCTGTAATTCGTTGCAAATTTTTACGAAACCGCAGATCGGTTTCCGCATCTGAATACTCTCCCTTTCTTACATCACAGGCGGGGATCTGAATGATACGAACTCCGATTTGAACAGCAAATTGTACCGTCTGATAGAATATGTCCAACCCTTTTTTTACTTCTTCGGCATCCCTGCTTCCTAATGTAAATGTACTTAATGCAGATAGACATATAGAATGTATCTGTAATTTTTGGTTTTTAACTGCATCCATAGCTGCATTTTTAAATGAATCTGTATATAATCTATTGATACGCTGTTCGGTTCGGTCAATACTAAGTTCAAAGTAATCATAACCAGATTGTTCAGCTATTTTCAGCATATCTTCCATAGATAAATTTTCAGGAAAAGCTTTCTCATATATACCAATCCGATAAGCAGACATTTGTATCCCTCCTGTCATATGTACCTATATATAAGGCGCTTCATATTTTAATGCAGCCAATCATCCTTTTGTGTCTGAAGAAGTGCCTTAAAAATCTCAATATCTTCCGTTGTTGTTAATTTAATGTTTTTTTCCGAACCCATCGATAAATAAATTTTTTTTCCTAACTCAACATACATGGTACAGGATGCAATTGCATTCGTAATGCCCTTCTTAAGAGCCTCTTTATGTGATTCCAATAGTTCCTGCAGATAAAAAGACTGTGGAGTCTGCGTCATTTTAATATTATCACGCAATACCTGCTGCTCCGATACCAGATTATCAAATGACATAAGCATTGCCGTATTACATGGTATTACTGTAGTTGCATTACCGTTTTGTCGGCAGACCCTGATATTGTCAGAGATGATATCTGCACTTACCAACGGGCGGATTGCATCATGTATGATTACAATATCTTTCTGGCTGGAGTGATTTTCTGCAATATCATAGATTCCATTTCGTATAGAATCTTGTCCATTTTCTCCACCGCTGACAATATTAGCAAGTTTTGTTATTCCAAACTGTTTACAATATGCGTATAGAGAATCATGCCATCCATCCAGACAGACAATTCGAATTTCATCAATACTTGGATGATTTTGAAATCTCTCTAATGTATATATGATTACAGGTTTATCATACACACTAATAAATTGTTTTGGTATGTCCTGTGCCATCCTCTGACCAGTACCACCCGCAATAATAAGCGCTATATTCATTGCCATAATCTCCTTTACTAACTAAATGTGTTTGTAATGCACCACATTCCTATGAAAGTTCACCTGATAAAATTTTTATTACAGAGTTATAAACTCTTTCACAGTTTTTGCCATCGGTATAACTATGCAGCAAATGTCTTGCTTTGTTCCGTTGGTCTTTCCATATATCACACTGAAACAGGTTGTTTACCTCTTCAAAAACTGCTTCCCATGTATAGCAGATCGGCCCTGCTGGGACTTCGGTATAAAAATCTTCAATTCCTGCATCGTTTGTATTATATTCTTCTAGGTCGAACGGAAAGAGAATTGCTGGCTTTCCCGAACAGATAAAATCATACAGCACACTGGAATAATCAGAAATTATTAAATCACACGCATGCAGATACTCATATGGATCACCATACAATTCCGAATCATTTGCCAATATAATATGATCCAGAACACGTTCAAACTGAATACCTTGATATTTTTGCATTTCATGAAAATGAGGCTTATATAGCATATAGTAATCGTTTCTATTTAAGAATTCGTTTACTTTTTTCAGCGTATCGATAGAAAGCTCTTCTGGCAGCTCTTCTTTTCCAAAATTTCTATGCGTGGGCATATAAACAATCAGTTTTTTGCCTGCATGATATTTATTGTAATTATTTATAAATTCACTGTCTGGACAGTTAACAAAGGAATCATTTCTTGGATAGCCAGTCAATAACATTTTATCTCTGTTTAATGGTTTCACGAATAGTGGCATTGTTTCAAAATGATTAATATACCATGGTGAGGTACACATCCACCAGCTTTCTTCATGAAAATTATCTATACCATGCCTCCTCTGATCGACTTGCTTAACCCCATTATTCCAGGAACATTTTTTGGGGCCGGCACCATGCCATAACTGTATAACTTCAGCTCCCCCTATGGGGCCCATTCCAATATCCTGATTTCCCTCTGTTTCAAAAACAGCTGCCGCACGCATAGCATAATAAATCCCTAGTATAGATCGGTCTCCATATGCTCTATATCCCTTATTTCTAATGCTATTACGCACAGCCGTATTATGGGTAATCCATACCGCTGTAATTTCTGGATGATTTTTATTAACATACTCAAACATATATTTCGTATTATCTGAATATAATTTCCCCTGCCAGGCACCAAATAGCCATATGCTTTTATTTTTTTTTATAAAAAATGATATTTTATATAAACTACGCCAAATTAACAGTTTTAATTTTGTTATCATACTTTCACCTTTTTTCCACGATCCTTGTGAATAAAATCTGTAATGATACTTTTCAAATATTCATATGTTTCAAAATGCAGTATGGAAGAACCTGCTATATAAACAAGAATACCTGTAACCACTTGAATAATAAGTATGAGGATGTTAGGTATCTCCAAGAAGGAAAACAAAAATACAATTCCACCCATTACAAGGGATAATCCAAATGATGGCAGAATATCCTGAAACTGTTCCTTATATTGATAACCAAGCAGTTTTTTATTGGGTGTCATATTAACAAAAAGAGCAAAAAAAGTGTATAAAATTAAACTAGAAGCAATGGCAAATACGCTGATTTGTGAAACAGCTAAAATTAATAAAATACCAAAAACCTTTTTAATCACCTCTAATTTGAGATATAAACCAGATTTTCCAATTGCCTTAATTGCATTGATATTAGCTGTCTGCATAGGCGTGATTGCATAAATAAAGCAAAAAATTCTTAAATAAGGAATACTGAACGCCCACTTATCTGTTAATAATACTTCCACCAATGAATCGGCTGCTGCCATCAGCCCAATCATAGCCGGCCACATAATATAGGTACTTGTTTTAATAGCTCTGCGTGTCATTGCTTTTAGTTCCTGTACATGATCCTGCTTTTTAGATAATACTGGAAATAATACACTGTCTATGGATGTATTAATATTCGTTGTAATAATATTAGGAATCTGTTGTCCTCTGTTGTAAAATGCCAGATCAGCCGAAGTATAGAGCCGGCCAATAATTAACTGTCTAAGATCAAAATAAATGGTATTGATCAGAGAAGAAACAAGAATTTTCCAGCCATAAGAAAATAAGGCTTTTAACCTTTCCAGCGAAAACATCCATCGGGGGCGCCATTTAACAGTAAACCAAAGTACCAGCGTATCAACCAGCGCATTAAACAATGCTTGACCGATTAACGCCCAGATTCCAAACCCCAGATAAGCCATAACAATTCCAATCACTGCCGCACCTATAGTCCCTGCAAGAGTTGAGAAAAAGAATTTTTTAAATAATAGATTGCGGGATACATAAGCCTGTTGTACATTTTTTATACCGGATATCACCAAGGTCAGGCCTAAGATACGAATAGCCGGTGTTAAGA
Organism: Lachnospiraceae bacterium; assembly: GCA_022791575.1. Lineage (GTDB taxonomy): Bacteria > Bacillota > Clostridia > Lachnospirales > Lachnospiraceae > JAAVZI01. The sequence goes on from JAAVZI010000083.1 coordinate 9,599, forward strand.
TATCCATTCCATAAAAGTCTGCAATCCAAGGGGAGGCGGCAAATAACAGTAAGTACAGCATAAAACATATAACTATATTAAAATAAAAAACAGAAGAAAAATCCAAATCATCTGCATTCTTTTTTTGAATGAGTGCATTACCTAATCCACTATCAATAAAAACCTGCAGAATAGATATAAATATCGTGATAATTGCGATTGCTCCGTATACTTCAGGCTCTAAAATACGTGCCAGAACCACAGAAACTGCAAATGTCACTATCTGAGCGCCGCACCGTTCTGCAAAACGCCATATTAGATTTTTAATTGTATTTTTTCTCAATTCTGAATGATCCATATAAACCTCAATATTATTTATGAGTATCATTTTTTTTTGGTGTCAGCCATTTCTTTTTTTGCGAATAAATCCAATAGACTGGCAGGCGATAACAATTAGCATATAATTTCTCCTTCCAGCCAAGCACTCCATTCTTATCTCTGATCCGATAACCTTCTTTCAACATTTTATAAAAATGATTGCTTGAAAGTCCATTCATGGAAAATTTTGCTATAATAGTATCAATTTTCAAAAACTGCTTTCCCTGCAGATAAATATGAAGAAAGAAATTATAGTCCGCACAAATGGTATATTGTAAATCAAATAACTCCTTCTTCATATGTATGGTCTTTGTAAATGCTCCCTGATGACAAAAAGGCAGCCGCCTTACAATCGTATCAACTGGATCATGGCTGCGCATTTCTTCTGTCGCTCCTTTTATCTTCAAAACACGTCCATAAATCACATCATAATCGGAAACAACTTTTCTGGAAAATACATTTGATAAGGTATCTTTCGCATAAAGACTATCATCTGCATTCAAAAAATAAATCCATGTTCCCTGTGCCAATCGAATGGCTTTATTCATGGCATCATAAATCCCTTTATCTGGTTCAGAAACAACTTGAAAATGTACGCCTTTCTTCAAGAATTCTTCCTTATACTGCAAAGCCAATTTTGGTGTCTCATCCTGGGATTTTCCATCAATAACAATATATTCATAATCTATATAATCCTGTTCTAATACAGACTGAAATGTGGCCTCTATTGTTGCTGCTGCATTATAGCAAACCGTTACAATTGAAAGATTCATTGAGTAGCCCTCCGTTTATTACGAACATCTTTAATTTTATATAGCAGATAAAGCAGCTGATATAGCTTCAACTGAATCAAATACAGTTTGATTTTTCCACCGAAAGCAAGACTGCTCTTTTGAATTTCATGGAACGTTGTCTTGAATGAAGTACTTCTTAAATATTGTTTTACCTGTTTAATTCCAGCTTTTTTTTCTATATTCATTAACCAGAAGTACTGGTCTGTGATTTTGATCACATTTTTCATTTCTAACAGTTCTAAGGCTTCCTGCATGTCAGGGCGCTGTTGATAATAAGATTTTACCCAATTCGTATATCCAGCCATTCTTTCTGCTGTATCCTCTCCGAGTCCATGAGACAGAGAAGTTTCTCGTATATTGCGAAAATATAAAAACTCATTATCATACACTGCCTTAGACAGGTTTTGAAATAGCTGCAGAATAAAGCAGGTATCTTCTCCTAAATTTAAAGACTCAGGAAACGCCAGATCACGAACCACTTCTTTTCGAATTAATTTACAAACAGGTCCAGTAAGATTAATCAAGCTTGAGCCGGTTTCTGTTTCTTTGGAAATGCAACATGCCTCCAGAGCGTCTAATGAATCACCTTCAAATATTCTTATATTCTCTTTAAAAGGCATAATTTTATTTGCTTTTTCCGGAGATCGGTCTATCATATTGCAGAAGACCATATCAGCCTGATATTTGATACTGATGTTATATAAGCGCTCACAAATCTGTTGATCTACCTGATCATCTGCATCCACAAATAATATCCAATTTCCTTTTGCTGTCTTTAACCCTGTGTTGCGTGCTTTTGCCGGTCCTCCATTGGACTGGCTGCAGAGTCGTATATTGGCATTGTCTTTGGCATATTGGCTGCAGATCCTTGGTGTAGAATCTGTGGAGCCATCATCTATCAATAAAATTTCAATATTTTTAAATGTCTGACACAGTAAACTATCTATGCATGCTTTTATATAGGTTTCTGCATTGTAAACTGGTACAATTATAGTAATTTCTATCTTGTCCATTTAAAAGGATCTCCTATTAACAAGCTTATTTATTTCATCTATTTAAAAGATTCCTAATAAGTACAGCCAATCGCAGATATATGCTTTCCAGTTTGGAAAAAACCGGATATGGACCATATTTTTAACCATCTGAATATATGATTTGTTTTTTAAAGCCTGTATTCGCAAATTAGTAGTTTTAATATATTTTTTTATTAGTTTTTGCTTAGATTGGTCAATCTTTGTATTGGAAGAGATTTTCAATAATAGCTGATATGCCTGCAGAAATTCATGGATTACACCAAGTCTCTGCTTTACTCCCGTTCGAACAGCTGCATCCATATTTAGAGCAACATTTGAGTCATGATATCTTCTTTGAGTCAGCACTTCATTTGAAAGGTACAAGCCCTCTTTGCAGACACCGATGGCGTGAATGGTCCAATCATGGGTAAATAATTCCTGTCTATCCAGCGTATTCAAATAGGATTTAATTTCTTTACGAAATGCTGTTGACATTCCGCAGTAGTTTAGCTTTTGGCAAAAACGACTGACAGAGATCTGTTCCAGTTGTTTTTGATAACCTAGCACGGCATGTTTAAGGATGTGATCATCTTTATCAATAATGTCTATCTCTGTATGCAGTGATAAAATTCCAGGAACAGAATTCATTATTTCTTCCATTCGGGCAATTTTTCCAGGCAGCCAAATGTCGTCCTGGTCAGCAAGTATAATAATATCTCCGGCAGCTTCTTCGATTGCTGTTAGAAAATTTTTAATATAACCGACATTTTTTTCATTACAATGCAATTTCCAGGTGATGTCTTCTTTACCTTTTATAAAATTCTGAATGATTTCAACAGTATGATCTTTTGAACAATCATCATATATTAGAACTTCATCTGGTTTCTTGGTCTGTTCATAAATACTCTGCAGTTGTTTTTGTATATACAATTCTCCATTGTAAGCAGCCATGACAATTGATATCATAGGGACCTCCTAAAGTTCAAAAGATGATTTTTCAGGCAATATTGCCTCGAACGCTGATATAAGCTGCTGACGGATTTTTTCATAGTTACCATCTGCTACATTGTCATTGATACAGACCATAGGACGTTTTTGTTTTCTGATATAGTCATATACATAGTCATTTTCAGTATCATCATCTGACACTGCCAAAACATTTCCTGCTTTGGTCGTTCGCGGGTTAAAACGTCCAGACGCATAGTGCCAATATAACAAAAGCCATATATTAACATCATTCTGATTTCGGAAACGATGACTGCATGTAGTGTCTAATATTAATTCTTCCTTGTCCCATATTTCCTGAAACGTGCTTTTTAACAAGCTGTAGGGCAGATGATAATTGACAAAACCTGTAAAATGAACCCAAGGAAGCAGGCATACAGTTCTTAACAGATCTTTTCCATATCTAATATTAAAATAATTACGAAAATTTTGACGCAGCGACTTCTTCTTATTAAAGTGTGCATTAATAATCTCTATGTTATTGATTGGCATCAAAAAACGAAAGTCTTTACTGCTTTTTTCCATAGCTATTGCATTAAATACAGCGCTATCGCATGGCAGGTTGTTTTTGAAAAATTGATCTGGTTTCAGTCTGTTTAATAAAAACATATCATCATTAAAATAAACAAATTGTTCCGAAATTCCTTTAATTCGATGTAGATTCAATTCAATGGTATGTGAATTAAATGTTGGCAAATATTGGGAAGGAATAAAATCTTCATGATTAACCATAGTTAACTTTGGATGTTTTTCATTAAGCCAGTCTGGTCTATGTCCACACGTTACAAAAAATATCTTCCGAAACCATGGCGCAAACTGTTCTAAACCACGAAATAAATACTTAAGAATTCCCCAATCCCGATATCGTTCACTGCTGGCATCCTCTATTGTCGCAATTTTAGAACTCGCTTTTTGATATTGTCTTTTTGTTTCTTGCCAAACTGTATCATTTCCGTCAACCCATAATATGACGCAGTCAATATTTACGTTATTCAAGTCTGTATCCTCCTAATAATATGGTAAAATCTTCATAATTCTGAAATTACCTAGTACTTGATAATATAAAAAGGCACAAAAGAATACATAACCAATTTTTAGTACAAATAGCTTTGTTTTTTTCCTCTTTTCATGTTGAATAATATAGGGAACCAAGAAAAGAGTAGAAAAAACCAAGTACATATTTGCCATTCGAGACGCAATAGCTTCATAATAACCGACAAAAGAAATGACAACATTGTAAAGAGTAAAAAAGCAAAATAGATTATACAGCTTTTTATTATCAGTAAATGTATGTTTGAATAAAAATAAAATAATAATCAATGGAACCATCTTTATGGTAGTACCAATACCAATTGACACTCCCTCATAATCAATAGACTTGATCATATCCAAATATCTTCCGAATTTGATTTGTTCAAAAAAGTAATTCGCGTTTTGAAGAAAAATCCAGAGTACTATCAACATTCCACCTATGATTAACCTTCTGTACTTAATAAAATATACAATCAAAAGATAAAAAGTTAATACACAGATAGCAGAAAAGTGAAATCCTATTGCTATTAAAAAGGTAAAGATTGCTTTTGTTCGTTTTTCTTCAAGAATGAATTTGTAACCCAATATAACAATAGAGGCAGCAAGCATCATTCGAATATAATTATACGTGTAAAAGTATAACACCATAAAATAGCCCATAAAAAATAATGGATAATACAATTGCTTGCGAAGCTTAAATCCAACATAATATATAATAAAAAGAGTAATAAAACCTATAACAGCCATTCCCGTCTTGGGGTCCTCTGTAAAATAATAAATTATTTTGCAGAGGAAAAAGTATAAATAATCATATGTTTCATAGCCGTTTCTCGTGTACATAATATAATACATCTTTAAATCCATACCGCAATTACGAACAGCCAGCGGAAGAAATACTATAAAAAATGAGACTGCCAAAAAAACCATTGCTTTTGGACGCTCAATACAAAATACTGCATTTTTAAATCTGATTTTAATACTAGTATCATTTTTTATTCTGTTAGAAATTTCCGCAAATAATGTAGCGAAAACAATAATAGCGATATAAAAAATATGCGTGCTTTCGACACTCATCTTTTGAAGACTCCTTTAACTAGTGATCGATTCCATATCATACAGCTGCTTTATAGTATTCATGTAACGTTCTATGTTATCTAGCTTTTCTGCCCGTTCTAATGCGTATGTGGACTTTTGTAAGTATAGATTTTGATTTTCTAACAATTCCAGACAGGCGTCTACCATCTGTCCACATTCGGTACACAAGTAACCGCAGTTTTGATTAAGAATATCTTTCAACCCGCCGACCTTTGAGGCGACTACCGGTTTTCCAAGTGCCAGTGCTTCTACTGCAACTAAGCCAAAGCCTTCCCACTTCGATGTAATAAGTAAAAGTCTGCTTTGTTTTAAAATGGAATACGGATTTTCTAAGAAACCAAGGAAGTCTATATTATCACTTACATTTAATTCTCTGCTTTTCTGCTTCACTTGATGATCTAATTCACCGCTCCCAATCATACATACCTGTATGTTGTTTTTTTTCTGTTTTATTCGTTTGATAACTTCCAAAAACAAAAAAGGATCTTTTGGTGCGGTAAGCCTGCCAATAAATGCAATATCATAATTTTTTTCTGTAGCGGAAGGCAGGCAGCTCTTAGCTATAATTTCCTGCATATTAATTGGATTACCAATCATAGAGATTTTTTTTCTTAATATTTTTCCAAATACATACTCGTTCTGTATAGAGTTGGATACCGTTAATATACGGCGATATCGTAAGGTAGAAGCAAGAAATCCCCAAGATTTTAACCCATAATGCTGAATCCAGGGAGGATTATTATGCAAATGGGATATCATTCTTTTCTTTGCAGCTAATGCCGCCATCATACTTGCTGTAAAATCATGGGCATGTATAATATCAGGCTTTAATTCGTTCAGCATACGCTTAATTTCTTTTATTGATAATTTTTCAACACCATAGTATTGGATTCCATGGTATTTTAGCGTTTCTTCAATAGCGCCTTTAGGTGATACATAATAGGAGTCTGCTGCAGGCATATTTTTTATAATCGTTATTACAACATTTTCAGCGCCTGAATATTTGGAAGAATTTAATAGGTGTACGATTCTCATTGTTTTTATCCCATCAGTTTCATTATTATTCTTGTAAAATCGTTTGATATATTTCCTTCATATCTCTTGATACAATAGTTGCATCGAATTGCAGGATGTTCTTTTGATTTTCTTCTATTATTCGTTGTTTCATTGCTGTATGATTAATCATTTTATCTATTGTGCATGTTAGTTCCTGAACATCTTGTGGATTTACAAGGCACTCCTTGTTATTTATTAAATCACGATTACCACGGATATCGGAACAGATTGTCGGTATTCCACAAGCCATAGCTTCCATTAATGCAACGGGAAGGCCCTCACGCAAAGAAGGAAATACAAATACATCACATGATTTCATGATTGCTATTACATCTTCTCGAAACCCCAATAAATGTACACGGCTTTCCACCTGTAATTCTTTTGCAAGACGGGACAGATTCTCTTTTCCTTCTCCACGTCCGGCAATGACATAATGTATATTGGAAGGTAATAGAGCTAATGCTTTTATAACAATCTGATGATTTTTTCCAGCATTTAATTCACCAACGGACAGCAGAAGTTTATTCTCCTCTTCTAGCTGCAGTTCATTTAATAATTCCTTGCGTATAGAGGAAACCTTTTGTATTTCTTCTATATTAATACCAACGCCAGGCACATACTTTAGCTGCTTCATATTAAAGTGTTTATTGGCACAATTATAATCTTCTTGATTAATTGTAATGAGAACATCCGTATATTTTGAAAGCCAGTTTTCAATAGGATAAAAGAGAAGCCAACTCTTTATTGCTGCTCCCTTAAAAAAATGAAAACCATGAGCAGTATAGATACAGTGTACTCTATTTTTCCTGCTGACAAGGCGGCTGATCGCACCAGCTATAGGGGTATGGCAATGAATGAAATCATAATTTTGCTTTAATATAAGCTGATTAAGTACTTTGTAGGAATGCACATGATTCCTCACCTTCATGGGCGCTCTGCTAAATTCAATCTGAAAAATACTAACCTGTTTCTTTTTTAATTGATTTTGCAGTTTTTCTATTTTCTCATGGCTCCATATACTTCTGTCATGCCAGTTACATGCAACATGAACTTCGCAGCCTAAATCCTGCAGAAGGCGAATGTTATTCATATTAAATTGTCCAATCATGGACGGAACCGTTGCAACTATCAATACTTTTCTATTCATGTCAGGCTCTCCGCTAATGGAATACTGTATTACAATCTTTTGATTTCTGCGGTTTTGCAGGATTCCCAAATGCAATAACATTTTGAGGGATATCTTTGATTACGACAGCTCCCATTCCGATTATTGAATCCATTCCTATTGTAACTAGTTCACGAACGGATGCATTTAGGCCAATATAAACATTTTCATTGATTGTACAGGCTCCGCCAATGGAAACATTCATAGATATAACGCTGTTATCCCTGATTTTAACATCATGTCCTACAACCGCAGCAGGTTGAATAAAGACATTTTTTCCGATATATATGTTACAGGATATAAATGCATTTTTTTGAATTACTGTTCCTTCCTGCAGAATAGTTGTTTCAGGTATATATACATCTGGATGCACCAGTATTGCACATGTATAACCGCTATTTTTGACTTTATTATACAATTTCGCGCGTGTTATGGGTTCACCTACAGCTATGACGAACTGGAGATTGGCAGAATCATATAAACGGATCACATCATCAAATCTTAAAACGGTGATACCATTTACACCATCAGAAAATTCCTTTTCATCCACAAATATAACTTTTTCCCAAATATGTTCCTTTTTTTCCATCTGCCTTACGAGTTCAAGTACTTCTCTGCCAAGGCCTCCTGCACCATAAATTGCCAGATTCATACAGCCTCCATATTTTAATCCTATTGCTTCGCAGAGTGTTCCCCTCTACGAAACTCTATGAAAATACTAAGGTTGTTTGCTATAGGGATGTGGTTGGCAATTGAGCAGAAATAAGTTGTATTTTAGACATATTTTTACGTTTCATTTCCATAGACGCATGAACATATCGATTTAAGGTAATATTAACGGAAGAATGTCCAAGGATTTCACTTAACGTTTTGGTATCAAAACCATTTTCAACACATTGGGTAGCAAATGTATGACGCAAGACATGAAAGTTCGTATATTTGATACCATTTTGCTGCAAAATTTTCTTGAAATAATTCTGATATGAACGGGGTTCTATATAAGAGCTGCTGCTTCCAGTAAGAAAAAAGCAGTCCGAAGTATACCCACTTTGGCATTTTAGAAGGCTTAGCAAAAAATCTGGAATAGGTATAGACCGATTGGATGATTCGCTTTTGGGAGATGTGATAATGACTTTAGTTTTTGATTTAAAATCTCCAGATAAATTTTGCAGCCGCTGCATAGTGTGATGAATGCCCATAATTCCATCTTCCAGATAAATATCTTCCCATTTCAAGGCACAAATCTCCCCAATCCGCAGCCCCATATATAAGCCAATTAGGATTCCGATATTTTTAGGTGTACAATCCTTAATTAGATATTGCTCTAATTTATCCTGATCTGAACGATTGATAATGTTCAAGGGCTTTTCACGGACTTTTATGTAGAAGCTATCAAGACAGGCTGGTGCTTCTATTCCTTTGGCATGAGCGAAACGAAGAATTTCACGAATTACAGAGATTATGTCTTTTACTGTTTTAGGAGATAGTCCGCCTTTGCCATCCAGGCGTCCGTTTTTTTGTTTTTTAACAGCAAAATTTTCAAAAAGTTCCGTGTTAAACTCAGTTATTAGACAATCTCCTATGTCCGGTAAAATATGATTACGGAAAATGTTATGATATTTGACAACTGTAGACTCCTTTGAATTCATATGGTTGGAATTCAGCCACATTTGGCCGATCGTACAAAAGGTAGCTTTTTCGCATAAATTTGATAGTGGCAAAGAATTTCCTTGTCTGCATTCCTCCGTGCTGGTTGATTTTTTTTCATTGTTTTTAGGCATATGTGTACCTCCTTGTCTGTAGTTATTGTCCATTTAAAGGACAGTTTTTATATTGCATAACTAATATAGTTATGTTCTGCCTTATTATATACAACTGAAACAAGTTTGGAATAGCCTGTTAGTAAAATGAATGGTTTCTTCAATTTTTCATATAATAGAAGGGAACAAACGGAAAATGTGGCTGTTTTTAGAACAAATACAGTAAAAATTTGTTTTTTTGGTGAAAACTTACAAAAAAATTCTACTTAAGCATATAAAAATGTATTGAAAAAATTTATAAATGTATGTATAATGGTTGAGTAACAATTTTCGTAGAGGGGAACACTCTACGAAAATCCATGGGAGGACGGCGGATGAAGGATTTACTGATGATCGGGGCCAGCGGCCATGGCCGTGTTGTGGCTGACCTTGCGGAGCAGACCGGCAAATACCGGGAGGTTTTTTTCCTGGATGA
>JAAVZI010000059.1 GCA_022791575.1 Lachnospiraceae bacterium
ATATATCATTTTTCAAAACATAGCGACAGTTATGTCTATTTTCCATGTCCATTTTTATTTTTTTGGGATAATATTTACTTTTCAATGTTCGCTGCCAGTAATAACTGGCTATAATCACTCAGGATTCCGAGAGATTATTATCTTTTGATGGAAATGATTTTATTACTGATGATACCGATACTATGCAGAAAATCATTGATCTTCATAAATCTATTATTCAAGAGAAGGATTCCATCGTTCAAAACAGCGGGACTGACATTGACAACGCATTTACTGTACAGCTGGAATATCAGATGAAAAATGGAGATACACTCATCCGTTATTATCCGCTTCTGAGTTATAAGCTGCATGATCCAAAGACCAAAGCAATAGAAGCAATCTACCAGTCAGGAATACAGATTGTATCGGAACCAAAGCTTTTGCTCTGTTCTTTAAAAGCAGCAAAAGAAAATATTATGAGTGTCAGTATCGCTCTGCCCGTACCAATGACTTATTACGACTCCGAAGAAGAGTCCGACCTCACAATATTTGATATTCAAATCTATACGCCGGATTATCCCAAGTTGTTCCAGGCCATGGAGAAAGATATCCAAGAGAATTCTCTAAAATACTCTTCGTTTGACGATTCAGACCCAAACGATTCTTACCAAGTATTATTGTATTTCAATAAAGGAAACGGACTAGGATTAAATATTACAGAATCATGTACACATACGTGGGAAGTGATAAAAGAATTAATTGATAAATACGAGCTGAACTATAGCAACGAATACGAAGAAGCCGACTAATTTCCCAAATGCCCAATCGATTCAAACCAGAGCCATCTATGAACTTTTTCTGAATTCTTTGTATGGGTACTGTTATTAAAAGGAAAATAATGTTATACTAACGCATAAGCGGCAATGCTGCTTATGCGTTTTTCAATACCACTGTCAAAGGAGTCTATCTATGTTTGGCTATGTAACCATTAATAAGCCTGAATTAAAGATACGTGAATATGAGAGATACCACAGCTTTTACTGCGGTCTCTGCCGTACATTGAAAGAACGCCACGGACGTGTGGGGCAGCTGACCCTGACCTATGACATGACCTTTCTGGTCATACTGCTGTCCTCCCTCTATGAACCGGATACCCGCTGTGAAAGGAAACGATGCGTGGCACATCCCGCCAGAACCCACAGGGAGCGCAGGAATGCCATAACCGAGTACTGCGCAGATATGAACATTGCCTTGGTATACCATAAGCTTCTGGATGACTGGAAGGATGAGAAAAGCCTGAAAGGAATCAGCGGCATGCATCTTCTGCAGCATTCCTACCAATCAGTTAGTCATAACTATCCAGAAACCTGCCGTTCTATTGAATATTATCTACGGCAATTGTCCTCATATGAAGCAGATAATATCCAGGATATTGACCGGACTTCTGGCTGTTTTGGCAGACTGATGGGGACTTTATTTGACTACCAATCCGATGTCTGGTCTCCTTACCTAAAACGCTTTGGCTTCTATCTTGGCAAATATATTTATATTATAGACGCATTTCTGGATTTGGAAGAAGATAAAAAGGAAGGGCAATACAATCCCCTGCTGGCCATGTCACAGTCTATGGACGAAGAAACATTTGCCCAGACCTGCCAGTCCATTCTGGAGCTGATGATGGGTGACGCCTGCAGGGAATTTGAAAAGCTGCCTTTAGAGCAGGATGTAGAACTACTGAGAAATATTTTATATGCAGGAGTCTGGAATAAATTTACCAGTCATCCCAGAAACAAAAAAAGAAAGGATAACAATCATGAAAGACCCGTATGAAGTATTAGGCGTTTCCCGAAATGCCTCTATGGACGATATAAAAAAGGCTTACCGCCAATTAAGCCGCAAATACCACCCCGACGCTAATGTCAACAATCCTCTGGCTGACCTTGCTGCTGAGAAATTCAAAGAAGTGCAGGAAGCTTATAATACCATTGTCAGAGAACGGGAAGGCGGCGGTTCTTATGGTTCTTCTCAAGGATCATACAGTTATGGTTCAGGCAATGCTTCCTCCAATTATTCCGGCGGCAATGACTATTCTATGGTCTATACCTATCTGCAGGCCAGACGTTATCGGGAAGCTTTAAATCTGCTTTCCAACATGCCTCAGGACGCACATTGGTATTATCTGTCCGCATTTGCCAATACTGGTATCGGCAATAATGTGCAGGCCCTGAACCATGCACAACAGGCAGTTCGAATGGACCCCAATAATATAGAATACCGGAATCTCTTAAATCAGCTGCAGCGAAGCGGTATGAATTATAATACTATGGGTGGAGGATATGGACGCAATACCTCTTCTGATGACGACTGCTGTCAGGCCTGCTGTACGCTCTGGGCTATGGATACCTGCTGCGAATGTATGGGAGGCGATCTGTGCACATGCATGTAAAGACAAAAAAAATTAGTTTCTTAGGACTGCTGCTGGCTCTGAACATCCTTTTGCAGCTTTTAGGCTCCTATGTTGAGGTTAGTACGCTGACTTTTATGGTAATTTCTTCGCTCTGCCTCGGCATTGCGATCTATGAAACAAATCTGACCCTGGGCGGCGCTTTTTTGATTGCCTCTGCTGCCCTCTCGTTTTTACTGCTGCCTGATAAATTCCATTGCCTGACTTATATTTGTCTGTGCCTTTATATTTATTTTCAGGAGGTGATACGCCGAAAGACCTTTTTGTGGAAACATCAGAAACTAATTTGGGTTCCAAAACTGATTTTCTTTAATTTGTTCTTTTTATTTCCGGCGCTTTCCTTCTTTCCCGAACTGTTGTTCGCCACGAAAATTCAATGGAATTTCTGGGTGTATGTGGGAGTTATTTTGTTCGCACAAGGTATATTGATTTTATTTGATATTTTTTACAACCGATTTATTCCTGGATATTGGATTGTTTTAAAGAAAAGGCTTCGAATTGATTTATAATCAAATATTTCACTTGTAAACTACTTTTCAAGGAGATAAACTTATGATTTTATACAGACCTGTAGGCACTGCTGAATTAGATTTCATTAAAGCTCACGGATATCAATGCTTTCCACCAAGGCTGCCGGAACAACCTATTTTCTATCCGGTTCTAAACCGGAAATATGCCAGTGAAATTGCAGGCATCTGGAATGTAAAATATAATGAAGACCATAAAGGTTATGTTACGCAGTTTGAGGTAGAGGATGTCTATCTATCACAGTTTGAAATTCATATTGTTGGAAGAAGTTACCATCAGGAACTCTGGATTCCTGCTGAAGAACTGACGGAATTTAATAGACATATCATAGGAAACATAGAGGTCATTGAGGAATTTTCAAATACAAATGAATGAGGCTGCTGCTGCAGCCCCATAAAGTCTAAATGCTATGAAACAAAAGAGGAAGAAGGATACACTAACCTACTATTCTCAATCTCCTCTGACTCATTTTCAGAAATATAAATCTGCGCCGACTCGGACAAATCATTTCCCATTTCTCCTATGCCAAATCAGTCATCAGCTCCAGCACGGTATCGTACCCTTTCTCCACAGCGATCTGTGCCGGTGTGACACCCTCGTTATTCGCACAATTATAATCCGCGCCCTTTTTAATCAAAAACCGTGCCGACTCCGAATCGCCAAACTTCAAAACATAATGAAGCGCCGTATCGCCCCGCTCGTTGACCGCATTCACATCCGCACCGGCCCGCACTAACTCTTTTATATTATCGCGCATACTTCCATTCCAGGCAGTGGCAATCAGTGCGGTATTGCCGCTGTTATCCGTGTGATTCACATCCACGCCCTGATCCAGCAGCACCGGCATGACCTTAGAAACGACAAACCGATCCAGAGACTGCAGCGTCAGCAGCGGCGTTCGGCCGTCGTTAGCTGGAATATCCACATGCTGCAGCGCTTCCAGAACATCCGTTCTCTCCTTCGGCTCTAAGTCTTTGCCAAACTTCTTCTTTACAGCCAGGTGCGCCGGCGTTTCGCCCTGGATATTTTGCATCATATCATCCGCACCGGCAGCCATCAGAACCCGCACGGCCTCTGCCTTTCCATTTTCACAGGCCACATGCAGCGGCGTATTGCCGGCATCAGCGGGCTCATCCATAGTAACATTCGGGTCTGCACCCTTTTCCAGCATAACACGAAGCATATCAGCGTGGCCGTTGCGCGCCGCCTCATGCAAAGCTGTAATACCAAAATCATCGACATATTCCATCGATTCACTGGAGAAAAACTGCGCCGCTTTTTCAAAATAATCATCCTTTTTACTGCCCCAGGTCATTCTCGGCGGTCGTGAGGCAATCAAATGAACTGGTGTTCGACCCTTAATCACAGGCTCGTTCAGATCCAGCCCCAGAGCCTGCAATTTCCGAATCACCTTCAGGCCGAAATTGCCGCTCAGACAATAATCGCGGATACATTCCACACTGCCGCCCCGGTGTATCCGCATGGTAAAATCGACTCCCGATTCATTCATCAGATCCAGCACGCGGCAATCCTCGTCGGACATTAGGGCATTATGTAACATGTCTATCAGCAAATGCAGTTCCTCGTCATCATCCTCATCCACTTCGCGGATTAACTTTGCAGACAGATAAAGCGCCATACTGATCGGGTCCCGTTCATCCCGTGAATACCGGGCAAAGGCGTTGCCGGCATACCGGCTGAGGGTATTGAGCGGCAGCCGGCCGGAGAAAATCTTCTTCCACTCCTCGTCATTCAGTGCAAGCGCCAGATCCTTAGGGCTGTTCCCTTCACTGTTTTGGGCGTTCTTGTCGGCATGATGATCCAGCAGGGCAATGCACAGATCCTGATTGCGGCGCTCGACCGCCAGGTGCAGCGGCGTTCTGCCTTCCTTGTCCGGCTGATTTATCAGTGTGTCATCCTCCAGCAGAAGCAACGCCGCCGTAATATGATTATTTCGGATTGCACGCAGCAAAAGGCTTGCGCCATGTTCATCTATACTGCGGATATCCGCGCCCTTTTCGATAAAGACGGCTGTCAGCGCCCAGGAACAGTTGCTGCTGCCCTCACCAACCAGCTGCTCCAGCGGCGTTCTGCCTTCCTTGTCTTTGGCGTTAATATCCGTGTTCAGCAGACGGGCGATTCTGGCTTTTTCCAAAAGGCCGTGGCGCATCAGATCGGAACCATGGTATAGATTATAAAGGCGGAGTCCTGCAAGATAGTGGTATGCCGTTCTGCCTTTTTCATCGCAAAGCCCAGAATCAGCGCCATGCTCCAGCAAAAGCTGAACCATCTTCCCATTGCCGCGGCAGCAGGCAAACATCAGCGGAGTCGCGCCCCGGCAGTCGTCCTCAATGGGATTTTTCCCGGTTACGGGATAGTCGACGTGGATTCCCTGTTCCAGCGCGCATTGCACTGCTTCGTAGAAGCCGCACCAGACAAGCAGATGGAGGAGGGACATACCAAGACTCCCGATCGGGATGTCATAGCATTCCTTGGAACAGTTTTGTACCTGTTCATTGACCGCCCGCACCTCCTCTTCGGTAAACATATCGTAGCGGTACATACTGGCAGCTTCCTCGTCCACTTCCCACCAGGGGAGGTATTTGTTGCGGTTTCCCTCTGCGGATTTCACAAGGAAACTAGTTAATTCTTGTTCATTCATAGTGATTCTCCTTATGGGTTTCAATATTTTTTCCTATTGACGGAAATGTAATTTCGAGCGCAGGCATATGCCCGCAATTCTGTCCAATCGTACGCTTGCAGCCGTTTAGCATAGGTTCCGCCAGATAGCTGCGCCTACTCCTCCGCACCGGCCAGCAGAAGCTTTTCAACAATATCATTGGAACCGCCCTCCGTTGCGTAGTAGAGCGCCGTATGCTCGCTCAGATCCTTGCAGGCCACATCGGCTCCATGCTCTAAGAGCGCGCCGGTAATGTAGTTGTTGGCATTCTTGGCCGCTAGAATCAGGGCGGTCTCTCCGCGCTCGTTACGCCCGTTGATATCGGCGCCGTATTCAAGAAGCTTCCTTATTATATGCTCATTTTCATGATTGGCCGCAAGATGAAGCGGCGCATTGCCGTAGTTATCAGCAATATTAGCGTCCGCGCCTGCCTCTAACAGCAGTTCGGCGATATACAGGTTATTGCGCAGTACAGCCAGATAGAGCGGGGTGATTTTTTCGTCGTTTAAGGCATTGACGTCGGCTGTCTTGCCGGCCAGCATAGCCTTGACCACTTCACTCTGCTCGGTGCTGCAGGACTGATGGAGCGGCGTATTGCCGTAAGCGTCGGTGTTTGGCACACCCTCCGTGGTCAGGCACTCAATCAGCTGCGTCAGGCCAAGGGCGTTGGCATGGTCAAGTGCGGCGCGGTGTTCATTGTCCATAATCGTAATATCCGCACCAAGGCTGACAAGAAACTTGGCGGCTTCGGCTTTTTTGGCTTCTACCGCGTAAATGAGCGGCGTCTTTCCCTCCTTGTCAGTGGCGTCTAAGTCGGCGCCGGCGTCATGAAGCATGGTAATAATCTCTTTGTTGCCAGACGTTGCCGCCATATGTAACGGGGTAATGCTGGTGTTGCTGAGCAAGCTGATATCGGCGTCCTTTTCCAACAGCAGCTTGATAATATCGCGGTAGCCCTTTCGGCAGGCATAGTGAATGGGGGCAAATCCGCCCTCGTCCACGGCATTGACGTTGATGTTATCCTTTTTTAGAAATGCCATCACAACCCCTTTTTGACCGTTCTGGCAGGCCTTTAGTAATAATTTTTCCAAATGGGAACCTCCTATCCGGTGCAGTTGTCCACAAAAAACAAGAAAGCCATATTCGAACAACTGTACGATTTTTATTTTTTATCATCCGTGATTGGAAATGAAATCTCTTATCTTAAATTATAGCGGTTCTGGAAAATTTTTTCAATGGGCGGAGGCATTTATTTTTAAAGGAACCGCTGTCAGCACTCCTGAATTAAGTCCCTCTGGTGAAACTGTGGAATTTTTATGGCAGAAAACGATAAATGGATTGTGTAATAAGAGTTTTCGTTATATAATAGAAAAAGGAATTTATTATTTGCCGGGTCAGGAGGGCGCTCATGCAATACATAGAAAATTCTCTAACTTACGAAGATTACCAGCGGCTGCGGACAAGCGCTGGTTGGAAAAATTTTGCCAAGTTACAGGCGGAACGTGCACTGGCCGGCAGCCGATACACGGTAACGGCCGTCTGGCATGGCCGTACTGTGGCAATGGGACGGGTCATTGGGGACGGCATGTATCATATCCTTGCCGATGTGATTGTCCAGCCCGATTTCCAGCGCCGCCGAATCGGCACCACGATTCTTACCATGCTGCTTGCCTATATAGACGAACAAACCCCTGCCGGCGGAAGAACCAGCATTCAGCTGATTGCAGAGCCGGGAAAAGAAGCCTTTTATGAACGATTCGGCTTTAAAAAAATTCCCCACGAATTCTGCGGCAGCGGCATGAGAAAAGTCATCTATAAGGAATAGCGACACATCGTCAAAAAACAGGCTCTGCCTGACTTTAAGGAGGATTATAACATGATAAACCAAACACTGCTAGATTTTTTATGTGAGGAGACCTCATGGGAAGATTTGGGAAATGAAAAGCTTCTGCACGAACTGCCAGAATTCGGTGAATCGGTGGGGAATGCCATTAATACCGGCACGCTGCTTGCATTTACAATAGAATTGAGCGGGCTGCTTGAAAAGATGGATCTATACAAGGCAAGCCTGCTCTCCACCTTGATTGGCTTTGCCTGTGAAAAGGAACAGGACACCTCTGCCGGACGCGGTATCATTGCACTGTTTGCCCGCTCCTGTAAAAAGGTTTATGAGCTATTTGCGCGTCCGGAGGACGAGGAGGAGGAACTTCCTGACAGCCGGCAGGAGATGTTTGAGCAAAACCCTGACCAGGCAAGAGCCTATGAGGGCTTCAATATCCTCTGCGTGTCGACCATGGCATTTCTTACCAGAGATGCCGCTTTGCGCAGCTACCTGGCGGAATTTGCTATAGAAAATGAGATTACCTATCTTTCCGAGGAAACCGACGACAGCCCCTATCTGCGTTCTATTCATTATGTAAACCAAATGTTGGCGATGTGCAGCGATTATCCACTCCTGGTGCTTCATCCGCAGAAAAAAACTGGCTTCCTTGCCACGGCAAATGATGTAAGCAACTGCTTTCATCTGCTCTTTTTATTGGAGGAACAGATTTATCAAACATTGGGCGCAGCCTATGGTATGCAGGAGTTTCAAGCCAGCGAATCGCTGACCCGGCTTGCGCACGGGGAGTACCCGCAGGACTGCTGGGATCAATCGTATACCACCCATTTTATCGAATACAATTATGGCACGGCTTTTGAGAAAACATTCAGCAACCAGATGGTGAATTATCTGATCTGGGGAGAAATGCCGCCGGCGGCCATACCGCAGCTTGACGGCCGCGCTGTAATTGTTCTGTTTGAAAACGGACCGAGCCGCAGCTTTTCTGCGCAGTTTCTTGCCGTTCCGCATGAGGCGCTTCATCCGTATGTAACGATTGAGCGGGAACTGACGGAGGCAGAATATCTGGACTGGATGCAAAAAATCCAGAAACGTATAGCGGACTAGCTTAATTCTGCCCGTTTTTTACGATTTCGCAGAAATCCTTTTTGGTGATCTCGTATTTGGAGGGGTCCCGCAGGATTGCCGAGGGATGGTAGACGGCGGTCAGCGCGCAGTTTTTGCGGCAGGTCCAGGTGCCGTGCTGCCTGGTAATTTTATAATCCGCCGAGATAATGCGCTGCGCGGCGACCCGGCCAAGGCAGACTATGATTTTTGGCTTTAACAGATAGGTCTCGTATTTGAGATAGGGCACACAGGCTTCCTTTTCCCCTTCCTGGGGATCGCGGTTGCCGGGAGGATGGCATTTTAAAATGTTGGTGATGTAGATTTCATCCCGACGCAGTCCGCAGTCCTGTAACAGTCTGTCGAGGATTTCCCCGGAGCGTCCCACAAAGGGCGTTCCCTGCCGGTCCTCCTGTTCGCCCGGCGCTTCGGCAATCAGCATAATCTCCGCCTGCTGGGTTCAACCCCGTATCCCCGCTTCAATTTTCCGGTCTTGTGACAGTCCGCAGATTCCGGTATTGACTTGTTATACCGGCAGTTTGCCGCTAAGCGCATGATGTCGTACCATTGATAGCTGGAATACGCAGGAGAAGATCTTGATTAGGAACCTACGATTGTTCCTCCATTGGGATGAAGCACCTGGCCTGTGATGTAGCTGGAATCTTCCGATGCTAGGAATACATAGCACGGTGACACTTCACATGGCTGTCCCGCTCTTTCCATCGGTACGTGCGAAGTTTTTCTGCCAAATGTCGCTACCTCTTCCGCTGAATAGGAGGAGGGAATCAGCGGCGTCCAGATCGGTCCCGGCGCTACCCCATTAACCCGGATTCCCTTTTCTACGAGAGATAGGGAAAGGGATCTTGTTAGGGCAACTATTGCGCCTTTGGTTGCGCTGTAATCAATTAAGTCTTTATTTCCCTCATAAGCGGTTACCGATGTTGTGTTTATGATACTTCCGCCTTTTTTCATATATGGCAGGGCATACTGAATCAAATAGAAAAACGAAAATACATTATTCCTGAAAATGAATTCTATTTGTTCGTGTGAGATATCTAAAATACTCCGCTTGATAAACTGCATCGCATGATTGTTTACTAAAATGTCTATTCTGCCGAAATATTCTATTGTCCTGTCTACACAGAATTTTGCAAAATCCGGCTCTTTTAGATCGCCGCAGAGCAATAGGCACTGCCCGCCTAGTTGTTTGATTCGCTCGGCTGTTTCTCTTGCATCTGTTTCTTCATTGTAGTATACGATTACAACGGAAGCTCCTTCTTTGACAAAATCATATGCAACCGCTCTGCCAATGCCGCTATCCCCACCTGTAATCAGGGCAATCTTATGTTCGAGTTTTCTATATGGTTTGCCGCATTCAGAATCTGGAAGCGGTTTCATGATAAATTCCAAGCCGGGCTGCTGATTCTGATGCTGCGGCGGGAACGCTGTCTTCTGTTTTTCATAGAGTTTTTCACCATCACACGGTTTATTTTGATACATACGAAATACGCTCTCTTATAATGATTGTTATATTGTATGCATAACCATTGCTTTTGTTCAAACGATTATTTGGCGAATGAAGAAATCGCTGTAGATTGGTAAAGTTTTTATTCTGCCTGGATGATGCCTAAATATGCGGAATGGTTCTGCGACTGCTCTCCATAGACATACAGGGTGTTGGTATCCAGATCCAGACAGGTATGAACGAAGCGGCCGCCGGGGAACGGATAGGGTTGCTGCAGACGCTGGAAGTCTACGCCGTTGTCTTTCAGTGTTCTTTGGATTGCTTCTGGGTCTTCTATTTGTTCCATATTATAAAAAAGCTGCTCCAGAATCGTAGACAGAATAAAGGACTGCACTGAATCCCCAAAGGGCGCCCAATGATACATATCGTCCTGGTCATTGTAATATACGGGCGGGTCCGGCTGGTGCAGATCCTCTACGCGGATGCCTGCATACCAACAGGCCTGGTTTTCACACCAGATCAGTAAATAATTGCCTACGATTTCGTTCCAACGCTCTACAGGGAGGTGGCGAAGCTGTTCCTGGTCCTCATAACCGGTCTGGCCGTTTTTCTCCAGCCATTCGAGTTCCGATTTTATATAATCGTAGGAGAATGCCACATTGTGCAGATCCTGTTCCACTTCTCTGGCTGGGACGAACATGTTATCTTCTTCATAATTCAGGCTGGCTTGGCCGCAGGCGAGGTAATACTCGCGCAGCGCAGTGGGAAAATGAATATTCGCAGCCGTCTCAAAAGAGGAAATCTGTTCCTCTGAAAAACCTTCTGCTGCTTTATCCATTCCAAACAAAGGTTCCGCCCACTGAACCAGCTCAATGGGGGAAATCTGATACCGCTTTTTACTCATTTTAGAGTGCTCCTTTTTATATCACAAAAATATGTTAGCTTGTTTTTATGATTTGATTGAAAATATGAGAAACCTTCTTCCAAATGCCTACTCTACAATATCCAGAAGTTTTCCTGTAATATCCGCCATATTAGAAGATACCTGTTTTGTATTGTGGGATATCTGCACATTTTCCTCTACAACACCAGAAATCCGTTCAATCTGACTGACTGCATGGGATACGATATCGACATTTTGTCTGACCATATCTGTAATCCTCTCCACATCCTGATCGGTTTTTCGAATAGTTTCCACAACAACGCTGAATGCTTCTACCGTCTGATCTGTAATCTCCTGGCCGCTCTCCACAGCTTTGATGGAATTCATAATCAAGTCGTTGCTTTCCTTAGCCGCCTGGGCACTTCTAGCAGCCAGTTCGCCAACCTGCGTCGCTACCACAGCAAAACCTTTTCCCATATCTCCGGCTCTTGCAGCCTCAATAGAAGCATTCAGCGAAAGCATATTCGTCTGCTGTGCAATTGAATTAATCTCATCCATAATCTTCTCAATCGCCAAAGACATTTCACTGATGTTCTGCATAGACTCTTTCAAAAGCTCCATACGAGACTGTGTCTCAAGAACTTTTTCCGATGTATTTCCTGTCTCGACAATCACATGACTGGCGACCTCTACACTACTGTTCAGTTCCTGTGTCAACTGTTCCATCGTCTGCTTGAGATCATCTACTGCTCTCTCCTGCTCACCAGTACCATTAAAAATATTATCCGCATTTTCAAGAGTCTCACCTGATACCTGATCTAAGTCCTGACAGGCATGCTTCACATTTTGGATTAATATCCGGTTATGTTCCATATCCTGCTTCTGCTGCTCCATCAACTGCTCATTTTTCCTTATACTCTGGCAAATGCCCTCAACCATTTTATTAATACTATCAGAAAGCATAGTAAATTCTGGATTCCCCTGCTCATTTACCGTAATCTGAAAATTTCCGCCTGCAATTTCACTCATCGAATTGGATATGCGGTGAATACCCCGTACAATTTTTTGATCTACGGTATAATTAATGATTAATAGCAAAATACCGAATATAAGCAGCATACTCAAAGAAACCACAATCGTCTGGTTACGGCGGCCCTGATAATATTCGCCCGACGGCAAAAATGTTCCAATAATTCTGCCATCATATTCTTCTGCCATATAATATCCTTTTACTCCGTCAATTTCTGCCTTTCCTTTTCCGGTCAGTTCAGATGGAAATCCACTGTTCTTGGCGGATGTTCCAATTAAATCATCATTATTATGTGCCAGAATCTGTCCATTTTCAGCATCAATTGCATAGACATAGCCCTTCTCACCATAATCCATACCCTTTAGCACAATAGAAATTTCCATTCCTGCCAGCATGTTCTCCAATACCTCTGGACGCACACCCACTTGAACCAACCCTGGGGCCTCATTCCTGGCAACACCAATATACTGCATAACCACACCTTCTGCCACATTAACCTGTGGCTCCTGTACAATTTCAATCGAAGGGTCCTTGGCAATTACCATAAATGCATTTGACTGCTTGCCGCTTTTCATGTCAAAACCAATATATGTCTCAATCGTGCTGCTTGTAATAATCCCATCATCGTCAATAATATGTAATTCATTTACCATCAGGCGTTCCTTAACTTCATTTAACTTATCCATGTCATGGGAAATGGATGGATCTGCTGCAAGCATATCTGCAAATGCCCTTGTCTTCGCAAGATTCTCCTGTCCAAGATTCTCAGTCAGCTGCTTAATATTTGATGTATTGTCGGCAAGCTTCGTCTAACTTCATCCAGCTTATTCTGACTTGTAGCATTGTTGTTATATTGGCTGACAACTGTCTGCAGAACAAAAATAGCAGAAATAGTCACAAGAAATGCAGCAAGCATATAAATAAACAGCCGTCTGGTAAATAATTTTTTCATGAAAAGTACCTTCCTTCCTTGGTGTCCTTAATCGGTCTTAATTTGTGAATTTCACACATCATTGCCTCTTATTATAACAGCTTGTCTGACTTGCCGCAATCTTTTTTGATAAAATAATATTTATTCATTTTTTTCTAAAAAACTAAAAAAATTTTATAAATTATCTGTTTTTTATTTCTTATGCACCTTAAAATACTTCTTTTAATCAATCCACCCCATTTTTCTTCCGCAGATATCTGGATTATCCGGCGGTTCCGGCATCTGTACTGCATCTGAAAATGAGAAATATTCCCTTTCAGCCAGCGGTGCCATCCGGTCAGCCCAGTATTCCAGCCAGTCCAGGAAATGAAACGGCTTTCCTGTCTTCGCATCCCGCAGCGGAGCCGTGCCAAAATCATTGGCAAAATCAAAAAACCAGACCGTGCCATACACCTCTGGGTCTTCGCTGTTAACAATCAGAATGCTGTCCATACCACACCCTTCTGTGCAAATAGGAATAAACCCCGATTCCTCATCCTCTTCTTCCTCCAGCTCTTCTTCCGTCATATAAATCATAATATAAGGCTTGTCTAACGAATAGGCAAACGGGCGACTCAAATCCGGCAGTTCATATCCTCCCATCATTTCCCCTAAAGGCTCCAGCCCATAAAACGGCTGGCTTGCGCTAGCAGCAACTTTGGTAATAAAATAGCGGTAATCCTCCGGCAGGCGGATTTTGTGCTTCTTTTCAAAAGCAGCAACTTTTGCTTCCGTCATAGGCGGTTCCCAGACTACAGGCCATTCTCCACAGGAAAATTCAAAATTTTTATCCTTCATAGCTTCGATTTTAGCCATAATACGGGCAATTTGCTCATCATATTGTTTTGTATTACTCATAATCAAACTCCTCTCTGACTGTATTGTGCAGTATTGATTTGTAAATCTTCTGCAAACCAATTCTCACTGTACTCTTAGTATACCATTTTCTGCTTTTTTTGGAAATGTTTATTTGATAAATACAAAACTTTTGTGACTTTGTCACTGAATAAAAAATCGGCCTCCTGTATACTGAATCTACAATAAACAGGAGGCGATATATCATGAAAAAACAAAAAGCCGCTGTCAATACTCAAGAATGTGTAGCATGTGGGTGCTGCATGAAGGTCTGCCCCAGAAGCGCACTCAGCATTCCCAAAGGGATCTATGCCGAAATCAACCAAGACTTGTGCGTTGGATGCGGCAAATGTGTAAAAGAATGTCCGGCAAGCGTGATTACATTGGAGGTGGCAGAGCAATGAAACAAAAAAAGAATTGGTACGATTATCTGTGGATTGTTTCCCTCACATATTTGATTTTAGGATTCTTCAACATCCTGTTTGCCTGGCTGGGACTTCTGTGCTTCTTTATCCCGCTGCTAATCGCAATAATAAAGGGCAGCAAAGCCTACTGCAACAAATACTGCGGCCGCGGCCAGTTGTTTTCCCTTGTGGGCGGCCGATTCGGACTTTCCCGCAGAAAAGATATTCCCAAATGGATGAAATCCAGCTGGTTCCGATATGGATTTTTAATCTTTTTCTTTGTTATGTTTTTTCAAATGTTATGGAACACCTATCTGGTATTTGCTGGAACAAAGAATGTATCTATGGCAGTTACACTGCTATGGACGTTCCGGCTGCCTTGGCACTGGGCCTATCACGGAACCTTCTTTTCCTCCGGCGTGACACAGTTTGCCTTTGGCTTCTACAGCGTTATGCTAACTTCCACCGTGCTTGGATTTCTGACTATGCTGCTGTTTAAGCCCCGTTCCTGGTGCGTCTACTGCCCGATGGGAACGATGACACAGCTAATCTGCCGAGCAAAGCATGTGACTTCGTCACAGAAATCCTAAACGATTTCAATTATACTATCAATAGATAGAAATTTATCAGAGAAAGGATGATTATTATGTCAGCACTTCATGTTAATAAACAAAATTTTGATTCCCTTAAAACAAGCAGCAAACCTGTATTGATTGATTTCTACGCCGACTGGTGCGGCCCCTGCCGCATGGTTTCCCCGATTGTGGAAGAAATTGCAGCAGAAAATCCGCAATATCTGGTTGCAAAAATCAATGTTGATGAAGAGCCGGAACTGGCACAGGCATTTCAGGTATTCAGTATTCCGACGCTCGCCGTTATGAAAAACGGCAGAATCCTCCAGCAGGCCGCCGGTGCAAAGGGCAAGCCGCAGATTCTTGCCATGTTGGAGCAAGTGTAACATTTTTATTATGCAAATAAAATCCTGCAAGTTTGAAACTCAGGTGATGGTAATAAAAGCTATGACATACTCTAAATGGTTAAACTTCGCAGACGTTTCCGGTCTAAGATCTTTACCCCTTTGCGTGAAACCTCTACAATGCCTTCCTTGGCAAAATATTTCAGCATTCTGGACACGACCTCACGGGCAGACCCCATATAGCGGGCAATCTGCCCGTGTGTCAGTGTAATCATATCCGAACCGGTTCTTGCTGACTCATCAGCTAGAAAGATTGCCAGCCGTTTATCCATACTCATAAATAAAATCTGCTGCATGACCCACATCACATCCGAAAAACGACTGACTGCCGTTTCCAGCGCAAATATTTTCATTGCCGGATTGCGCTCGGAAACAGCCGAAAATACCGGCCCGCTAATTACAAGGCAGGTACTGTCCTCTTCCGCGTCCACAAATACATCAAAGGTGATAGAAGAAAGTACACAGGAAGCCGAAAGCATACACAGATCGCCTTTCTGCAGGCGGTACAAGGTAATATCCTTTCCCTCCTCCGACATCATATATAAACGCAGGCTCCCTGTGCGCACAAGAATGACACCGGAACATTCATTCCCATCATGAACATGTGTTCTTTTTTGGTAAGCTGCGTTATGGGAATTCCGGCAGATTTCCTCCTGGTCCTCCCTGGAAATTTCTTCCCAGAACGGAAAGATTTCTTTATAAATTGCTATCCAATCAGTCTGTTCCATGAAGTACGCCTCCTTTTCTAATCACCGTCACAAAACTATTAGACATTTACACGACACCAATACCACACAACAGATTCTGCAGTTCCTTTCTGTGCACTTCTCCGTCTCCGGCACTGAAGATCAGGGCCTGGTTCATCTCTGTGCTGCGGTCGGCAAAAGCAGGAAAAAGAAATCCACATTCCGGCCTGCCAGGTTCGTATTCTCCAGCCAATGGGCAGACTGCGCAGATTAAATATTCGTAGACTTCCTCCGATTCGCCAAGCCGCTCTTTGTCTGCTGCCTTGACCGGCACATCATAGCGGTCATGAAAGACTATGATTGCATAACTGCCGTTTGTATGTATGTGCTCTGTCGTAAGTTCATAGAAAATATCCATCAGCGCATCATTTTTCAGGCCGCACTGTTTGATGGCCATCAAAAGCTGCCACATGCTTCCATTGCCCTGACAGTTTGCAGGAATGGTAAAATCTTTTAATTCTACATTTGTAGTTGAAAATGGTATTGCCTTAGCAATCGCCAGATTTTTCTCGCGCTCTTTCAGTGAGAGATTGAGGAAATTAACATTAAAGGTTCCGTCAATTTCTCCATCTTCGTCCATATAACTTCCGGCTATTCTTGTAAAAGAAGTCCGTTTTACGGTCATGCGTCTTGTAAGCTCCAGCATATCTTCTCTTTGAATCATAATGGTTGCTCCTATTTTCCTACTTTCAAATATGATTTGATACAGCGTCAATGTCTTGAATTCGTTCACTCATACTTAATCCTTCATTGTCTAGTAAAAAATCGGCTCATTTTCTGAAAAATGAACCGATTGTCATTAAATATTTAATCATATACAGTACTGCTTCGCCTGCAAAACTGCACATAATCAGGTTTATTAGCCCTCTTCATTCAAACGGCTCAAGCGCATAGCCTGGTCGGCTGCAATACAGGCATCAAGAATCTCCTGTATATCCCCTCCCATCACTTTATCCAGCTTATACAAGGTCAGATTGATTCTGTGATCTGTCACACGACCCTGCGGGAAATTGTAAGTACGAATTTTCTCCGAACGATCCCCTGTACCAATCTGACTGCGTCTAGCCTCTGCTTCTGCATCATGCTGTTTCTGGCATTCTATATCATAGAGTTTGGCGCGCAGCAGGGCAAATGCTTTCTCCTTATTCTGCAGCTGTGACTTCTCGGTCTGACTGTAGATGACAATTCCTGTAGGATAATGTGTCAAACGCACTGCCGAATCGGTCGTATTCACACACTGGCCGCCATTTCCAGAAGCACGCATCACATCAATACGAATGTCCTTCTCGTCAATCTGTACATCTACTTCTTCGGCTTCCGGCATTACTGCAACTGTTATCGTTGATGTATGGATACGGCCGCCAGATTCCGTCTCCGGCACACGCTGTACCCGGTGTACACCTGATTCGTATTTCATAACCGAATAAGCTCCTTGGCCATTAATCATAAACGTAACATTTTTCATACCGCCGATTCCGATTTCTTCACATTCTACAAGCTCTACCTTCCAGCGCCTGCCTTCAGCATAGTGAACGTACATTCGATAGATTTCTGCTGCAAATAAAGCCGCTTCATCTCCACCTGCACCAGCACGAATTTCTACAATTACGTCCTTATCATCATTCGGGTCCTTTGGCAGCAGCAAAATCTTTAATTTCTGCTCTAACTCCCCGATTTTCCCTCTGGCTTCGTTTAACTCTTCCTTTGCCATCTCCCGCATTTCTTCATCATTTTCCTCTTCTAACATGGCAAGGGAATCCTCTGCATCCTTTTTCGCTTTCTTATATTCCTTATAACTCTCCACAATCGGAGTCAGATCACTCTGCTCCTTCATCAGCTTACGAAAACGACCGGCATCATTTGCTACATCCGGTTCACTGAGCTGATTCATAATCTCTTCATAACGAAGCAGAATATCCTCTAACTTATCAAACATGTTCCATTCCTCCATAAACAACCCGGTCTAACCCGGCTAAATCCTGAATCACAGTTATATTCCCAAACCCTTCCGCTTCCATAATATCTGAAACTGCTTCTGCCTGGTCATAACCGATCTCGTAAAAAAGCATCCCCTGATCTGTCAGATAATTCCTGCTCTCCCTCGTAATTCTTCTGTAAAATCCCAGACCATCTTCCGTACCGTCCAGCGCAATCCGCGGCTCATGACACCGTACCTCTTCATCCAGCCCATTGATCACACTAGTAGGAATATACGGTGGATTGGATACAATTCTGTCAAATTTTATCTTTCCATTGGGAAATATCGCAGTATCTGCCAACCGCTCCTGTTCTATCTGCTGAAAATATCCAAACAAATCCGACACATAAAAATCAACCGTTACTTCCATACGCCGGCTATTTTTATAAGCAATTTCTATCGCTTCTTTTGAAATATCTGTGCCCATAATCTGAAGCTGGGGATTTCGTTTCTTAAGACTGACTGCTATGCAGCCAGAACCCGTACACAAATCCAATACTCGTGCTGCCTGCTTCGTACACTGCTCTACCGTCTGTACCAGAATCTCCGTATCCATCCGTGGAATCAGCACCTGTTCACTAACCAAAAAAGAATAACCCATGAACACCTGTTCCCCTGTAATATACTGTACTGGTACATGTGTGCATCGTCTTTTTACCATATTTTCATAAACTCCCCGCTCTGAAGCCGGCATATTCTCAATGCGACGCAGAAGAAATTCGGTACGGTTCATATGAGCAGCTGATTCATATAACAACCAGCTATCTGTTCTCCAATCCACAATTCCAGCTTCTCTCAGCTGCTGTTCTCCCCAACGGAGTACCTCCTGCCGCTTTGCCATCACACGGCTCCATCTGAGGCTTGATCCTGTTGCTGTTCCATAGCCTCCAGCTCATGGTCCTGTAAAAACGACTTCCAATCAAAGACTGCCTCCACAGATGCAATAGCAACTTCCAGCATATCATCTTGAGGCTCTCTGGTTGTAAGATTTTGCAGCCACATCCCAGGCTTACTTAAAGCGGATACCAGCGGACTCTCTGAACGGCCTGCCAGACGGATAAATTCATAAGACACCCCAGCAATCACCGGAATTAGAGCCAGACGAATCAACAAGCTAATCCAGCGATTTTCCGTTCTTATAAAAAATAGAAAAATAATGCTGATAACCATTACAATCAACATAAAACTGGTTCCGCAGCGTTTATGCTGTCGGGAAGCCTTTCTTGCATTTTCCAAATTCAACTCCCAGCCATTTTCTATACAATTGATACATTTATGTTCTGCTCCATGATACATAAAAAACCTCTGAATATCTTTCATAAATGATATCAAAATAATATACACCAAGAAGATCACAATCCTTAAAGTTCCTTCAATCAAAGCAATCACCCATTCTTCCTGTGTGATATGCTTGCGGCAGAACCATGTCAGGAAAAACGGAACACAAAAGAAAATCGTAATAGACAAAATAAT
Source organism: Lachnospiraceae bacterium (assembly GCA_022791575.1). Taxonomy (GTDB): domain Bacteria; phylum Bacillota; class Clostridia; order Lachnospirales; family Lachnospiraceae; genus JAAVZI01. The sequence goes on from JAAVZI010000059.1 coordinate 19,376, forward strand.
AGAGATACATACAGTAAAAATCATTAATATATTTTCACTCGTTCCGGCTGTATCTTTTTTTTCTGTCTCTTCTTCCTCATCCTCAAAAAAACTGGCTGAATAAGTCAGCACTTTTGTTCCTAAATAAAGCGAATCCCAGAAATTAAAGATGCCTCTTATAAAGGGAATCGTTCTTAATTTCTTTCTAGCACCCTCACTGCCATATGTCTGTACATCAACAACAATCTCCTGATCTGGCTTTCTGACAGCAACGGCGTACTTCTCTTTATTCTTCATCATAACGCCTTCCATAACCGCCTGACCGCCAATTCCTGATGGTCTCATAATACACTTCCTTTTCAGCGTTAAAAATAGGCTGAGATTTACACCTCAACCTTATCTTTAACACATCTTATTTGCTTTCGTTCATGCCATATCTGCGGTTGAACTTATCAATACGTCCACGTGCCTGGGCAACCTTCTGCTGTCCTGTATAGAATGAATGGCATTTAGAACAGATTTCCACATGAATCTCTGGTTTTGTGGAACCTGTTACAAATGTGTTTCCACAGTTGCAGGTTACTGTTGCCTGATAATACTCTGGATGGATTCCTTCTCTCATAAATTTCACCTCTTTACTGCTTAATCTTATGAAAGCCATACAAACATATGTTTGTAAAGCTGTTTATCATAAACAACGGTACTATTATAACAAAAAGCTTTTCCTGTGTCAATATTAATCTATAGGTATTTTCTATTTCTTATAATGTGAACAAAGTCCCGATTACTTCTTGTCTTTGTAAATAAATCCAGAATTTTTTCCGTTGCCTCCTCCGGTTTCATAGAATTAATTGCCTTTCTGACAATTTCCATGGCCTCCTGCTCGTCCTTATTTAGCAGCAGGTCATCCCTTCTTGTGCTGGATTTTATGATATCAATGGCAGGAAATACCCGTTTCTCTGTCATCTTTCTATCCAGAACCAGCTCCATATTACCAGTTCCTTTGAATTCTTCAAAGACTACATCATCCATCTTACTTCCGGTATCCACCAATGCTGTCGCCAGCACAGTCAGACTTCCGCCTTCCCGCATCTTTCTGGCTGCACCAAAGAATTTCTTCGGCATATGCAGCGCTGCTGGGTCCAGTCCACCGGACAGAGTGCGGCCGCTTGCCGGTACTGTCAGATTGTATGCCCTTGCCAAGCGCGTAATACTGTCCAGAAGAATCACAACATCCTGCTTATGTTCCACCAGCCTTTTTCCTCGTTCCAGCACCATTTCGGATACTCTCTTATGATGCTCTGGCAATTCATCGAATGTAGAATAGATCACTTCCACATTATCTCCAACTATGGATTCCCTGATATCGGTAACCTCCTCTGGCCGCTCATCAATCAACAAAATAATCATATGCATTTCTGGATTATTTTGGAGAATCGCCTGAGCTACCCCCTTTAATAAAGTGGTCTTTCCTGCTTTGGGAGGCGATACAATCATTCCTCTCTGTCCTTTGCCAATTGGGGAAACCAAATCCATAATTCTCATGGCACGCTCTTCTCTTGCAGTCTCTAAATGAATTCTCTGATTCGGGAAAATCGGAGTCATATCTTCGAAATTCTTTCTTTTTACTGCTTCAATTACTGGGAAATTATTAATAGATGTTAAATATAGCAAAGCGCTGAACTTCTCATTTGCCATTCTAACCTTCTTATGTCCGCATAAAATATCGCCTGTTTTCAAATTAAATTTTCGAATCTGGGAAGGGGATACATAGACATCATTCTGACCTGGCAGATAATTCTCACATCTGATAAAGCCAAATCCTTCAGGAATCACTTCTAAAATTCCTTCGGCAACCTCACCGCTATCAAGCTGCGCTGACTCTGTGGAACTCTTCTCGTCCGTCGGAAGAACCCTGTCCTTTCCCGACTCTTCGATTTCAGCGATTGTTTCTGGTTCTTTCTTCACAATCTGTTCCCTGGAAAATTCTCTGTTTTCTTCCGGTTTGGTATTTTCAGCTGATCTGCTTTCTGCCTGCTGACGGATTTTTTCTTTTTCCTTATGATTGGTCTGCGGGCTGGTTTCCTGCTCACGCACTTTATCTTCCTCGTCTGCTTTCAGCATTACCTCAACCAGTTCTGCTTTCCTTAATGTTGAAATATTTTTTAACCCGCGCGCTTTTGCAACTGCCTTTAGATTAGCCAGTGATAGTGATTCATACTTTTCTTTCATTAATATTTATACCTCGTTCCATCTTCCTATTGTATTATTATATCTCATAATTACCATTTCGTAAAGCTATCTTTTATGGAAATAAAATAGACGAATTTCTTTCTTATTATACAGAAACTTGACTGGTTATTCAAGAACTTTGATTGATTAGGAATTGCTGAATTTAGTGAAAAGAGAGTATCTAAAGCAGGATACTCTAAATACTCTCTTTTTATATTGTTCAAGTCATTGATTATTCTTCAATGTCTTTTCGTCTTTTGGCTGTTGCTACAACCGCCGCTGCGGATAAACCTGCAAAGGTTACCCAAAGTACTATATTACTGTCATCTCCAGTTTTTGCTGAAGTAACTTTGTTAGAAGTTCTGGTGCTAGTACTAGCAGTATTGCTGGAACCTGAAGTTCCGCTTTTGCTTGTATAATTGACTGTTGTCTTAACATCATCACCACTGCCACCAGTACTTCCATTCGCTCCGTTATTATTACCTGTTCCGTTGCTGCCATTATTACCTGTATTATTAGTTCCATTGTTTCCATTCGGATTATTGGTTCCTCCTGAATTGTTTGGATCATTCGGATTATTACTTCCTCCTGGATTATTCGGGTTATTGGTTCCTCCCGGATTGTTCGGATTATTGGTTGCACCTGGTTTGTTTGGATTGTCGGTTCCACCTGGTTTGTTTGGATTGTCGGTTCCACCTGGTTTATTTGGACTATCTGTCTCACCTGGTTTATTGGTTTCACCTGGCTTATTCGGCTGATCGGTTTCACCTGGTTTATTGGTCTCACCTGGCTTATTCGGTTTATCCGTCTCACCTGGTTTATTGGTCTCACCCGGGTTATTAGGGTCATCAGTTTCTCCCGGAGGAGTTGTTGGAGGCTGATATTCTGCTACAGTAAATTCCTTTGATGGACCAGGGAATCGATTCTTCTCTTCACTTCCCTGCAGACGGATTTCATATTCGCCTGGCTCTAATGTTAAGCTGTCACTGCTTGCTGCTACTGCTGTCCATGTCGCATCATCCAGCTTCTTATATTCATATAGCTTACTTGGATCTAATGTAATATCTCCAGTTACTTCACCCTCTGGTATCATAATATCCTCAACAGTGGTAGAAGGATAACCCCAGACTTCCACATCACTTGCCGGAGAATCTGCAATTGGACGATCCTCGCTGGCTGTATTTCCAAGTCTTACTACTTTGATTACGCCAATTAATTCCTGATCTGTTTCTTCTTCATCGGATAATTCCATGATTCTGGCCATTTGCCCTGCTGCTTCTGTCTGATCCGCATCATCCTTGTGCTGTCTCAGATATTCAATATCTGTAGAAGTCAGTTCAACAGAAACTTCTGATGTCTCATGCCAGGTCGCTCCCTTATCAAGAGAATATTTCATTGGTTCTGCATCTACGGCTGTATCAGTGGCTTCAGAATTCACAAGATTCAGTCTGATTGTTGCATCACTGCCAGTCAATACTACCCTATAAGAAGAATTCGGAAGTGCTGCTATCCAGTTGGTACGCTCTACCGGAATATCTGTACATCCTGGACGTGTACATCCTCTTTCTGTATAACCCATATTTTCTGTAGTAGGCGGTACTACTGTATTGCCTATAGCATGACCTAATGAATCTACAGGATTTGTCTTATAAGAATCCTCACACCTAATACATGAATGAAGGGTATAACCCGGTAAAGTACAAGTCGGTAATGTAACTGTTACATCTTCATAAGAATGCCCCAGTGCTGGCTGATCCGAACCTTCTCTCTTCTGTACATGATTTTCATCATTCATACAAACTTCCATGATATAACCTGCTTCTGTACAAGATGGTTCTTTAGATAAAGCTTCACTCTTAGTCCACAGATGGCCAGGTGCAAGGATAACTTTAAATTCTCCTGGTTCACCACATTGCTCACATGCATATTCCTCTTTTCCTGATATTAGGCATGTAGCTGGAATAGTATTAACTTTAACATAATTATGTGCTGTTGTTGTTGTATAATTTGTTCTTCTCTCATCTTGACATCTAGAACAGGTTTCTAACGTATATCCTTGTTCTTGACAAGTCGCAGGAATAACTTCTGTACGCTGATAATTATGATCTAATGCATCAGTAGGATTATCTTCTTTGGTAGCTATATTCTCAACACCTGCCTCTTTACAAGTCCTGCACTCCCAATAATCATATCCTGGTTCCACACAAGTAGGTGGGACTGTTTTTACCTTTACATAATCGTGCTCTGCTGTCGGTTTTTCACCACCCAAAAATTCTTGATATCCACAATCCTTATGCGTACAAGTTCGGATTATTCCACCTTTATGCTGACAAGTAGCTTCAACTACTACTCCACTTACCGCATCCCATTTATGCTCTCTAGGAACACCTACGGACTCTGTGCTTACAGATTCACAATCTTTACAATCATAATATAGTATCTCCGGCATAAAGCAGGTTGCCGCTTTTCTACGATCTGGTGTAGGAATTAACTCCCTCTGATATGTATGCTTAAGTGCTGCTGTTGTTACCTCTTCAAACACTTCTGCACACACAGAGCATTTAGTTACTGCATATCCATCGGTAGTACAAGTAACTTCTGTATTAGTATAATGTTTTATATGACCTAAAACTGGTTCTACCTTTTCACTTCCCTCTTTCCATGCACCACATTCTCTTCCGCACACAATAATACTAATACCTTCTTGTGTACAAGTCTGCAATTTTGCAGGAGCCCCTTGAATTGATGTACTAGTTGTTCTATAATCTTCGCTATACTGATGACCCAATGCAGATACAACTTCAATAATTGCTGTTTCACATTGCGTACAATATTTTCTTGTTTTACCAGGTGAGGTACATGTTGCTTGTTCTATAACCTCTACTTTTCCTGTATAATTATGCTTATGCCCTATTGTTTTAGTTAATATTGGCCACTGGCCATTAGTTTGTGAATCACTAATCCACGTTCTGACAGTAGCATATGTTTCTAAGAAATATTCAACTCCTTGATTTAAAGCATCTAACAATTTTAATCCTTCTATCTTCCACCCTGAACTTGAACTGTTAGAAACCAATACAGTCACAGCACCATTTATTGTACTTGCAGATCCTATATTTGTCTTAGTAGCAGAACATGCATTTATCCCTCCAGGATATGCCTCTACAGCTCCTGACTTTATATAATAGACAGAATATAAAGTGGAAGCTCCATCTAACGCTGCTGAAATTGCTCCTACTTTAGTTCCATTAAGTTCTCCTACATTATAGCAATTATTTATAATAGTATTTTCACCAGTAGTAATTCCACTTGCATTATATGAGCTGGAAACTTTCCCTGAATTAAAAGAATTCACTACAGAAGTATTTTTCGCATATCCTACTAGTCCCGCTGCAGACGATTGATATTCATTCTGCATACTATCACTTTTATTGAGACTGACCATCCCATAATTGGTACAATTGATAATCATGGCCTGCTCCATATAGCCAGCAATACCTCCAACTCTTTCACCAGTTGCTATAATATTACTGTCTATTACAGTACATCCATTAATTACAGAACCACTGCTCCATACTGATCCCGCAATACCTCCAACAAATCCAGCCCCTTGAACATCCCCTCTAAATGTACAATCTGTAATTGTAGACGTATTACAATATCCTACAACTGAAGCAACATGCCGGGCTTTCTGTGCTGTAATTTCTCCTCGTATATTTAAATTACTTATTGCAGCATTCTTCACCACTCCAAACAGCCCCATATATTCTGTCGCTTCTGTACTAATATATAACCCACTGATTGTATGTCCTGCACCATCAAACTTTCCTTGAAAAGCATACGCTACAGTTCTGCCTATTGGCGTCCAAGGATTATTCGCCAGATTAATATCTGCCGTTAACTGGAAAAACTTTCCGCTATAGTCCGTTCCACCATTTACATTTGCTGCAAACTGCGCCAGATCTGCTGCCGAAGCTATCTTGTATGGATTATTAGATGCCCCAGCACCTCCACTGAATTTCGCTGCAGGATTCGCACTTGGAAACACTCCATCCCATGCCACTCCCTCAGCTGTAGTTTCCTTCAGAAAGCCTACCTGGTTCATCACCACCCCCACCAGTAGAACGACACACATTAGTACTGCTGTCAGTTTCATTTTTTTTCGTCTGTCCATGTTCACACTACCGCCTCCTTGCTTACATCTCTCAATGAACACACTATTTCTCATTTAATTATATCAATAGGTTGTGAAATTGTCAAAGGTTGTTTTACAGATTTTACAATATCTTGCTAAATCTTACAATCCTCCAGCCAGTTCTAGCATTTTAGCTTCAGAAATAATCTCTATCCCCAATTCCTTAGCTTTTTTATTCTTACCTGAACTAGAAGCCGTATCATTATTAATAAGATATGTTGTATTCTTGGATACGTTACCGGTCACCCTGCCACCTAATTTCTCGATGAATTCCTTCATTTCACTGCGGTTGGCAAATTGCTGTGTACTGCCGGTGATGACAAAAATCTGGTCCGCAAAAGGCTGTTCTTTCGCTTCCTCTTCCTCCTGTATATCCAGTTCCTGCAGCAGGGCCATTGCTCTATCAGATTGTTCTTCTGACTTGAAATAATTCACCACACTTTCTCCAATTACCGGCCCTATACCATCAATATCTGACAATTCTTCTTTGTCCGCCTTCATGATACTTTGTATATTATTTCGGTAACTTTTGCATAAAACTTTAGCATTTACAAGACCAATATTAGGAATTCCTAAACCATATAAAAATCGAGGCATGGTTGTTTGTCTTGCTTTCTCAATATTTTCCATAAGCTTCTTATAGGATCGTTCGCCGAATCCTTCCAGAGAAACGATGGATTCGTGGTGCTGTTCCAAATGGAACATATCAACCGGTTCCTGAATAAAGCCCTTATCAATGAATTTCTCTAATGTAGCTTCAGAAAGCCCCTCAATATTCAGGGCGTCCCGGCTTGTCAGCAGGGTAAAGGACTTAATTCGTTTGGCCGCACATTCGGGATTCATACAATATAGATACTGAACCTCTCCGTTTTCCTCTATTCTGGTACTGCCGCCGCAGGCAGGACAGTTTTCCGGAATACTGCAGCTGCCGCTTTCCGTTAGATTTCTAGCAATCTGCGGAATAATCATATTAGCTTTATAGACTTCCAGGAGATCCCCTTCTCCTAATTTTAATTCTCTGACCATACTGACATTATGGATACTGGCACGGCTTACTGTGGTCCCTTCCAGCTCCACTGGTTCAAAGATAGCAACTGGATTGATCAGTCCAGTTCTGGACGGACTCCATTCAATTTCCACCAGATGAGTCTGAGCTGTTTCATCTGCCCACTTAAAAGCAATGGCATTTCTTGGAAATTTAGCGGTTCTTCCTAAAGATTCTCCGTAGGCGATATCCTCCAGAATCAGCACCAAGCCATCAGAAGGTATGTCAAAATTCTGGATTTTTTCAGAAAACCAGTTTATGGCCTCTGGCAGATTGTCACCGGTTACCATTCGATATTCTACCACCTCAAATCCCTGCTCCATAAGCCACTGAAACTGCCTCTCTCTGGAATTATGAAATTCTTCTTCCTGAGCACTGACCAGAGCAAATGCATAGAAATGCACATTTCTCTCTGCAGTTACTGCATTATTCAGCTGACGCACCGTACCGCTGCATAGATTTCTAGGATTTTTATAGCGGGCTGCCTCCTCCAGTTCCTTATTAATCGCCTCAAAGTCTGAATACTGGATCACTGCCTCTCCTCGAAGCACTAGCTCCCCTTTATAAGGAATGGTAAGCGGAAGATTCTTAAACACCTTGGCATTATTGGTGATAACTTCGCCGACTTCGCCATTTCCCCTTGTTACCGCCTTAACCAGCTTTCCTTCCTGATAGGTCAGTACAATAGTCAAACCATCCAGTTTCCAGGACAAAAGGCCATGATTCTGATTCAGCCAGCTTTGCAGTTCACCCATATCTTTGGTCTTATTCAAGGATAACATAGGAGATTCATGACGTTCCTTAGGAAGCTCTTCCAAAGACTCATAACCTACTGTTACAGTCGGACTCTTAGCCATTACCACTCCTGTTTTCTCTTCTAATTTCACTAATTCATCATAGAGCTGATCATATTCCCGGTTGGACATGATTTCCCGGTCCTCTTGATAGTAAGCTTTTGCTGCCTGATTTAATTGTTTCACCAGCTTTTTCATTCTTTTTAAGTTGTCCATTTGATTACTCCTTTATTTTTAACAATTTATACAGACTTCGTATTTCTTCTTCTGTCAGGTTACGATATCTGCCCTTCTCCAGATTGCCCAGCTGGATATTCATAATGCGAATCCGTACAAGACGCCTTACATGATAATTACACGCTCGGCACATACGCCGGATCTGACGGTTGATTCCCTGAGTCAGCACCATTTGAAATGTTCGTTCTCCGGTTATCCAAGCTTTGCATTTTCTGGTTTGTACACCTAGTTCCTCCAGCCAGATTCCATTTCTAAGTTTTTCCATAAATGCTTCTGTTACTGGCTTGTCTACTGTTATGGAATATTCCTTTTCATGTTTATTTCTGGCACGCATCATTTCCTGTATCAGCGTACCCTGGTTCGTTAGTATCATAAGCCCTTCTGATTCTTTATCCAGACGCCCGGCATAGGTTATGCGTTTTGGATAATTCAGATACTTAATAATATTATCAGCTTCCCGCTTTTCTGCAGTACAGACAACGCCTCTAGGCTTATTAAATGCAAGTATAATCTTCTCTTCTTCTTTTCGTACCTCTTTGCCGTCAGCTAGGACTAAATCTTCCTTTCCTACCCGATCCCCAACAGTCGCTGTATTTCCATTAATCTGCACACGCCCTGCCTCAATCAGACGATCTGCTTCCCGTCTGGAGCAAAGACCTGCTTCACTTAAAAATTTATTCAGCCGTATTTTTTCTTCCATATATAATATACTCCTTTGTTTCCTTCTTAATTCCAGTATACTCCATTTGTGTCATTTCTGCAAATTTTATTATATTTCTTTTAATTATTAAGGATTGCCATTGATTTTTTTACCTTCCTATTGTAAAATGTATCTGTTGTTATCAATCATCAAATATATTAATTAGGAAGGTTGGATATATGAGTGAACAAGTTACAAAGAGTACAGCTCGTTCAAAGAGAAAAACTGGCAAACTGAGAATAAGTAAAAAGCAGAAAAAAATATTCCTTATCATCGGCGGCAGTACCGGTGCGGTTCTTCTGCTGATCTATTTTGGTTTTGCTTTTTATTTCAGCAGTCATTTTTACTTTGGCACAAAGATCAATAACATCAGCTGTAACGGAAAAACGGTGGAAGAAGCCGACAAAGCAGTTCAGCAGTATATGGATAACTATACACTGACCATTGAAACCAAAGATTCCAAAACGGAACAGATTAATTCTGAAAAATTTGATCTAAAATCAGAACTTACCTCTAATGTATCGGAATTTAAAGATAAACAAAGCGGCTTTGCATGGCCATTTGCACTATTCAGGGATTATAACTATACCATTGATTCCAAAACAACTTACAGCAAAGAAAAGCTGAGTCAGCTGATTGACCAGCTGGCATGTATGCAGGATGCCAATATGAAAGAGCCGGAAAATGCTTCTATTGAGCTAAAAAATAATTCCTTTGAAATCTTAGAAGAAAAGGCCGGTACAAAGCTGGACAAAGAAAAAGTCCATAACCGGATTCAAGAAGCAGTAAAAAACTATGAACCTTCTGTGAATCTGGAAAAGGAACAATGTTACATAGAGCCTATGTATACAAGTAAAAGCGAGCCGGTAGTTGAAGCCTGTGAGCAGTTAAACACGTATGCTTCTTCCAAAATTACCTACAATATTCTGGGTAATACAGAGGTCATCGACAGTAAGACCATTACGAAATGGCTCAGCTATGATGAAAACTTTGAAGTAAACGTTAGTTCTTCTGCTGTTACTGCATTGGTTAAGAAATGGGGTTCCTCTTACAATACTGCAGGAAAGCCTCATACATTAACCACTTCTTACGGTACTACGATAACCCTTGAAAAGGGAAATTACGGTTGGAAAATCAATACAGACTCTACCAGTTCAGAACTGATTGCAGCGATTAAAGAAGGCAAGGAATCCACGAAAGAACCGGTCTATTCCTCCAAGGGAAATGCAAAAGACAGTTCCAAAGATTATGGCAATACTTATGTAGAAATCAATCTTGGAACCCAGCATCTATTTTTCTACAAAGATGGTTCCCTTGTTGTAGAAAGTGATTTCGTATCTGGTAAAGTAACAAATGGAAATGCTACTCCTATTGGAATCTATGGACTGACCTACAAACAAAGTCCTGCTGTATTACGAGGACCTGGTTATGCTTCTCCTGTAAAATACTGGATGCCGTTTAATGGCGGAGTTGGCATGCACGATGCATCCTGGAGAAATAAATTTGGCGGAAATATATTCTATGGTAATGGCTCTCATGGATGTATCAATCTTCCTACTGCTGCTGCCAAAACCATTTATGAAAATATTACTCAGGGCTGTGCGGTCATAGTATATGACGAAAAAATCCAAAATAAGCCTCTGGAAGAAATACCTCTGTCCGATGCCGAAGCAAACGCTGCTGCCCAGGAATCAGACGCTAATTCCGCCTCCCAGGCTGGCATTGATAATACAACACCGGAAGTTCCGATTGATAATACGAACAATGATGATCAATCTACAGTACCGATTCAAACCCCCGTACCGACTCCACCGCCCACCCCGGTTCCGACGCCATCACCGACACCAGCGCCTACTTCGACGCCGACGCCGAAACCAACACCGACTCCGACACCATCTCCAACACCGAAACCGTCGACGTCGCCAACACCAGTTAGTTAATTACAAAATGCAAAAAGAGCAGATTACCCAAATCAAATGGGAACCTGCTCTTTTATTTCAATTGTATGTTTTGTCTGCTTTACATATGTAACGCCATTTCCCTTATTGGGATTATTAAAAGAATATATTACATCTATAAGAAACAGGATTGTCAGAACCAGTAATAGAAACCATTTGACCTTATCTGCAATCTTCTTGTATAGTTCTTCCAGCATAGGTGCCAGAAGATACAAGACAATACAGCCTCCCAGTCCGAAGAAAATCAATCCCTCCATATAGATTCTTCCATTGAGGTTCATAAAATCCTTGCTGTAATCCCAAAAGCGTATTCCCTTTATTTTCTCCAGAACATAACTAGTACTGTATTCAACGACCGCTGAGATTACTATAATAGATACAAACACCCGTAACGGCCGATCGACCCAACGCCACAAAAGTGCTGCGATTAACACAGCGCCTGTGCCGTATATTGGAACCCAGGGGCCATGCAATGCTCCGCGGTTCACCAGTTCTCCTCTGGAAAACCAGTGATAAGCCACCTCCCATAGCCACCCTCCAACCGAAAATGTAAAAAACAGCATCCACAAGGAGGTGAATGTATATTTTTTATGATAATCAAAGTTCCATATAACTTCCCGTTCTCCCTCTTCTGTCACATAACGATCCAAAAATTTATCTTCTGGATATTTATCCACACTGTTCATATAACCACCTTTTCTTTATATTTAGGAACTGTAGGAAAATACTGAGGCAGATTGCACAGAATATTTTCTATAGCTCCTTACTTGCTGAAATTCACTATAATTTCCATGATTTCACTGTCCGTTCCTACCCGCATATCAGGGCCATACACACCAATTCCAGATGTTACTATATTGTACATATCATCTTTTTTCAAAATCCCCCAGGCATTTTCCCATAGGATGCTGCAAGCAATATTCAAAGGAAAGAACTGTCCTGCATGTGTATGTCCGCAGAATTGTATATCAGCCCCTGCTTGAGCAGTCTCATCAATTTCCAGAGGCTCATGATCTATGACAAAAATAGCTTTTTCTTTATCCAGATCCTTTAGAAGCTGCTTCACTGTCTTTCGTTTATTCAGGCCGTCACCACTCTTCTGCGCATCCAGTCTTCCTACCAGATAAAAGCGGTCATCTACACAAATACTGCTGTCTTCTAACACTGTAATTCCAGCCTTTTTAAGAAATTCATCCTCTCGTTCGTCACGCAATGCCGTATCTCTTCCATGTACGGAGAAACCACAAAACAGCTTTTCATTAATATCATGATTGCCATATACCGCATAGGTACCAAAGGTACTATCCAATTTCTTCAATTCTTGAAGAATCTCATCTGGATGCTCAATGGCATCATAACTATTATCAAATATATCTCCGGCAATAATAATCAAGTCTGGATTACAGGAATTCACTTTTGCTACCATATCTCTGATATTCCCTAAACCAATACTGTAACCCATATGAAGATCTGCAATCAAAACAACCTTCATCTTTTCCATTCCCGGCACTTTCTTATTCACGTTAATCTCATGCCGATTCAGATGAATCTGATTAGCATGGTGCATACCATAGATACTGACAGATAATACCAGCCCGAAAAATACAGCTCCTATGCCAATTGACCAGTTTCTCAATACTTTCGGAGTCCTTGGTGCTCTTTTAAAATATTTCAGTATTAGAAGAATCAAATCAATGATTACAGAAAATATACAATAATAGATTAGAACACCCAGCCAGCAATTATTAAATCTCTGCATAGCTGCCTGCACAGAACCAGGCTTCATAAAATATGCTGCTGGTCCTGGAAGTACTATTAATACATACAATATAACTAAACAAATCTTTCCTACTTTATGAAATCTGCTCTTAAGCCACAGACGCATCCATCGCCAGCTTGAAAATAATAAATACAGATTAATCAATATATATCCTATAATTACCAGAATAATCATTACAGCTCTACTCCTTATATTACTACCTATGTCTGTATCTTCTATTACTCAATCAGATAGGGATCGTTGCAGAGTTCATAATATTCCATCTCCTCTTCTATCGCATTCTTCCTCAATACTGCATATAACTCAGCCCTGACAGCCATACGATATCCAAAACTCCAAAACAAAGCACTGATACCAATTGTAAATATCCCCATCAATCCCCAACCTATAAAGCTTAAATCCAGCAGAAAACAGTTCCACTTCTGTCCCTTCATCATCTGCCGGGATAAAGCAAAAGCGGCCTTCCCATCTATTTTAGGATTTTCCGCCAACAGAAAAGGAACCATCGAATATTCATAAGATTTCACCATGCCGCCGACAATGGTCAAAGACCATAACAGAATATAGATGGTATACCGAAACATAACCCAGATCGGATTCTTTAAGATTCCATACCGGAATAGAAAAAAAATTCGAAATAAATGGGTATTTTGATATCTTCGATTCTCCAGAAAAAAACGGGCTTCCCCTATCATTAGGACGTTGACTACAAATACGGTCATAAAGGTACAGCCTGCCAGAATACTTAGAATCATAACTTCTACACTTGTTCCGCTGCTTCCCATATTATGAAACATACGAAGTGCCATGCAGATAAAACTTCCGGCAGAGGAGATTACAGAAATCAGAAGAGTCCCTATATAAGCGGCCGTCATACGCTTCTTCACATCCGCTTTTATCCATCTTTCATGTTCTTTTTCCAGCAGCTTTTCCACTTCCTGAACACTCTCTATATGTATTCTGTCTGCAGCATTATGAAAAATCTGCAGAGTTTCTATATTGATCGGATACTTCCCAACCAACACCGCCATAACCAGACAGACCGTAATACAATTCCAATAATTCCTAATGTTTTTCTTCCTTGCCTCACATTTTAGTTCTTTTCTTGTCCACATTCTGGTTGTCTCCGTATTTTTTGTGTTCACAGATTGTCAGTGTACCTATTCTATTTTACTAAAACTCCTGGCCCGTAGCAAGTATAATTTTGTGATTTGCTGTCAATTGCTGTCATTTCAATCTGAAATCCCCCATTCCCGCGCGTTTGGACCACTAAGGTAAGTATTTCCAGAACTCCCTAATTATGTTTTTTACTTGACTTCTGCCGCATACCTGAAGCTGCTGCCACTCTCTTGGGTACAGATTCTGATATTCTCGGCCTAACAGCCGATCTTCTAACAGCAGAACCACTCCCTGGTCCTCTTCTGTACGAATCACACGGCCAGCAGCCTGAAGTACTTTATTAAATCCCGGATAACGGTACGCATAATCAAATCCAGCCCCCTCATTCCGTTCAAAATATTCCTGCAGAAGTTCTCTCTCTGTTCCAATCTGCGGCATTCCTGTCCCTACAATAATCGCCCCGATCAACCGGTCTTCTTTTAAATCAATTCCCTCACTAAAGATTCCCCCCAGAACGCAGAACGCAGCCAGACTGCCTGACTGTTCCTTATGAAATTCCTGCAGAAAAGCTTCTCTCTGCGTCTCAGTCATATGATTTTCCTGTATAATAGTCCGAACACCAGTTCCTCTGCTAAGAAAAGTCTCATACACCGCCTGCATATATACATACGAGGGCAGAAACACCATATAATTGCCGCTTTTTGCTTCAATCATTGATTCAATATAGTCCGCAATCTTCCCATATTCTCTCTCATTGCGCCTTGCATAACGGCTGCTGACATCCTTTCCGATGACTAGAAGCCGCTTGTCCTCCTCAAAAGGAGACTCGGCATACATGGCATAATCTTCTGTATTGCCGCTTAAAAGTTTCATATAATAAGAAACCGGCAGCAGAGTCGCTGAAAAAAATACTGCTGCCCTGCCTTTATCCAAAAACACGTTCAGATTCCCTGAAGGATTGACACAGAACAGCTTTACCTTAAAACGTCCTTGTGTATATTCCCGATATATCACATAATTTTCATCGATTCCATCATAGATATTCAGAAAATGACGAATCTGGAAATAAAATTCCAGCATGATTTTCTTCATATTCTCATCTGATTCTTCTTCCAAAAAGTTGTCAATCTCAACAAACAGCTGTGTCAACAGTACTGCCAGTTCTCCAATTTCTGACAGCGACATATACTCGTAATGTTCGCACTCCCTTTTCCATTCCAACATCTTTTTATTGCATTTGCCCAGCAATTTCTCGAGCTTCGGACTATAAAACTTTACCTTTTTTCTGATTTCCAGAATATCTTCCTTATACAATTCAGCACTATACATATCTCGTCCCCGCTCTACCAGATTATGTGCCTCATCAATCAGAAAAATATACTCTTCCTTAGCCCCTTCGCCAAAGAAGCGTTTTAAACACACATCATAATCAAATACATAATTATAATCACAGATAATGGCATCTACCCAGGTAGACGCATCTAACGAAAGTTCGAAAGGACAAACTCGATAATTTCTGGCATAATCCTCAATTACATTGGCTGTAATCAGATTCTCTTTCTGCAATATGTCATAAACACATTGATTCACCCGATCATAATGTCCCCTGGCATAAGGGCATGCATCGGGATTGCAGACCGTCTCTTCACAAAAACAGATTTTTTCTTTGGCCGTCAGTACAATCGACTTAAATTGTAGATTCTGACCAGTCAGAATTTGAAAAGTCTCCAAAGCAACTGTCCTTGTAATCGTTTTAGCTGTCAAATAGAAAATTTTATCTGCCATTTTCTGACCCACTGCCTGAACAGCCGGATAAATTACAGATATCGTCTTACCAGCCCCAGTAGATGCCTGAATAAAAAGTCTTTTTTTCTGCTCAATTGTCCGATATACGCCGCCTACCAGCCCCTTTTGCTGGTTTCGATATACAAACGGAAAATGAATACCTGCAATCGATTCGGTCCGAATTCGTCTCCACTCCGCCTGAAAACGGGCCCATTTCTCATATTCGGCAATTACCTCTAAAAACCACTGTTCGAGTTCTTCTTTTTTATATTCCTGATAGAAATAACGGATCTCTTCAGTCTCGATCTGTACATAAGTCATACGAACAGTAATTTCCTTCAATTGGTTCTGTATTGCATAAATACAGGCATAGCATTTGGCCTGAGCCAAATGGAGGGGTACAGCAGCTCTCATTAGTGTAAGATCTTTGTAGACAGCCTTAATCTCATCTACAACGATTCTCTTTTCTTCTTTGAGAATACCATCAGCCCTGCCTTCTATTACGATGCAGAACGGTTCTCGTTCAATCAGGTATTTCAGAGACACTTCTGCTTCATAATTCGAACCCATTCTGCCCTGCAGCTTTCTGTGAATCCGGCTTCCTTTCTGCATAGCTTCCCGGTCAGCACCGCTGCTTCTATTATCCAAATCACCGCTTCGAAGAATAAATTCAACCAGGTTTCGAACCGATATGCGGATATTCATTTTTTCTTTTTTCTGTTCTGACATCGCGGCCTCGTCTTTCTAAAATCTTCGCTGCAGCGTTTCAGGGTAGATCTCCCCTGAAACGCAGAGGGAAGTTCTGTCTCTGAAGAATGGTATTCTTTCTTGCCTCAATTGATATGGATTCACAGAAACGCCGCCACATATTCCGATATTCTTCATCCGATTCCGTTCTTCTGCTTCGAATCAATCCTTTGACTGACGTCTCATCTGTCACCAGCCACTCCCCTAATGACGGATGAATGACTGCTTTTTTCCGTGATTCATCATGAATCACCCAATTTTCCGCCGGCAGCCGGTCTGCAAAATGATCGGCTAATAATTCAAGTACATAATTCTTCGCATTGATCTTCGCATATAAGATCCCACTCTCCAGCTGTTCAAAACGGACAAATCCCAGATAATGATGGGCTTCATTATAAGCAGCAAGACCTATTTCCATTACCCGCTGAATGGAAGGCTCCGTAAGATGGTTTTTTAATCCAAATCCAAACTTATGTTCGATTCCATATCGCACCATCTGATAAACAGCATTAGCTTTATCTTCCTGCCAGGACCACAGGGCATAGCAGATCCATTCATAAGTTTCCTCCCCAAATCTGGTCTTAATGCTACGCGCTACTTTCTGACCCAGTACAAGGCTGTTATCAATGGTTTTATATTCCATAAAGAGTTCATAATTACCGATTCCGCCTGTTTTTAAGAATACTTCCTGCCGGTTATACCTACCGGCCCATGCCTCATAGATCCCGCTGAAAATGCCGCTGATGCTGTCTTCGCATAGAAATGTATACATACTTCGGTTTCTCCTTTCACATTATCAGATGTTTTAAAAAAAGGATAGCTGTCGGTATTGAATTTCCTCTTTTGCACAAGGCACCCTCCGGTCATTGTCCAGAAGATTACGCACAATATAATCTTCTTCCATTCGGACCGGATACATCATACGTCCGCTGCAGGTTATAAAATATAACGCCCTCTTTAGCACCACGCCCATTTTCTTCAAATCTTCAAATTGTATCGTACCTAATCTGCGGGCTTTGACAATCCTTTTAGCAGACTTGACTCCAATACCAGGAACCCGTAGGAGTACTGCATAGTCTGCCCGATTAATCTCAACCGGAAACTGCTCTAAGTGGCCGACAGCCCAGTCGCACTTTGGATCTAAAAATGGATTGAAATTCGGACGGTTCTCTGATAATAGTTCCGAAGCTTGGAAATGATAAAAGCGCATCAGCCAGTCTGCCTGATAAAGCCTGTGTTCTCTCCAAAGCGGCGGGCCGTCCGCTGTGACCGGCAGACATGCCTCATCACGGTTCACATTTACAAATGCAGAGTAGAACACACGTTTTAGTCCAAACTTCTGATAAAGATTCTCTGCTACAGATATAATCTGATAATCTGCTTCCTGGGTTGCACCGATAATCATCTGGGTAGACTGGCCAGCAGGTACAAATTTGGGTGCATGCTGATAAAGCATAAGTTCCTCTTTATTCCGATTCCGGTGAAGCTGAATCTGACGCATAGGCTTTAGAATGGTCTGACGACTCTTATGAGGCGCCAGTTTCTTAAGACCATCGGCTGTAGGAAGTTCTAAATTCACACTCATACGATCAGCCAGGAATCCCGCCGCATCGACAATCGCCGGATCTGCTCCCGGGATAGCCTTTAGATGAATATAGCCGCGAAATCCATATTCCATCCGTAGTTTTCTAACTGTCTCATACATAAGCTCCATCGTTACTGTTGGTGTCTTCACAATGCCGGAGCTTAAGAATAAGCCTTCGATATAATTGCGGCGATAAAACTCCATCGTCAGCGTACAGATCTCTTCTGGAGTGAAAATCGCTCTCTTGATATCATTAGAAGACCGGTTCAGACAGTACTTGCAGTCAAATACACAGTGATTGGTCATAAGAATCTTAAGCAGGGAAATACATCTGCCATCCGCCGAAAAAGAATGACAGATTCCAGGCGCCACACAGTTCCCCATATGAACTCCGTCACCGTTCCGGTCGGTGCCGCTGGAAGTGCAGGCAACATCATATTTGGCAGCATCTGATAGAATCTCTAATTTTCCGGCCAGGGAATCCTGTGCTTCTAATAACATAATAAACGCCTCCGTGTTAGAACATTTGTTTGCATCTATCTTATCACAGAGGCCGTTCGCTGTCAATATTTTTTTCGAACATTCGTTCATATATTTATAAGTGTTCTTACCAACTGGTCATATCAGTTCCGCAGCCTTTCAATCTCTTCTTTATAGGGAGCCTGTTTCTTATCATTGCCCGGCACTTCTATATAAGGTGTTTCTAATATCTTAGGAATTTCTGTAAATAAAGGATGATGCACGATTTTATATAATGCTTCAAAACCAATCTCACCTTTTCCTAGATTTTCGTGGCGGTCCTTATGGGAGCCGCAGATATTCTTACTGTCATTGATATGAAATACTTGTATCTGATCTTTTCCCAGAATTCGGTCAAATTCCTCAATGACTCCATCAAAGTCATGAATGATATCGTATCCTGCATCGTGTACATGGCAGGTATCAAAGCAGACCCGCAGACGATCATTGCAGTGGACTCCATCATAAATTCTCGCCAATTCTTCAAAATTCCGGCCGATTTCATCTCCTTTACCGGCCATAGTCTCCAGTGCAATCAAACATTTGTTCTCTTCAGATAACACTTCGTTGAGGCCTTTGATAATCTGAGCCGTTCCAATATCAACACCTGCTTTTACATGCGAACCTGGATGCAATACCAGAATCCGGCTGCCCATGGCTTCTGTCCGCTCCAGTTCCAGCTTCAGAAAGTCAACCGCCAGTTGAAATGTCTCTGGTTTTACTGTATTAGCCAAATTAATAATATAGGGAGCATGGACAACAAATTCCTCAATCCCATGTTCCTTCATATATTTCCAAGCATTTTCAATATTTAAGTCCTTAATCTCCTTACGCCGGGTATTCTGAGGTGCTCCCGTATAGACCATAAATGTATTCGCGCCATAAGAAACTGCCTCCTTGGCTGAACCCAGCATCATTTCCTTACCATTCATCCCTACATGAGAACCAATCTTAAGCATTTGCAGACCTCTCATTCACAAGCTTTTCTAATACTTCGACCGCCTGGATCAGCTGGGGATGGCCCGCATCCTCAAATTTGCCTGCATCTGCCAAATGCGCTGATTCTGGATTGACCGGCAGCTTTCCAAGTACCGGAATTCCCATTTCTAAAGCTGCTGTATCTACTTTACTTTCTCCAAAAATGGCATATTTCTTCCCACAGTCCGGGCAGACAAAATAACTGTAATTCTCTATGATTCCCATGATGGGAATATCCATCTTCTCCGCCATATGATATGCCTTTTTTACTATCATTTTTACTAGATCCTGTGGAGAACTTACCAGAATCGTTCCATTGATTGGCAGCGACTGGAATACGGTCAGCGGTACATCTCCCGTTCCCGGCGGCATATCCACCAGCAGAAAATCCAGTTCTCCCCATAATATGTCAGTCCAAAACTGTTTCACCATATTGGCAATCACCGGACCTCTCCAGATAACCGGCTCTTCTTCATTCTCCATCAGCAGATTAATTGACATCACACGAATGCCGCTTTCTGTTAGAGTCGGTAAAATTCCCTGTTCTGTACTATCTGCCGGGCCGCTGATCCCAAACATTCTAGGGATAGAGGGTCCTGTAATATCTGCATCCAGAATGCCGACCTTATGCCCCTTCTTGGTCAATTCTACAGCCAGAGCCGCTGTAACGGTAGATTTACCAACACCGCCCTTTCCGCTCATAACCGCGATTACATGCTTGATATTGGAAAATACATTCATTTCTTCCTGAAAACTGCTTTTCTTATCTCCTTTGCAGTCTCCACAGTCGGATTTTGTACAACCCTGACATGACTTTTCTTCGCTCATAATAGCCTCCATTAATTATTTACTGCTGCTTCCATTAATTTCACAGTTTCTGACATACAAGTTGTGTTGCCTGCTGCATCCTCAGCCTCATAGATCACCAGGTAATACGGCTTCAGCTCTAAGGGCACCACGGTTATATAAAGACTGCTGATACTGCCGGAATTGTCAGTTACCCGCACCCGTTTCTCCAATGTCGCATGACGAACGTCTGGAGTATAAATAGAATCTGCTATAGGCACAATATCCGGTGCCTCTATGTCGTAATATTGAACTGTTGTTTCGGTAATAATCTGAATGGGTTCTGCAGTCGGAACCGGTGTATTCGTTATTTCCTGCGTCGGAACTGGGGCAGCAGAAGGAACCGGCTCAGCAGTCGGAACTTCAGCCATCACTGGTGGTTCTGCTGTTGGTGGTTCTGTTGGTGTCTCTGTCGGCACTGCTGCTGCCGCTGAAGCTTCTATTACGGCTGCATTCAGCGCCTGGGAATTCGCATCCTCTAAAGTACCGGAGCCAGATACCTGAATAGTCCGTTTGACTACCCGTACCTCATTCTCTTCATTTTTACAGAGATAAGTCAGCTCATAGCTTCCAGGAGCCTCCAAATTGACTTGACCAAATACCCGAACCTTAGACGTCAAATCATTCTTATTACCATCCTGGGCTGTAACTCCTTCCATCATGTCAAAATCGGCACTGGCTTCGATTGTTTTATCCTCAATTCCTGTAAACTCTACCGGCACATAACCTTCTTCCTTCTTGGTTTCTTCCTCTTTATCCGTTGGATCTTTGGAAGCCTCTGCCTCTAACTTTCTGGCTATGGGTTTCCCAAGCGGACCTGCTTCCTTCTGGTCTTCGTAGATCTCTACCTTTGTTCCTTCCGGGCAATTTTCAGCAATCCACCTGGCATCTGCCGTTTCCATCTGAATGGAAGAACCAGAAACGGGATCTCCCATCTTATTAAATTGTTCCACATTCAGATCATTGTTATTCTGTGTATGATAGGTAGAAGAATGAAATGTTACCTCATCTACAATGCTGGTGGCATACTGGCTGAATTCACCATTGGATTCCATACGCCAGCGGCTTGTCTCTCCAATCTGAAAACTGCCGAGAGGCACTTCTTCTCCTCCAGCAGAGCAAATCATTGCCCGGACCGGCAGCACATACTTACCTGTATCATCAGCTCCATAGACGGTAATACAGTTCTGCGCACGATTTACCTTGATTTCATAAGGATATTCATTATCCATATCAATCTCTTTCTCGGAAATAATCGGCGAATACTGCTCCTTTTGCTTCTCCTTGGATACGTCCTTTTGATCATTCTCCACCTGAGCCTTCTTATTATTCTCCTGTTTCTCTTCGGCCTTCTGACAGCCAAAACACAGAGCCATGGCACAAACCATCATTAATATATGCTTCCTTCTCATACAAATCCTCCTTAAAACATGTTCGGCATATGCAGGTATATTTTACAAATAAATAGCTACTATACAGTATACAATAAAACCTGGGACACGTCAAATCATTCCCCGGTCTTGTCTCATTAGTCCTCCGGCCGTTTCTCAGGAATAAAGATTCGTTCCTGCTCATTTTTATCAGCAGTCTTTGCACGCTTCTTCGCCTCTTCACAGAAAAATTCTTGGGAATTCAGCTTATGGCGTCTGCTCTTGGACAAAACATAAGTTCCGTTTGGCTGTAGAATTCTGGCTTTTTGTGTATCATCCAATAAAATATGAAGAATATGTATCACTTCTCTTTTTAATTCTTCCTTTTCCAGGGGAAATAGAATTTCTACCCGTTTATCCAGATTTCTGGGCATCCAGTCTGCACTTCCCATATAAACCTCTTCTCGTCCTCCATTATGAAAATAAAAAATTCTGCCATGCTCCAAAAACATTCCCACAATGGAACGCACGGATATGTTGTCACTAATTCCAGGAATTCCAGTCTTTAAGCAGCAGATTCCGCGGACAATCAAATCAATCTGCACACCTGCCGCAGAAGCTTTATAAAGCGCCTCAATAATTCCCCTGTCACACAGAGAATTCATCTGCGCTATAATTCTTGCCTTTCTTCCCTCCAGCGCATTCTCTGTTTCTCTTTGAATCAGATGTAAAAATCCATCCCGCAGCCAATGAGGCGCAAGCAGCAGCTTATTCCAGCTTAAGGGTTCCGAATAACCGGAAAGCATATTGAATACCGCCGTTGCATCCTCACCAATTGTATCTGAACAAGTCAAAAGTCCCATATCGGTATATAATTTAGCCGTAGCATCGTTATAATTACCGGTTCCCAAATGTACATAACGGCGTATGCCGTCTTCTTCTCTTCTGACCACCAATGTAATCTTACTATGTGTTTTCAGCCCTACCAGACCGTAAATTACATGGCAGCCCGCCTGCTCCAGCATTTTAGCCCAGACGATATTATGTTCCTCATCGAATCTGGCCTTTAATTCAATCAACACCGTTACCTGCTTGCCGTTATCCGCCGCCTGAGCCAGAGCTGCAGTAATTGGAGAATTACCGCTGACACGATACAGCGTCTGCTTGATGGCCAGTACATTGGCATCCCTAGAGGCCTGCCTGATAAAATCTACAACCGGATCAAACGTCTGATAGGGATGGTGCAGTAAAATATCTCCTTGGCGAATCTGAGAAAAGATATCCAGATCATCCCGCATACCAGGCACTGGCTGTGGAATATACTTAGGAGCCTTATAGTCCTCAAACCCTTCCAGATCATAAGCTTTCATAAGAAAGGTCAGATCCAGCGGACCATTAATGCAGAATACATCCCCTTCTTTTACAATCAGTTCTCTTTCCAAATAGGCCAATAATTTCTTATCGATGCCCTCCTCAACCTCCAGACGAATGACCTCGCCCCATTGACGCTTCTTTAGCTGCTTCTGGATTTCCTGCAGAAGGTCGGCGGCTTCTTCTTCATCTATCGTCAGACCCGCATTACGCATAATCCGGTAAGGATGGGCACATAATACTTCATAATTCAAGAACAGCTTCTGGATATTCCGCTCAATAACTTCCTCGAGAAGAATGACCCGCGTTTTCTCTCCATCCTTTACCGGCAGCCGAACAAGGCGGTCCAGATCCGAGGGCACCTGAACGGTTGCAAAGTCTACATGCTTTTTGCTGCCCTTTTTCGATAAAAACGCTCCGATATTCAGCGACTTATTACGCAAAAGCGGAAACGGCCGAGATGAATCCACTGCCATCGGTGTCAGTACCGGATAAATCTCCTCCTGAAAATAACGATCTGCAAATGCACCTTCCTCCTGAGTCAGATTCTCATGGCGTTTTACCAGCGTCAAGCCGGCTTTTTTCAATGCTGGAAGAAGAGATCGGTTATAGATCGAATATTGTTCCTCCATAAATTCTCTGGTACGATTTCGGATCTCATCTAACTGCTCAGATGGCTTCATCCCGGAAATATCCGGCTTGGTATGGCCTGCATTCAGCTGATCCCGTAACGATGCCACACGCACAATAAAGAATTCATCCAGATTCGAGGCACTAATGGACAGAAATTTCATGCGTTCAAATAACAGATTCTCTTTATTTCTGGCTTCCTCCAATACACGCCCATTGAATTTAATCCAGCTTAATTCCCTGTTTTCATAATATTCTGATTTCTTATAATTCATAATTTTCCATCCCCTTGCCTTCTAAGGTTTCCATATATTTTTGACTTTTAAATAAGGCTTTACGCCAAACACTTCTTCAAAATATTCTGCCTTTTCTGCAAAAATCTGCCGTTCCATAGCAATTTCCTCTCCTGCTTCCACCCTGATTAAAAGTTCTCCATTTTTCAAAACAGGCTTCATTTTATTAATTTTCTGTTTATGGCTCCTATCCAGACCATTGGCAATTCTTAAAATAGCCGTCAGCTTATAAACCGTCAGATAAGCTTTTTCACCCAGTTTCTGCAGCAGCCGTTCTTGATTTGTCATTTCCAATGTATTATATAAAATTGTATTGGCCACAATTTCCCGTTCTAATTGAGAAAGCCCAATAATTTCAGTTGACATAATAATATTATAAGAACTCTGGGGCGCATAGGCAAGGCTGATATATTTTCCGCAGTCATGAAGCATGGCAATCAGCTCCAGCAGCAGCCGCTCACGCCTGCCAAGACCATGTACTTTTTTCATGGCATCAAAAATCAATACCGCATAATTTCCCACTTTATCTGTGTGCGTTTTGTTGCATAGAAACCGCCTGGAAATGTGATTAGCCGCCGCCCGAATATCCTCTTCAAAATCATGTGTTTCTTTGATTAGCCGTTTGGAAACTGCATAATCATAGGCAATTCCATCACATAGATGCGTTCCTGGCGCCCACAGTGTCTTAGCGCCTGTCTTCTGAATAATTCTTTGCAGCAGAACCATAACTGGATAAATCATCTGGCTGTAATCAGAACTCATTCCCAACTCCCTGCCCAAATGTTCAGGTGAGCGGTCTATGGTTCTGTCATAAAAGTCCAGATATTGGGTACTAGACAGAAATTCATCTTTAAAGCTGATCGCACGTACCAGCCTAGATGTAATCTCCCCGGTTACAATCAGGTTCTGTATTTTCATATTCTGCAGGTACAGCCGCTTAAAGGCTTCCAGGTCATTTTCAACCCATTCTTCTATCATAGCCGAATACTTAACCGGCTGATAGCTGAATTCTTCCAGACGCTCCTTAATACGGATCGCGCCCAGACGCATATTTCTTGTGGCAATCAGACGCTCCTTATCAAACAGAGACATCTGCAGACTGCCGCCGCCAATATCTGCAACCGCAGTTTCTTTTTGTATTATTTTATTGAAATTCTCTTCTCTTGTTGCCAGTGCCTTATATTCCAGGAAACGCTGTTCGGTATTGCTCAATACCTCTACCTGAATTCCTGTTCGGTTCTTAATTTGTTCCAGGACCAATCTGCTGTTATCTGTTTCCCTAAGCGCGCTGGTAGCACATACCCGGTAACGTTCCACCTGGTATCCTTCCATAATCCCCTTAAATTTCAGCAATTGTCCGCACAAATTATTCATTTTATCGATACTGATCCGTTTGTCCGTATACGTATCTCTCCCCAGGTCTAAACGGTACTGGACACAGTCTAGCAGCTTTAACTTCT
Source organism: Lachnospiraceae bacterium (assembly GCA_022791575.1). Taxonomy (GTDB): domain Bacteria; phylum Bacillota; class Clostridia; order Lachnospirales; family Lachnospiraceae; genus JAAVZI01. The sequence goes on from JAAVZI010000059.1 coordinate 44,999, forward strand.
GTTCTGTAATCTGATAGATCCTAAGTACCAATTCATAGGAGCCGATATCAATCACTGCAAATATCTTAACACCCATTCCATCCCCTTCTTCCTAAATTCGAACTAATTCTGCAGGCAACTATGCTCTGCTTCTTCTAATGTGTGATAACCATACAGACGAACCGTCTGCTCCATAATCTCCTCTGCCAGATTGCCACCCTTCTGAAATCGTTCAACTATAAAACGCCCATAAGCCAAAAGGGTGTGTTCTGAATAGGTAGACAGTTCCCCCCGAAGATACGTTTCATAAGATGTACGATTAAGACTGTCCTCACTGCTGTGAATCACTCTAGCCTGGCTGGCCAGCCTAGGATAGCGTAAAGCAAATTCCTCCATCCATGCAGTCTGTATAGACACCATTTCATTGATCATGCGTTTACATTCCTCTGACAGAGGCGGAAGTTGTGCTTCTAGCTCTTTATACTCTTGCGGCGCCGTGCTTTCCATCATCCGGGCATATTTTTCCATAATCAGATTTCTTCCCGTCTGCTCTGCAGAGGAAATGTCCTGATAATAGCTCTCCAGCAGACTAAGCGGCCAGACTAGATACTGACTCTTTCTCATAATAGAAAAAGTATCCCAGTCATCCTGACAGGAAGCCCTTCCGTCCTTATTCTTCACCTGGTCAAATGCCATCCATTCCGACTGTATAATTTTCTCTATATATGCTTCCTTAGTCATTACAATTCAACTCTCCTTTCTGCAAATGTTCCATCAGCTCCTGCCCATGCCGTTCCAAATAGGTGCTCTGGCTTCTGGTAATACCCTGCTGATGCAGCTGTTCAATGATCTGTGCAGCAATTTCCTCAATTAGGACGACTCTTTTATCTCTACGATTTAGCAGACCGTTCCAGACCTCGCTGTCCTTCCACACTTCTTGATCCAATTCTATCAAAAACAGTTGTTCTATTTCTTTTTGAATCTGAGGCAGAATTTTAAGCTGTCCCAGACCATTCCACAACCATTTTTCATAAGGTGGGTATTGTCTGTTCAAATAATAAATGATTTCCATACAGCTTTTGGCAAACTGGCTCAGATACATAGAAGCTGGAACTACCTGGCCCCGGCTCATCATCCTAGCATAGCCGCACTGTCCCTGCTGCCCTGCAAGCGCCAGCTTCTCTGCTAATTTCAGATAAAATACCTCTTGGGGATACCCTTGCTGCAGACGGCTGCGGATTCCGCTGAAAATTCCTTCCCCGTCATAAAACACCTGGCCGCTGACAGCTGTCCTCAATTGCCAGTCCTCTATTTTCAGCCATTCGCTTTGTGTCTTCGGCCCTTCTGTATACCCGGTAATTCTATGATAGAAATCACCAACCCGACAGACACCAACCCGGTTCTTCCCCTGCCTGGTTGCCTGTCGGGAAATGCCATGCAGATACTTCGGTAATGCTTCATAGGCGTTCTGTAGAGATTCTCCGATTACTTCATAGGTCTCATCCGTAACCCAGAGACTAAATCCCGGTCCAAAGTCATGATCTCTGGATAACAAGTCATCGAAGCCCAGACAATCTGACCCTTCCCCTGCCAGTCCGACAGCAATCCGATCTTTATATTCTGGAAACTGTTCCTGAATCATAGTTTTCCCATAGGAATTATAGTATTCTTCTGCTAAGGACAGACCTGACAGCAGGCGTTTCTGTCCCATGTTTTCATAAACCTGCTGAAGCTTGGATAAGATTCTATGATAGCCGCTGCTTCTTCCTGCCTGTCGTTCCTGTTCGATTAGAGCTTCCTCATAATACTGCGCCGCCTTTTTATATTCCCCTTTCTGTTCATATAAATCGCCGGCTGCTGTGGCTGCTGCACTATAATGAAAATCCTTCTCCTGATCCACTGCAAATAGTTCCAAAGCCTTTCGCACCTGTATTTCAGCCTCTGCCGTATGTCCGCATTTTAAAAGAGAAGCCGCCAGATTGGAACGGCTGACAGCCTCCTTAATGCGGGTATCTTCTCTTCCGGTTACAATTGCCAACGCCTTTTCTAACTGGCAGCAGGCCTTCTCATGCTCCTGCATTTCCTGATATAAGAGACTCAGGTTGTTATAATAGGCTGCCCAATCCAGATCCGTCTTTTCTAAAATCTGGTTATAAATACGTTCTACCTGCTCATAAGCTTCAAGAGACGATTCATACATGCCAGCAGCGCGGTAAGCATTGGCAGCGTTTAGTAATGCCTTAGCATAAGGATTAGTACCGTCCATTTCCAGACGTTCCATCAGTTTCAGTGACTGTCTGCAGTAAAGCAGCATCCGTTCAAACATTCCGATATCTCGATAATATCCAATCAGTTCATTAATAATAGTTAGAACCAGCCCGGTATTTCCTTCTTCCATTGCGATTTTAAGGTTCTCCGATAAAAAGCCCTCAACCTCTTCTGTCTGCTGTGAGGCAAACATTTCTTCCAGCTTTGCAAGCAGAGTCTCCGCCTCCATAATCCTATTACCTTCTTTCTCATTGTATTACAGCCTCCGCTGTAGATCTTCTATTCTTAATTTTACCCAATTTTTCCATATTTTGCAATGGAATTTTATGGATTATGATTGTATTGCCTTGAAAAATGTAATACAATAGAATCACAATCGTATGGACAGAAAGAAGGCTGAATATGAATTATATAGATTTACATGTACACTCGACTTACTCGGACGGCACCTGTACGCCGAAAGAGTTAATAGAACTGGCTGCTGAACGCAGCTTAACCTATATCGCCCTGACGGATCATGATACAACAGAAGGAATTCCCTATGCCCTGGCTGCAGCCAAGCATTCCTCGGTTCGGGTCATTCCAGGGGTAGAACTTTCTTCGGATTATACCATCATAAGGAAAGAAGTTTCTAATCAAGACCTATTGGAAATACAGCTGGTAAAGGATATTCATATCGTCGGGCTGGGGATTGATTATAAGAACCCTGCGTTTGCTGAGCATCTGCTGAAATTCCAGCAGGAACGGACAGAACGGAATGTGAAAATGTGCCGCAATCTTGAGGAGGCGGGATTTGATATTTCTTATGAGGCACTGCATCATGCTTTTCCTGATGCTATTCTTACACGGTGCCATATTGCAAGATTTCTGCTTGACAAAGGGTATGTAGGAAGTATTGATGAAGCTTTTGAACGGTATATCGGCAGTCATTGCCCGTGTTATGTACCGCGGACTAAGATTACGCCTATGAAAGCGGTTTCTCTTATAAAGGCGGCTGGCGGAACTGCCGTGCTGGCTCATCCAATGCTCTATCATCTAACGGAGCAAGAATTGTGTGAATTGATTGAACAGTTGAAACAATTCGGGCTGGATGGAATTGAGGCCATCTATTCCCGCAATCTGGACGGTGAAGAATCCTTTGTACGATCGTTGGCTGAAAAATATGCTCTGGCAATATCGGGGGGATCGGATTTTCATGGTACGAATAAGCCGGATATTGAATTGGGGACTGGGAAAGGGAATAATATTCGAGTTCCTGAAGAACTGCTGAAGGGGCTACACTTATCCTGGCTGACACTTTTTCCTCCCATGTAAGTATGAATATATTTCTTACACTGATTTGTGTACTGATTCTTGAAAATTTAATATTATAGAAAACAAGGAACTGTTAAGAAATAACCTTTAAATAGAGCGCCTGTCTTTCTTCGAAAGTGCTACTCAAAAATCACGCGCATAGCGGACTATGTAACTGATTTTTAAGTGGTGCTATCAGGTAAAAGACAAGCAATATTAAAAGTTATTTTTAACAGTTCCTAAAGATGCACAGATACCCGCTTTTGGTATCATTGAATTGTCAAAAAACCAAATTTGCTTATATCTATGCCAACTTATGTTTATACCATAATTGCAGGTATTATAATGTTTGTTATAATTCCATCAACATCCTTAAAATTTTCTATTAACAGCAGATCGCTTGGTACATTATTAATGCCAAATTGTGATTCAATCTCTGTTTTTATGTCTTCCCTGTTCATTCACCTACACCTCGTTTTTCCAAAGTATCCAATATTATTTTTTGTACTGCTTTTTTATCATATTTACCATTTAAATTGCAGGGAAGTGAAACACATTCAACAAAGCAGCGTGGAATTTCATACAATGCTAAAACATCCTTCAACTGCCTTCTAAAATCTTTTTTTGCTGCTTTTTCTATTGTATATAAGCAGCCAATCAATTGATTACCATGAAAGCTGACTTTTACAACCATACATTCCAAAATATCCGTATGCCTTAGTATTTGTTTTTCCACTTCACTTGGATAGATTTATGAGAATCAATAATCATCACGTCATCAATCCGATCTACAATATGAAGCTCGCCATTTTCGTCCCAATACCCAACATCCCCGGTATTTAACCAGCCCTTATATAAGGAAACTTGTTTTTCAAATCCAGAAATATATCCTGAAAAGCGGCTTAATGTATGAACATGAATGATTCCATATTCATTGGTTGATAAAATATTTCCCTGATTATCCACAATCGCAATATCAACACCCTTGATTGCATATCCAACTGAAGTTCCCCTGCAGCCCTTTCTTTGCGACGCAACTCTTGGTCCTGCTTCCGATAAACCATACACATTATATAATGGAATCCCTTTGAAAATCGCATTGCTGCTTCATATGTTTGTTCTTCGAGTATGGAACCAGACACATAAATTGCCTTTAACGAGGTGTTCGTAGGCTCAAGAACTTTGTTACACCACTTCCTCCATCTATACCATTACTGATACCGACTTGTGGTTCACTACACTTGGCGGTAAAAACCCGTGGCTGGACTTGCACCAGCAAGATTAGTGCCATGCTCGGCACACAAAGAAAGAACTTCACAATAAAAGAAGTTTTTGCGAAGTTCTCATTTCAGATTCTTTCCTATTTCTTATCATACAAAATTCCATTCACCGCTTTCAACCATTCCATAGCAATCAGCCCATGCCCATTCTCGGTTGGATGCACACCGTCCCAGGACCAGTATTCCGGTTCTATCTCCTGACAGCGGCGGTCGAATTCTTTCTGCAGTGGCACAAATATCGCATGAAAATCCCCAGCCAGCTTCTGTACCACCTCGGCATAGCCAGTGACGCACTCACGCCATATCTCATATTCCTTCCTCAGCTTCCCAGCTTTACATACAAACGGCTCCATTAAAATCAGCCGGCATTCCGGCAATTCCTGATATACCTCTTCTAACATCTGCCGATACAGGCGTTCATACTTCTCCTTCGGTGTTGGAAAATAATCGTTCTTATCAATCGGACCATCATTCACCCCAACTAGAATACTTAAAATATCCGGCCGAATCGGCAACAGATCTGTTTCCAATCTGGCATATAAATCTATAATTCGATTGCCTGACACACCCTTATTGCGGAAATGAAACCTCTTTTCAGGGTACCGGCTGCCCAGAATTCCATTAATAATATAGGCGTAACTGTGTCCCATCTGATGGTTTAAATCCCACTCCTGTTCTTTCTTTTTATAACGGTTTCCATCCGTAATACTGTCACCTGTAAATAATATTATAGTCTCTTTCTGTTCCATATCCTACCTCCATCAGGCACAGACCCTGAGCCGGTGCCGTAAAGCCAGCAAGCTCCCGCTTCTTTCCTTCCAGAACAGCGGCCATTTCCTCTGGCTCTCGTTTTCCAAGCCCTGTCTCTATCAGCGTTCCAGCCAGAATCCGCACCATATTGTATAAAAATCCATCTCCATAGAAATCCAAATAAATTTTCCCATCCTCCCTGACAGCCTCAATGGTATAGACTGTCCGGACCGTGGATTTCTTCATCCGCTTTAATGAACAAAAGCTTCTATAGTCATGCGTACCGCATAGATTCTGCGCTGCTTTCTGTATCTTCTCCAAATTCAGCTCTTCTAATATCTGATATGCATACTTTCTGCTAAATACGTCACGCACGGCTCCGTTGTCAATGATATAACGATACCATTTCCACCTAGCATTCAAACGGCTGTGAAACCTCTCGTTGACCTCCTGCAGCTCCAACACCGCCATATCTCTCGGCAGATATGCATTCGCCTTTTGGCACATGTCGGATACCGGCATAGAGCTTTCGGTATGAAAATGAAATACCTGTCCTTTCGCGTGTACGCCAGCATCCGTCCTTCCTGCTCCATGAATCTCAATCTGTTCTTCCAGAAGCTTGCAGAACATTTGTTCCACCTTCTCCTGAATCGTATTTCTGGTGTTGCCCTGCCTCTGCCAGCCATTATAAGCCCCACCGTCATAAGCAAGAATTCCCTTGATATTTCTCATAAATTCCTCCCAGATCAGTCAAAGCATACATACGCCTCACGCCGCATAATTCCCCATTCTTCCAGCCAAATAGAACAAGCTTTATTCGTTCTCTTCCGGCTGAACTGCAATTGCAAGCTCCTCCAGCTGCTTTTCATCCACTACATCCGGCGCCTGTGTCATCAGGCAGGAAGCATCCTTGACCTTCGGAAATGCAATCACCTCCCGAATGCTGTCCTCTTTCGCCATCAGCATAATCAGCCGATCTAGTCCATAGGCCAGTCCTGCATGAGGCGGTACTCCATACTGGAATGCATCCATCAGAAATCCAAACTGCTCATGCGCTGCTTCCTTCGTAAATCCAAGTACCTCAAACATTTTCTCTTGAACATCATTCTGGAAAATTCTGACACTACCGCCGCCCAGTTCCGTTCCGTTCAGAACAATATCATACGCTTTCGCACGCACCGCTCCCGGATCACTATCCAGCTTGTCCAGATCCTCCTCCATCGGCATGGTAAACGGATGATGCATAGCCACATAGCGATTCTGCTCCTCCGACCATTCCAACAAAGGAAATTCCGTAATCCAGATAAATTTATACTCATTTTTATCCAATAAATCCAGGTTCCTTGCCAGTTCCAGACGAAGATTGCCCAGAACATCCCAAACCACTTTATTTTTATCCGCTGCAAAGAACAACAGATCCCCCGGCTCTCCATCCATTGCAGATACCAGACTCTGCAGCTCTTCTTCCGTCATAAACTTTGCAAATGAGGACTTATAACTTCCATCCTCCTGTACACTTAAATAAGCCAGCCCTTTCGCCCCAAAATCTTTCGCAAATTTCACCAAACTATCAATTTTTTTCCTCGGCATAGTACCTTGTCCTTTGGCATTAATTCCCCTGACTGAGCCCCCCTGCTCCAGCGCCCCAGTAAATACACCAAACTCACAATCCTTCACAAGCTCCGAAACGTCCCTTAACTCCATACCAAACCGAATATCCGGCTTATCCGAGCCATAACGGTCCATCGCCTCCTGCCAGGTCATCCTCGGAATCGGCAGCGGCACCTCCACCCCAATTGTCTCCTCAAACACCTTTGCTAGAAGCCTCTCATTCACATCAATCACATCATCAATATCCACAAACGACAATTCCATATCCACCTGTGTGAACTCCGGCTGCCGATCCGCACGCAGATCCTCATCCCGAAAACATTTTGCAATCTGAAAATACCGGTCATAACCCGCACACATCAAAAGCTGTTTAAATAACTGCGGTGACTGCGGCAATGCATAAAAACATCCATGATGAATCCGACTGGGCACCAGATAATCCCTTGCCCCTTCCGGCGTACTCTTATTCAAAATCGGTGTCTCAATCTCCAAAAATCCCTCTTCTGCCAAAAATGTTCGTATCCTCGTAGCAACCCTGCTTCTCATAATCAAATTCCGCTGCAGATCCGGCCTTCTCAAATCCAAATAACGATATTTCAACCGCACTTCATCCTTCGTCTGGCTATCCTCCTCAATCGGAAACGGCGGCGTCAATGACTCCGACAAAATCCTAAGCTCCACCGCCCGAATCTCAATATCCCCCGTAGGAAGATTCTCATTAATCGCAGCCTCCCGCATTGCTACAGTCCCCACCACAGCAACCACATATTCACTCCTTAACTTCCCCGCTTTCTCAAACCCTGCTTCCCCAACATCCTTCGTATCAAATACAATCTGCAAAAGACCCGACCGATCCCTCAGATCCACAAAAATCAAACTTCCCAGGTTCCTCCTCTTCTGAACCCAGCCCATTACCACTACTTTCTTACCAACATCCGCATTCGACACCTCCGTACACCTATGTGTCCGCTTTAACCCTGTCATTGATTCCGCCATTTTCCGCATCTCCTTTTATATCAATTCTTCAATAGGTAATTGCGAAAGTCATATTGAAAGCGACGAGTTTCGCAAATATCTACAATTCTTCAAGATAATCCCGAAAATCCTGGTATAATACCAATTTTCAAAATTATCCATAAATATTTTCCTCTGACTATACTACACCATCTTCCCAAAAATTTCAAGCAAATCCCACCCAATTCCCAACAAACCCTAATCTTTTACCTACAAACAACCTCCCTTCACAAATCCCCATCTTCCCAAAAGGCAGCCAATATGTAAATGCCCCGGAGGAAAGCAGTGCTCCAATGGATGGATTTGCGGAAAAGATGTGATTTTCTCTGTGTTCCAGCACAAATCCAGCAATTCGCGGACATGGATGTCCGCGAAAGGTCCCTACTGAGCATGGATGCGAATAGGGACCGGTTGCGTCCTCCTGAAACCCATTCCCGGAACACAGCCAGAAAATCCCATCTTTGCAGCTCCATCCATTGGGGCACTGCTTTCCTCCGGGGCCACGCCACATCCCCCGCCATATCTTATTAATTCATTAATTTCGAAAACTCCCTTGACTTTTCCCCAAAATGTTGTAACATATATTAAGACACCATATTTTGTGGATAATCCAAAACAAATACAAGATATAGTTTTAGAAGGGACACTATTATGGAGAATGAAGTAAAAACAAAAGTCATCAAACGCAACGGTGAAGAAGTTGCTTTTGACGGAACCAAAATTATCAATGCGGTAAAAAAAGCCAACAATGAAGTTTCCAGAATCCACCAGCTCAATGAATACCAGATTGCTGCTATTGCAGAGAATATTGCAAATCAGGCAAATGAAGCTTCTCATGCAGTCAATGTGGAAGATATACAGGATATCGTGGAAACAGGCATTATGGAAATGCGCGGATACGAAGTAGCACAGAAATATGTACGCTACCGATACAAACGGGAACTAACGCGTAAATCCAACACAACAGACAACAGCATTTTATCGCTGCTCGACCAGATTAATGAAAATGTCAAGCAGGAGAATTCCAACAAGAATCCGACCATTAACTCTACTCAAAGAGATTATATGGCTGGTGAAGTCAGCAAAGATCTGACCATGCGTGTTCTGCTGCCAGAGGATATTGTAAGGGCTCATGAAGAAGGTGTGATCCATTTTCATGATTCAGATTATTATGCCCAGAGAGAACATAATTGTGATTTAATTAATTTGGAAGATATGTTAATGAATGGAACCGTAATTAGTGAGACTCTGATCGAAAAACCTCACAGCTTCTTTACCGCCTGCAACGTAACCACTCAGATTGTTGCACAGGTTGCCAGCAACCAGTACGGTGGCCAGTCCTTTACACTGGCACATCTTGCACCGTTTGTAGATATCAGCCGGCAGAAACTGCGCAGCAAGGTGATTGAGGAACGTACGGAATGCGGCGAAAGCCTGGATGAGGCCATCATTGCCAAGGTCACAGAACGTAGGCTGATGGATGAAATAAAAAGCGGCATTCAGACGATTCAGTATCAGCTGATTACATTAATGACCTGTAACGGACAGGCGCCATTTGTAACTATGTTTATGTACCTGGATGAAGTGGAAGAAGGACGTCTTCGAGACGATCTTGCCATGATTATTGAGGAAGTGCTCCGCCAGAGACTGCAAGGTGTCAAAAATGAGAAGGGGGCGTGGATTACTCCGGCATTTCCTAAATTAATCTATGTTCTGGATGAAGACAATATTCGGGAAGGTACTCCTTATTGGTATCTGACAGAGCTTGCTGCCAGATGTACAGCCAAACGTATGGTACCGGATTACATTTCTGCAAAAATCATGAAGGAGCTGAAGCAGGGAGATGTCTATCCCTGTATGGGATGTCGTTCTTTTCTGACCGTCGAGGATTCTCAGAGAAACGCAGACGGCAGCCATAAGTATTACGGCCGCTTTAATCAGGGCGTTGTTACTATTAATCTGGTAGATGTGGCTTGTTCTGCCAACGGCGATATGGAAAAGTTCTGGCATGTACTGGAAGAACGCTTGGAACTGTGCCACCGAGCTCTGCGGTGCAGACATGAGCGCCTTGTAGGGACAATCTCTGACGTAGCGCCGATTCTGTGGCAGAATGGTGCACTGGCACGTTTGAAAAAAGGAGAACCAATTGATCATCTGCTTTATAATGGCTATTCAACCATTTCCCTTGGTTATGCAGGACTTTATGAAATGTGTGTTCGTATGATCGGAAAGTCTCATACAGACCCGGAAGCCAAACCATTTGCCCTGAAAGTCATGCAGCGTCTTAACGATAAGTGCAGGGAATGGAAGGAGAAAGAACACATCAGTTACTCTGTTTACGGAACCCCTATGGAATCTACCACTTACCGCTTTGCCAAATGCCTGCAAAAACGGTTTGGTATGATAGAAGGTGTCACAGATAAAAATTATATTACAAACAGTTACCATGTACACGTTTCAGAAGAAATCGATGCATTCCACAAACTGGAGTTCGAAGCAGAATTCCAAAAGCTGTCGCCGGGCGGTGCAATCAGCTATGTGGAGGTCCCTAATATGCAGAACAACATTCCGGCCGTTTTATCTGTTATGCAGTTTATCTACGATCACATTATGTATGCTGAACTAAATACCAAAAGTGATTATTGTGAATGCTGCGGATTCGATGGTGAAATACGGATTATAGAAGAAGATTCTGGAAAACTGGTATGGGAATGCCCGAACTGTGGTAACCGGGATCAGGATAAATTGTATGTAGCACGAAGAACCTGCGGTTATATCGGCACCCAGTTCTGGAATCAGGGCCGCACTCAAGAGATTAAGGACCGGGTATTGCATCTTTAATACGGGAAAGGCAGTAGAACACCATGTATTATGGAACTATTAAAAAATATGATATTGCCAACGGACCGGGGGTCCGGGTCAGCCTTTTTGTATCAGGCTGCCGGCACCACTGCAAAGGCTGTTTTAATGCCGAAACTTGGGATTTTCATTATGGACAGGCATTTACAGCAGATACGGAAAAGAGAATTCTCGAAGCATTGAGTCCTTCCTATATACAAGGGTTTTCCCTTCTTGGAGGAGAACCCTTTGAGCCGGAGAACCAGCCAACGCTTACCAGACTTCTTCAAACCATCCGCATACAGCTACCTGATAAAGATATATGGTGTTATACGGGTTATCTGTATGACAGAGACCTGATTCCGGGCGGAAAAGTATTCACAGAATTTACCCAGGAAATGCTCTCTTATATAGATGTTCTGGTTGATGGAGAATTTATCGAAGAACAGAAAGATATTTCTCTGCAGTTTCGCGGCAGCAGAAATCAGAGAATTATTAATCTAAATACCCACTAAGAGCTATAGATAAAAAGCTGGCAGAGTCATGGGTATTCGGCACATTCTGCCGATGTGCCGATACACTATGATCCTGCCAGCTTTTCTTTGTATTTTTCCATCATTTCGAATATCTCTTCTACTTCAGTCTCATGAATCACCCTTTGAAATGCCAGGAATACCCGCATATCAAAATTTTTGACTTCATCAATCATAATAGCCACTGCTGTATCCTCATCAAAAGCACCTCGGTACATACGTTTCCCAATCAGAGCTGCGAATACATCACAAACTCTCAGAATCCTCGCTCCCATAGGAATATCCGTTCCCTGCAGTCCTTCAGGATATCCAGTTCCATCATAATTTTCATGATGATATAAAACAGTATCCAGCACAATATCCGAATAGCCGTATTCCTTTAAAATCTCATAACTGAATCTGGAATGCATTCGTACATATTGCACCTCATCTGTATCCAACTGGTGGTCTCCTACCATCTTCTGTACCTGTCTGAATTTCTTAATTGTACTGTATGGACTTGCTTCTACGTAGCTGTCTAAACGAATTTTTCCAATGTCATGCATAATTCCTGCCACTGCCAGCTCATAACACAAACATTCTGGTATACCCATTTCCTTTCCTACCAGATATGCCAGCTTGCTGACAATAATACTATGGGCAACAATCCCAATCATATCTTTCTCCAGAAATTCCCGCCCCACTACAAACTGTCTCAAATCCTTCATCCTACATATCCTCTCTGCATCTATTATCCTTTTCACTGTCCGTTTCATTCCTGGCCAGCGATGTCTAAACCTGACATTTTTTCTAATAGCTCTGCCTTTCTTATCTTTTTGTAATGCTGTATGTATTTCTTCTCTCTTGTCAAGTAGAAAATCGGTCCGTGTGGTTCTTTTCCAAGATAATGGATACACCTTTCTGCACTACTTCAGTAATTGTCATTTTAGAAGAATCCGCATATTCTTTTAGTTTGTCATAATCCTCTGGCCTCATTCGAATACTCACAATCTTTTCTTTGGTAACTTCTGCCTTTGGTCTGCCTACTTTCGCCATTGCGCATCCCTCCTATACAATTATTATATTTTTGTCATACAAAAATGTCAAGATAAATTTTTACTTCTTAACTTCAAAGCATTTCATTTCTTAATTTCAAAATTACCTGCATTATTGATTCTATCGTTTATATTCTATATTAATGAGAAAGTTTAAAAACCAGTTCTCTACCTATAATTATGGCTTTCATAAATGATACATATGTTTTCTATTATTGATAGCTGTATCATCTCTAGCTATTTTCACACTTTTAAAATTGCAGGTAGAGTTCAATAATTTCCTCTTAAATCTTAAAAATCATAAATCTTTTCTTTCTTAAATAATATATATTTTGTCAATAAGTCCTATGAATGAAAACGATATAAATAACATTCTTATAGCAAAGTCTTTGTAGGTAAAACTTACAATTTTGATTAAACATTCCTATAAAATATTCTTTTTGCTGTAGACAAAAGTTCACGAATCCTTGTTTTAAAATTAACGGCAAAATTTCAGCTTGAAGTTCCTTTAATCCCTCTAATGATAATACCGGAAATGCAGTCCATAATCTTAGCCAGAGACATTTTCCTTTTTTATCAGACGTACTGCTGTTACTTTTGCTGTTTTTCTTATTGTTTCCTCTGTTGTGCTGCTCTCAAGCTCTTTTGTGAATGCTTTCAAAATTTACTCGTTATCTAATAGCGTCATCATCATTTCAACCACCTTCTGTTTGCTATATATTAAGATATTATTTTTTATGTATAACAGTATGATACCTAATAATGATCTTATTTACAATCAGAATAAACAGTGCGCAGCAAATACAAAGATACGCTGCCTGATGGTCTAACGTCGCACTACCGGCTCTTAGCTATTAGAAAAAAATGTTGTTATTGTGGCAGAACCCGGATAAAGAACAGGAAGATATGCAGATTGCAGATCTGATGACATTTGAGGATTCTTCTATTTATTTTAGATGAATGTAATAATTGGCGAGTGTAGTTTTTTGCAGAAACAGCCATTTCAGATCCGGTTTGAGAAAAAGCTGTTTCTGCAGCTTGTAGACATTTATCAGGATAAGGGGATAGCACGAATGGAATATGACCAGCGACATGGAAAAGGATTGGCTGATTTTATTCAGAAACAGTGAGGAATTTTTATCACTAAAGCATGTTGAAAGTGTCTAAAGGAACTCTCTTCACTGCATCGTATCCACAATCTCTTTAATCGTTTCCAGCGAAACCCGGCCTTTGAGTGTATATCGCACCCCATCTGCCACAAAAACCACTATTTTTTGTGACACATAATTATACGGCTGCTTCCCATGTATGGTATCCTCGACAACATTTACCCGATACCCCTGTCTGGAGGTATATGCTTCAACAAACCGGTACATCCCCAGATAATCGGTCTGCCACCCTTGCTCTAGCTGCAGTTCACTCAAAATCAAATCAGCCGTCAAGGTGATCGGGGAAGCATATTCTATGCCGCGCTCATATGAATAACGCTGCTCCTCTTCAATAAACGAAATCTGTTCGATATCCCCGATTATAAAATTTTCTACCGTCACAATCGCAAAATCCGTTCCATCCGTTCTTACACGGCAGCGCATATACGGATGATTGCCGCATAGACTGCTGTCCAGCAAGCGAATGCCTAATTCCTCTTTCACACTGCGGTAATCACGGAAATCTTTTTGCAGCATCCCGTACTGGTCAGGCGTCGTCTGTAATGGGCGGATCTGCACAGCCTCCATAGCATCGAGTTCCGGCAGTGTCTCTTCATTTACCTGAACACTGTTCAGTATATAGTATCCTCCATAAACCATGCTTCCCCCTAACATTACCACCGCAATCGAAGCTGCAATGCCCTTCCAGAGTCTGCATGGCCTACGGGCAGCCGCCCTGCTTCGAATCTGGTCCTTGAGTCTGTTACTTAGTTGAATATCCTTTAATTCCTGATCAATGATTGATCGAATCTCCCTATTCTTCATATCCTGCCTCCAATAAAATATTCTTTAATCGCTTTCTAGCCCTGCTCAGACGCTGTATTACTGCATTTTCCGATTTGCCGATCATAGCGGCAATTTCTCTGGCCGGCAGCTCCTGATAGTAGTATAGAATCAGAAGCTGCCGGTCGTCGGCTCTCAGCTTCATAATGGCCGCCGATACACTGTCCTTTTCCAAAAAATCATCAATCGGATCGGTATCATCCTGCTTATATTCCCCCTGCAGTGGATTCTGCCGAATTTGGAACCAACGGGTCCGCATAATGTTTTTACAGCAGTTGATGGCAATGCGGATCAGCCAGGTCTTTTCACTGCATTGATGTTGAAAGGAACCATAATGCTTCAGCGCTTTGAGAAATGTTTCCTGAACCGCGTCTTCTGCGAGCTGGTAGTCTTTCAGGTAGAGATAGCACATACGCAGAATCGTATTGCCATACTCGTTCATTAAATGTTCTAAGATTTGTTCTGCCGGCATGTCTGACCTCCTCTCACTAATTAGACACACAAAATCGGTGTTGCCTTACCTTTATTGTAAAAATTTTTGCAAGGCGCATTAAAGAATTGTATGCTAAAGTCCAGTACTGGTCTTATACGCCTCCCAATTTTAATGCTCGATACGACCAAGTTCTGATAAGACACCTTGCAAAATACAGCTGTAAAATATGGAATTCATTTTCAAACCTCTTTGAAATCCAGATCATATCCAATATACAGACAACAGCAAGCACAGGCATACATTGATATTTCCATACATTTCCGTGCTGACATGAACTGCACCAAACTCAAACCTCATACAAATATCGAACATATATTCGTTTTACGTAATTTATTAAATTTCCCCACAATCCAATTGATTTCTACCCTCAAACTATGTTAAAATTACCAAAACCGCTCTACGAATTTCCATTCACAGCCGAATCCCTCGTAGACATAGACAAAACAGACAGTACATGATGATAAATCAATCCACACAGCAGGAAAATGCAAGGCAATGCAATATGCTTGGACAATAGATACAAAAATTCCGCTCAAAGATGGTTTTGTAGAATTTTTCTAAAAATGTCGCTTTGATTCAGATTTTTGTAATTATTGATAATAAATGAGGCAATTGTGAAACTCACTAACTGGAAATTATGCAATTTGTATATAAACGAGGCTATTGCGAAACTCACTAACTAGAAATTATGCAACTTGTATACATATGAGTCTAAATCAAAAAATTTATACAAGATACACATAAAAGTTGAAGTTACAATGAGGAGAGTTGTAAAAAAGAAACTCAGAAAAGCTAAGTTTTATGCGGCTTTCAGAGTTTCGCAAACGCCTATAAAATAAATAACATAAAGGAGTAAACCTATGGCCATTCAATACAATTTAACTGCAATCGAACTATTACAAACACTTGGATACACCAAAAGAACCGGTCAACCGGAGTTGGAAAATTTTGAAAAAGAGCAATCCATTCAGCTTCCAGCTGCTCTCTCTGAATTTATGAGTCTACGTGCGGATATAGATCTGATGTCCACTTCGGATATTTGGCAGATTCCCTACTTTTCCTATATAGATATAGAGGAACGCATAGAAGAGGACGCCGAATACTGGGAAGAAAATCCCGACGACTGCGAAGGAGATGAATTTTACGAATTTTCGCAAATTCCCAAAGAACAGTGGCCCGAGCGGGTCTCCAATTATCTGCAGATCGGCAGCGATTACGCGGCCGGGGTTGTGAATTTCGGCATTGATATCCGCGACCTCAGCCAGGACAACCCACCTGTCTATTTATTAAACGAAGACAATAGTATCTGTGACTGGGAACCCTTATACGACACCTTAACAGAATTTCTGCTCTGCATTATGGGCGACGTTCTCTGCTGTCAGGATTACCACACCGCCCCCAAAGCGCTAGAACAAAATGGCTGGAACTATGAAGCCACAGAATATCCAAACACAGAACAGGCCGCTAAAGCCCTGCAGCAGCACAGCATTGACTTCTCCGCCTTAGAATCCGTCCATGCCTATGGAAGAGACATTTCCTACAGCTGCTGTTATGACAGCGAATGTCATACGCTCTATTGGTTCCTCACAGAGCCTTCCTTGTGTAAAGTTTATAAAATATCCAAAAACCAGTAACAGGAGCCGCCTATTATGCAACATATTTGGAGCACAACATTTTAAAGAGAACATAAACAAACTATGCCCATCTCCCCGCTCTACAAAGGAAAGAAACGGATGAAACCATGACCGGTGATTTTGGGATTTGAGATTGGAACTTAAGAAGTGTTTTTCTATCGTCCGCTGAAAATGCCGAAGGTGTTAGAAAAAAATCCTTTAAGGGAAAGTTATTGGCGTCGAAGAGACATAGCGGGAGCAGCGACGGCCGCTATGTCTCTTCTAACCAGCTACGTTATTGAGGGTGCGAGCGGAAGTTGGAAATAGAGCAGATGTTAGAAATCTATACCTAATTGATAGACATTTTGCAGATGAATGGGTAATTTTTTAGCTCGAAGTTCTTTATTCCAATTTGTCATATCGTCCAATATTACCATTTCTTTTTCTTTTGCCCTATTTCGAATATGGTCGCCAAGCATTACTGTTTCCATGGCTGCTCTTTCGCCAGTCTCTGTTAAAGTTTGAATTGATTTTCCGGCACAGGCGATAATCAATGCTTTTTCCAGAGTTTTCATTTGGGGATGAGGATTATAAGCGAATCCACTTGTCCAGACACGGTCAAACCATCCAACTAATTTCGCAGGCGCCTCCGTCCAAAATACGGGATAAATTAATACGATTGCATCACTGTTTTGGATTTTGCTTTGTTCTATTTGCACATCTTTGGCAAGCGGCTGTTCTGCGTAGTAGTTCGTTTCTCTTAGATATTCTTCTTTTGAAAGATCGGTTTTAAAATTCTGTTTATATAAATCCGACAAAATAATATTATGCCCTGCATTTATTAAGCCTTGTGTAAATTTTCTATATACTTGATAAGTAAAACTATTTTCATCTGGATGACAAAGAACAATCAATATATTCATAATTAGAGTCCTCTCTTTTTGTAAAAATAATAAACCTGCCTTGTTTCTGAGCTTAGATCCAGGCAGACTAATAGCATAACTTCTCGGAATCTCAATGAATGAGATTCTAACCAAAGATTGACAACTGAATATCGTGCAGGAAAAGAAATTAGAGAAAAATGGACATAAACTTTGGACATAGCGGGTACTATGCCTTGAAAAATCTTATGGAATCG
>JAAVZI010000060.1 GCA_022791575.1 Lachnospiraceae bacterium
AATCAAGGTTATAAAATCAAGTCAGCAACTGCATAACCTTAACATTCTCTATATTCAATTTTTAAAGCAGCCACTGAAAGATGGCTTATTTGTTGTGCGATTAAGGGAATGGATACCCTCTACTTTTCATTTTCAATCTTACCTCCCTAACATAAGAAACTGTTAGACATTTGCGAAACTTGCCGTCTAGCATACGACTTTTACAATCACCAAAAAATGCAAACAAGTTATATTAATCGGTTCCTTAGAGCACGTTTGAGAATTACTTTATGTTTTGTAAATACTCAACAATTTCCGAAAATTCCATCCCATGAGATGCCTTTACAAGAATCGAATCGCCTTTTTCTAATAGCTCTGGAAATGCCTGCATAGCCGTTTTCTTATCTGCAAAATGCACACATCTGCATTCCGCCCCTGCGGAAGCCGCCTGGGAAATATATTCACTTAAGCTGCCGATCGTTATCAGCAAATCTACTTTGCTGCTGATATAAGTACCGACTTCTGCGTGTAGTTCTCTTTCTTCTTGACCAAGTTCAAACATATCCCCAAGGATACAAACCTTTCTTCCCTCTGCTTCCATCAGCACATCTACAGAAGATTTCATAGAAACCGGATTGGCATTGTAACAATCGTCTATAATGCTATAGGTTTCCCCATGAATCAGATTCATCCGCCCAGGCACCGACTGCAGGTTCTCAATCCCTTCACGGATTTCCTCAAGAGTCAAGCTCATTGACAGGCCAACTGCACAAGCCGCCATAGCATTCATAACCATATGCGCTCCCGGCACTGGAATCTGTACAGCCAGTTCCCCCTTCGGCGTATGCAGGATACATTTGCTTCCTTTTAATCCTAGTTTCACAATTTGATCCGCATAGATCGCGTTGCTATGGCCAAATCCAAAATAAACTGGCTTCTTTCCCTGGTATTCCTCTATCGTACAAAGCTTATCATCATCCCCATTTAAGATGATTGTTCCATTTTCTTTCAGTCCTTGGAAAATCTCGGTCTTAGCCTTTAATATTCCATCTCTCGTCTTCAGATTCTCCAAATGGCACAAGCCAATATTGGTAATGACCGCAATATTCGGTTTTGCAATCTTTGTCAGCCGAGACATTTCTCCGAAATCACTAATGCCCATTTCCAATACAGCTGCTTCATGCTCCTCACGCAGCCGGAAAACCGTCAACGGTAGTCCGATTTCATTATTAAAGTTCCCATCCGTTTTCAGTGTATGAAACTTCTGACTCAAAACACTGGCAATCAGCTCTTTGGTGCTGGTCTTTCCCACACTCCCCGTGATTCCGATTACAGGTATATTCAGCTGTTCTAAATAGAATTCTGCAATATCTTTCAGTGCCTGCAGCGAAGATTCTATTAATATATACGGATTTGTCCCATCTAACTTTCGTTCGGATAAAGTCACCAGTGCCCCCATTTCAAACACCTGACTGATAAAGCAGTGTCCATCTACCCGCTCTCCCTGTATGGGAATAAACAAGGAATTCTTTTCTATTTTACGGCTGTCTGTATAGATAGAAGCAATCTCCTGATCCCATAAATGTTCTGGACCGTAATAAGTTCCGCCGCAGATCCTAGTTATATTTCTAATATTAATTCCTCTCATCTGACGATACCTCAATCAATTTCTCACACAGTGTTCCATAATCAATTCCCAGAACAGCGGCCTCCTGCGGAAGCAGACTGGTATCAGTCATGCCTGGCAGCGTATTGGCCTCCAGACAATAGATCCGCTCCTGCTCATCCATCATAAAATCAATGCGACAGTATTTATCCAGCAGCAGAACCTCCGCAGCCTTCAGCGCACATTCCTGCAGCTTTTGGGCAGCTTCCTCGGAAATACGTGCCGGGCAGTATTCATCGGTAGCACCTGCCTGATATTTATTTTTATAATCGTAAAACCCGGTTTTTGGCACAATTTCAATAACCGGATATGCCTCATGGTCGACAATTCCTACAGAAAATTCCCGGCCCTTAATATACTCTTCCACTACCACTTCATTTTCATAAGAAAAAGCCTCTTTTAATGCCTGCTCCAGTTCCCCTCTATGTTCTGCAATCATAACTCCTACACTAGAACCTCCGCAGGAGGGTTTGACAATACACGGAAAAGTAAGGTCGATCTGGCAGTCTTCTAGGCAATCTTTTTTATTCAGTGTAATTCCGCGTGGGGTAGGGATTCCATTCTGTACAAAGAGATTTTTGCTGAGCCCTTTATCCATGGCAAGTGCGCTTCCTAGATAACCGGTTCCAGTATAACGGACGCCAAACAGGTCAAAGGAAGCCTGCACTTTACCGTTTTCCCCATTTTCCCCATGAAGCGCCAGAAATACCACATCTGCCTTCTGACACAGTTCCATCACATGAGGACCCCAGAATACCCTTCTAGTCTTCTTTGCCTCATCCAATGTCTTGCTGTATTCATTTATTTCCTGCAAAGCTTTCTCAAAGTCATAGTCCTCTGTAAATACTTTTTCTGGACAGCGTGTTCCAAAGTACACATCCAGAAGTGCCGTATGATGGCCCTTCTTTGTCAGAGCCTGGCATACCTTGCTTCCTGTGGAAATAGAGATCTCCCGTTCACTGCTGATTCCACCTGCTAGTACAATTATATTCATTGCCTGTCCTGCCTTTCTTCTATATTATATCTCTATTACATCAAGTTCCATTTTATCACTTCCCATTTGTTTGTCAATGCAAACACGTCTGAAAGGTATCTTTTTGCCAATTTACTAAATTTTTTGATTAAGTTATTGAAATTTTTGTAGTTTTGTAATAAAATAAAGATATATCTAAGCAGGAAGGAAGGATGAAAAGTGACCATAAATGATTTAACAGTACTTGTCTGTGATGATTCCATTCTGGCGCGCAAACAATTGATGAATTTTTTAATTTCTATTGGATGCACCAATATCATTGAAGCAGCAAACGGAACCATGGCAGTAGAAATCTACAAGAGCCAGAAGCCTGATCTAGTATTTCTGGATATCGTTATGCCGGAGAAAAATGGTATTGAGGCAACGAGAGAAATTATGGAATATGATAAAGATGCTTATATTGTAATGGCTTCTTCTGTTGGTACACAAACGAATCTGCGTGAAGCATTAAAACTGGGGGCCAAGGATTTTATACAGAAACCGCTTAATACCGCGCAGATTCAGAAAGTACTTGACACGATTATAGAAGGAGGTTGCTGATGTATACACAATTTTTAGGAAACTACCTCTTAAACAAAGGTTATGTTACCAAAGAACAGCTGATTGAAGCTCTTCAATATCAGAAAACTGTGCATTTGAAGCTGGGCGTCCTTGCCATCCATGCTGGCTATATGACCGCCAGCCAGGTCGAGCAGATACATATTATGCAAACCCATAAGAATGAACGGTTTGGTGAGCTGGCTGTAGAAGCAGGATTTCTAACCCAGGAGCAGGTTGATTTTCTATTAAGCTCTCAGAAGCCGGATTATCTGCTTTTAAGTCAGGCATTAGTAGACAAAGGTTATATGACGACTGCCCAATTTGAAAAAGCAATGATGGAATATCAGTCGGAATATGAGATTACAGAGAATGATTTTACCGACGAACAATCTGACAAAGTTATGCAGTTAATTCAGCATTTTTATAAACTGGAGAATGATTCCAATTCAGAATTATTCAGTCAGTATATTACGCTGCTGTTTAATAACATTATTCGTTTTATCGGTAAGGACTTTACACCCCACGAAGCAGTCCGCCTATCTGTCTATCCGACAGATAAATGTGTCACTCAGAAAATTCAAGGAGAATTCAGCACACAGACTGCCATTGATATGAATGAAGATTCTTTTATTGCTTTTGCTTCTCGTTATGCAGGTGAAGAATTTACCGATAATGATGAATATGTACAGGCTTCGGTAGAGGACTTTGTGAATCTGAACAATGGATTATATGTGGTAAATCTTTCTAATGAATCTTCCATTGAACTTTCCTTAGAACCACCGATCTCCCAATTTGATACACAGTTGAATGAGAATATTGAGTATTTTCAGCTGCCAGTCACATTTCCTTTTGGGACAGTAAACTTTATTATTACAAAGACAAAAATATAGTGTATGGCAACTTTTTCTATCTTAATTATTTCCAAATCAAGCAGGCCTGCACAGAATCCTTTTAATATCTAGGAATCTGTGCAGGCCTGTTATTTTCTATAACGATCTAATACTATTTCACAATTATTATTTTAAAAAGCTGCGTACTACATCCGGCATCTCTTCCACATCACAAACGGTATCATGAAGAATCTTTGCATTTCTGATTTCTTCAATAGCGTTCGGAATCTTCACATGGGAAATCTCCGACAACTGATCCACCAGCTCAAAATCCGACATGGAATCATATTTGCTGTCCACTGCTTTCATAACACTTCTTGTGAATTTATAGGGACTGGCGGTTGAGGCAATCACAGTCTTAACAGCGTCGCCGCTTTGCTCTCTGTAATCTCTATATACCGAAGCTGCAACCGCTGTATGGGTATCAATCACATATCCCTCAGCTTCATAAATGGAACGGATTACTTTAGCCGTATCCTCTTCTGAAGCATATCCGCCAAGAAAATCTGTCAGCTTCTGTTTCATCTCATCCGTAATCTTATAGCTGCCCTGCTCCGTTAGCTGCTTCATAAATTCTGCATTCTTCACATGATCATTTCCGGCTGTCTGATAGATCAGACGCTCCAGATTACTGGAAATCAATATATCCATGGAAGGCGACGAAGTCAGAATGAATTCTCGATTTTTATCATAGCAGCCAGTCTCAAAGAAATCAAACAATACTTTGTTTTCATTGGACGCACAGATCAGTTTCTGAATCGGCAATCCCATATTCTTAGCATAAAATGCTGCCAGAATATTTCCAAAATTACCAGTAGGAACTACGACATTCATCGGTTCATCTTTGGTAATCTCTCCTTTTGCCAGTAATCTAGCATAGGCATAGACATAATATACAATCTGAGGAACCAAGCGGCCGATATTAATGGAATTGGCGCTGGAAAATTGAAAGCCCTTTGCTGCCATCTCCTGTTCCATTGCTTTATCATTAAACATATTTTTAACGCCTGTCTGAGCATCGTCAAAATTGCCTCTGATTCCCACAACCATCGTATTGCTGCCCTTCTGGGTCACCATCTGCTTCTCCTGAATCGGGCTCACACCGTCCTTGGGATAAAAGACTACAATCCTTGTCCCCGGAACATCTGCAAAACCTGCCAAGGCTGCCTTCCCAGTATCCCCAGAGGTTGCGGTTAAAATTACGATCTCATTTTCTACCTGATTCTTTCTGGCAGAGGTGGTCAGAAGATGGGGCAGGATCGACAAGGCCATATCCTTAAATGCAATCGTAGCGCCATGGAATAATTCCAGAAAATAAGCGCCGTCTGCCTTGACGATCGGAGCAATCTCTTCTGTATCAAACTTAAAGTTATAAGCGCGCTCTATGCAGTTTTTCAGCTCTTCCTCTGTAAAATCAGTCAGAAACAGCTTCATAACCTCATATGCCGTCTCCTGATAACTTTTGCCTGCAAGCTGCTCCAGCGGCATATCCAGCTTCGGAATTGTAACCGGCACAAATAAGCCGCCATCATCCGCAAGGCCCTTTAAGATTGCCTGGGAAGCCGTTACAGTCTCACTGCCTCTTGTACTTTTATATAATAAATCCATATGATCATCCCTTTTCCAGTCTTGTCTTCAGGACTTAGTTATTGATCAGCTTGTCCTCACCATTC
This sequence comes from Lachnospiraceae bacterium, assembly GCA_022791575.1. Taxonomy (GTDB): domain Bacteria; phylum Bacillota; class Clostridia; order Lachnospirales; family Lachnospiraceae; genus JAAVZI01. The sequence continues at coordinate 5,782 of JAAVZI010000060.1, forward strand.
CAGCTGTACAGCTTGCGGATCTCTTCACCCACAACCTCTGCCGGATGCTCAGCAGCTAACTTTCTCATAGCACGGAAATGTGCCTGTCCGCCTGCTGCGGACATATCCAGTAAGAAGTCCTTGGCAAAGCTGCCATCCTGAATATCCTTTAAGATCTTCTTCATGTTCTTCTTGGTCTCATCTGTAATAATCTTCGGTCCGGTTATGTAGTCACCGTACTCTGCGGTATTGGAAATCGAATATCTCATTCCTGCGAAACCGCTCTGGTAAATCAGATCTACAATTAACTTCATTTCATGAATACACTCAAAATAAGCATTTCTCGGATCATATCCTGCTTCGCAAAGAGTCTCGAAACCTGCCTGCATCAGAGCGCATACACCGCCACAGAGAACTGCCTGCTCACCAAAGAGGTCTGTCTCTGTCTCTGTACGGAAGGTAGTCTCCAATACGCCGGCTCTTGCTCCGCCGATTGCCAGTGCATAAGCCAATGCTTTATCTAATGCCTTGCCTGTTGCATCCTGATGGATCGCTACCAGACACGGAACACCTTTGCCAGCCTGATATTCGCTTCTTACGGTATGGCCTGGTCCCTTCGGCGCAATCATCGTAACGTCTACATCCTTTGGAGGTACAATCTGACCAAAATGAATGTTAAAACCATGAGCGAACATCAGCATATTTCCAGCTTCCAGATTCGGCTCAATATCCTTCTTGTACATATCAGCCTGTAATTCATCATTAATTAAGATCATAATGATATCGGCCTTCTTAGCTGCCTCTGCCGCTGTATATACTTCAAATCCCTGCTCTTCAGCCCTCTTCCAGGACTTACTTCCTTCATAAAGTCCAATAATTACATGGCATCCGGATTCTTTGGCATTTAACGCATGTGCATGTCCCTGGCTTCCATAGCCAATCACTGCAATGGTCTTGCCCTCCAATATGGAAAGGTTACAATCTGACTGATAATAAATCTTTGCTTCTGACATTTTAATTCCTCCATTTTATTTTTAATAGTATTTATAACATACATACCGGCAGTACCGGCATGACGCATGCTGTATCTGATCTGAATTATTCCAGATAGGTCACATCATCACTGCCTCTGGACAGTCCCGTAAGCCCGGTACGAGCCAGTTCTAAAATCTCATAATCTGCCAGCAGGCTGATAAAGGCATCCAGCTTATCCTGGCTTCCGGTTAATTCCATCACCATAGAATCTTCGCCCACATCTACAATCTTCGCACGGAAAATATCCGATATTGTAGCAATATCCTGTCTATCCTTCGCCTGGGCACGGATTTTAAGCAAAATCAATTCTCTGCAGACAGATTTTCCGCCCATCAGAACTTTGATTTCAATGACATCTTCCTGCTTGCGGAGCTGCTTTTCAATCTGCTCAATGATCTGCGCATCCCCATTGACAACAACTGTCATACGGGAATATTTGGGATCTGCAGTTACTCCGACTGTCAAACTGTCAATATTATAGCCTCTGCGGCTGAACATACCGGCAATCCTGCTTAACACGCCGGAAGTATTATCTACTAATAAGGAAAATACGGTTCTATGCATATTCTTTACCTCTTTCTTCTCTATTTGCTACACTAATTTTAGCACATTTTTTCCCATTGTCAACTGCCATGTCTGTCAGAATAGGGCAAAATTTATCCACAGGACTCACAACTGCCGAATGAGATCGGCGTTTCTAACAATACTGCACCATACTCTGCTGCTACAGCAGTCAGACTCTCCGGTTCCTGCCCTTCAGCTGCCAGAATACCTGCCCGGCCCGGATAGATACGAAGAGCCGCCTCTAATACCTGTGGATACGCTGACTGGAACACCAAAGGAATAGAAGTATAACCGACTGTCTCTTTGACAACTCTGCGCATCATCTCTTCCCGCTCTGCCGGACTGCCATCTACACAAATACATAATACATCCTGATCTTCATAATCGTCAATGGCATTGTAAAGGGAATCATAAATCTCTTCTTCCCAATCCTCGTTCAGTTCTTCCATGTTGGAATTTCCAATCCTGCCAATGCTGCATTCCTCATTCCATTCAATTGTCCTTCGTTCCGAAGTTATGTAAATCGGCCGGTTATCGGATGCAGGAAAACTGATATTAATATTTTGTACTTTTTCCTTAACTGCCTGAATATATTCTGGGCTGGTTCCGCAGCAGCCGCCTAATACCGATGCTCCCTCCTGAGCCAGAGCTGCCATATGCTCTGCAAATTCTTCGATTGGCATATCGTACTCTGTTATGCCATTTTTACCTAATTTAGGAATACCGGCATTGGGTTTGGCAATTATCGGAACTTCTGCCGCCTCTCTCATCTGACGAACTACATTTCGCATTTTATCCGGCCCAGCGGAACAGTTGATTCCCAGAGCTGCAGCTCCCAGGCTTTCTAATACGATTGCCGCTGTTTTGGCATCTGTTCCATACAGGGTTCTTCCCTCTTCATCAAAACTCATAGTTGCCATCACCGGCAGGCTGACCGCTTCTTTGGCAGCAATCAGCGCTGCCCGTGTCTCCTGAAGGCTCATCATCGTCTCTACCACAAGCAGGTCTGCTCCCGCCTGCTCTAAAGCGCTCATCTGCTCCTTATACACTTCTACCACTTCTTCAAATGTAACCGGCCCCAGCGGTTCTAACTGCTGCCCGGTCATAGTGATATCTCCGGCAACCAGTGCCTTTCCCTGTGCTGCCTTGAGGGAAACTGCCACTGCCCGTCGATTAATCTCACCGGCCTGCTCCTCCAGACCGAATTCCTTTAATTTGATACGATTGGCTCCAAATGTAGAGGCATAGACAATCTGGCTTCCGCAGCGGATATAATCCTTCTGCAATTCCTGCAAAACCTCTTCATGCTCACATACCCATTGCTCCACACAGATCCCCGCAGGCATTCCGTTCTTCTGAAGATTAGAACCGGTTGCTCCATCCAGTAATACAATACTCTGATTTAAAAACTGCTGAAACTCTTCTTTATTCACATAGATTCCTTCTTTTTCTTCTTAATCTTACAATCTTATCTCATATCATTATGAAGTCTCACAGGCTCTTTGTCAAGCCTCCATTCCATCCGATTATTGCCATTAATGTCTTTTATATTTCCGAAGCACCGGCAGCAGGCTCTGAATCTGCTCAAGGCAATAATCCAGCTGCTCCTGAGTTGTTTCTCGTGAAAAGCTGAATCGAATTGTACCTTCTGCCTGTTCCCCGGACCTGCCTATCGCCGCCAGCGTAGCGCTTTTAGCGCGTTTATTTGCCGCACAGGCCGAGCCGGAAGATACATAGATTCCTCTCTCCTCCAATGCATGCAGTAGTACCTCGCTGCGCACGCCGTCAAAATTAACACTGATAATATGGGGCGCATTTCTCTCATCTGCATAACCATTGATACTAACATTCTCCAACTGCAGGATCTGCCCGATAAAATATGACCGCAGCTGATACATGGCTCTGCTTTTCTGGTCCAAATCTGTATATGCTTCCATTGCCGCTTGTCCCAGCCCTGCAATTCCGGGAACATTTTCTGTACCAGAACGCATATCCCTTTGCTGCGCGCCACCCAGTATCAATGGTTTAATTTTAACCTTTTCATTTATATAAAGAAATCCCACACCCTTCGGCCCATGAATCTTGTGCGCGCTTACAGAAAGCAGGTCTATTCCCATTTTATGAGGCTGAACTGGCAGCTTTCCAAATCCCTGTATGGAATCACAGTGAACATATGTTCTATTGTTTATCCTCTTGATGATGCGTGCTGCCTCTTCTACAGGCTGTATTGTTCCTATTTCATTATTTACATGCATAATAGACACTAAGGTAGTATCTTCCCGAACCGCCTGCTCCAACGCCTGCAGTTCAATCGTTCCATAGGAATCCACGGGAAGATAGGTAACTTCAAATCCCTGCTCTTCCAGATATTGGAACGGCTTTATAACCGAGGCATGTTCAATCTTTGTTGTTATCAGATGCTTTCCCATACGCTGATTCGCAGTGGCAGTACCAATAATAGCCATATTATTTGATTCCGTTCCACCAGAAGTAAAGATCAGCTCCTTTTCTCCAGCTTTCAAAATCCTGCCGATTCGCTCTTTCGCTTCCTTAATATAATGTTCTGCCTCCACTCCCTTTAAATGCAGTGAAGATGGATTGCCGTAATCCTCTGTCATAATCTGTATCATAATTTCTTTCACAGAATCTGTACATTTTGTCGTTGCAGAATTATCCAGATATACTTCCATAACATTCTCCTTTATCTTTCAAGCCGCTCCCTTTTTCAAACGGGAAACCATATAATATTTCTTTATTCAGTAGAGTTTCCCAATCTTCTCTGCCCTATTCCATTTAGGAACGGTAAGTAAATCAGTTATTACTCCTCTAACTGCAGCATCATCACAGACAACAGTGCAATTCCGGCTGTCTCAGTCCGCAATATCCGCTTCCCCAAAGAAACAGGAACTATGCCCTGTTCAGCCGCCAACTGAACCTCTTCTTCTTCAAAACCGCCTTCCGGCCCAATAAAAAAACCTGCCTTAATTCCAGGCTTCAGCTTTGCCAGAAACTCTCTAAGCGGCTGCATACCCTTCGTCTGTTCATAAGGAATACAGACCGCCTCATATCCCTCTGCCATCTGTAAGGCCTGCTGAAAAGTAACAACTGAATGAACCTGAGGAATTCTGGATCTTTTTGACTGCTTGGCCGCACTTTCTGCAATAGCATTCCACCGCCTGCACTTAGTCTCCTTCTTCTTCTCATCCAGCCGAACCACACAGCGCCGTGTCTCCATAGGAACCACCGTATGAATACCCAGTTCTACTGCCTTTTGTATAATCAGCTCCATTCTGTCCCCTTTCGGCAGGCCTTGAAATAATACAATTTCCGCAGGCAGTTCATGGCTGACATCTGTCTGATCTTTCACAGACAGCCAAACGGCCTCTTCCTCCATCTTTTGAATTTCACAAAAATACTCTACACCGTCCTCGTCTGTCACAGACAGCGCTTCCTTTTGCTTCATACGCAGAACATTTCTAATATGATTCACATCTTTTCCTTCTATTTTAATAGAGTCCCCACGGACCTGATATGCCTGAATAAAAAAATGATACATGCTATCCCTGCTTTCTGGCAGTGATCGAAACCCAATCACCATCCCTTGTCACTTCTGCAAGCTTCATTCCTGCCCTTTTGATGGCCTCAGTAACCGCCTCTTCCTTTGTATACAGAATTCCTGATGAAATAAAAATCCCGCCGTTTGTCAACCTTGCCGCTGCCACTGGCGCCAGAGGAATAATAATATCAGCCAATATATTTGCCGTTACTACATCCGCATTTTCTCCCGCCAATTGCTGTAATGATTCTTCTTCTATTATATTTCCAGCCGCAAACTGGCACTGTTCCCTCGAAATATGATTGATCTCAATATTTTCCCAGGATACCTTTACCGCTTCCGGGTCCACATCTAGCCCCAAAATATCCGCTGCCCCCAGTCTGGCTGCCACAATAGATAAAATACCACTCCCACAGCCAATATCCAGAACCTTACAGCCTTCACTGACGTATTTCTTCAGCTGCCGGATACAAAGCCGGGTGGTCTCATGCTTTCCTGTCCCAAAGGCAGTTCCCGGATCTATCTCAATCAGCATTTTTCCTTTTGCTTCCTCCCCTGCCTCTTCCCAGCTTGGCTTAATATAAATATCGTCCACCACAAATGGTTTAAAAAATTCTTTCCAGTTATTCATCCAGTCAATATCTTCTGTTGTTGTCTCTTCTATTGTTCCTTCCCCAATATCCATAAATTCCCGCAGACTTTCCATTTCTTCCTTAATATTATGCAGCAATTCCTTATGATCTTTCCCCGCTTCCAGAAAAAAACTCACATAAGCCACCCCATCATCTTCTGGAAGTTCTGGCAGAATATCAATATACATCTTCTGCTTCTCCTCTTCAGACAATGGAATCTTGTCCTCAATCTGCACCCCTTCCACACCCAGCTCTGCAAACACGGCACTCAGCACATCCTCCGCACTGGTAACTGTTTTCACAGTATATTTATCCCATTTCATATCAAAACACTCCTTAATTCCATATTGGTAAATAGGTGGTTGTGAAAGTCTGATTCATAGCGACGAGCTTGAACAAACGATATAAAAACTACGCTCAAAAACGTTTTAGATTCGCTTCGTTTTTATATCGTTTGCTCAAACTCTGATTATGAATATTGTGTTTCACAAAAGTTCACATTAACAAAGTCTGATTCATGACAACTTTCGCAACCATCTGACAATACAGTATACCCTCTTTTCCTTTATATTGCAACTCCAGAAATAAGGTTTACACCTTTTCTATAATCTGTTATAATAACCATATGACTTAAATCATACAACTATATGCGGAAGATACTGATGATAGGCATTTGCGAAACTCTCATTTCAATGTCAGAGTTTGGGCAATCGATACAAAAATGCAGCGAATCAAGTGCTGACACCAGGACTCCTCCCAGCAAAGCTGGGCCCCTCCTCGTGTCCAATCAACGTCTTTGAGCGGAATTTTTGTATCGATTGTTCAAACTCGTCGCCTTAAATGCGACTTTCGCAATTACCTAAATACCGATGAAAATGAAAGGGAGAGTGATTATGCCAGTTACCCAATTTCTGGAAAGAAACGCAAAAATCTATGGAGATGAAGTTGCCTTAGTGGAACTGAATCCAGAAATGAAAGATTCTCGGAGAATGACCTGGAAAGACTTTGAATTAATTCAGCCCACCAGTCCGGTTCCCTACCGACGGGAAATTACCTGGAGTGTTTTTGATGAAAAAGCCAATCGTTTTGCCAATCTTCTCATTGAACGGGGAATTAAAAAAGGAGATAAGGTGGCCATTATTATGTATAACTGTCTGGAATGGCTGCCTATTTATTTTGGAGTGTTAAAGACAGGCGCTATAGCGGTTCCCTTTAATTTCCGTTATTCTTCTGAAGAAATTCTATACTGCGCAAAGCTTGCCGAAGTAGACATGGTGGTATTCGGGCCAGAATTTATCGGGCGTATCGAAACCATTGCAGATGAACTGATTCAGGGCCGCTTATTGATCTTCGTAGGCGATGGCTGTCCGTCCTTTGCTGAAAGTTACCGGGAAATGGTTGCCGACTGCTCCAGCCATTCTCCCAATGTGGAAATTACCGATGAAGATGACGGTGCGATCTATTTTTCCTCAGGAACCACGGGATTTCCAAAAGCAATTTTACATAAACACCTGAGCCTGACTCAGGCTGCCGAAATGGAACAAAAGCATCATGCAACCAGCCGTGAAGATATCTTCCTTTGTATACCGCCGCTGTATCATACCGGCGCTAAAATGCATTGGATGGGAAGCTTGGTTGCCGGCAGTAAGGCGGTTCTGTTAAAGGGTACAAAGCCAGAACAGATTCTGACAGCTGTTTCACAAGAACATTGTTCCATTGTATGGCTGCTGGTTCCGTGGGCACAAGATATCCTGGATGCCCTGGACAGGGAGGATCTGAAGCTGGAAGACTTCTCTTTAGAGCAGTGGCGGCTTATGCACATCGGCGCCCAGCCGGTTCCGCCGTCGTTAATTAAGCGATGGAAGAAATATTTTCCAAATCATTTGTATGATACTAACTACGGTCTGTCTGAATCAACCGGACCTGGCTGTGTACATCTGGGCATGGAACATATACATAAGGTAGGCGCTATTGGAATTCCCGGTTACCGCTGGGAATGCAGGATTATTGATGAAAATGGGACAACAGTTTCTCAAGGGGAAGTGGGAGAACTCTGCGTCAGAGGTCCTGGCGTTATGACCTGTTATTATAATGATCCCAAATCTACGGATGAAGTTCTAAAGGACGGCTGGCTGCTTACCGGTGATATGGCCAGACAAGATGAAGATGGATTTATCTTTCTGGTAGACCGCAAGAAAGATGTCATTGTCAGCGGCGGTGAAAATATTTACCCTGTACAGATTGAAGACTTTATCCGCGCCCACAATAAAGTGAAGGATGTTGCCGTGATCGGAATGCCAGACAAACGTCTAGGTGAAAAGACGGCAGCCATTATTGAAATCAAAGACGGCATGGAATGCAGCCAGCGGGAAATTCACGAATTCTGCGAGGGCATGCCCCGTTATAAAAGACCGAAAGAAATTATATTTGCAGAAATTCCCAGAAATGCAACTGGTAAGATAGAGAAACCCCGCTTACGCAGACAGTATGGCGTAGATAATCTGGTAGCAAGAGAAACTATGGAAAAAGAACACTAAATTCAGGAGGAACCTATGAAACAACTAATGCTTGGCAATCAGGCGATTGCCAGAGGAATGTATGAGGGAAGCTGCAGTATTATTTCCAGTTATCCAGGCACACCCAGTACGGAGATTACGGAAGAAGCAGCAAAATACGATGAAATCTACTGTGAATGGGCACCCAACGAGAAGGTAGCCTTGGAAACTGCTCATGGTGCAAGCCTAGGCGGAGCGAGAAGCGCCTGCGCCATGAAACATGTCGGACTGAATGTTGCCGCAGATCCATTATTTACGATATCTTATCAGGGTGTCAGCGCTGGACTGGTCATCTTTGTTGCGGATGATCCCGGAATGCACTCTTCTCAAAATGAACAAGATTCCAGACACTATGCCATTGCCGCTAAGGTTCCCATGCTGGAGCCATCTGATTCCATGGAGGCAAAGCAATTTACCAAACTGGCGTTCAATCTATCTGAACAGTTCCATACTCCGGTTTTTGTAAAAATGTGTACCAGGATTGCTCATTCACAGAGTATTGTTGATACGGAAGAACCGGTGCCGTTTCAGCAGATTCCTTATGTCAAAGACCCTACGCGTGTTATGATGACGGTTAATTCAAGAAATGCCCATTTGCGTGTGGAACAGCGTACAAAAGATTTGATTGCCTATGCAGAACAAGCAGAGATTAACCGTATGGAATTAGGAGATACCTCTTTTGGTATTATCACATCTTCTACTTCTTATCAATATGCCAGAGAAGTCTTTGGAACCGATGCCAGTATTCTGAAACTAGGAATGGTTTATCCGCTTCCAGAACAGCTGATCCGTGATTTTGCAGAACAGGTGGATCACCTAATTGTATTGGAGGAATTGGACCCGATTATTGAAAATCATTGTAAGCAGCTGGGACTTTTTGTTCATGGCAAAGACCTATTTCCAATTACAGGTGAGTTTTCTCAAGGATTGGTCAAAACATGTGTCCTTCATTGGCTGGAATCGCTTTCATCCAATGATTCATGGTTACAAAATCAAAAAAAGAATCTACAGCTGTCAGAGTGTGCCCGTCTGGAGGATTCCATTCCGGTAAGACCTCCTGTTATGTGCGCAGGATGCCCGCACCGCGGTATTTTCTATCTGTTAAAGAAACATAATTGTATGGTCTATGGCGATATTGGATGTTACACGCTGGGAGCGATTGCACCACTGAATGCTATGGACTTAAATGTCTGCATGGGAGCTTCCTGCTCTGGACTTCATGGATTTAACAAAGCGATGGGTGAAGCTGGGGAAGAACATAGTGTCGGCGTAATCGGCGATTCTACATTTGCCCACTCTGGTATTACTGGCCTGGCCAATATTGCCTATAACCAAAGTAATTCTACCGTCATTGTTCTGGATAATTCCATTACCGGAATGACCGGCCATCAGCAGAACCCAACAACTGGTAAAAACCTGCGCGGAGAACCAGCAGGGCAGATCAACTTAGAAGCGCTCTGTCATTCTCTGGGTATTCAGCGTGTCCGCGTCGTAGACCCTTATGACCTGGAACAGGCAGAATCGGTATTGAAGGAAGAGCTGGCCGCGAAAGAGCCCTCTGTTATCATCAGCCGCCGTCCTTGTGTTATGATCAAGGGAACGGTACATAAACCACCGCTTCATGTTGATGCAGAACAATGCAAGGGCTGTGGGGCATGTATGAAGATTGGCTGTCCGGCAATATCTGTCCGCGGCAAAAATGCTGTAATTGACAATACCTTATGTATCGGCTGTGAAGTCTGTACTCAAATGTGTAAATTTGATGCACTGAAAGCATAGGAGGATGGATATGGAAACGAAAAATATAATGATTGTAGGTGTTGGCGGACAGGGTACGCTGCTTGCCAGCAAATTACTAGGACATGTCCTAATGGAAAACGGTTATGATGTCAAAGTATCCGAAGTTCACGGAATGAGCCAGCGAGGCGGCAGTGTTGTTACATATGTACGTTTTGGCAGTAAAGTCTATTCTCCGGTGATTGACAAGGGAGAAGCGGATTATATTCTTTCTTTTGAGAAACTGGAAGCTGCCAGATGGCTGGAATACTTAAAGCCGGAAGGACAGATGATTACCAGTACCCAGGAGATTGAACCTATGCCAGTCATTACGGGAGCGGCAGAATATCCCGAACAGCTGGTGGAGAAAATATCAGAACGCGGAATTCGAATCGATGCTATGGACTGCCTTTCTCTGGCAGAACAGGCCGGGTCAGCAAAAGCTGTAAATATCGTGCTGATGGGCCGATTATCCAAATATTTTAAAGAAATCAGCGAAGAAAGCTGGCAGGAAGCAATTGAAAGCTGCGTGCCGCCGAAATATATAGCATTGAATAAAAAAGCATTTGAACTAGGAAAACATGCTTAATGATTTACATTACACTCCTAGCTATTGTAGTTTTTATGCTTGTTTACCTGATTTGTGAGCTTTTGCGCTTCAGAAACAACAAACTTAAATCAAAATAATTATATAATCATAATAAAATTGTATTGATTGAAAATGACTATTCTGATAGTATAAAAATATAATTACTATTGCAATAGTCATTTTGTTGTATGGAGACTGTGCAGGAGTATAAAATTATTTGATTTTGAACTATAAGTAACGGAACTTTTATTAGGCATTTGCAAAAGTCTGTATCAAAGCGACGAGTTTCGCAATGATCTTGAACTTTTATGCCGGATAGGAGACTTAACTGCCGGCCATATTTCTTATTGGAACAGCTATCTGAAATGGGGCTAAAGGTGAACATCAACAAGCTATCCCCCTTTATTATGGAGCTTACATTGCCAATATTATTGCTGGTATTATCCTAATCGCAATAGGGATTGCCTTACTCATCAAGTCAAGACAAGGCGAAAAAAGAATTTGAACAGCGTATTGACGCTGCTGCGGACAGGTTTGAAAAAATATTACCGAAAAATGGAATAACAATAAATGCTTTCGTAGAAGCATGAAATCCATATCGATGATGGCCGAGATTGGCTTAATTCTTGGTGCGGGGCTTGGGGTTGTTGGCGGGGCGGCTGATATTATCACTTCAATTACATTTCAGAGAAAGTAATATGGAACAACGACTATGGCTTTTATGTCCTGTATGTGGTAGTAAAACAAGATTGCGAATACGAGATGATACTATTCGCAAAAATTTTCCATTGTACTGTCCGAAGTGTAAATATGAAACTCTTGTTCATGTACAACAATTCGGTAAACGGGTTCTAAATATTCTGTTATATACATTTCGGCATCCTGTCTGTCCATTTACTTTGACCTCCTTGAAAGCTTTCACTTATATAGACATGGCTGCCGAAAAAAGGTGGAACATTTTTTATCTTTCGTATTTTATAAATTCAAAAGCCGAGCCGCATTCTCTCCCTTTATCATTTTTAATTCCTTTTCTGTAAAGCCACATTGTTCCAGCTTTTCTAGCGTCTCCTGCTGGCTGCCCCATGGAGAATCCGTGCCAAAGAGCACACGGTCAGCGCCATGCTTCCTGACAAGCTTTCGCAACTGCGCTTCTGTCAACATCTGGCTCTCTTCCCTGCTTCTTGTATTGGGCGTATAAGACCTGATTTCACCTATAGAAAAAGCCGTATCGAACCAGACATCCAGTCCGGCAAGCTTCTCAGATACTTCATCCCAGCAGCCCCAGCCGCCCATATGAGCAAGCACTAATCGACGGGGATGGATTTCTTCTATTAAGTGTAGACAACGTTCTGGCATAGCAGCCCGACAGCCTGGAAAGCCCACATCATATCCTGCATGAAAAATCGTAATTAACCCATACTCCTGTATACAGTATACAATTCGCAGCATGCGGATATCATCCATTTCCAGATCCTGATAACAGGGATGTAATTTGACACCTTTGATACCATAGTCTGCAATCTGCCGGATCTGTTCTTTGTAATCTTCGTTATCTGGATGCAGTGTGCCGAAAGACAGCAGCCCTGTCTCCTCTGTTGTCTGGTTGGTCTCTGCCGCAAGCCGGTTCAGCTTCTCTGTCTGCGCCGGTCTGGTAGCAATCGGCAGCAGAACAGAATAATCTACTGCGGATTCCTTCATAGACTGTATAAGCTGATGCTTAGTCCCATCCGTATAAGGAACAATATTTCCCGCCTGTGCTAATTTGGGAATGGTCTTGAATGCCAATTCACTTGGAAATGTATGGGTATGAAAATCAATAATCATCTCAGTTGCTTCCTTTCTGTCCGTTTCAACTTCTGTAAAACCATTTCTTGTCTTATCTTTTTTATTTCCCCGGAAGTAGTAGATTTATGCACAAAATGCTTGAAAAACATTACGAATCTATTATACAATAGAATTACAAATACAATCAAGAAAAAGGAGGTAACTATATGTATGCTGATGAAAACGTAATCCGAATTAAGCATGATGTACTTAAAGAAGTGGCTAAGCTGGCTTTTGCCGGAGAACTCGAAGCCAAACGGGATTATATTGCTCTGGAACTGATTCCGGGACCAACACCTAGATTCCGCTGCTGCATTTACAAAGAACGGGAAATTATCCGGCAGAGGGTTCGACTGGCAGAAGGCAAAGCACCTGGCCCTGTTGATGACGGCAATGTGATTCAGGTTCTCAGCTCTGCTTGTGAAGACTGCCCAATCTCCAGCTACACGGTAACGGAAAATTGTCAAAACTGTCTTGGGAAGGCATGTATCAATGCTTGCAAATTCAATGCGATTGAAGCCGGCCGGCACCGATCCCATATTGATCCTTCCAAGTGCAAAGAATGCGGAAAATGTGCCCAAGCATGTCCTTATAATGCAATCGCACATTTAAAAAGACCCTGCAAACACAGCTGTCCTGTGGATGCCATTACATACAACGAACTGGGCCTTTCTGTAATTGATAAGGATAAATGCATTCGCTGTGGAAATTGTATTCATAGATGTCCTTTCGGCGCCATTAGCTCTAAAACCTTTATTGTCAATGTCATTGAAGCGCTGAAATCCGGGAAAAAAGTCTATGCCATGGCTGCACCTGCTAGTGAAGGGCAATTTGGCAAAGATATCACTACGGCAAGCTGGAAAAAGGCTATGATAGAGGTCGGTTTCACTGATTTCTATGATGTAGGTCTTGGCGGAGATATGACCGCTGCCTATGAAGCGGAAGAATGGGCAGAAGCTTATCAAGAGGGCAAAAAGAAAGTTACCTCCTGCTGTCCAGCTTTTGTCAATCTGGTTCGTCTGCACTATCCAGAGTTAGCTGAATGCATATCAACCACCGTTTCACCCATGTGTGCCGTATCAAGATTGATTAAGGCAAAAGAACCGGACGCGGTTACTGTATTTATCGGCCCATGCATTGCAAAAAAATCCGAAGTAGTTGATCAGAAGATTGAAGGAAATGCGGATTATGTCCTGACCTACAGTGAAATCCGGGCTATTATGAAAGCAAAAGGCGTATCTTTACAGCCTTGCGAGAATACAGACCAGACAGCTTCCACTTATGGAAAAAGATTTGCCAATTCGGGCGGAGTAACGGCTGCCGTTCTGCAGAGTCTGAAAGAAACCAATACAGATATTGATGCAAACGTATACAAAGCGAATGGAGTAAAGGAATGCCGAAAAGCACTTCTCTTACTAAAAGCAGCCCGCCTGCCGGAAGACTTCATTGAAGGTATGGTATGCGAGGGCGGCTGTGTAGGAGGCCCTAGCGCCTATAACGATGCGCTGTCCAGTAAAAAGGATCGGGATGCGTTGATTGCACAGGCTGACAACCGTGGAATTCATGACAACTTAAGTCATTATGATATGAATAACATTTCTATGCATAGAGACTGATTTGCAAAGAGAACTGCACGGCTGCAGTGATTTAAATTCACAGAAGCTGCCCGGCTGCTATTATTCCACCATGGCCGGACAGCTTTATATTCTCTGCTTATAACATTTTCACTGTTAGATAATATGATATTCTGCATAAAGTTTCTGGCGGTATTCTTCGTCTTGTGATACTCTGACAATATCGGATAGCCGACCATCTTCATTTAATAACATTATCAATTTAGCCATCTTTTTTGTTCCACGTTTTTCTCCTATTTCCTGATTCTCCTGATCACGCATTAACAATGTCATATACTCATGCCTCCATTCTCTGTTTTTCTTTGCCTTCTTTAGTGCTTGTTCCAGTTTATTTACATAGGAATCTTCTGTTTTCTTCCCCACGACATAATCCAGAAATGCTTTTAGTTCTTTACTGACATCCTCCAAAGTCCCTTGTGCATTCAAAAATATCTTGGTTGCTTCATCTCCCATAAAAATCCGATTATCCTCTTTACATATATTTTCAAAGGTATAGATATGTCTGTTCATTCCAAAAACATCAAACGGACAAATAAAAATGATAAAACTTCAGTTTAAATTTTTGTAATGCTGTCCCTTATCAATGAGCTGTAAATCTATCATGCTTTGATAATATCGACTTCTCTTTGGCAATTCCTTTGTATTGGTTATCTGCATTTCTATGTCATAAATAACCTCTTTCTCATCCTTAACATACACATCCAGCCTGACACTTCTGGCATCCATATCTGGTTTGATGCTTTTTTGTAATTCTGGATATTCAATGCGTTCTATTTTTAGATCCGGTAATATTCTCAGCAATAATTCTTTGCACAGTTCTGGATTCTGCATAACTTTTCCAAACAGAAAATCATTAGATATGCCTAACTCTTCCCAATCAAACTGTAATGTTTCCATATCCTTTATTTGTCCTATTTCCATTTTAATCCTGCCTTTTTACGAAACTTCTCTTATTTTCACAGATATTTTTTTACCTGATTTAACATATGTAATTTTTCTGCATAATCAGTTAGCCTATTAATTGCTTTTTTCTGTTTTCTATAACAGTCAATAACCAAACAGAATATATCCTCATCTATATACTTTTTAAATCGTATACAATCGCAAACACTCCGCTCTACATCGTACACAATATACTGTCCAAATTCAGTTTCTACGACTTTCTGATGTTCTGCAAAATAATTACTGGAATAATAATGCCTTGATACAGGAAAGTTCATCGCGAATTTACTCCTGTCATCTCTCCTGGTCGCAATAGAAACAACGGATGGTTCTATCTCAATAAGCCCTTGATAAAAACACGCACTGTCCGCACATATCACTGCTTTTGGATTACTTCGGCATATTTCAATTGCCTTATAAGCATCTGGCTTAACATACTCAGCACAATCAAACCAATAAGTGCCATAACACACTTTTTCCAACATTCCATTGGCAACAAATTCTGAAATCTGCCGATTCGTCAGTCCTTCCAACAACAGCTCTGATGTATCAATATATCCCTTATATCGCTCAGCCAATCGACAACATTTTTTATAGGTATCCTTTAGCACGTTTTCCTCCACAGCATTTTTTATTACACATATTGTAGCATTTTTCATTACACAAGTCAAGCCCCAAAATATACACCACATCTTTTTAAGCCATTTTTTCTTGTGTTTTTAGAAAAACCTTTTCATTTTCTTCAGGAAAACTTACAGAATTACAAAAGTGTTAAATTCTCTTCTGTATGGTATTTACAGGATAAATTTTCAAGATTTAAAAATTTATTCTGTAAATACCATAGAAAACAGTGATTTTATAAATATTTTAGTTCATAAGTTTATCCTGCCATTTTCTTAATCACAGCTGTACATCTCTTTTATTTTATGATAACCTATATTTAGAAAAACATATTTCACATAAAAAAATATTATTAAATTCAAAAGCTGATTGGAAGAGGTTGAAAGATTATGAGCAGACGGGGATATATTCCAGAAGACGAAAAACAATTCAAAGGGCAGCAGCTGGAGCTTTTAAAAAAGGCAGCCGATGAAGTTCAATTTCTATTGGATCAGGGATATGATGTGAAGCCCACTACAACATTTGTTGGCAATCATTATATGTTTTCAGAAAGACAGCGGCTGGCTCTAGCAAGATCGGTTTCTGCAACAGAATGGATTCACATACGCAATAGCAGGGAGTTATTGCAAAACGGTGCTAAGAACCTTCCAAAAACCGTGCATATTGATGGATTTAATACAATTATCACACTGGAAGTGGCATTATCGGGTTCCCCTATTTTTTACTGCAGAGATGCAACCATACGGGATTTGGCAGGACTGCGGGGAACATACCGCATTATTGAGCAGACACAAAAAGCAGTTGCATTGATATTGGATCAACTAACATACCTCAATATTTCAGAGGCCTGCTTCTATCTGGATTCACCTGTTTCTAATTCTGGAAGGCTGTCAGGAGTGATCCGGCAGTGTGCTGAAGCCTATGATATTTCTGTAAAAACTGAGATCATTCCAGACGTGGACCGAGTATTAGAACAACTAGAAGGCGTTATCAGCGGAGACGCCATCATTTTAAACCGCTGCATAAGCTGGTTAAACATTATGCCGGAAATTATAGAACAAATAGAATCTGTGTGGAAAATTCAATTATAAGAATCGCATCATTCCGAAACTAACAATATTTTTTGTGTATTCATTCATAAAAAGGATAAGGAACAATGGAAAACTGCTTACTATTTTTCCATTGTTCCTTATCATCTTACTCTATATTCCTATATTTTTTTCAATCTGCTGACAAATCAATTATAGTTACTGAAAGCATGCAAACGAATGCTCCACATTCTTTTCGTCTGGCGCTTTTGTAAATAAACTAACAACTGGAACAATCACCAGTCCGGCCAGCATAGCAATCGCCCCGCAGTTAATCGGCGACTGGAGAATAACCGGAAATGACTCCCGAAACAGCATATTGGCAATCATCAATACACAGCTGAATACAAAGCATGCATAACAGGAGGCTTTTGATACCTTTTTCCAATAAAGTGCGTATAAAAACGGCGCCAGAAACGCCCCTGCCAAAGCTCCCCAGGAAATACCCATTAACTGAGCAATAAATGTAACATTGCTCTTATACTGAACCAATGCAATCACTGCTGAAATTGCAATAAATACCAGCACAAGCCCGCGGATATAGATCACCTGCTTCTTATCACTCATTTTCTTAATAAAATTATCTTTCAGAAAATCAATCGTCAGTGTCGAACTGGAAGCCATGACCAGAGAAGATAAGGTTGACATAGAAGCCGACAGAACAAGAATGACTACCAATGCAATCAAAGCAGGTCCCAAATTAGAAAGCATTGCCGGAATCACAGAATCAAAGCCATTTTGGGCTATATCAATCTGGTCGGAAAATAACCGGCCAAATCCACCGAGGAAATAACAGCCGCCGGCCACCACCAATGCAAAAACGGTAGAAATAATGGTTCCCTTTTTAATCGAACTTTCATCTTTAATCGCATAAAATTTCTGAACCATCTGCGGCAGTCCCCAGGTTCCAAGGGAAGTTAAAATAACCACGAAGAACAGATTCAGCGGGTCCGGTCCAAATAAAGAAGAAAATGCTCCTGTTTTCTCTGATACCGCTGGGTCTACCACCTGTGACAAGCCTTCAAAAGCCGCTGTCAGCCCGCCTTTGCTATGTAATACTGCAAAGATCACAGTAACAATACCAAACAGCATAATAATCCCCTGAATAAAATCATTAATCGCTGTCGCCATATATCCGCCTACAATTACATAAATGGCTGTCAGAACCGCCATTAAGATAATACATACCGAATAATCAATGTCAAAAGCCATGCCAAACAATCTTGAAAGACCATTATATAATGAGGCCGTATAAGGCACCAGGAAGATAAAGATAATCACTGAAGCAGCAATTTTTAAAGGTTTACTTCCAAATCGTTCTCCAAAAAACTGCGGCATAGTTGCTGATTTTAAATGCTGCGACATGATTCTTGTACGCTTTCCCAAAATCAGCCAGGCAAATAGCGAACCTATCACCGCATTTCCAATACCAGCCCACGTTGCTGCAATTCCATATTTCCAGCCGAACTGACCCGCATAGCCAACGAATACTACTGCTGAAAAGTACGAAGTTCCATAGGCAAAGGCAGTCAGCCAGGGACCAACAGAGCGTCCACCCAATACAAAGCCATTCACGTCCGTTGCATGCTTGCGGCAATAGATTCCAATTCCAATCAGCACCGCAAAATAAATTATCAATATCAACAATTTCATTTTATACACTCCATTCTCCTGTAAAATACCCATATACAAACCGTACCTGTGCTCATACGGGCATTTTTTATTGTACCATACGCCGTATTGCTTTTTCAAGACTTGATTTTTTCTGCTAAACGGCATATAGTATAAATAGGTGAACATCAGTTCACAATCACTCGTTGCAACATTATTTATGAACTATTATATGAACAAATTATGAGGAAACTATGAAACAATTAACACTTTTTGAAAACGACCTGACTCAGCCCCTGGCAGCCAGACTCCGCCCTCAGTCCTTGGAGGCATTTGCCGGACAGTCCCATCTTCTGGGTGAAGGCAAAATTCTGCGCCGGCTGATTGAAAGTGATCAGATCTCATCTATGATCTTCTGGGGTCCGCCTGGCGTCGGCAAGACCACTTTAGCCCGTATCATTGCCAGCCAGACCAAATCTGTCTTTATTGATTTCTCTGCGGTCACCAGCGGGATTAAAGAAATCCGCACTGTCATGCAGAAAGCAGAAGATAACCGCCGTTATGGGGAACGCACAATCGTATTCGTAGATGAAATCCACCGTTTTAACAAAGCACAGCAGGATGCATTTCTGCCCTTTGTGGAAAAAGGCAGCATTATTCTGATTGGCGCTACTACCGAGAATCCCTCTTTTGAAATCAACAGCGCGCTCCTTTCCCGCTGTAAGGTATTCGTCCTGCACGCATTGGAACCCGAAGACTTGCAGACACTGCTTCTGCGTGCCTTAAAAGATAATAGGGGATTTGGAACCCAGCAGATTGATATTACAGATGAAATGCTGAATATGATTGCCGTATTTGCCAATGGAGATGCCCGGACTGCTCTTTCCACACTGGAAATGGTGGTCTTAAACGGCAGTCTGAGCAAAGATGGTATAATAAAAGTTACAATAGAAACTCTGGAACAATGTATATCAAAAAAATCCCTGCTCTATGATAAAGCTGGGGAAGAACATTATAATCTAATCTCTGCCCTGCACAAATCTATGAGAAATTCTGACCCGGATGCAGCGGTATACTGGCTGGCCCGAATGCTGGAAGCAGGAGAAGATCCCCTCTATGTGGCACGACGTATTACCAGATTTGCCAGTGAAGATGTAGGTCTGGCCGACCCTAGAGCTTTAGAGCTCTCTGTTGCAGCTTATCAGGCATGCCATTATATCGGCATGCCCGAATGTACCGTACATCTGACCCAGGCAGTTGTCTATCTCTCCCTGGCGCCAAAGTCCAATGCCCTCTATATGGCCTATGAATCAGCCAAAAAAGATGCGCTGAACCAATTATCTGAACCCGTACCACTGGTCATTCGCAATGGAGTAACTAATCTAATGAAAGAACTTGACTATGGCCGAGGATATCAGTATGCCCATGATGCCGAAGAGACATTGACTCATATGCAGTGCCTGCCGGACTCTCTAAAAGACCGGGAATACTACAGGCCAACCCAGCAAGGCTTAGAGCAAAAATTCAAAACTCGGCTGGAACAGATCAAAGCTTGGAAGGAACAGCAGCAATAGGAATTCTGTGAAAAACCATATTTATCTTTATTGCTGTCTCTGCGCAGTATAAAGCTGATAATAATATCCTTTTTTCTCTAGTAATTCCTCATGTCTGCCTCGTTCCAAAATCTTTCCGTGGTCGACATACAGAATCACATCTGCGTTTTGAATCGTAGACAGCCGGTGTGCAATAATAAACGACGTCCGTCCTTTTAGAAGCTGCTGCAGTCCTTCCTGCAGAGCAATCTCTGTTTCGGTGTCAATACTAGAAGTTGCCTCATCCAAAATCAGAATGGCCGGATCAGCCAGCAATGCCCGTGCAAAGGAAATCAACTGTCTTTGTCCCACGGACAAGCGGCTGCCGCGCTCATTGACATAAGTATCATAGCCTGCTTCCATCTTCTCAATAAAAGAATGTGCACATACAATTCTAGCTGCATTCTCTACCTGCTCATCACTTGCCTCCAGATTTCCATAACGAATATTGTCTCGAATCGTGCCGGAGAAAATAAAACTGTCCTGCAGCATGACTCCCATCTGCTTTCTCAGAGAGCGGATCGTCACCGCCTCCACATTAATTCCATCCACATAGACTCCGCCAGAGTTCACATTATAGAAACGACTGATTAGGTTAATAATTGTTGTCTTTCCAGCTCCTGTTGGTCCTACAATTGCACAGGTCTGACCCTGTTCCACTTTCAAGCTTACATGGTCCAATACCGGAATTCCGTCTTCATAACTAAAGCAGACATCCCGGAATTCCACATCTCCCTGAATCTCCGGCATTTCTACCGCATCTTCCCGATCCTCTACAATCACTGGCTCATCAATGGTTTCAAAGATCATTTCCAGATATGCAATCGCAGTTAAAAGGGCGTTGTAAAAATTCCCCAAGTTGGTAATCGGCGTCCAGAATCGGCTGATATAGCTGGTAAACGCCACTATAATACCAACAGACATGGCCGCAGAACCGCCGCGCAGCATCTGCACGCCAATCACATAGACCAGAGAGGTCGTCACCACGGATAGAAAATCTACCGAAGGCGGCAATATCAGATTATACTTAATTGCATGTAGCCATGCCGACCGATAATTAGCACTTAGGCGGTTGAAAATCCCGGTATTTTCCTCTTCCCTGACAAAAGACTGCGTCACACGGATTCCATTAATACTCTCTGCAATATAAGCATTTAAGTTCGACTGCTTGTTGCTTGCCGTCTGCCATGCCGTCCGCTGCTGCTTCTTTACCAGAAATACCACGCCGAAGAGAATCGGCAGTCCGCACAGACACACCAGTGTAAAGCGCCAGTCCAGATAGAGCATATAACCAACAATTACTACCAGACTGATCAAATCTACAACCGTATTGACAATACCATTGGATAAAAGGTCACTTAAATTATTGATATAATTCACCAGCCGTACCTGAATCTTGCCATGCGGACGACTGTCATAGTAATCAAATGGCAGCTTCTGCAGATGATCAAATAAATCAGCACGCAGATCACGAATAATGCTCTGCCCGCTCTGAAACATCAGTTTCGTCTTAATACAAATTACAATGGAAACGTATACCGCAAGGAACAACGATAATAGGCTGACCCGGACAATATGCGGAATTCCTAGTTTTCCCATAGGAATATAGTCATCAATAACCTGCTGCATAAAAATCGGCAGCAGCAGGATAGCCGCACTCGCCGTAGCACGCAGTATCAGCGACAAAATCATTTTTCCGGCATAAGGACGGATATAATGGGAAAGACGTTTTACCTGATTCAGGTCAAAATGCTTGTGCAGTTCTTCATCTACATCATATTTATTTCTTGCCATCCGTCTTACCTCCTCTGCCAGCTGATTTGGCCGTTTTCTTTTTCTTTTTAGGATTAAAATCACCATACTGATGCCGGCAGACCATTGCATAATAGCCATTCTTTTCCATTAGCTGCTTATGACTGCCTTCTTCAATAATCCGTCCTTCCTCCAGAACCAGAATTTTGTCCGCATGCTGGATCGAAGAAATTCGATGGGAAATAATAAAGACCGTTGTATCCTTTTGTACCTGTTCCAGCTCATTTTGAATCTGGCTCTCTGTCTCTAAGTCCACTGCGGAAGTCGTATCATCCAAAATAATAATAGACGGATTCTTAAGCAGCGCCCTAGCCAGAGATATTCTCTGCTTCTGCCCTCCAGATAGTCCCATACCGCGCTCGCCTACAATGGTATCATAACCATCCGGCGTCTCATTGCGGATAAATTCATCTGCATTAGCAATCTTCGCCACACGGACCACATCTTCAAACGAACACTGCGTATTTCCATATGCAATATTTCCTTCAATTGTATCCGAAAAAAGAAAGATATCCTGCATTGCCATTCCGATGTTGTCCCGCAGCTGATACAAATCCAAGTCGCGCACATCAATGCCGTCTACCAGCACCTGGCCGGAAGTCACATCATAAAAACGGCAGATTAAATTCACAATGGTCGACTTCCCTGCCCCTGTTGCTCCGATAATTCCAATTGTCTGCCCCTTCTCTGCCGTGAAGCTCACATGATGAATAATATCCTCGTCCTCTGCCTGATAGGAAACATCCCGGAATTCCACACAGCCTTCCAAATGCTTCTTAACCACTGCATGCTTCGGCCTGCGGATCTCTGGTTCCTGCACAATCGTAGCATAGATTTTATCCAGAGAAGCGGTCAGCCTGCGGACATCATTGACCAGCCAGCCCGCCAGACGCAGCGGATTGCTCAGCATATACAGATAGCCGTTGACCGTTACCATCTTGCCGATATCCATTTCCCCATTAATCACCATGATACCGCCAATCAGCATCAAAACGACTAAAAGCAGATTGGATACAAATTCAAAAATCGGTATAAAAATAGAGGAAAGCCTCGCCCCTGCCAGTTCCGCTTCCATATACCCCTCATTTTCCTTATCAAACTTCTCTTTCTCATAGTCCTCTTTAGCAAATGCCTTCACGACCCGATTGCCGCTGATATTTTCCTGAGCAAAACTGTTCAGGCTGGAGAACCGCTCTCTTGCGCGCTGAAAGACCGGACGCACAACTTTAAACTGAATCGCCGCAGCCAGAGCAGATATGGGCAGCACAAGAATCATACAACAGGCCAGCTTCACATTGACTGTAAAAATCATAACCAGAGCCAGTATAAAAAGAAGGACATTTTCATAAGTCACATACATAGTATGTGCCAGAAAATGCCGAATGGCATCCATATCGCCCGTCTGACGGGACATCAGGTCCCCAGTACGGTTTTTGTTATAAAAAGCAAAATCCTGCTGTAAAAGCCTTCGATAGACATAATCTCTCATGTCATAAAGGACATTTTGGGAGGTACTCTCATATACCATAAGAAAGGACGCACGTAACAGACCACGCAGAATGGTTGCGCCAATTAACAACGCAACCATCCATCCCAGCCGTTCATAATGCCCTTCCTTAATCACCTGAGTCACAATCGCCCCTGAAAGATAGGGCGTCAGCAGCGCCAAAGCCGCTACAATAGTAGTCAGCATAAGACCACCCAGAAGCCGCCACTGATATTTTTTTACAAATGAATAAAACCATTGAAAGGGTTTCATAATTCACACCTATTCCTTAAAGTTTAAATAGTATTTCTCGATTTATCTGCCTTGCACTCTCATAAAGCTGATCCTTATTCATCTGCAGATAAACCTTTAACGCCTCAATTTCCTCATCTGCAAAACCATCATTATGTAAAAATGTGCAGGTCGGCAGTACAGCTTCTGCAAAAGCCTGCTTTCCGTGTTCTTTCCGCTCAAAGCAGATATGGACCACCTTTTCTTTATTTCTTGTAAACACCCCTGAATAGGTCATGGTAATCTTCTCCTCTTCCAGAAAATCTTTACCGCCGCCTATATTAAAATTCTCCACTTCCCTGCACCTCCTAAAATGATTGTCCGCTTACAGCAGATCTTCCCATCTGCATTGACCTATTTTTTGCACTTCACTATCAAACTGCTCATAGGCTCCATCTGATACTCCCCTTCTACAACAGCACCTGTCAGGCAATCGATCCCCTTAGTCTCCCTGCTGATTGTCTGCAGCTCTTCTGTATAATTAATATAGAATTCATATGAATATGTCTCATTTTCCCGCTTATGATACTCTACACCTACCGGCAGCTTCTGCAGCGGAATCTTCTGTTCCTCCCAGATCTGCAGTAATATATGCTCCATACAATCCTCATCTGCCCGGGCAGCTACATAATAAGCCTTTCCTTTTCCGCTTTCCTTTACAGTCACTGCAGGCGTTCCTTTATAGAAATCTTCTGTATATTCTGCCAGCACCTGTGCATCCTGTACTTGAATCAGTTCGCAGTAATCTTTTACCGAATAAGTTCCCTGTATCGGGCTATTTCCGGTAAAACATACACCATTTCTCTCCTTTGGATACAGTGTATCAATCTCTTCTGCATACAGGCCGAACAACTCCATTAATCCATCTCCCGGAAATCCTCCCAGATAGCAGAGTGTTGTCTCATTGACATAACCCGTAAAGTAAGTCGCAACTAACTGTCCGCCCCGCTTGACAAAATCTGTCAGTGCCTGAGCCACGCCATCTTTCAACATATACAGCATCGGAGCCACAATTACATCATAAGGACTGTAATCCTCTTCTGATGAAATAATATCCAGGTCTACACCGTTTCTTTCAAAGATATTAAATATTCTCATACAGGTTTCCGGATAATTCTTGGTCTTCTTGCTGAGTGCCGCTGCATCCTCCACTGCCCACTTATTCTCCTGGTCATAGATCAATGCCGCCCTTGGCAGTGTCAAGGTTCCTTGTAACTCTGAAAGGCCTGCCAGCATAGCTCCAACTTCTTCTACATCACGGAATACCCTGGTATCGCTTCTTCCCAGATGGTCAATCACCGCTCCATGATACTGTTCATAGGAACCTCTGCCCTTCCTCCATTGGAAATACTGAACCGTATCTCCGCCGCAGGCTAGGGTCTGAACCGTGCTTAGCTTATGTACTCCGGGCCGCTTCAGCTTATTGAAATCATGCCAGTTCACCAGGCTCGGCACGCTTTCCATTAACATAAATGGGCGGTCCTTCTTAAAGGAACGCATCATCACATGATCAAATGCATTGCCAAGAGCCGTATCATACAAGGATTCTTCCGCCGTATTCCACCTTGGGTAACTATCCCAGGAAATCACATCAATCTCTTTCGCCAGCTTTGTATAATCCAATGCAGGATAGAGATGCATAAAGTTCGTTGTGATCGGAATATCCGGCGTCTTCTCCCGAAATACAGAGACTTCATTGATTAAGAATTCCACTGTATTCCAAGTAGTAAAACGCTTCCAGTCCAGATTCAAACCATGTATGGATTTCTCCCCTAAGCTGGTTGGCGGGTCAATCTGCTCAAAGTTATTAAAACGATGGCTCCAGAATGTTGTCCACCATGCATGATTCAATTTATCAATATCGTTATCATATTTTTCTTTCAGATACATTTGGAACCGGCTGCGGCACTGCTGACAGAAACATTCGCTTCCAATCTCATTGTCAATATGCCATAGAATCAGCCCCGGATGAGAACCAAAACGGTCCGCCAACTGGTGATCCATTTTTCGAACAAGTGTTTTGTAGTTCTGAGAGCTCATACAATTGTTATGTCGCTGGCCATGAAGATGATGTACGCCTTTGCTGCTGGTTCGTATTGCATCGGGATATTTCTCATCCAGCCATGCCGGACGCGCCCCAGACGGTGTCGCCAGAATCGTGTAGATTCCGTTTGCATAAAGGTTGTCCATAATCTCTTTCAGCCACTCAAAATGATATTCCCCCTCTGACGGTTCTGTCACGGACCAAGAGAATACCCCCAATGTCACAACATTCACATGTGCCTGTTTCATCAGCCGAATATCTTCTTCCAAAATATCCGGCCGATCCAGCCATTGCTCTGGATTATAATCTCCGCCGTGTAGAATCTGGTCAATCTTTGGAAATAATTTCTTACCCATTTATATATCCTTTCTTAAAACCAGCAGATCGTATGCCGGTATCTTTGCTTTTCCCGTCAAAGTCTTCCCAGTAATCAGCTCTGTAAAGGTCTCGTCTTTCAAGTCAATCTCTGCTTCCTGTTCCTTATCATAATTCAGGGCAAATACCGTCTTGTACTTTTCATTGACTCGTTCAGTCAGCTCAACGTTGCCTACGGTCTGGTAAGGTGCAGCTAACTCCTGCTCGCTGCAGATTACTCTGGCCAGTTCTGCCAGGAATTTCTCATCCGGCTCTGTCCCCAGATAATAAGCCTGGCCTTTTCCATAGGAATTCTTCGTAACTACTGGTGTTCCCTGATAAAAATCCATTCCATAACGTCCAAGCACGTTCGCTTCTCTTGTATGGATCACATCACAATGAAAGCCGCAGGAATAGGACTTTTCTGTAAAACCGCTTCCTTCTTCCATACAGATCTGATTCTTCTCATCCGGAGGAAGAGCATCCGTTTCTTCCACCCAGATTCCGAGCAATTCCTTTAACGGACCCGGATATTCTCCAAATACGGCACGATTATGTTCATCCACAAGACCGGATAATGTCGTAGTAACCAGCGTTCCGCCCTGCTCTACAAATCCCTTAAGCCTCTCGGCAATATCTCCCTTAATCATATACAAGTAAGGAGCAAAAATCACCCGATAACCGCTGAAATCAGCCTCAATACTAAGCATATCCAACGGAATATTCTGATTAAATAGCACTTTATGATATTTGGAAATCTTCTTTAAGTAGTTAAAATTTTTATTAGGCATACAGTTCTGCGAAGCATATTCCATAGCCCACCAGTTGTCCCAGTCAAAGATAATTCCTGCTTTTGCCGGCCTTCTGCCGCCGATAAAACTATCGCCAATCTGCTGCAGCTCTTTTCCAATCTGGGAGACCTCACGGAAGGTTCTGGTATCTTCCCGTCCGTTATGGCTGATTACCGCACCATGGAACATCTCCTGTCCGGCAATCGACTGACGCAGCTGGAAATAAGAACAGGTATCTGAGCCGTGAGCCATTGCCTGATAGCTTAGCATGCGCAGCTCTCCTGGCCGTTTCAGCTTACTATAGGGCTGCCAGTTCTGCTGATTCGGGGACTGTTCCTGCATCATAAAGGATTCTCCGCCCTTCAGTCCTCGCATCAGATCATGCTTATACGCAATAAAGCTTTTATCATCGGTAGGCTTCGGATAATTGTCCCAGGCAGCAATATCCATATGTTTGACCATTTTAAACTGATCCAGATTCTCAATATGACCGGAAATATTAGTCTGCACCGTAATCTCTGGATTATATCTGCGCAGCACTTCCGCCTCATTTTCAAAACATTCTATCGTAGAATCCGTCATAAAACGGCGGTAATCCAGATTTACAATTGGATTAAAGCGGTAGTCGTCATTTAACTCGGTCGGCAGCATGATTTCCTCAAAATCATAGACCGTACGCCCCCAGAAGCTGGTATGCCACTTTTCATTTAAATTGTTGATCGTACCATAGCGATTCTTTAACCATTGACGGAACTTCTTCTCACAGGTCGGACAATAACAGAATGTACCATACTCATTTGCGACATGCCAGACAACGAGAGAGGGGTGATGTGCATAACGTTTTGCCATCTCTTCTGCCATTGCCCGCGCACGTTCGCGGTACTTGGGACTGTTAACACAGAAGAAGACCCGCATGCCGTGAGTTCTCTTACGGCCCTGCTTGTCAACAGGAAGCACCTCTGGGTAGTTCTTGGACAGCCAGGCGGGCTGAGCAGTTGTAGGTGTAGCTAGGCATACCTTTAAGTCATGTTCGGCAAATTTGTCCATCAATTTGTCCAACCAGCCAAAATCATAGACACCTTCCTGCGGCTCCAATTTTGCCCATGAAAATACTGGCAGGACCACAAAGTTAATACCTGCCTTCTTGAATAATTCCATATCCTTGTCAATCGTGGCCTCGTCCCACTGGTCCGGGTTATAATCTCCGCCATGATAGATGCGGTCTGCATGTTTAATCATACTCGTTCCTCCATAGCCCTTTTCCTATTTCAACTCTGCCATAACCTGGCGTACAATGGATTCAATATCAATCATACCTGTCTGTTTCTTAGTATCATGACTGTGGCATTTACAATTTCCACCGCAAGTTCCGCCGCAGCCGGCAGCGGTGTTACATTTGGATGGTGCTGCCCCATTCTTCGACTTAGGCGCCAGATTCAGAATCTGTCTTGCCTCAGCCGGAGTAGCAGGCTCTAAGCCCATTGCACGAATTAACTGTACTAATTTCTCAACCACTTGATAATTATACTGCGCATTCGTCTGTTCATCCAGATATGGACTATCTTCAAAACCAATACGTACTACCGTTGCCCCCATAGCAATCGCTGCGGCCAGAAATGTCCAATTATCCCTGCCAAAATGGGTAACGCCCCACAGCCTGCCTTCCGGCACAAAGGAACGAAAGGCAGCCAGTGCTTCCATCGTCGGCTGCATACCGCCCTTATGGCCAAATACCAGATTATAAAGCACCGGCTCACGAAATGGCTGTTCCTTGGCAACCATTTCTACATTATTAATCATACCGATATCAAATACTTCGGTCTCTGGCAGAATCTCACGCTCATAACACTGACGGGCACAATAACGGATATCATCAAAAGAATTCCGATATACCGCTTCACCCAAATTAGTGGAACCGCCGTTCAG
Source organism: Lachnospiraceae bacterium (assembly GCA_022791575.1). Classification (GTDB taxonomy): domain Bacteria; phylum Bacillota; class Clostridia; order Lachnospirales; family Lachnospiraceae; genus JAAVZI01. The sequence goes on from JAAVZI010000060.1 coordinate 34,484, forward strand.
CGAAGCGCTCTCTACACGCCAGTATTCCAGAGGATTGCAGCGTTCCTCAATCGTCATATTGGAAATACCGCCTGTTGAAGCCTGTACAACAACATCACATTTGGCACATATTTTCTCAAAGCTTTCTATAATCACACAGGTATCCGGCGTCAGTTCACCGGTTCTCTTCTTACAATGCAGATGGCACATGGCGGCGCCTTTCTGCACACTCTTTACCACATCTTCTGCCAGCCTGTCCGGGTCAACCGGAGAAGGGCCTGCCACCGGTGCCAGTGAAATAATTACTTTCCTCATAGCTTCCTCCATATCCGCGCAGGAATTCCTGCCCTCTTACTTCTGATTTTTCAGCATAGCCTCTTTTGCTGCCTCATAACTAATCGTTCCGAATTTCAATACCGGAATATCATAGGAAGGATGGTCTACCAGCGCCATAGACATCTGTGCAAAGACAACGACATCTACCTTGTCCGCAAGCTTAGCCAATGCAGCGCGTACCTTATCGTCATGCAGCGGCCTGTCTCCGGCATTTAACGCATCAAACGCACCATCTGCAACTTCAATGCTGACCTCTACTTCTTTCCCTGCCTCTGCTGCTTTTTCCAAAATCGTTCTCTTCACTGGTTCTGCACTGGTTGCTACAGAAGACAGAATTCCTATTTTCCTGCCTTTCGCAACTGCCTCTTCTGCTACCGGCTCTTCTACACTGATAACCGGAATCGGAATCAGGTCACGAAGCGTCTTAGTCACCGTATTAACCGAAGTACAGGTAACCAGAATGGCATCCGCCCCTGCATCTACCGCGCTCATCATATAATTGTACATCCTGCGTGCCACAGCCGGTGTTGCATAACCAGCTTTCTGCGTCTCTACAATTAAAGAACTATCTGTAATATCCATCTGCTCCATATCTGGATTATCTTTCAAAAATGGTTTCGTAAACGGATCTGACATCATCTCCATAAATTTGTCTGTTGTGTGTAAGGTACATAATTTCATTTTAAAAATCTCCTTTTCAAATTTAATGTTTTTATAGGTAATTGCGTAAGTCTGATTCAAAGCGACGATTTTAGACAAAACATACAAAAACGCCGCTCAAAAACGTTTTAAATTCGCTCTGTTTTTGTATGTTTTGCCTAAAATCTGGTTATGAATACTGAGTTTCGCAAATGCCTATTTAATGTTTTTAGGTAATTGCGTAAGTTTGATTCAAGCTCGTCGCACTAATACAAACCTACGCATTTAGAATCCGCATTAGCATGCCCTATTCTTTTTTCAGTAAAATTTCTACCGCTTCCCTTAACGTCTCTTTCGCTCCCACATTGCCAGGGAATATCACATAAGGTATACCTGGAAATCTGCTGGCTTCATCGGTCTTCCATACGGGAATTCCCGGCCGAATCTGTCCTAGAACCAGTGCCTGGCTGACTTGCAGCGCTTTCACACCCACATCACTGGAAGTAATGCCGCCCTTTGCAATAACAAAAGCAGGTTTGACCTTTAGATTACCTACCAGCGATTGTACTCCTTCCGATATTTTAACGGAACGAAGAAGCGCCTGCTCTTTTGTATCATGTTCCACTTCCAGAAGCTTCCGCTTTGTATAAGCAACCACTGTTTTTCCGTGGGAAATCGCTTCCTCGCTGAACTGGTTGACTCTGTTTACTTCTTCCTCCAGACGGTCCTCCAGCACCAAATCCGAATTAAATTCAATAAATTCCAAGCCTGGAACCTGACGGAGCTGTTCTACCTGTTCGGTAGTTTTCTGTGTATGGGAGCCCACAACAATGATTCCGCCGTTTTTGCTTTCTTCCTGCACCATATCCTTTCTTGTCAGCAGCGGTATATCTGTTACGCCGCCCAGTACCTTGACAAAGGAAGCCGCTGTACGGAACAGAAAATTCTTTCCCTCTGCCATGGCCTGATAAAGTGCTGTACAGAATACCTTCACATCCTCATAATCCAGTGCATTGACAATCACTTTATTAAAATTTTGAACCTCCAAAAGCTGGTGCTTAATGACATTGACCTCACCGCCCCGTAAGCTGTACAGGCTGATTCGAACTACAGAGTCCGCCTTATACTCTCCCTTCGTCTTCTCTTCTACATATTCACATAGATTAGAAGCCCGATAACCAAAGGTCCGGTCTTTGGCAAATTCGGTCTCGCCTGCTGGAATCAAGACATCATCATAGTTTACATAATGAATATCCTCTGCGGTATATCTGCCACCCTCTTTAAAAAACGGAAATAGAATTTCACCATCTATCTTTGGCTGCCCGCCTGCCTCCAGACACTCTTTCAACAGCCGTGTTTCCAATGGGTAGTGGCCTCTAAGCGTGGAATCGCTGCGGCTGATTATGGCAAATTCCTGATGAAGCTCGTCCGCAGCCTGCATCACATGTTCCGCAATTTCTTTATGTAAACTAGTGGTCTGTGCTTCTGTCAATCCTCTGGAATTCGTCAACACATAAAATATCCGATCCGGCAGCATAAATCCTTTCTTCATACTAGATACTGACCAATCTGTAAATACTGTAATATCATGTACGGTCTGTACTCCCGTGGGATCATCATCTAAAACCACGAATTTCTTCTTACTTTTTTTTATTTCTTCTGCAAGCATCTGCTCCATAACAGATGTATCATATCCTCTCTTGACAAACTGTTGTTCGATTGCCTTTAAAGATATCTGTTCCATTTTCTAACCTTCTTCCCTGTGATCGTCTGCCGGCTTGTTACCATTCATCCTGTAAATCCACCATACACTCTAAAAGCTTTGGTGAGAATTCTCCGCATTCCCCATCCATAATCATCTGCATCGCCTCTCTATTTCCATAAGCCCTGCGGCGTATATTGTCGCTGGTCAGTTTATCATAGCTGTCAGCCAGGCCGACTATCTGTGCAGATAACGGAATGTCTTCTCCCTTCAGGCCATCTGGATATCCCTTACCGTCATATCGTTCATGGTGATAACGACAGATATCATGGCAGACTTTGAAATATTCCTCATCCTGAATATCCGCCATTGTCCGCACCATTTCACTTCCTTTGGTCGTATGAGAATACAGTACTTCTAATTCATCCTTCGTGAGAATCGTCGTTTTCTTCAAAACCTGGTCATCAATGGCCAGCTTACCGATATCATGCAGCACAGAACCCTTGGTAATCAATCCAATGGTTCGTTCATCCAGTTTATACTCTGGATATTTCTCATTGAGCTTTTCTGCCAGCAGTTTGGTATATTTCTTAACATTTTCAATGTGCTCTGGAGACTCTTCTTCCTTGGATTCTACCACGCCGCACATAACCTCAACTACTCGGTCATTCATTCGGATCAGTTCTTTTGTCTGTTGTCTGACCATAGCCTCCAGCTGATTTTTATAGACATACAATTCAATTAGGTTTTTCACACGCTGTACTACAATATAATTATTAAAAGGCTTCCGTACCAGATCTACCGCACCGAGCGCATATCCTTCTTTTTCCAGTTCTGTAGATTCCTCCGCGGTAAGCAGCACAACCGGAATCCGGTTCAGTACATTTTTCTCTTTCAGGATTTTCAAAGTTGACATTCCGTCCATTACCGGCATTAATACATCCAATAGAATAATTGCAATCGATTGGTATTCCTTGGTCAGGATCTCTAAAGCCTCCCTGCCATTTACAGCCTCTAGTACCCGGTATTCATTCTTAAACATATTTTTCAGTAATGCACGCAAAGTAGCGTTATCATCTACAATCAAAATGCTGTCCTGTTTAACTCCTTTTGCCATAATATACGCTCCTATTTGTTAATAATCTCTTTATCCACAAGCGAAAATGTTGTCATTCTATAATCTTCTTCCAGTTCTCTTGTTACACGGCCAATTGTAATCCGAGTTCCAGCATAAGCTCTTGATAAAACCTTGATATCACTATTAGCGGTTAGAACCATTTGTATCTGTCTTCGGCGATTTCTGATATTTTCTGCCTGTTCTTTCAATCCCAGCCTCTCTGACAGTAGTCTTCTATATATGGAAGTATTTTTCTCCTGATCGCTGTAACGCTTCATCTTGTTAGCAACTACCAAGAGATTCGATTGTATTTCATCATATTCCTCTTGGCATCTTTGCAGTTCCATTAAAGCTTCTTTTCCCACGCCAGTTCCTATATCTGTCAGAATCTGGGAACGATTGCCGATCTGATTGGCTTCAATTCCATATATGCCTCTGGTTCTGCCGCCAATTACAGAACCCTTTCTTCCGATGATTTTAACCTTCTCTCCGGCAGATGTTTCCGAATTCATTAAATATCCAGCTTCTACATTCCTGCCGGCCTGCAGTTCACAGGCTTCAAAGAAATTGCCCGCAATAGAACCTTCCGCATGGATCACTCCCTTGCCGGAACCAGCCACACCTTTTTTAATCAGCACATCTCCGCCGGATCTAATAGAAGAAGCTTCTACATTGCCTTCGATGGAAATGCCTCCCTCTGCCTGAATCTCCACATTGGGCCCTACATTTCCATAAATATGGATACATCCATGAAAATGGATATTTCCATAAGATACTCCTACATCTTCCCGGACAATCAGCTCTTCATAGATATGTATCTCTTCTTTTTTATATTCAATAATTCCCTGTATCGCGGATACATAGGTCACTCCGTCTTCTTTTAGGTAAAAGCCCTTTCCCTGAAGAACCGAAAGCTCCTTTCCTTTACGGCCTGGAATACTGATTCCTTGTACACTCATTCCTGCCGCTCCATAACCGGCCGATACATAACGGGCGATTACTTGATTCTGTGCTACCTCTTCAAAGATATCCACATTTTGATAGTCTACTCTTCCATCTTCCAGTTCCACCGGCTTTCTGGATGGTTCTGTATTAAAATAGAATTCATATTTTCCACTTTCTCCACGCCCCGGTTCCTTCCCTCTGGCGGCTAGAATCTCACCTTCGAACTGTCCCTTTTCCAGTGCCTGCGCAATACTGGCGCGGTCAATTCCATATACGATATCATTCTGCTTTAAAATCTGTATGACATAATCCACTGTCAGATGCAGCTTTCTATGGTCCTTCGGCAATGTGATCCAAGCTTCCAGGCGGTTTCCAGTCAGACGGATATTCATACCGGTCACTTCATCTTTGATATTGATATCTGCACGCTCCGCACCAGCCGCGTAACATTTCTCCGTCAACTTCTTTCTCTTCTCCACCATATCGGTGCGGCTGTAGATTAATCTGGCATAGGAGGATACATCAATCCCTTCCTCCAACCCCAGACGAATCTCCCGCATCTGAGCACGGGAATAAAATGGGTTGGCATAAACAGACGCATCAATACGGTTTTCCAGCCCGATTCTAATCTCATACATCTGCATCCAATTATAGCGAATATCCGCATAGAGCCCTACATCCACAAAATTCTTCAGCCCTTTTCGAATCTGCCTAAGCTGAGCACCGCAGCAGCCTTTGGAAAGATATGGCTCTAACTCCACACCTTCCCGTATGGCTACGCGGATCTCTCTTAACTGTTCTCTGTCATACCCTTCTTCTACATATTCTTCCATATCAATCCCGCCTGCTCTGGCAAGCCGGATCTGTTTTATAATATTACTGTCATATCCTTTTCGGGCATAGCTGCGCAGATCCATTCCCTGCAGATCTCCTTTTTGAATCTGTTTCCATACGCCCTGGCTCCAGTCTTGTTCGTTCTTTTCTGTCTGCATACAGGCCTCCTGATTTTATTCCTAATTTCAGATATATATTAACACAAACTGTACAGAATAACAAGCGGTTGCTGCAAATCCTTCTTAATCAGAAATACCTGTATACCGGGATTTTATTCTTCAAACATCCAGTCCAGCATATCCAGGGTATCCCCTGCCAGTCCTGCCTGACGCGGCTTCAGCTGAATGCTGGCCGGCACTGCTCCTAGGATGGCATAAGCACCGTTATCCATATAAATCTCATGAACTCCCTGCTCATACTGAAATGCATGAACATTAACAACCGGACTGTTATCTACCTTAACGGCCTCTCCAAAGACACAGGCAAGTCCGCCACGCTCATCTGCATGTGTATCCGTCTCTAAGTCAGGAACTCGCAGCCAATCTTTATTATTCACGCCTTTTACCTTAAAGTATCCAATCAGCAGCTGGGAATCTTCCTCAAAATCAATCTTTAATTTAGCACCGTTCTGAATGGCATGTTCTTTATTCATGGCAATACCTGTCAGCCCTCTAAGCTCTGGTGCCACATTTTGAATCCCACTGGGTACATCCGTAAAGACCTGGCTTCCTTTCTTTACTTCATAGAGTGGATAGCCTTCTGTCAGCACATGGAATTTTGCTGATGGCAGCGGTTGAATTTTCGCCGTATCTTCAGTCTCCTCGGAAGGATAAATCCCATTCTGCATCTCATTGACATGCTTTTCGAAGTTTGCATATTCCTGCTCATATTGCGGAAGGCATTGACTCCAATGACAGAATGCCTCTCCATCCGGAAATGGAATCTTCCTCTGGGGCGTCTGCATACTGTTGGCATAAAGATACGTTTTCTCTGTAATCTTAGTCAGCTGTTGATAATGTGTGACACTTTTCTTCAGCAGATCTTTTGCTTCCAATAGCAAATTGATATCTCCATGCAGCTTCTCATCCATAGTATTTTTATATAAAAGGATTTTTACAGCCGATTCTACCTTGCTGCAATAAAATTGTGCCATCTGATTAATCGCCTCAATATCTGAAACCATATACTGAAAATCGTCTTTTCTTGACATTACATATTCTTTGGCATTTTCGATCTGTTCCATAGCCATTGCTGCATAGTGCCGTACCTCTGCTACCATATCCAGTGGTGTTTCGCCCCAATGCTTCTCACCCTTCAGCAGCTTTTCTACATATTCATCTAATGTCTCACCTGGTGTAGAAGCAGATTTCCAGAGTTCATAATTCGGACGGAATTTCTTCACATGAATAAACTGCTGCATAGTCATTCCTAAACTCAGCGTCTGTCGGTTTCCTTCTGTAATGCCAACCCTGCGCAGTATTCGAGGTCCAATCTCTCCGGCTGCTTCCATCGCATCGAGAATCAGCTCTGCACATTTTTCCTCACAGCCCATGTAGCTTGACAGTTTGTTGATCCAATATGTTCTTTCCATTTTGGAATCCCGATCTGGATTCCAAGCATACCGTAACCAGGCCTCATACCAGATCCAGTCACGGTCTATTTGTCTCAGCCTTGGTTCTGCCTTGTCTGGCGCAAATGGCCAATCCCAGTAAAACAATGGATACAGATGCAATCCGCTTCCACCCTGACGATACTTTCCTGCCTGCATACATTTTTGGATAAAGGAAGGAGCCGCAAAGCGGAATGGTTCGAGATTTGCCAGCACATGGATATTCATAATATGCGTCTGTCCATGAGAGCTTAAATCCTGATGAATCTTCTGCCAGCTTCCTGCTGGAAGGAACGTTGTCAGGCTCTCTCCATTGTATTTCCACATAGTGTAAAGATTAGAGTATTGTTTTGTAGCCTCATCCATAATGCCATTGGCATCACAGTCATGTGCACGCAGAATCAATGGCGGAAGCTCTGTTAATCCTGCCTCCTCGACTCCTTGCTTGACTGCTGGAAGAATCGTCTGCAAAAACCACTCGGTTTTATGCTGATAACCCCGAAGTGCTTCTCCTAGGCAGACCATCAATCCAATATGAGGAAATGATTTGATAAATTCTACAATACATTTATATGTATAATCTGCTACCAGTGGATTCGGTGTTCTCTGTAGAAGTTCCAGCCCATGATGCTCAGCGAATGGCAGCGGAATATGGATATTATAAAACTTTAATACAACCCAGATTCCACGTTTGTCACATTCTTCTGTCAACCACTCAAACAGCTCACGGTTCATCTGGAATTCCTCTTCTGTCACTTCCAATGCTTCTGGATAATCAGGAAGCTTTACCAAAGAAGAAAATGGATGCCCGCTCCATATGTAGAGGACATTGCTTCGATTCCATAACATGATGTCAAGGAATTCCATCCATAAGCCTTTATCATAAAACCAGGGAAATCTACCCGGTGTAATCGGATATTCATATGTTTTTCGGGGGGGTTCTATTTTTGTCAGCTGCAGGCCCACTACTGGACCGCGAAGTTTTAATACAGGTGCATCTCCATAATATAATTCATGAGGAATCTCACTGTCTGCCCGCATTCTTTCTACAAATTCCATACATCCATACAGCGCGCCAGTCGCATCTGCTCCCACAATCACAAACATCTGACCCGGCAGAGTTGTAATATAAAAGCCTTCCTCCCGGTCCGGCTCCTGCTCATGATATAGGAGAACCCCTTCCTGCTCCCGGTTTTGAATCCATGCAGACTCCATACGGACTCCTGCATAGATTTTAATCCCTTCATAAGTTCTATAGTCATCCGCGTCTGCCTCTGCAATCGTCTCTACGGAATATTTGCTGCATTTATCAACCTCTTGCAGCAAATATTCCAGACCTAATGCCAGCCTTTTGTTGTCTGAATCCGGTTTAATCAGATATACCTTTTCTACATCCATTGTATTCTCCTTCCAGGCAGCTTCTGCCTATAAAAATTATGCCGGCAACGGCTGTTCTCCATTACCGGCATATTCTGTTCTTAATTATAAAGTTACTCCCTGTTTAAATACTGCCATATCATGGAAACCAGCTTCTTCCGCTTTTACCTTACGGCCGCTGGCCACTTCCAGTACATACTGGAACAGATCCATCGACAGTTCCTCCATTGGTGTTTCTTCAACTAACTTTCCTGCATTAAAGTCAATCCAGGAGGTCTTCTTATTATATAATACCGAATTACTAGAAATTTTCACAGTTGGAACCGGTGAAGCAAATGGCGTTCCCCGTCCTGTAGTAAATAATACAATATGAGCACCCGAAGCTGCCAGGGCCGTTGAAGCAACCAGATCATTTCCAGGAGCACTGAGTAGATTCAGTCCTTTGGTCTTAACCGGCTCACCATAAGCAAGTACACCTTTTACAAGCGCACTGCCCGACTTCTGAGTACACCCTAGTGATTTGTCCTCCAAAGTGGAAATACCGCCTTTTTTATTACCTGGTGAAGGATTTTCATAAATCGTCTGATTATGTCTTGTAAAATAATTCTTAAAATCGTTGATTAAATCAACTGTTTTATGAAACAGTTCTTCATTTTCACAACGGTCCATTAACAAGGTCTCCGCACCGAACATTTCCGGTACTTCTGTTAAAATGGTCGTACCGCCTTTTGAAATTAATATATCAGAAAATGCACCAACCGTAGGATTGGCCGTAATTCCCGATAGACCATCCGAACCACCGCATTTCATACCAATAATCAATTCACTGGCATCACATTTCTCCCTTTTGAACTGCCCTGCATAGGCGGCCAATTCCTCTAACAAAGCAAGCCCGTCCGCCATCTCATCATCGGAATCCTGACAGACAAGGAATTTTACTCGGTCACTGTCACATTCTTCCATATGCTTCTTAATTTCTTCAATATTGCTGTTCTCACAGCCAAGTCCTAATACAAGAACCCCTCCAGCATTGGGATGATTAATCAGATCTGCCAGAATCTGCCGGGTATTCTCCTGGTCGTCACCCATCTGGGAACAGCCATATGGATGCGGAAATGCAACCACTTCTTCAATGGTTCCCTTTTTCAAATGCTGGGCCTGTCTGGCCATAGCACTGGCAATGGAGTTGACACAGCCAACGGTCGGAATAATCCAAAGCTCATTACGGACTCCCACTTTGCCGTTCTTACGCTTAAAGCCATCAAAATACGCATGTTCTGATGGTTTTAATTCTGAACCAGCCGGATGATAGGTATACTCAAGCAGATCACCCAAAGCTGTCTTTACATTCTGTACATGAACCCAGGCGCCTTTCTTCACTGCTTCCTTTGTTGTGCCAATTCGAAAACCGTATTTGATGACATCCTCACCCTCTGCCAGATCACAGAGGGCAAACTTATGACCTTGGGGAATTTCTTCTGTAACGGTTACCTCATTTCCACCGATCTGATAGGTTGTCCCCTGCGGCAGAGGCTTTAGAGCCACTGCTACATTATCGTTATTATGAATTTTTATAAAATCCTGCATGATTTCCTCCAATAGAAATATTTTTTATGCAATTACGCTTTGAATTGCCTTTCTCATGCCGTTCTTCTTAATATCTTCCAGATATGCGGTTACCGCATCTGCAAGACCTGCATATTTGGTCATATCCTCGCCGAAGAAGGATTCATTGCTGAGGAACGCATTGATAAATTCAGCTGCCGGCTTGGAAGAATTCGCTGCAAAGAAATCCAATACGTCTTTGCTGTCATTAATTGTGTATGTTTCGTCTCCACGATGTCCGATCAAGGTTCCATCTTCTGCAAAATCGCTGGCTGTATAGAATGCCATCAGAGCTGCCAGAGAGAAGGTAAGATGCTTAGGAAGTTCTCCCTTCTTATTAATATAGCCGGTCAGACTTGGCATACATCTGGCTCTCCATTTGGAAACAGAGTTCAGGGAAATGGATAATAACTGATGTTTTACATAAGGATTCTCAAAACGCTCAATCACAGCATTGGCAAATTCCTTACATTCATCCTCCGGAAGAGACAGCGTCGGAATCACTTCATTAAAAATGGTATGTTCCATAAATTTCCGTACATCAGAATCATTCATGGACTCTAGTACAATATCGTTGCCTGCTAGGAAAGAAGCTAATACAAAGGAAGTATGGGCGCCGTTGAGGATACGCACTTTTCTCTCCTTGTATGGTTTTTGATTATCGGTAAAGATAACCGGCAGCCCAGCTTTATCCAGAGGAAATTCGTCTTTAAATTCCTTCTCAGATTCAATAACCCAGAGCGCAAATAATTCTCCTGTATCTAACAAATTGTCTCTATATCCTAATTCCTCCCAGATCGCTTCTGCCTCATCTCTTGGATAACCGGTTACAATACGATCGACCAATGTACTACCGAAAATGCAGGCTTCCAGAACCCAGTTTTTGAATTCCTCACCTAGATTCCACAGTTCGATAAACTGGAATACACATTTCTTAAGTGCCGGACCATTATTGTCAATTAATTCTACCGGCAGCATAATCAGACCTTTGCTGGTATCTCCGTTAAAAGCCTTGAATCTGGTATATAAGAACTTCGTTAATTTACCAGGATAGGTCTTAGGCGGTTCCGCATTAAAATCGTCGGTCTCATCATATACAATACCCGCCTCTGTTGTATTTGATACAATAAATCTTAAATCTTCTGAAGATGCAAAAGCCATAAACTTATCATATTCTTCTACAGCACCTACTGCGTCTGCAACACTGGTAATCTGACGGCGTACTTTCTTGGCCTCTCCGTTTTCTTTTCCTCTCAATTCCAGTGTATACTGGCAATCCTGCTGATGGAAAAAGTCCAGATTACCGAACTCAATTGGCTTCACAATCACAATATTTCCGTTAAAATCGCCCTTCTCATTCGCGATATCAATCATGTAATCCACAAAGGCACGTAAGAAACCGCCTTCTCCAAATTGTAACACCTTAATGGGTCTTTCTACAAAATTAGTTTTGCTTCTGTTTAATAATTCCATTCTTTTCACCTCATTTTTGTCCGCCGTCCACAGGGAAGGGGACTCACTTTGTTTTGTGGTTATCATTCCCATGTGCCCGCATGGAAATTCTATCTGCATTAATAATTAAAATCCTTGTAAAATGCAGATTGTAAGTGCTTACATTTCCATTTTACAAGGATTTTCCATAGAAGTCAATGGGTTTAGAGAAATTCAGCAAAATGTGTTATTGTCATTTAACCTGCAGCCTTTATCACCTGCCCTCTGTGCAGCCTGAAATGGCTTCTGGGATTATATAGACACTGAAAATCAATCATCAAACAACATTTCTACTAAAAGCACTTATACGCTCCGCAAAATATGGCACCTATTCAATAAAATATGACACCTAAAATCCTACTTCTTTGATTGACATCCATCCCATATTTATTCTATCATAAATATTAATCCGTTTGATCGTTGAGACGGTTTGATACAGACTTTCGCAATTATCTAAAATGAACCAGCTTATGAAAGGAGCGCCACTATGCAAAAAACATTTCTATTTCCACATAACCCCAGATATTTCTGCCTGTTCTTCATCGTTCTCCTGCTATATGGTTTACCAACTGCCCAGATCGTCCATGCCGCTGATGCTACATTGCAGAACGCTGACACTCTTTACCACGATATTTCTTATGAAGAAGAACTGGCAGAAGCGGTATCCGTCCTGAATCTGGGAGATCTTTCACAGGTCACTTCCAATTTGGTACTTCCACATTCCTATGGAATTCATGTAAACATTTCCTGGAAAAGCAGCAACGAGAAAGTCATTGATACCAATGGAAAAGTAATCACTCCTGTCGATGAAGATAAAGATATCATTTTGACTGCTGAATTAAGCAGCACCAAAATAAACCAGACAGAAAAAAAGGAATTCGAAGTCCACGTGCCCAAAGCCTCTGCGGAAGATATACTGGAACAAGATGCCAAAACTGCCCAAGAATACATAGATTATATGATTAACAATGGCTATGTCCTGCCTGATTCCAAAGAACTAGGCATCCGCTCGGATATTTCCTGGAAGCTGACAGCCGGAGAGGCACAGTTAAACGGCAATAAAGTCGAAAAAACAAAATCTTCTGCCGAAAGACAGCCTGTGGAGTTCCGTGCCGACCTAACTTGGGAAGGTGCTAGGAAAAGCATTGAAATTAAAAATATCACTTTATTAGATGAATATGCCGGATATATCCTCTCCTATTTTGCTGGAAAAAAAGAAAGTAAGGAAATGTATTTAGGTTATAGTTATGATGGCATTCATTGGATGCGTCTAAACAGTGCAGATGCGGTCTTGTCTCCTAGAAAGGGGGTACGTCAGATTCGAGATCCATTTATTATGCGTAAAAAAGATGGAAGTTTTGCCGTCTTTGCTACCAATGGATGGTCCAGTCCTATGATTACTCTATGGGATAGTGAATATCTGGAAACCTTTGAAAATGAACGGCTCTGTAAACTGTCAGAACCCGGAGGCGCTGCTTCAGGCTACCATACCTGGGCACCGGAATGCAACTATGATCCGATCACTGATCAATATTATATATATTGGTCCGACCCAAGTGCCAACGGCGGTGTTGGACAGATCTACTACAACACAACAGCGGACTTTGAAGCCTTCTCTCCGGCCGCGGTTTTTTTCGAAAGAGAATTCTATGTGATTGATGCCAGTATTAAGAAATATAAGGGCGATTACTATATGATTTATCAGGATGCAACTGGAGAAAGTGATGAAGGAACTGGAGGGCGCAGAGTCTATATGGCAAAGGCAGATTCCCTAAAACCTGGAACGTTTTATCCATATTGCGGAGTCTTATCCGAGGGGGTAGCAGAAGGACCATTCCTACTTCAAAACTTTAAGGATCAGAGTTGGTTTGCATACTATGATTACTATGCAGAACATAAGTTCGGTTATGCTTCTATTGCGGATATTACGCAAGATGACTGGACTTATCATGGTATCAGCAAAACTATGCCCTGGGAAGAAGTCCGCCATGGCGGCGCCATCCCAGTTACCCAGAAAGAACTGGATAAAATTCTGGCTGCCTGGGCCAAAGACGATCCAGAATTGATTCATCTTATAGAACCCAACGAAGTTTCTGCTAAAACCGGAAGCAAGCCTTCCTCCCTGAAACTACCGAAAACGATAAAAGCCCAGTTTAGTGACGGAAATCTAACTGACCTTCCGGTTACTTGGAATACGAACAACATTTCCCTAGAGGAAGAACAAAGCATTACTATTCAAGGAACGCTGCAGCAGAGCAACTGCCATTATACAAATACAGAATCGTTGACACCGCAGATTACCATTAAAGTCCGAAGCTCTGGCTTCCCCACCCTAATAGTATCCATGGCAGCTGCAATCATTATGGTTCTGCTTCTTCTGACCGTTATATTTGGCCATCTGTTTCGCAAAAAGCGCACCTAATATCAGAATACATGAAACCATTCCTTTTATCCCGGAAATTCTTCTATCATTTCCGGGATTTCTTTCGTTCTTCCCGATATTCTCCCGGCGTCATCCGGCAAGATTTCTGGAAATTCCTAAAAAAGGTACGTTTACTCGGAAAGCCGGACAGAGATCGAATCTCCTGCACAGAATAGGAAGAGGAACGCAGCAGCCTTTTTGCATGGGAAATCCGCAGAGAATTTACATATTCCCAAAAACCGCAGCCAATTTTCTTCGAAAACAATCTTGATAAACCAGAAACACTGAAACCCAGCTCCTTTGCAGCAGAAGCAAGAGAACATTTCCCTGTGAAATTCTGGTTAACATAATTCAATACTGTCTGTATTCCCTCTTCATCTGCCAGAGATTCTGCCGTTTTTCGCTGTAGTGAAAGACGCGGCAGCATATGCGCTGTCAACAAGGATACATAGGCCTTGAATAGATAGAGCTCTGGCTGTTCAGTATAAACCTGATAAAACTGTTCCCAGATCCCTGACAAAAAGTCCGGAAGCTGCCCGCTTCTCAATATGGGAATGTCGGGCTTTTGGTACATCCATTCCATATAAAAGCTTTCCGTATGGGAAGGAAAAAATGATAACAAATAAGCCGTGTAATCTCCTTCGTTTTCCGAGGGATAATAATAATGCCGCTGATTGGGAAAGATAACCGCGGCATCATTGGCATGAAGCACATACTTCGTTCCATCAATCAGCATCTGCATTTCTCCCCCAATACAGTAAGCTACTTCCACCTGCTGATGAAAATGTGCATAAAAGTTAATTTGATCCGCTTTCATTATGCGGTAAGGAACTGGTTCATTCAAATAGGTACTCTGCATAAAGCCTGTAAGATCCTTTCTATTGCCGTTTTCTGAATCTTCTCTTTCGTTCCTTAATCAGCCCATAATGTTTCAAAGCCTGTGTGATGCCGCCATTGTCCATTGTCTCTGTCACATAATCCGCTGCTTCCTTCAATTCATCCGGCGCATCTCCCATAGCAATCTTCGTATGTACGGACTCAAACATAGAAATGTCTGCTCTGTTGTCTGCAATAGCGATTGTATCCTCCTGCGGAATTTCCAACGATTGGCATACTACAGTAATGGCATTGCCTTTCGAGTGTCCAGCCATTACGAACTCGATTGATTTTTCTGCAATATCCTCATAGTGCCGGATCGCATCAAATATATGTCCCAAACTCCAGCAGATGAAATCCGGACTGCTGTTATAAAGCCTCTTGGCACTGATTTTGCAAATATGAAGCTGATCCTCATTCCCCGTAATCGGACGCCATTTCTCACCTAGCTGCTCTGTCATCAAATCCACATACCAGTCATTCTTTGTAGTATATTCATCCAGATCATAATAGATATGAGATACCCCTTCCATCACCGGCACCATATGACGTTCCCTTAGAAACTCCATAATTTTTCTGGCCTCTTTAGGTCTGATCTCTGTCTGATATACCGGACAGCCTCCGTACTCAATATAAGCGCCAAAATTGGTAATCATTCCTGTAAAATGCAGCTCTTCTAACTCCTTGGGAATAAAAGCGCGGCTGCGCCCGGTACACAAAAAAGTCATATGGCCCTGATGATGCAGATTCTGGATCGCCGATGGTACATCTTTGGCAACACCCTTTTCAATATCCAGAATAGTACCGTCTACATCAAAAAATATACATTTACTATTCATTATCTGTCCTCTCTTTTGCAAAACCAAACATACGTTCATGCAAAGTATTTCATTATCCCCTCTGTTATATATACAGCAGCACAAGCTGCCACAGCCACAGTTGTAAGGCTTTTCTCCCGCAGTGCAAATATAATGGCAGACAACAGGCCAAATGCTGCCGGTATCATATGATCTGCCGCATAGAATACCGCAGGAACCGTCATAGCCGTCAAAACCGCATACGGAATATAGTAAAGAAAGGATCGTATCATTCGGTTCTCGATCTTATTCTGTATCATGGCAAACGGAACCGCACGGATCAGATAAGTGGAACCTGCCATTACCAAAAGATACAAATAAAAATCCATTTATCCTTCCTCCTCTACCGGAAATAAAACGGCTCCCAATACAGCGGCTGCAATCGCACAGATACTAATAGCCAGTCCACCGGAAATCTGCTTTAATACCGGCATATAATAAAACAGACAGCGCAGCACTAGTGCAGAAGCTACCACATAGACCACCGGCCTGGTCCGCTTCATTTCCGGTACGACAATTGCCACAAACATACCATAGATGGCTAGACTTAGGGCACTCATCAACCGCTGGGGCAGTACATTTCCCAGCAGCGCCCCTATCAGTGTACCTGCAGTCCATCCCAGATACGGCATAACTGCTAGTCCCAGAAAATAAGACCTGGAAACGTGCTCTTTGGCACTGGCCACTGCAAAAATCTCATCTGTCACAAAAAATCCTAACAGCCATCGATAGAGTCCCTTAAAACGACTGTCTGTTTTCTGGGATAAAGACAGCGACATAAAGGAATAGCGAATGTTGATGGTCAGCTGAGAGAGCAGCATTTCCAGATAATGGCCGGGGGACAGCATAGTACTGATTCCTGCAAACTGCCCTGCCGATGTTACGGTTGTCATAGAAATCAATACCGCCTGCCACCAAGTAAATCCATAAGATACCGCCACAATTCCAAAAGTAAATGAAACAGATAGATATCCCAGGCCAATGGGAATGCCTGCCTTTATCCCCTTAATAAACTGATTATTTAAGAAATCCATTGATAATCTGCTCTTCCGCCTCCTCTTCTGTCAGACCAAGTGTCATCAGCTTAATAATCTGCTCTCCGGCAATTTTGCCAATGGCTGCTTCGTGAATCAGGGCTGCATCAATATCATTGGCCTCTAGCTGCGGAACCGCCAGAATCCTGGCCTGATCCATAATAATGGCATCACACTCTGTATGCCCGCTGCAAGCAGCATTTCCAGTAATCTTAGAATCAAACTTCTGATAAGACTGATCCTTGGCCACAGAACGAGATATCACATCTGCACTGGCTCCCTCTCCATTCAGTTCTACTTCATAATTGCTGACTGCCTTCTGTTCCCCATGGGTCAGCAGCCGCTCCCTTACAACCAGATTCGCTCCCTGAGCCAGCTCTGCTTTTGTATCGCGCACAGTAGAATCCACACCTTTAATCTGCACCATTTCCATTTCCATGAAGCTTCCTTCTTCCATATGAACTTCTGTTCCTGGATTTAGAATCCGCTTTCCCTGGCCATCTCCTGCACCATAATGCTTCTCCACATATTTCACCCTGGCATTACGGCCCACAAAGAACCTGTGAATTCCATCATGTTCCGAGTCCTGGCTGCCGCAATTATCAATCCCGCAGCCAGCTACAATGACCACATCACTGTCCTCGCCAATATAAAAATCATTATATACCACTTCCTTTAAACCGCTCTGGCTTAATACAACTGGTATATGAACACTTTCTTTCTTGGTTCCCGGTTTGATATGAATATCGATGCCGCTGCCATTCTCCTTAGAAATAATATCAATATTCGCCGTTGTATTCCTGGCTGCCATCTGGCCATTAGCACGGATATTATAAGCCCCTTCCGGCACTTCATGAAGATCCGCCACCTCGGTTAGTATTCTCTTCTGAATTTCATCCATGTTCTACGCCCTCCCGCTTTGTTCCGCCGTCCGCAGGGAAGAGGACTTCTGGCTGGAGCAAAATTTATTACAGACATCTACCGCTGAAACTGTTCCCAATAACTGGGGCAGAATCTCTTCCCTAGTTCCCTGCTTAGCAATTCTGCCGTCAGCAATTACTACAATCTCATCGGCAATATTCAAGATCCGCTCCTGATGGGAAATAATCATAATAGAACCTTCCCTGTTCTTTGTCTGCATTCGCTCAAATACCTGAATTAGATTCTGAAAGCTCCATAGGTCAATCCCTGCCTCCGGTTCATCAAAGACCGACAACCGGGTGCCTCTGGCTAGTACCGTAGCAATCTCTATTCGTTTCAGCTCTCCTCCAGACAAACTGGCATTCACTTCTCGATTAATATAATCCTTGGCACACAGCCCTACCTCTGACAGATATTCACAGGCATCCGCAGGAGTCAGCCGTTTTCCCGCTGCAATCCGTATCAAATCGAGCACTTGAATTCCCTTAAAACGAACCGGCTGCTGAAAAGCAAAACTGATTCCCATATTTGCCCGCTCTGTTATATTTTTATCTGTTATATCTATCCCATCAAAACAAATCGTTCCGGCTGTAGGCCGCTTGATTCCGGCTATTAACTTGGCCAGCGTAGACTTTCCTCCGCCATTAGGGCCGGTAATTACAACAAATTTATTATCCTCAATCGTCAGACTGATATCACATAGGATCTCCTTCTGTCCCTGATCATCTGGAACCTCAAAGGATACATGCTTTAATTCCAGCATTTTGTCACCTTCTTTTTCTATATTTTATTCACACATTTCCTATTATACTAAAATCCAACTCCTGTGTAAAGTCCCCGCTTTATTCCCGCAGAATGATATCTTAACAAAATCTACTTGCCATATTCTGGATTTTCTGTTAAAGTATGAGTATTTCTAGGTGATTCATAAGTTGTTTTCAAGGCGACGAGTTTGAACAATGGATACAAAAATTCCGCTCAAAACCGTTTTAAATTCGCTACATTTTTGTATCCATTGCTCAAACTCTGATAGTGAAATAAGATTTTGCAAACGACTATATATTCATAACCAGATTTTAGGTAACTCCTATAAAAGCAGAGCGAATCAAGTTCTGACATCAAGGCTCCTCCTCATGTCCAAGCGACGTTTTTATAGAATTTGTCTAAGTCGTCGCTTTGATTCTGACTTTCGCAATTATCAATAAGTATTTCAGGCATTTTTGAAACTCTCATTTCACTGTCAGTATTTGGACAATGGATACAAAAATGCAGCGAATCAAAAACGTCTTTGAGCGGAATTTTTGTATCCATTGTTCAAATCCGTCGCATTAAATACGACTTACGCAATTGCCTACTAAGCATTTTAGGCATTGCGAAACTTAGTATTCATAACCAGATTTTAGGCAAAACATACAAAAACAGAGCGAATTTAAAACGTTTTTGAGCGGCGTTTTTGTATGTTTTGTCTAAAATCGTCGCTTTGATTCTGACTTTTGCAATTACCTAACTAAGCATTTATACGAAAGGAGAACTTGATATTATGAATCAAGATATTTTTGAAAAAGCCCCCATTCCTCAGGCAGTGGCTGCCATGGCATTGCCTACGATATTAAGCATGCTGGTAACAATCTTCTATAATATGGCGGATACCTTCTTTGTCGGACAGACGGGAGATCCGAACCAGGTGGCCGCCGTTTCCCTGACAACCCCTGTATTTCTGCTGCTGATGGCAGTTGGCAATATCTTTGGCATAGGAGGAAGCTCACTGATTTCCCGGCTATTGGGACAAGGTGAGAAAAAGCGTGTGAAGAACGTCAGTTCTTTCTGCTTCTACGGCGGAATTACTGCCGGACTGGCTATGATGTTTTTGTTTCTGCTGGGTATGAAACCAATTCTTTCTCTGATTGGCTGCAGCTCCAATACAGAGAAGCTGGCCAGAAGCTATCTGACTTGTATTGCTTTCGGTTCTGTCTTTGTTGTGCTGTCAACCGCATTTGGAAATATTGTAAGAGGCGAGGGCGCTGCCAAAATCGCCATGGCAGGCATGATGATTGGGACGGTAGTCAATATTGTATTAGACCCTATTATGATTTTGGCAATGGATATGGGAGTATCTGGAGCTGCTATTGCTACTGTAATCGGAAATTTATGCTCTGTTTTATTTTACTTATTCTATTTCTGGAAAGGAAAGACGATTTTGTCTATCTCTTGGAAGGATTTTAAAGCGAAAGAACAGGTATTGACCGGCGTATGCTTCATCGGACTTCCAGCTTCTATTAATAATGTTCTTATGAGTACCTCGAACATTATTATGAATAATTTTTTGGCCGCCTATGGAGATAACCCAGTTGCTGCTATGGGCGTTGCCATGAAAGCTAACATGCTGGTAATTCTGCTGCAGATTGGTCTTGGAACCGGTATCCAACCGCTGATTGGCTATAACTATGGATCAGGCAATCTGAAACGTCTGAAGAAAATTATGCGCTTTGGAATGCTGTGCAATGTAATATTCGGCGTCTGCATTACCATTGTATACTTTATTTTCTCAGAGCCGATTATCCGTATCTTTATTGACAATCAGAATGTCATTGATTTTGGTGTGGATATGCTGCGGGCTATTATGCTGTCGGGACCATTTGTAGGAATCCTGTTTGTATTCAACTTTACCTTCCAAGCCATGGGAAAAGCCCTTCCTTCCCTAATTCTGTCTCTCAGCCGCCAGGGACTGGTATTCTTCCCGGTTTTAATTCTGGCGGACCGCTTGATTGGCCTGAAAGGGGTTGTATATTCACAGCCGATTGCAGACTTTGTTGCTATTTTTATGGCTTTAGGAATGTTTTTGGTAATTAATAAAGGACTAAATAAACAGAACACCAGTGCGGCCGCAAACTGATGTTCTGTATAAAAGGCTGGTCAGCCTTTCTTCCTTTGTTTATAATCTTTTTCAATTCTGGTTTTCCACTGGGCAGTCAGCGGTCTGCTCATGCGGAAACCGGTAATGGCCTCTCCTACCACTTCATAATTCAACTGCGTGCCCTCACGATCACAATGAAAATTCACACTCCGGCTGCTGTCAATGCCAATACAGCCGGCAGCCTCTACCGCATCCATATTCGCTCCCAGAAAAAGAAATTCCCATCCATATTGTTCTTTTTGCCGTTCTATATCCTCCTTAACATGTTCCAGTGTATAATGCGAACTGGCGTTCTCCAGCCCATCTGTCATGATGACAACCATTGTTTTCTCCGGGCGGTCCTTTTCACGGATATATTTATGAACCGTTCTAATATGGTGAATCGCTCCGCCGATGGCATCTAAAAGCGCCGTTGAGCCGCCTGCGGTATAATCTTTCTGCCGCATAGTTTTAATCTTCTTAAGCGGTATTCTGTCATGCAAGACCTTGGAATGGTGGTCAAATAATACCGTTGATACCAGTGCTTCCCCTTCTTCCCTCTTCTGCTTATCAATCATAGAATTAAATCCGCCGATTGTATCCTTCTCCATTCCCTGCATAGAGCCGCTTCGATCCAGTATAAATACCAGTTCTGTTAAACCTTTCTTCATCCGTCATTCCTCCTTGTTATAATTCCTCGAATATTCTTTTTTGAATTACAACTATACTATATCAGAATTCTTAGTCAGAAAGGTCGCATAAGAAGCGACAAAAGCTCCTCTCCCATCAACCGCCGATCAATATCTGGTCAAATGCAAACAGCGCCTCATTGATCTCCATGACGCTGTAATTCTTATGTAAAATAAAGTATTCAATAATAATATCAAATTTACTGCTGTGAGTCAGAGTATACCCAGCCTTTCCCAGCAGGGCATTTGTCTCCTCAAGCGACAGCTCTAATGCCAGTGCAAATGCAATGGCAGTAACCTTCTTTGGCCGGTATCCTTCGTCTTTACGAATTTTAGAGAACAGCTTTCGATCTATGTGCGCCCGTTTATAAGTCTCGACATCCGTCAGATCTCGTTCATCAATCAACCGCAGCAGACACTGGGAAAAGGATTCATCCAAGGATTCCAATGCCGTTTCCAAATTCGGCATAGAACATAAACTCTGCTCTGATCTTCTCTGAGATGCAGCGGTTTCCAAAGAGCGTTCTTTTGCTCTCAGCTTTTCGGCACTTATGTGCTGCTTTATATAATGTTTATCAATATAATTTTTCAGCTCTTGATACAGCCCGCGTTCCAGCACAGCTGTTTTTCTAGCAGCGTTCTTTCTTAGCATAGTAAATAGCATATATTTATCCCTTCTGACATATCTTTTCCTCTGGCAGCCAGCGCTGCAGCACTTCTGATATATCCTGTACAGCAATCGGCTTGGATACAAAGTCATTCATGCCGGCCGCAAAAAATTCTTCTCTTACGCCCTGCACCGCATCCGCCGTTAAAGCAATAATGGGTAGGCTTTGATAACGCTCATCTTCCAGTGCGCGGATCTGTCTGGAAGCTTCAATACCATCCATAACCGGCATAAAATGATCCATAAATACCAGATCATATCTAGTATTCTGCACCATTTCCAAAGCTTCCTGACCGTTTTCAGCAGTATCAATCTGCAATTCCAGCGGTTCCAGCAACGCTTTGGCCACTTCCTGATTGATTTCATTGTCATCCACCAGAAGTATCTTTGCATCGGGAATAGTAAAAGGAAAAGAATCCTCCTGCTCTTCCTCTTCCTGATCCTTAATCTCTGAGAAGTCACCGACTGGCTCCTGGCTCTCAATTCCCTCCCAAAGATAAAAATAGAATTCACTTCCTTTACCATACTCACTCCTGACAGAAAGCTCTCCACCCATCAGGTCTACCAGCTGGCGGGATATGGCAAGCCCTAGTCCGGTTCCTTCTTTTCCCTGATTTTTCTTCTGGTCCACCTGGGCAAATGCATCAAAGAGTGAATGCAGATCTTCTTCCTTAATTCCCTGTCCGGTATCTTTCACTGACACATACAGTTGTACTTGCTCCTCTTTTCTCTCCTGTTGTCTGATGGTAACAGTTACAGAACCTTCCTCTGTAAACTTAACTGCATTATTCATGATATTAATAATAACCTGGCGAATCCGCAGTGCATCGCCATATAACAAACGCGGAATTTCCTTGTCAATATCCATAATCAGCTTCACATTGCGGCTGCCGATTCTCGTTCTGCCAATTACCTGAATATCTCTAAGCATCTGCGCGATATCATAGGTATCGTTGATAATTTCGAATTTACCTGCCTCAATCTTAGAAAAGTCCAGTAAATCATTAATCAGATCCAGTAACGCTTTCCCGGAACTTTTAATATGCAGCAGATATCCGGTCTCCTCCGGTGGAAACTCCTTACGCAGCAAAACATCTGTCAACCCTATAATGGCATTCATGGGCGTTCTGATCTCATGGGACATATTGGATACAAACGTAGACTTTGCCTGATTGGCAGACTCTGCCTGTTCCTTTAGAACCTTCATAATTTCCGCCTGTTCTTTGATATTCTGTGTGTAGTGATAGTTATCTGTAATATCCGTTAACACATACATTTTTCCATAATATGCATTTCCACTTGAAATCAAACGGCTATCCGCTGTATAGACTCTTCTGTCATGGAAAATATTCTTCTTTTCTAAAATACATCCATCAATATCTTCCAGAATGTCTTCTGCTCGTCCAATGGCTATCTCCTCATAAATCTGTTTTGCTTTCTGATTAAAATAAATAATCTTCTCATCATTATCAACTACCACCAGCCCCTCTGCCAGGAAATCAACCGCCAGGTCTTTCGCCAGCGCCAGTGTATCTATAATCTTTTCCCGGAAAATCAGAATAGCCAGCAGAATCGTATCAATCAGAGAGGCCACAAGTGTAGTATCATATCCCTGCGTAACACCGCTTAAATAAATTAAAAATCCAACGATTGCTACAACATTAATGATAATCAGATAGGTAAACCGGCTTTTTTCCGCTGCCTTTTTCGTTTTATGATAGCAAGCCAGACATATGCTGGTCATCACAATCATATAAACCACCAATATCATACAATATAAAATATAGAAGATACCCCGCCCAGTCTCCAGATGTGGAAAAAATCCACTGTCTACAAACTGAATACTGCTGTAAAACAGAGTATGTTTCTCACAGATCAGTACCAGAAACACAATTGCCGTATGTATACAAAACAAAAGCCCTGCAAACCTACGCGAAACCTTTACCCTGCAGACCTGCATAACAAATAAAAACTGACATAACACAATATAAGGCTTGCCAAGATATGAAAATTTAGTTGCTATCAAAGCCTCCCCTAATGTATTCGCCTGCAATTCGATCAAATATCCTACAAAGTTAATACCTAATGCCAATATCAAAAGTGATAGATACTGCTGGGTTCTGGAAGATTTGTGTCCAATCACATAGAAAGCTTCCACCCCCAAGATGATAAGTCCTATATATTGAATAACTATGAAAAATATATGCATATTCTACTCCTTTACAACAGTAAATTATACCTGCTCCTCTATTCTTAACAGCTCTTCAAATTCTGCTACAGGCATGGGTCTGGCAAAATAAAATCCCTGAATCATATCACATCCCTGTTCTGCAAGGAATTCAACCTGCTCTTTCTTCTCAATTCCTTCTGCAACAGTTAGCATATGCAGCTTTTTGGCCAGACGAATTATCTCTTGAACTACAATTCTTCCGCGGTTTTCTTTATCATCTCCCCGAAAAAATTCCATATCTAATTTCAATATATCTATCGGCAGATCCTTCAAGGAATTTAATGAAGAATATCCCGCACCAAAATCATCCATCGAAATACGGAAATCATACCCTTTTAATTCTCTTAAAATCCTCTGCAAAGTATCTTTATCTCCAAAAAATGCGCTTTCTGTCACTTCCAGCTCAATCAGATCATGCTCCGCACCATATCCATCTACCAGCCTGCAGATATGACGAGCAAGATTATCTTTAGCAAAATGTGCTCTGGAAACATTTACCGAAACAGGAATCAACTTCTTTCCCTGAATCTTCCATTCGGACTGCAGCCGGGCAACAGCAGAAATCATATACTCATCTAATTTAGTAATAAATCCGCTTTCTTCAAAGATTGGAATAAAGCGTCCAGGGGAAATCATTCCCTCCGTTGGAGAAATCCATCTTACCAATGCCTCTGCACTTACTATTTTTTGAGTCACCGGATTATACTTAGGCTGCAGATACAGCTGGAATTCTTTATTCAATAATGCCGATTCCATCATATCCTCTACTTTATGCTTCCATACCTGCTCCTGCAGAATCTTTGCATCAAATACCTTGATGAACCCACCATCATTTCTGCCAAGAGATTCTCTTGCCACATTGGCATAGTGGTAAATCTGCTCCATATCCATCTGCTTTCGCGGATGTTCTTGTGTATTCTTCCACTTAACCGCTGGAATCATGCACAACCCAGCCTGATAAGTCAATGCCCGTTCCGGCTGAATTCCTGTCAGATCTGCTAATAGTTTTCTCAGCCGCTTCTCACATTGCTCCTCCGAGCCACAGCGCAGCAACAGACCAAAATCAGCCATCGCAGAGCGGGCAAACACTTCATTTTTTTCAATGGCCACTCGTAAAAAAGCATTCAATTTTTTTAATAATTCTTCTCCATCCTTGCTTCCATAACACGCACAATAATCTTGATAATGGTTCATATGAAGATTGACCATAGCATAGGTATTCCCTGTATTTCGAATCTGGCACAGGATTCTCCGGCTGCGCTGAATAAAATACAGCCAGTTCTTCCCTTCTGTAACGGTATCCAGATATAATAAATGAACCATACGGCGCTGCGTTATAATGGAAGACAGAACATTAATCAACAGTAGAATAATCAACAGCAAAAGCAAAGTGGTATCTACAAAAATCGCACCTATAATATAAATACTGCTTTTCATCTCCATGGTTACAAAATCTTTGTAATACAGATGATATCCCTCTATCTGAACTGGCAGCTCTATCCAAAAATGACCTTCCATTATGCTTTTTTCATGCCATTGATCCCGATCCACTGACAACAGCCGGAAACTTCGTTCTAAAAGCTGATTGTATGATATATGTAAATCCTTATCTTTCTGCGGATTTTCTGGATCGATATCTGAATAAATATAAGTGTTCTCTCTATAGGCTACCTCTCTCGCTTCACTGAAGTCTGGAACTGTTTTCCCAAACTTCCATAAAATGTTCCCACGCTCATCCGTTACACAGATATCTCGATCCTCATTTAGATAATTCTCCAGTGAAGCAATACTTTTTTCCGCTCCCTCCTCCTTAATACGTGTTGTAAGCAACTGTCCCAGATATTCGGTCTTTTCGTACAAATGTTCGATCTTAGATTCCACCAAGTATCCTTCAAATGAAACTACAAAGACCACAAACATCCCTGTGCAAACTCCAAGAAAGATCATAAAAAGCAAAATAGACGGCAAAATACTTTTTTTGTAATACCTTTTTATGTTACTTTTTTTATGGCTCATGATCTATCACCTTTCTCTTCTGAATCTCCAGCTGCAAATAATTGTTACTATCGTATCATGAAACTATATTTTTTTCAACCATAGCTTCTGGGAATTCCTATATAGAAATTCCGCGAAACCATCGGGAACTACTTTACACAACTTTAAAATAACCATATAATGTTATGGTGTGTAACGACATTTGGGAGGAAAAATATAATGAATCAAAAAACCAAAAGACAACTTATGGTCATGGCGGCATGTCTGCTGCTAACTGGCTGCAGCAGCAATCCTGCCGGCCAGCAGAACAAAACTAAACCACAGAACGAACAGAATCTGCAGTCTAACAGCCCGGCAGAAACGGAAGCCCCTATTCTTCCAAGCCCATCAGAAACGGAAGCCATCGAAGATCATTCTGCCGAATATGTCGGTGAATGGTGGGATGCGAATGGAGAAAGCTGCAGCTTGGATATTGCATGCGAGGATGGAATTCACTATTTTATTGATATCAATTGGAGCGATGGTACAAAAGATAATACACACTGGTCTTTTGCCGGAACCTATGATAAAAACCAAAAGGGGATCACCTATCAGGGCAGTAAGAATAAAGAGCATTATCCCCAAGGACAAGATTTACAAATTACAGGGATCTACACAGATGGTACGGGATTGATCTATATTGATACAGAAGGAATGCTGCATTGGGATGACCATACAGAAAATGCCGGTGCCGGCTGTATCTTTCAAAAAAATTAATTTTCTCTATAATTTTTGCAACTTATTTACATATTTACGGTGTAGATATAGAAAGGGATTCGTGTTACTTTATGTGCAGAAAGCATAAGAGAAAGGGGTAACATCAAACAATGGAAGATGCCCAGATTGTACAATTATATTTTGAACGCTCCGAACAGGCAATCGAAGAAACGAAAAACAAGTATGAAAATTACTGCTATCAGATTGCCTATCATATTTTGTATAACAGGGAGGATTCTCAGGAGTGTGTCAATGACACTTATCTGAACGCATGGAATGCAATCCCCCCGTTCCGACCTGTGCGCCTTTCTACCTATCTGGGGAAAATTACCAGAAATCTTGCACTACATATCTACGAAAAGAGACACCGCCAGAAACGAGGCGGAGGACAAACAGAACTAGTTTATGATGAATTGTCGGAAGTGTTAAGCAGCACGGAAGGAAATCCTGAACAACATATAGAATTAGAGTTCCTGACCCAGTGTATCAATGCCTATCTGAAAACAATCCCTCCATTAAACCGGATGGCTTTTGTCGGCAGATACTGGGCCTTTGAAAGTATTGAGAGCATTGCTGCCCACCTGGGTATCAGCCAAAGCAAAACCAAAAGTATCTTATTCCGCACTCGAAACGGTCTGCGGGAGTACCTGGCAAAGGAGGAAATTATCGTATGAATATTCAAAAGCTGGGGGAAGCAATCGGAAATATAGAGGAGGATTTTATTTATGAATATCAATCCTTTCAGCCCAAAAGCAAATCAAGAACCTATGCTGCTATAGGAGTCCTGGCCTCTTGTGCTGTCCTATCTCTGGCCGTTGGCATTACATCCCGTCATCATTCCGGCAGACAGCCTGTACCATCTCCCAATATACCAGATATTGCCTGGGAAACTTACCATCCTACCGAACAGCCGTCTGCTTCTGAGGCTGCAACAGAAGTTCCAGACCTTCAGACACCGGAAGAAACTATATCCCCAACAGAGGAACCACCAACTGAGAGCTCGTTACTGACCGCTGAAAACGAGCCAACATCACAACTTCCTGCTTCTACAGCTCCCATACCTACTCCAAGCCATAGCCAGTCGCCGGCTGCACCTAACAATAGTAATGCGTCTGATTATTACGGAACAGCGTCTGTGGTTCCGTCGCTGCGCCTAGCCTGGAACCAAGTTACCGCCTGCTCAGAACCCTATACAGATCTTTTTATGGAATCGGTTCCCACAGATACACCGAGTAGTCCTGATCAAATAGAAACACCGACCAAACCCGGAGCCGTTCCAGACGGAGATTCCAATCCCGGTTCCAGCTCTTCCGTAAACTCCGGTTCCGCAGCAGGTTCTAGTTCATCAAAATTAGAAGATTATAATGGAATTATCGGCTGCTATTGGCTATTTCAACCTGAATTTTCGCAAATGACCTTTGCCTCATTGCCAAGCATAACAACTGTCAATGACAAACAAATGTTTTCCTGCTGTCTGTTTACGGAAGAAAAAAGCAAGCTCTATATGGTACAGGTCGAAACGGATGCTGCCTCATTAGAAGAAGCTAACAGACAGTATCCGCAGAAACCATTTGAAAACCTTTCCCATTTATCCTATCTGGACAGCAGCCCGCTCTATCTTGTGGAAAATGAAAAAGGAGAGTGCTATGCCCGGTTATATAAAGATCAGATTCTGATTACTATATGGGAGAAAGGAATTGGCCGAGATGGCCTTATCCATATTATACGAAATCTGGAAAAAAGAGAATAAATATACTAAAAGCAGCAAAAGAGAAAAATCCGCTCTTTTGCTGCTCGTTCTATATAAACCCTCATAACCCATCTGTACTGCAGCAGTATTTAACCCATCAAAACTGTCTGCAGGCTTTGCTGTTAATTCACATTTTCCTGTAAAATCGGATCCATACCGTTTATGTGAAAAGCAGCGACTCCCTGTCCGTTAAAGTGGACAAAAATCATTCCAGAAATATACCCCAGTTCCAAAATATCTGCAGCATATTCCTTTTGGGCAGCTCTGGCTTCCCTAGAACTGCCGTTACACAAGTACCTGTACTAATTATAACTGTAGTCAGCATACTATTAGTACTCTCTTTCAAATTTTCTTTTCATATCACTTCTTTTGTTTATTAGAATTGTTCTATATTCTTGTTCTTTTGCTATCACCCTCTCTGCAAAGTTAACTTTTCAAATAGTTACTTCCTATTATATATCACCCTAAATAAAAGTTATGGTTGCAAATGTGGTTTTATTTTTTTGAAAATTCTAAAATACAGTCAAACATTTCAATTATTTTTTTCGTTCTATGTTTCCCAACTACCATATGCAGCAAAAAAATTCAGCCACCTGACAAACTCTGATGACTGAATTTTTTATAAAATTATATCCCAGTTAGTTTATTTGTTGCTACTGATTATTTCAACCGCACATAGCTTATATTTATATAGTCCCAATTTCCATTTGTGTTTATGACGCCTATTTCCAAAATTTTGGGAGATACCTCATTCGGTCAATTGAATTTGATTGATTCATGGTGTATTTGAACAGTACGCACCCTGCGATACTAAACGCTAACATATTTCTTGGATATTTGAGGGAATAGACTTAGGCGGCTGCTTCTTGCAATACATAATGTTATCGACTCCTTCGTTTTGGATTGCATACCACCCGGGCTCAAGCGACAGCTCAAAAACCTTTTCCATTTCTAATTCCGGATAGGCAAGACATTGAATCAACTCGCTTGCTGTAACCGCTAACAATTTGCCCGCAGGAAGATGCAGCCACTTGCAAGGGGCTGTAATTTCGGCAGTTTGTGTAAGTACACACTCCTTGACAACACACTCTAAAAGCCAGACAATCATTTTTCCCTGTCCGCAAAATTCCCGGATTTGCTCTGTTTCCCGCTGCCTCACGATGTCCCAGTCCTCATTGGGAAAATCAAAAATCAATTCGGATTTCCCAGATGAATCAAGTAAAATATCCATCTCATATAACAGATCGGCATCGTTCAATTCTGACAGATAGCTTTCATCTATAAAAACCAATCCATCCAGCATATCACAGTTCAATGTATATTTCATGTACTATTCCTCCTTCATTTCGGCCAAACCTAGTTAAATATTTACTCAGCGCTATTTTAAATCAACACAAGGGAGAATTGAGTTTTTATATATGCATTTTATCAGCAATGATCAAACGAACTGGAACAAAATTATTCCGCTCTTGCCATAGCCTCTTTAAAATCTTTCGTATCCGTAAAAATCTCATGCTTCCAAGGATTCTTATTCTGTTCCTTAGCGCGTTTAAGAATATAGGCAAATGCAAATACATTGATCATAATCGAAGCCACCGAAATCAACCCCTGTGCGGTCGGATTGGCAGCTACCGGCATGGTCTGGCCCATGGCTGCTTCAATACCGCCTTCCGCATAGACGGAAGTAACCGTTGTGAACCGGCTGGCGTCCTGAAATACCGGAAATACCTGTGCAAACATACACCACAGAGCCAGTGTATTGGCGCGGTTCTGAATCCATCCGCCCTTGTTCCAAAGTGCCGCTGCAAAGGTTGGAGCCAGCAGAAGCGCCAGGCCACAGTACCAGGCATGTGTCGGCAGATTCAGGTAGGTATACTGGAAATTCCAGACATCATAAGCCAGAATATAAATCCAAATCATATCCGGCCACAGCATATCCTGCTTATTTTTCGACGAATAAATGCCCCACCATCCAGTCATACAAACAATGTTAATCAGCCCCGCAAGACCATTTAAGACATTCCACCAGCCGCCATACAGCCATACACCTTCCGAAGAAAGCCACCAGCCACCGGCAAGAGAACCGGCGCGTACTGCCGATTCAAAATCCGATACTACAGCAATTAAAATATTAATCGCCACAATCACAAAGGGAAATGCTTTAAACCAATGAACGTTTCCCAACTTCCCCCAGTGATATTTCAAAATCATAAATCCAATACAGCCCGCCGTCGCCGCATATAATTTCGCATAATGGAACCAGCTGTTCATATGTACATAAGTATCATTATTCAGCGCCCATTCAGCCCCCATAGCAGCTCCGACGTAAATAGAAATAAAATACACTGTCAAAACCCCTGGCAGCACCAGAAAACAGGCAATCCCGCCTGCCTTGGAACGGCGCGCGATCTCGTTCATCACAACCAGCCCTACAAATACCAGCAGCCAGCCAAGCAGCTGCCACCCCGACGTTTTTCCATAGATTTCAAAAAACATAAACATTCCCTCTTTCTTTTTCTATTGAGAATTGGGGCCCCTCCTCGTGTCCTATGCGAACGCTTCTTCCGGCCGACACAAGGGCTCTTCCCTCTTCGTGGGCCCCTCCTCGTGTCCTATGCGAACGCTTCTTCCGGCCGACACAAGGGCTCTTCCCACTTCGTGGGCCCCTCCTCGTGTCCTATGCGAACACTTCTTCCGGCCGACACAAGGACTCCTCCCTCTTCGTGGGCCCCTCCTCGTGTCCTATTCCACTTCAATTTCCTTAATGTTAAATTCATTTCCTTGCAGCAGATAAGTCGAACCGCTTCCACAGTATGGGCAGATTTTGCCATGCTCGACTGTTGCATAGGTCTGGTCACATTCCTCGCAGAACGTAATCGCAGGAAGCGTCTCTACCACAAGTTCCGCCTCCTCAAACAATGGCCGCTTTGCTGCCGCCCATTTCCAACAATTCTGCAGATAGGATTCAATCACGGTTGAGACTTCGCCTAATTCCAGCGTCACCTTACAGATTTTCACTGCCTGATTTTCTTCTGCTACTCGTTCTAAATGATCCATAATATGAAATGTTACGCCTAACTCGTGCATATCCGCCTCCTTTCATACTTGCTAACATTTAGGTAATTGCGAAAGTCTGGATCGAAGCAACAATTTTTGTCTGTTTTACCTAAAATCCAGTTATCAATACTGGGGTTCATAATTCTCTATTGCTATATATCAAGCAATTACAAAACTTGTACTTCACTGCCAGGGTTTGGGCAATAGATACAAAAATGTAGCGAATTAAGTACTGACACTAGGACTCCTCCCACTTCATGGGTCCAGTGACACAAGGACTCCTCCCACTTCATGGGTCCTTCCTCATGTCGTATCTCCTCATGTCGTATCTCCTCATGTCCAATCAACGTCTTTGAGCGGAATTTTTGTATTAAGGTAATTCCCCGATATAAAATCGGGGACAATTTGTTCAAACTCGTCGCCTGGAGTACGACTTTCACAATTACCAATTTTAAATCTCTATTTCGCTTTCTTCTTAAATTTCACCTGAATCGACTGCTTCACCATATTCGGCAAAATGTATTTCAACTTCTCCTCTGATGACCGCATAACCGAAGCCCCTGGAAGTTCTCGATGCAGGTGGATCGCATCGAACACACATTTGGTAGTGCAGACACCGCAGCCAATGCATTTGTTGGGGTCGACGACGGAGGCGCCGCAGGAGAGGCAGCGGGAGGCCTCGGCTTTTGCCTGTTCCTCGGTAAAGGTATGCGATAGATCGCGGAAGGTCTCGGCCTGCTTTTCGACATCGGCTTTTTCGGGTATATTGCGTTTGGAGTGGTCGTACTGCGGTACGGAAATATTTTCTTTATCAAGCTCTATAAAATCGCGGCGGTTGCGGCCAATCGTCAGCGTACAGTGATCGTGGACGTAACGGTGCAGGCTGACGGCACCCTCTCGGCCGGCGGCGATTGCGTCAATGGCGAATTTGGGACCAGTGTAGACGTCGCCGCCGACGAAGATATCGGGTTCTGTCGTCTGGTAGGTCAGCCTATCGGCAACGGCGCCTTTGTTTGGTTTTAGTTCGACGTTGAGGCGGTCTAACAGGTTGCCCCAGTCGATACCCTGGCCGACGGAGAAAATGACATTTCGGCAGGGAATGGTCATCGTTTCGTTTTCGTTATAGACAGGGGCGAAGCGTTTATTTTCGTCAAAAACGCGCAGGCATTTTTTGAGAACAATGCCGGTGACGGCGCCGTTTTCGGTCAGTACTTCTTTCGGTCCCCAGCCGCATTGCAGGGCGATTTTTTCTTCGAGCGCCTCGTGGATTTCTTCTTCACTGGCGGGCATTTCATTTCGCTGTTCTAAGCAGAACATGGTAACCTGGCCCTCGGTACAGCGTTCGGCGGTTCTGGCTGCGTCAATCGCTACATTTCCACCGCCGATTATGACAACGTCGCCGGGGAGGTCGATCACTTCTTTGGCCGCGGCCTTGCGCAGGAATTCTACGGCGGTGTAGGCGCCCTCGGCGTCCTCGCCGGCAATGCCCGGTTTTCTGCCCTGCTGGCAGCCAATGGCAAAGTAGAAGCCTTTATAGCCCTGGCGGCGCAGTTCTTCAATTGTGATGTCTTTGCCAACTTCGACGCCGCAGCGAATCTCTACTCCAAGTTCGCGGATGATGTCGATTTCTGCGTCCAGTAAATCCTTTTCCAGTTTGTAGGAGGGGATTCCGTAGCGCAGCATGCCGCCTGGCTGGGGATTTTTGTCGAAAATGGTCGGGCGGTAGCCGGTTAGGGCTAAGTAATAGGCGCAGGACAGGCCGGCGGGACCGGCGCCGATGATGGCGATTTTCTCGTCAAAGCCTCCGCGCAGGGAGGGGATGGTCGGTTTGGGTATGTAGCGGGTATCGGCGTTTAGGTCACGCTCGGCGATAAACCGTTTGACCTCGTCGATGGCTACGGCCTGGTCTAAGGTTCCTCTGGTGCAGGCGTCCTCGCAGCGGCGGTTGCAAATATGGCCGCAGACGGCGGGGAGCGGGTTGTCTTTTTTAATCAGCGCTAAGGCTTCGTCGTATTTTCCCTCTTTGGCCAGCTGCAGATAGCCCTGTACAGCGATATGGGCCGGGCAGGCGGTTTTGCAGGGCGCGGTTCCGGTATCGTAACAGTTGATTCTGTTAACGTCGCGGTAGTTGTGCGTCCACATATGTTCGCCCCATGGCTGGTCCTGCGGCAGCGGGATTCTGGGATAGGAAATGTCGCAGCCCTCTTTGTCGCATAGCTTCTGGCCAAGCTTTACGGCTCCGGCCGGGCATTTTTCCACACATTTTCCGCAGGCGACGCATTTTTCCTTATCGACTTTGGCGATATAGGCGGAGCGGGACATGTTGGGCGTGTTGAACAGCTGCGAGGTGCGCAGGGCATAGCAGACGTTGACGTTGCAGTTGCAGATCGCGAAAATCTTGTTGGCGCCGTCGATGTTGGTAATCTGGTGGACAAAACCGTTGTCCTCGGCAACTTTGAAGATTTCAAGCGCTTCTTCTTTGGTGATGTATTTGCCGTCTTTCTGGGTTTCGACGACGTAATCGGCCATGTCGCCGACGGCGATACACCAGCCTTCAGGATCGTCGGCGCAGCCCTCGTCGTGGGTCAGGCGCGAGCGGCGGCAGGAGCAGGGGCTGGAAGCGTATTTTCCCTCATATTTTTCCAGCCAGTAGGAAATGTGCTCTAGGTCGATGGATTCATTTTCCATTTCAATTGCTTGTTCAACCGGGATGACATGCATACCGATTCCGGCGCCGCCCTCGGGTACGAACGGGGTGATCTGTTCTAGGGGCAGCCGGGACATATGTTCGAAGAAAATGCCCATCTGCGGCTTTTCGTTGAGCAGCCGGGCGTTCATGTTGAAAAATTCAGCGCAGCCGGGCACGTACATGGGCAGTACGTATTGTTTTTCGTGGCGCTCATTTTCCCAGTTGTACTCTAAGAGGCCCTTGCGGGACATTTCTTCCAGCATGGCTTCGCACTTGGACTTGTCGAGGCCGGAGAGTTTCACCATTTCGCGCAGGGTTTTGGGCTTGCGCACACCCATTTTCAGGGCAAGCTCGGCTTCCTCGTCGGTCAGCGCGGCAGCTAAACCCCAGTATTCGGGGTCGTTTTTGGTGATTTTTTTCAGGCCCAGTTTCTGCGGAATGCGGTCGGTGATTTTTTTGCCTAGCTTGGCGACGGGCTCCCGGAACGGTTCGTCTGGGTCCGGGGAAAAGGATGGGTACTCATAATCTGGGTACAAGTCTTTGTCAAGTTCGTTCTTCATGGCTTGTTCCTCCATTCTTTTTTATTTGCGTGGGCAACGGTTCAAACGGATGTGCTGTGTGAAGCTAGTGTACTGACACGTTCATTTGATGTTCCGTGGTTGGGGGCTTAGATGAAATCGTTTTCATTTTCCGTGTACCTGCTGGTGCGCCAGATTTGTTCGAATTCTTCTCTTTCTATGAGGCAGGCATAGAGTTCTTCGCCCCATATATGAGACTGAAATTCTTCAATGGTCGGGATTGGCGTGATCTCGATGGCACCCTCGTAAAGATCGTTCCATTTTTTGCAGGTTCCATCTGCGAAAATGTCGATTGAACGGCGCGCCAGTCTTTCATTTTCTTGGTCTACTTCGTAGAGGAGAATGACAGGGTCGTCGTTTTGTTGGTGCTGCCAAAATAATTTGATATATTCAAATGAGTTCATGATTCAAAACACCTTTTTTAATTTCCACATAAGGAATCTATTTATCCGCGCCAGTCACGAATCTGCTCCCGCAGCCAGGCGACCCAGGCGTCGATACCCTCGCCGGTTTTGGCGCAGATGGGGAAGACTTGGGCTTTGGGGTTTCGCTGGTGGATGTATTGTTTGGCCAGTTCTAAGTTGAAGTCGAAATAGGGCAGGACGTCGATTTTGTTGATCAGGACGACGTCGCTGATCTGGAACATCAGCGGGTATTTGAGGGGTTTGTCGTGTCCCTCGGGGACGGAGAGGATCATGGCGTTTTTGGAGGCGCCGGTGTCGAATTCGGCGGGGCAGACGAGGTTGCCGACATTTTCGAGAATGGCGAGGTCGACATTGCTGGTGTCGAGCCCGGCGATTCCCTGGCGCGTCATGCCGGCGTCTAAGTGGCACATACCGCCGGTATGTAACTGGATGGACTTGACGCCGGTTTGAGAAATGGTTTCGGCGTCGACGGCGGAGTCAATGTCTGCTTCCATTACACCGATGGCAAATTCGTCTTTGAGCGCTTCGATGGTGCGCAACAAGGTGGTGGTTTTGCCGGAGCCTGGCGAGGACATCAGGTTTAGGAGAAAGACCTTTTGTTCTTTCAGTTCTGCCCGCAGCTGGTCTGCCTGCCGGTCGTTGTCGGCGTATACACTTTCTTTGATTTCAAGTATTCTTACATTTCCCATAGTATCCCTGCTTTCTGATTCCATTGATGATGACGTTGATCATTTGTTCTTTGCCCTCCTCGTAGGAAAGACCGTTGTCGACAAGTATGCGGCTGTCGAGGAATTTGTGCACGGTCCCCTCGACCATCGCCATGACGATGGGGATGGAGACGGGGCGGATTTTTTGTTCCTGGATGCCTTGTTCGATATAGGATTCGGCCAGCTTCCAGCCATCGTTTACGGAGGCCATCAGCCGCTTGTAGACTTTGGGGTATTTGTCGGCAAAGTCGTACATTTCCCGCAGGCCGATATTTTGGTAGCGGCTGGGGAGGCCGATAAGGATTTTGGTGATTTTTTCAACGGTGTCGAGGCTGGAATCGGTCTCGATTTCGTGCTGCATGGTGCGGAAATCGGCCGCGTATTTGTCGGCGATTCCCATCATCAGCGCCTGTTTGCTCTCGAACACGGTGTAAATGGTTTTTTTGCTGATGCCCAGGTTTTGGGCGACGTCGCTCATGGTGAATTTTAAGCCGTTTTTGGTGAATTCTGCAATGGCGGCTTCGATTATTTTTGTCTTCATAGGCTTTGTCTCGTTTGGTTTGTGGCTGGATTTCTACAAAAATAGAGGAAACCCAAAGCCGTTGTTCGGGTTTCCTCTATTGTAACATTTTTCTATATTTTTGTCAATCTTTCCGCACTTTATTGTTGAATTTTCTGAAAATGCGGGGTTTAATAATTCTGCTCGCTGATTTCAAAATAGCTCTGTGGATGGCTGCAGGCTGGGCAAATTTCCGGAGCCTTGGTGCCAACCATAATGTGGCCGCAGTTGCGGCATTCCCATACTTTGACTTCACTCTTTTCAAAGACAGAAGCGGTCTCAATATTTTTTAGGAGGGCGCGGTAACGCTCTTCATGGTGCTTTTCGATGGCGCCGACTAAGCGGAACTTGGCAGCCAATTCTTCAAAGCCCTCTTCCTCCGCGGTTTTGGCAAAATTTTCATACATGTCGGTCCATTCGTGATTTTCCCCGTCAGCGGCTGCCTGCAGATTCTCTGCGGTGCTGCCGATGCCGTTTAGTTCTTTGAACCACAGTTTGGCATGTTCTTTTTCATTTTCAGCGGTTTTGAGGAACAGGGCTGAGATCTGCTCCAGGCCCTCTTTCTTGGCAACGGAGGCAAAGTAGGTGTATTTATTCCTAGCCTGGGATTCCCCGGCAAATGCTGCCTCAAGATTTTTCTCTGTCTGTGTTCCTGTGTATTTGGTTGTTTTCATGGTTGTCTCCTCCGTGTTTTTTTGTAAATGACTGCCGGAATCCAGCTGGGGCTGGCCGGCGTGGCGGATGCCGGTATATTGGGCAATATTGCGGTCTGTGGTAATCAGGTGCTCTCGATTCAGTCCGTGGATAGAGCGGTTACCGGTCACTCGGGCAAATGTTTTTAGTTCGTTTGTAGTGACCTGCAGGAAGTTTGCTACCCGCTGTGCCGCTGCATCGACATTCAGACGTTTTCTAAGTTCTGGGTCCTGGGTGGCAATTCCTACCGGACAATTGCCGCTTCCGCAGATCCGGTACTGCTGGCAGGCAGCCGCGATCAGTGCGGCGCTGGCAATTGCTACGGCGTCAGCGCCCATGGCTAGCGCTTTGGCAAAATCGGCCGATACCCGCAGGCCTCCGGTGATGACCAATGCAATGTCGGAGTGGACCGAATCTAGGTAGCTTCTGGCACGGGCTAATGCATAAACGGTTGGAACCGATGTAGCTTCGCGCAGAAGAAGCGGGCTGGAGCCGGTGGCGCCGCCTCTGCCGTCGATTGTGATGAAATCGGGCTCGGCGTAGACGCAGTATTCCAGATCGTGTTCGATATGGCCGGCGGCAATCTTAATGCCGATCGGACGGCCGTCGGAACGCCGGCGCAGCATGGCAACCATTTCCCGCAGATCTTCTTTGGAGCCTAATTCTGCAAATCTGCTGGGGCTTTGTATTTCTTCACCCTGTTTCTTTCCGCGTATGCGGGCAATCTCTTCCGTTACTTTTTCACCGGGCAGATGCCCGCCCATTCCCGGCTTCGTACCCTGTCCGATTTTGATTTCTATGGCGTCGGCAGTGCGCAGGTTTTCGTCAGTCACACTGTATTTGTTGGGAATGTATTCGAATATGTACCGGTAGGCCGCCTGCTTTTCTTCGGGCAGGATTCCACCCTCGCCGCTGCACATGGCAGTTTTGGCCAGAGCAGAACCTTTGGCCAGGGCTGTTTTGATCTCTTTGGACAGTGCGCCGAAAGACATATGCGATATATACACCGGGGTATCCAATATCATGGGTTTTTTGGCATGTTTTCCGATAATGGTTTTTGTCTCTGCTGGTTCTTTGTCGTCAAGGGGCGGCGGGTTGAGTTGTGCGCCGAGCAGCAGAATATCATCCCAGCTTGGCATCGGCATTTGGGTGCCCATAGCGGCGTCTATGGAACGGCCTGTTACAGCCATCTCATGAATTTCTGCCATATAGCGGGCGGAAGCATCGCTGCGCGCCGTCTGGCTGTCGTAGTCTAAGCTGCCGGAATAGGTTTTGGGCTGGGGCGGCTCTTTTTCCTGCACAACGGGTTTTAGATTGGAAATGGGCTGCTTGCAGATGGGACAGCCGTCTAGCTGGGACAGCGGCACGCCTTCTTTTTCTTCATCATAGATGGCGCCGCAGATGATACATTTGTAAACTGCCATATTACACCTCCTAGTTTTATTTTTAGGTTCGAACTTCTGTGTAAACAAATAGGAAAATTATTACAAAAATTCTAAAATTTAGAATAATTCTAAATTTATTATAGCAGGTTTCCAATTTTTGTCAATAGTATTCTGAGCTTGTGTAATTTAACCGAACAGAGAACAAGCTCCAACACAGCAGATGGTCAAATAGATCAATCAATTTTTAAAATTATTAGCCAGACACACATTAGTCCATGATTCCAGTACTGCTAAATGTTATGCTGCCTGTTTTATAATCAGTCATAAAAAAATCATGCTTCCTGCATGTTGAAAAAACTTTACAGAAAGCATGATTTAATACTACTGATCGTTATGTCCTAAAAATAATTCCGTCTGTTTTCATTTTGTTAAAAGGATACAATCAGCTGCATTTTAAAGCGTTCTTGCCCATAGACGGCATGTGGAATCTCTTTGGGCATAATCAGGGTTTCTCCTTCACTTAGCAGAAATGCTTGGCCGTCCACGGTGAATCTGCCAGTCCCTTCAAGTACTGTAACCATGGCGTCCCCGCCGGAGGCATGGGTCGAGATTTCTTCGTCTTTGTCGAAGGCAAAGAGGGTCATACTGACGGTGTCGTTTTGTACCAGGGTTTTGCTGACAACCTGATGTTCCTGGTAGTCTACTAGGTTTTTTAGCTGGAGTTTGGTTTGTTTTTCAATGTTTTTATACATGTTCAGATTCCTTTCTGTCAGAACATTGTTTTATTGGTTCGAGCCGGGGCTGTACTTATATGCGGCTGGCTTTGCTCTAACCGAGTGCGTGATATTCTTCGTCCGTTACGGCTTCCAGCCATTCATTGGATGTTTCTTCACCGGGGCATTCTACGGCCAGATGGCTGAACCAGCTGCCGGCCTTTGCGCCGTGCCAGTGTTTAACGCCGGCGGGAATGGTTATGACGTCGCCGGATTTGAGGCTCTGGGCCTTTTTGCCTGCTTCCTGATACCAGCCTTCTCCATCGACGCAGATGAGGATCTGGCCGCCGCCTTTGGCGGCTCTGTGGATATGCCAGTTGTTGCGGCAGCCTGGCTCAAAAGTCACATTTGCAATAAAGACGCCCTGGCCGGCGGGAGTCAGCGGCTTTAAGTAGCTGTTGCCGACGAAATATTGGGCATACTGGGTGTTGGGTTCGCCCTGGCCGAAGAAGCCGCCGTGCTCGTCGGCGCTGCATTCGTCGGCGTATACATCCTTGGCTATGCGAAATGCTGCCCAGGCATTGGGCCAGCCGGCGTAGAATGCAAGGTGGGTAAGGATTTCTGCCAGTTCGGTCCGGGTGACGCCGTTGGTTTTGGCGGACTGGAGGTGGAATTGGAACGAGGAATCGACCATACCTTTGCTGACGAGAGCAGATATGGTGACGATGGAGCGCAGTTTGAGCGAAAGTTTGTCTTCTCTGGCCCATACTTCTCCGAAGAGGACGTCATCGTTTAGCTGGGCAAATTTGGGGGCGAAATCTTGTAAGGCATCTCTGCCTGCGGTTTGTTTAACTGCCATGGTTTAGGTTCTCCTTTTTTTGTTTTTTTATAATAGGCATTTCAAAACTCTTATTTCAATGTCAGAGTTTGGGCAATATATACAAAAATGTAGCGAATTAAAAACGTCTTTGAGCGAAATTTTTGTATATATTGTTCAAACTCGTCGCCTGGAATACGACTTTCGCAATCACCTATTTTTTTATAATAGGGCTTCTTTTACTTTCATAAGATTGTCGCGGATGGCGATATGCTGCGGGCAGACTTGTTCGCATTTTCCGCATTGGATGCAGTGGTCGGCGTGTTTGAAGCCGTGCTTGGTTACCAGCCATTCTGCTTGATTTTTAGCCATTGCGGGTTCGCTGTAGAGCGTCAGGTAGTTCATAGCTGTGAAAGAGCCGGAAATGCCGATCTGCATGGGACAGACTTTGGCGCAGTAGTTGCAGGTGGTGCAGGGGATCAGGGGGATTTTCTTTAGTTCCTCCTGCGCTTTGGCAATGGTTTCTTTCTGGGCTG
The DNA here is from genome assembly GCA_022791575.1 of Lachnospiraceae bacterium. GTDB lineage: Bacteria > Bacillota > Clostridia > Lachnospirales > Lachnospiraceae > JAAVZI01. Next base: position 75,367 of record JAAVZI010000060.1, read on the forward strand.
TGGTCAGGCCAGTGAAATCTTTCATATAGGAAAGGTTGTCTTTCATTTGTTCGATATTGCTCATGCCAGAGAGGACGGTAATAATGCCGTCTAAATCGGCGGCAAAGCGGACGGCCCAAGAAGCTGTGGAGCTTGTGGGCTCTGCAGTTTTGAGTACGCTTTGCACGGATTCTGGGGGTGTGGCGAGCATACCGCCTTTGACGGGCTCCATAATGATAATGGGTTTGCCGTGTTTTCTGGCGACTTCATAGCAGCGGCCGGACTGTACGGCGGGGTTGTCCCAGTCGGCATAGTTGATCTGCAGCTGGACGAATTCCATTTCCGGGTGCGCCGTCAGAATGGCGTCAAGTTCTTCCGGGGTGGAGTGAAACGAGAAGCCGGCGTGTTTGATCTGACCGGCGAGCTTTTTTTGCTGAATCCAGTTCCACATGTCAAATTCGTCAAATGCACGGGAACGGCTTTCGCCTAAGTTGTGCAGCAGGTAGAAGTCGAAGTATCCGGCGCCGGTGCGGGCAAGCGATACGTCGAACTGTGCATATGCTTCTTCTTTGGTTCTGCAGTTGATCCAGGCGGCGTTTTTGGTGGCGAGCTGGTATTGTTCCCGTGGGTAGCGCTCGACCAGCGCCTGGCGGATGGCGTCTTCGCTGCCTGCGTAGGCCCAGGCTGTGTCAAAATAGGTAAAGCCGGCCTGCAGGAAGAGATCTACCATTTCCTTAACCTGTTCTACGTCGATGGCGTCGTTTTTTTGCGGCAGACGCATTAAACCGAAGCCGAGTTTCTTAATTTCTTCTCCTAAATATCCCATTTGTTTCTCCTCTCTGATCGTTTTTGATTTCAGCGGGGTTGGTATATTGATTTTGTTTGCGTAATGCCGAAATCTGGATTATAATTAGTATATCAACTTCGAGTGACTCGAAGTCAATACTTTTGGAAAATTTTAGGAGGGTTTATGAATTATACGATTAAGCAGTTTGCGGATTTATTTCAGACGACGGAGCATACGGTGCGTTATTATACGGATATTCAGCTTTTACCCTGCCGGCGCGACGGCGGAAACCGGCGTGTGTTTGATGAGGAATCGGTGCGGTGGATGCGGGGGATTACCTGCCTGAAGCGCTGCGGGGCGCCGATTAAGGATATTCAGAGATATTGTGAATTATGTCAACTAGAGGAATCGGACGAGAATCTGCGGGCCAGGTATGAGATTATTTTGAACCAGCGGGAGAAAGCGCGCCAGAAAGTTGTGGAGGCGAAGGCTGCGTTAGAGTACATGGAGCGTAAGGTTATGCATTATGAAGATATTCTGGCGGGGCGGATTCCAGATGATACGAATCCTGGACGATGGCCGCAGGATGTAACGCTGTAAACGGGAATCTTGTGGATACCTATGCCGTACTATGCAGGGGAAATCCGCTTTTTATTTCTTTTTGAAAGATGGTAACAAGGCAGTGCCGAATTCCAGCGGGAGAAGATCCGGGAGCTATGATTTCCTCTCTTCGTTCTAAATTTCCTGGCTGAGCAGCAACAAGTGCCGCAGACTTTCCGGCTGAACGTCTGGAAAAAATACAGGCTGCCTTTGCTGACTTTAAGAAAGAAACATTACAGAGAAAAAAGGCTGTAAAAACAGGAACTAACGGAGTAGTGACTAACATCTAGTTGTTTAGACAAAGCAAAAGACGCCTTGCTAAGCAAGACGTCTTTAGGAACTCCTTCTACACATGGCAGATGAGCTATTATTAGTATATGCGATTTTCAATGATTTGTCAATGCGTTTGGACAGTAAACGTCTGTTAATTAGTTTCTGCCGATTGCGATTGAGCCTTATACTGTTCATAATGCTGAAGCTTTTTTCTTAATGAGTGATCATATTCCAAGTAAAAAGCCGTAACTAATAAACAATATGAATCTCGTCGTTCTACGACAACCAAATAACGTTCCTCTTCAAGTAGCATATGTACTCTGGTTGTGTTTCGATATGGTTCACTCCAAACTTTTACTCCCTCACATTCTTCACATTGCGTTGTATCACAATTATAATTCTCAATAAACGCACGAACCCACCTGATTCTCTCACATCTTCTAAAATCCGGAACACGCTCTCCACTTTTTAGATAATCTTGACAGGTTACATGAAAAAATGCCTCTTCCTTACCATATTTAATCGGATGTTTGCGAATATTTACCTGCTTTCCTTCAAATGTCGGACGTGATTTTATGAAGTCATTCTGAAAAATCTCATATAACGCCCCTTGATATTGAGGATAGTCATTATCATAGTCATCCCAAAATTCTAATTTTGGCAACCAACAATTATCTCTTGTCATACTGTCCCTCCCGCTTCCCACGAAAGCAGGTTTATTTTTTCCTCACGCAACAGTGTTGTTTTTTGCAATGTATAGCCCGAACGTTCTTTTATCAAGTCAATAACTTCTTGCTTGGCACTACTTTTGACAAATCCATCAGGAAATCTGCGATTTTCATAACCGATAGCTCCTATAATAACATCAACTATCTGCATGATTTGAACTTCGTCAGATCGCATAGGTTGTAACCGCCGAATCACTTTTTGCGAAAAGTCATACATAGAATTGCAACATACTTCTCTCAATTTTTTTACTTTTCGAGCAGAGTTTGTATCTTTAATGTCGATATAAACCTCATAGTTATCAGTTGGTGAAAAGATCACTTTGAGCATATCAAAATATATTTTATAATACCATGTATCATGCGTCTGATGATAACGTTCATGATTTAGTTTTGTCTTATCTGGAATAATAACACCCCGAAAATGCAAGTCATCATCATCAAAGAAATAATTAACTAAATCTTTGTATAAATCAACTTTTGCAGGGCTGATTTTCGTCCATTTCATTTCCATTGTTTCGGAAACATTATTTCTTCTTTTTATTTGGCGAATCCGCACATTGATTTCTTTCAGTTTCGATTGTGGGCACCACACAGCCCCTAACACCATAACATTACTGCTATCATGTTCAAGATGACATGTTTCATCACAGTAAATATTATACAACATATTTTCACCACCTCAATTATCTTTTTTAATTCCATAATGCACCGGTTCCTCTGCCACCATAGATAGTGTTGGTTCTGTATCATAAAGATATGTAACCTTATCCAGTTCTATTAGAAACTTCTGGGCTAATCAGTTCGAAATATTTTTCAAAGAACCCTTTCAGTTTTTCAATAACTATCTGCTTCTTCTTATCACGGGAACCTCCTCTGAAACGGGAAACAGGCAGCATTAAGCGGTCAACATCTGTTTCAGTTATTTTGAGTGCACCATCACGGAAAGCGTTCTCAACAAACTTTCTGGTTTCCTCCGGCTTCAATTTTTCCTCTGCAATCAAAGTCTGAATATCTGTCTCACGCTGTTCTCTTGCAAATCGTTGCCAATCTGCATTTACATCCGTACTGGTATTAATAGTAGCAATGAAGTTTTCAATCAGTTCTTTTTTAGACCTAAGTTGCAAACTGGATTTAATTGCCTTATCAATAGCGACAAGAATTTCCTCTACTTTGTAACCCAAAGCAAGACAGATTTTTTCTATACAATCTACTGACACATACTGGTCACGTCTAATCGGGTCAGTATGTTCGGACTGAACCCTGCCTTTTCGGTCAGTTCGGAAGTCTGGATGCCTTGGTCTATCAGCAAGTGAAATAGTTTTTTATATGTTTCAGCCATATAGTCCTCCTTGCTTGTGGAAATCACTATATGTTAGTATATCACGAAAATGTGAAAAATTCAATTTATCGTTATAGACATTAGACAGGAATTAAGAATATTGTGAGAAAGAAAAAGACTCAATGCAGTAGCTATGACTTACATTGAGTCTTTCTATCTTTTGCAGTTATGTATAAGCGTGGGTTCATCATATTTGTGTAGTATCTTTAACTAAGGGAAACTCCGCACTCCCATTTGAATACGGCCTGTTTGGTAACACCTAGAACTGTGGCAAACTTCTGCTGGGTAAATCCTCTGTCGGTACATACGGCTTTCAGCCGCTTTTCAAATCCAATTAGTGATATAGAATGCTACTTTCAAAATGCTTATAATTATAGGTAATTGCAAAAGTCATGATTCGTAATTGCCTATGCTTATAATTATTAAGTAATTACGAAGGTCTGACTACGACGACGAATTTCACAACTGCCTATACTAACAGTATCCATGATACAAATATATGAAGTATAGCAAAGACTTTTTGATAGCATACATTTTTTCCACTGTCAGAGTGTGGCCGATTGCATTCGGCCACACTCGTCCCTCAAACAACATTTACCATCCCTTCCTATTTACTAAAACCATTGTACATCACAACAAAAATAGACACAACCAACTAGATGGATCGCTTTTCACCCAACTGCTGGTTGTGTCATTCTTCTTTCGAAAATCAAACTTAATTTTCCATTTCACGTTCACTGATATTGCACAGCGAATCTTGAAACCGTATCCCCATTACTAAATATCAAATTCCGGCGGCACGTCCAGGTCGTGAGGCACGGGCTTCCCGTTTTTCTTCCGCTGGCGGACGCATTCTGTCAGCAAATATTCTATCTGTCCATTTACAGAACGAAAATCATCTTCTGCCCAGGCTGCAATGGCGTTGTATAGTTTTGCGGACAGACGTAAGGGAACCTGTTTCTTGGGATTGTCGGCCATTAGTACAGGCTTCCTGAATTGACGATTGGCTGGGCATCTCTATTTCCGCAGAGTACAACCAGAAGATTGGAGACCATGGCGGCTTTTCGTTCTTCGTCAAGATTTATTACTTCTTTTTCAGATAAGCGGTCGAGAGCCATTTCGACCATTCCCACAGCGCCGTCTACAATCATTTTGCGGGCGTCTACAACTGCGGATGCCTGCTGCCTCTGAAGCATGACGGCGGCGATTTCGGGAGCATAAGCGAGGTAAGTGATGCGGGCTTCAATAATATCTAGGCCTGCTTCGCTGACTTTGTTCTGGATTTCGCCGCGGATGCGCTCGGCCACGATTTCACTGGAACCGCGCAGGCTTCCTTCGTCGGCGATGCCGTCTCCGGTGGTGTCGACATTTTCTGCTACGTCGTAGGGGTACATGCGGACGATGTTTCGCAGGGCGCTGTCGCACTGCAGGGAGAGATATTCTTTGTAATTGTCTACGTTGAATACGGCTTTGGCGGTGTCAGTGACTTTCCACATGACAGCAATTCCGATTTCAATGGGATTGCCAAGGCAGTCGTTGATTTTTTGGCGGCTGTTGCTTAAAGTCATGATTTTTAAGGAAATTTTCTTGCTTGCTGTGGCGGCGATTTCGGCGTTGATACCTTCGGGAGTATTCATTTGCAGCAGCTTGCTGGCGCCGGTTTTGACGTCTCCGCTTTGGTTTAGTTTGGTTCCTGCAGCAGGATTGACGGTACTGCAGAACGGGTTGACGAAGTAGAAGCCTTCCTCCTTGAGGGTTCCAACGTATTTTCCGAACAGGGTCAGAACCAGGGCTTCCTGAGGTTTCAATATCTTTAGGCCGCAGAATGGTATCCAGCCAAACACAGTGTAAATGATGCCGATTACAAGCAGTGCGATGCCTGGAGCATATCCGCCGCCGTGCCGGTTCATGAAGATGCCGCCGAAAACGATCGCTGCGATGGCGGCCAGGTAGAGCAGAAGGAATAAGAAAAGCATTCCCATGCCATTTTTGTTTTTCTGTAATATGTGTTCCTTCATATGAATCGCCTCCTATATTTGATATTTATATGATATCATTTTGATATCAGTTTGTCAATGTTAAAATATCTTTTTTGTATTACAAGATTAAAAAAGATGGCACACCTATTTATGGTGTACCATCTGCAAAGCATTTTTTATAATATAATTATCAAACACAATTTTTACAGCTTAAATCCAAAATACCTTACTGCATTATTATAGGAAATATCATCAACCATCTGGCCAAGAGCTTTCATATCCGCCGGATATTCTCCATTTTCCACCCAATTACCAAATAATTCACACAGAATTCTTCTGAAATACTCATGTCTGGTATAGGATAAAAAGCTTCTGGAATCTGTCAGCATTCCGATAAAGTTGCCCAGCAGCCCCAGATTTGCCAGAGATGTCATCTGCTCTGTCATTCCTGTTTTATGATCATTGAACCACCATGCGGAGCCCTGCTGAATCTTGCCGACTGCTGTTGAATCTTGGAAACATCCAAGAACAGTTCCAATTGCTGCATTGTCTACCGGGTTCAGTGAATAGATAATAGTCTTCGGAAGCTCATCTGTAGCATTCAATGCATTCAGGAACGCTGCCATTTCTGCTGAAGAACTGTAGGTATTAATACAGTCATATCCTGTATCCGGTCCCAGCTGCTTATAACGCAGAATATTATTATCTCTCTTGGTGCCATAGTGAAGCTGCATTGCCCAGCCTAACTTATGGTATTCTTTTCCCACAAAAATCATAAATGCAGTTTTAAACTGCAGCTGCTCCAAATCTGTCAGCTCACCGCCGTCAATACGTTTGGCAAAAATTGCTTCCAATTCTTCTTCTGAAGCTGGCTTGTACATCACATATTCGAGTGCATGATCCGAGGCACGACAGCCCATGGAATCAAAAAATGCCAAGCGTTTTTTAAGAGCTTCTTTCAGATCTGCAAAAGAATTGATCGCAACGCCGCTGACTTCACCCAGAGTTTTTAAATAATCCAGATATTCCGGTTTTTCAATGTTCATAGCCTTGTCTGGTCTCCAAGCTGGAAGTACCTGCACATCAAAGCTGTCATCTTCTGCCAGCATTTTATGCCATTTCAAATCATCTACCGGATCATCTGTTGTACAGATCAAAGTAACATTAGACTGCTTAATGATATTGCGGACACTCATGGACGGATCCTGTAGCTTTTCATTACATAGATTCCATACTTCTTCTGCTGTTTCTCCATTTAAAACACCTGTATATCCAAAATATCTCTGCAGCTCCAGGTGGCTCCAGTGATACAAAGGATTGCCAATTGCCTTTTCTAGCGTCTCTGCCCATTTCTGGAACTTTTCACGGTCGGATGCATCTCCGGTAATATAACGCTCGTCAATGCCGTTCGAACGCATCTGGCGCCATTTATAATGGTCGCCGCCCAGCCATACCTGTGTAATATTCTCAAACTGACGATCCTCTGCAATCTCCTGGGGATTAATATGGCAATGATAATCCAGCACCGGCATTTTAGCTGCATGGTCATGGAATAATTCCTGCGCCGTTGGAGTAGAAAGTAAAAAATCTTTGTCCATAAATGGTTTCATAATATAAAATCCTCCTTCATTTAAATCTATCTCAAAGTTTAATTTCTATCAGTTATTTCTAAAAACATTCCTATATAGCATTTCCAAAATTTCCTGTTTCATGTAATTGAAGTCGTTTTGCGTTTCACCAGTTCTGCCTGCAGGGTTGTACTTTGGGGAATTTCCTGCCCTTCCAGCACCTGCATAAGAAGATGCACAGTCGTTTTACACAAAAGCTCTACTTTATTGTCAATCGTAGTCAGCTCCGGCTCACAGCACTGTGCCAGCTGAGAATTGTTAAAACCAATAATGCTTATATCTTCTGGAATGGATAATCCGCGATGCCGGGCATATTTGACTGCACCAACCGCCCAGAAATCTTCTGATGCCAGCACCGCATCAAACTGAACTCCTTCCTGGCTGATCTCCTCAAGAAATGCTTCTACCTGATCTAACTGTTTGGTCTTGGGACACTGCCGGATCAGAGCTTTATCAACTGGAAGATGGTGTTTCTTTAACGCATTTCGATAACCTTCCTGCTTCTCCTTTGCACTGTAGCTTCGAGCCTGATACAGGAATAATATTCGTTCTCTGCCATCCTCAATCAGGTACTCTGCCGCCTCCTCCACTGCTTTACAGTCATCACATACAATATTATAAATCCCCGGCTTATTCAAACAGGCATTCATCAGCATAACCGGAACCTGCTTCGCCGCTTTTACAATATAGGCATTATTCGAACTCTTTAAATCCAGAAAACTAGAACCGGCCAAAATCAAGGCATCAACTCGTTTACTGGATAACAGTTTCAGATACTTCTGCTTATTCTCCAGCTCGTAACCCGTACAGCACAGAATGGAATCATAACCATTACTCCTCAGTTCCTTTTCCAAATGGTAAACTGCATTGGCAAGATAGGCATCGGAAGAATCCGAACACATGATACCAATTGTATGCATAGTATTCAGCATCAGCCCCCTTGCAAAGGCATTGGGCGTATATTTGTTCTCTTTCATGACAGCGATGACTTTCTGTCTTGTCTTTTCACTGACATTTTCACTGCCATTAATAACCCGTGAGACCGTCGCTATAGAAACTCCAGCCTTCTCCGAGATATCATAGATATTCAAATTATCACCTTCTTTTTGTTCGCCGATCTGTGGGCGGGGGACTTACCTCATTTCTATTATCCACTCTGCGGGCACAGACGATCTGGCATATAGAAATGTAAGCACTTACAATTTAATCTTATTATAGCCTTTTTTCCTGTAAAATGTCAATAAAATCCAGAGAATTCACATAAATATTCTATAAAATCACTGCTCCATAACCTGTTCCATCCAGCACCAGTGACGTTTCCCGGTATCAAAACTAATTCCAACCAGCAATCCTGACACTGTCAGAAAATATAGAAATTCTTCAATTATAGCTTGATTTACATTTTCCAAAATGCTATGATGAAAAAAGATTTTGATAAAGAAAGAGGTTATCCCATGACAACATACGAAAAAGCACTGAAAATGCATGAAGAGTGGAATGGCAAATTAGAAACCATCTCCAAATATCCCATTAAAACAAGAGAAGATCTGTCTCTAGCTTATACGCCAGGTGTAGCAGAACCGTGTAAAGTAATTGCCGAGAATCCCAATGCGGCATACACTTATACCATGAAAGCTAACACCGTTGCCGTTGTCTCTGACGGCAGCGCCGTTCTAGGCCTTGGCAATATCGGAGCGCTTGCTGCTATGCCTGTTATGGAGGGCAAAGCTGTCCTCTTCAAAGAATTCGGCGGCGTTAATGCCGTACCAATCTGTCTGGACACACAGGACACCGAAGAAATCATAAGGACAGTTGCCAATATTGCACCGGCGTTCGGAGGTATTAACCTAGAAGATATCTCCGCACCTAGATGCTTTGAAATCGAAACCCGCCTGAAAGAGCTGCTGGACATCCCTGTCTTTCATGACGATCAGCATGGTACAGCCATCGTAGTCTTGGCAGGTATTATCAACGCCCTAAAGGTTACCAAAAAGCAAAAGGAAAACTGCCGAGTAGTTGTAAACGGCGCTGGTTCTGCCGGAATTGCCATTACCAAACTGCTTTTGACCTATGGTTTCCCCCACATTACTATGTGTGACAAGTCCGGCATCCTTTCCAAACATACACCTGATTTAAACTGGATGCAAAAGGAAATGATGACCAGAACCAATCTGGAAAACAAAACTGGCTCTCTGGCAGACGCCCTCAAAGGCGCAGATATCTTCGTAGGTGTATCGGCACCGAATATTGTCAGCGCTGACATGGTCTCCTCCATGAACCAAGACTCTATTCTCTTTGCCATGGCCAACCCGGTTCCAGAGATCATGCCGGATACCGCCAAAGCTGCAGGTGCCCGCGTCGTAGGAACCGGCAGAAGCGATTTTCCTAATCAGGTTAATAATGTAGTGGCATTTCCCGGCATTTTCAAAGGGGCATTAGAAGGCCATGCAAGACAGATTACGGAAGAGATGAAGCTGGCCGCTGCCAAAGCGATCGCCGATCTGGTAACTGAAGAAGAATTAAATGAAGATAATATTATGCCCTACGCCTTTGATCCCAAAGTTGTAGAAGCAGTCAGCAATGCAGTCAAATCCCATATTCCGACTACAGAAAGGGAACGAATCTGATCTAATATGAAATTATGGCACGAACGGCGGTATTACTCGCTGGATTCCTATCTGAAAACCACCTATGGGCGGAAACTATATAAAATATCCTTAGATGCCGGCATGACCTGCCCCAACCGGGACGGTACGCTGGATACAAGAGGCTGTATATTCTGCAGCGCAGGCGGTTCCGGTGATTTTGCTGCAAGCCGCCGCTGCAGCATTACCGAACAAATCGAGAACGGCAAAACCCAGACCCGCCGAAAGTTTCGGCCGAATCAGGATTCCAGCGTTCCCTGCTACATTGCCTACTTTCAGGCATATACCAATACCTATGCCGATTTGGACTATCTTAGGAATGTTTTTACAGAAGCCGCACTTCACCCGGATATAGTGCTTCTTTCCATTGCTACGCGGCCCGACTGCCTTGGTACGGATGTATTAGACCTTTTAACGGAGATACAGCACATGAAACCGGTCTGGATAGAACTAGGGCTGCAGACCATTCACAAGCCGACAGCTGAATTTATCCGCAGAGGCTATGAACTAGACTGTTTTCAAAACGCAGTCCATGTCCTCAGCCAAAGACAGATCCCGATCATTGTCCACACCATTCTTGGTCTGCCTGGAGAAACCAAAGCACAGATGATAGAAACCATCGATTATGTCTGCCGGTTTCCTATTTTCGGAATCAAACTGCAGCTGCTGCACATATTAAAGGGAACAGACCTAGCTGCTTACTACCAGCAACACCCATTTCCCATACTTAGCGAAGAGGCTTATGTAAATCTAATTGTGGAAATTTTGGAACGGATTCCCGATACCATCACCATACACCGGCTGACCGGAGACGGTCCACGCAATCTATTAATCGAACCAACATGGAGTTTAAATAAAAGGAAGGTCTTAAACGAGATTCAAAAGCGTCTTGTGGAACTACAGACATGGCAGGGCAGAAAGGAGCAGTTATGCAGCAGGCATTTCCCCTATACAAACTGATGATCTTAGAAATGTTAAACAAGGCCAACTTTCCGCTGACCAACAGCCAGATCACGGAATTCCTTGTAACATACAACTATGTCACATACTTTGAGGTACAGCAGACATTTTCCGAATTATCCGCTTCTGGGCTGATTATAATGGAACAGATTCACCACTCTACCCGCTACAGCCTTACCGAAGAGGGCGAACAGACCCTATCCTACTATCGGCATATGCTGCCAGATTCGTTTATTGAAAATACACAATCCTATTTTCAGAAAAATAAAATCAAATTAAGAAATACCAACTCCGTCATTGCCGGATACATGCCCTCTTCAAATGGAGATTATGTCGTACAATGCCGGATTATGGAAAAAGGCCGCTCGATCTTCGATATGACTATGCCTGCCCCTACTACAGAAATTGCAGAACAAATGTGCTTTAATTTCGAAAAAAAGCAGGCAGAACTCTATTCCCATATTTTACTAGAATTGACCGGTGGTCAATAATTTACATTCACCTGTAGCGGATACAAAATAACGTTCTAACATACGATTACCAAACCTAATTCCTCTACGCCTCTCCCCTAATATATTTCATATGCGCCGCAATTGTCTTCTCATATCCTTGATCTGACGGCTGGTAAAACCTGCTTCCAACCAGCTCGTCCGGCAGGTATTGCTGGTCAACATAATGATTAGGGAAATTATGCGCATATTGATAATCTGCACCATGACCCAGCTTGGCAGCACCTTTATAATGGGAATCCTTTAGATGATTGGGCACTGTCTCCACCTGAATCGTACGGACTGCCTGCATGGCCTCTCCAATTGCTGAACAGGCCGCATTGCTCTTAGGCGCTGTGGCCACATAAGTCACAGCCTGCGAAAGAATAATCTGCGCCTCCGGCATACCAATTCTCTCTACCGCCTGTGCTGCTGCCACCGCTACCTGTATGGCCTGTGGGTCGGCATTTCCTACGTCCTCTGCAGCACAGATCATAATTCTTCTTGCAATAAAAGTAATGCTCTCCCCGGCATAAAGCATTTTTGCCAGATAATAGACAGCCGCATCCGGATCAGAGCCCCGCATACTCTTGATAAATGCGGATGTCGTATCATAATGATTATCCCCATCCTTATCATAGCGGACTACCCGCTTCTGAATACATTCCGACGCCACTTCCAGGGTAATATGAATCCGGCCGTCAGCGCTTTTGGGCGTTGTCAGCAATCCCAGCTCAATTGCATTTAAAGCGGTTCTGGCATCCCCGCCTGCCATATCTGCCAGAAAGTCCCCTGCTTCCTCTTCCAGTTCGCCGCCATAAGCACCAAGCCCCTTAACCGAATCATAGACCGCACGATGCAGCAGCTTCTTAATATCTTCTTTTGACAGCGGTTTCAGTTCAAAAATAATCGAACGGCTGATTAAAGCGCCATTTACTTCAAAATACGGATTCTCGGTTGTGGCACCAATCAAGATAATCGTTCCATCCTCTACAAATGGCAGAAGATAATCCTGCTGCCCCTTATGAAACCGGTGGATCTCATCAACAAAAAGAATGGTCTTCTTCCCATACATCCCAGCATGTTCCTTCGCCTGTTCTACCACGGCTTCCATATCCTTCTTGCCAGCCGACGTTGCATTAATCTGAGTAAATTCGGCACTTGTCGTATTGGCAATTACCTTTGCCAGTGTCGTCTTACCCGTCCCCGGCGGCCCGTAGAACAGAATGGAACTCAGCTTGTCTGCCTGGATCGCGCGGTAGAGCAGCTTATCTTTACCGATAATATGCTCCTGCCCTACCACTTCCTCCAGCGTGGACGGACGCAGCCTGGCCGCCAGCGGAGATTCCTTCTCTTTATTCTGTTCTCTCATATACGTAAATAAATCCATTTTCATTTCCCTTTCCTGCTGAACGAATCAGATTATTCGAACATCAGTTCTTCCACTGTCACAAATTCAAACCCTTTTTCCTGCAGCGTATCTATAATTCTCAGAGCCGCCTTAACGGAACTTTCATAATTATCATGCAAGAGGATTATGCTGTTATCTTTGGCCTGCCTGACTGCTTTCTGTACAACACCATCTGTATTGCTGGTCGTCCAGTCCAGTGTATCAATATTCCACATAACCGGAAACATCTCCACCCCGCACTCCAGATTATCACTCCAGGAACCAAACGGCGGACGGATAAACTGCGGATACTCCCCGGTAATTTCATAGATGACCTGATTCGTCTTATTAATCTCTTCGCTGGCCATAGTATTTCCGATATTTGTCAACTGCACATGAGAAAAGGTATGATTGCCGATAATATGTCCTTCCTCATACATGCGTTTAATAATCTCCTGGCTCTCCTGCGCCTTCTCCCCAATTACAAAAAACGTTGCCTTTACTCCACGCTCTTTCAACCCATCAAGCAGAAACGGTGTCCAGACTGAATTAGGGCCGTCATCAAACGTAATGGCAATTCTCGGTTTTTCATCTCCGTCTTTCCAATAAATATCCTCCTGGGAACTTCCATGCTCCATTCCCTGAGCGGTTTCTCCTGCTGCCTTTGTATCGGTCCGTTCCGAATAAGTCTGCCAATCTTCTGCATACCTTTGAAATACAAAAATTCCTATGCAGATTAGATTCATAACAGCCAGTATCATACAATATTTTTTCATCCATGCCATCCCTTATACCGCCGGATTCAATATAAGGTTATGTGCAAAGCTTATACAACATTCATATCGTTTACTCAAACATCATATATTCCATATAAAAATTGTTAAAATCCTTATCTGCCGAGAGACTGACTTCCTGAGAAATGCGGCAAAGCTGCTCCAACTTCTCCTTAGCGCCCTCCTGCAGCACCGCTTCTTTCGCTCCGCCAAGAGCACTGTTTCCTACCGCCTCAATCTTTCCCAGCAATTCCTTCGGCAGCAGACCGGTTGCCGCCGCCTTCTCCAGATTCATCTTATAGCCAAAGCCTCCAGCCAGGAATACTCGGTCCACACCTTCATAATCTGTACCATAACGTAGAAGCAGCGTCTCCAGACCAGCTCGAACCGCTGCAATGGCAAGCTGCATTTCCCGCACATCCTTCTGGGTAAAGACAATCTGCTCACCGCTCTCTGCCGTTGCAATCGGGAACCCATCATCAAAATATTCTTCATCCAGCAGCCCCGTCTCATCTACCCACTCCTGCTTCAGAAGCTCCGCCATGATGGCAATGGCTCCGGTTCCGCAGATACCGGCAGGCGTTTTCTCCCCTATTGTTGTCAATTCTACATTACCTTCTTCTATAACCACATCGCTGATTGCACCAGGTACACTGCCGATTCCCCAGGAAATGTTACCGCCCTCGAACGCCGGACCCGCCGCCGTAGAGGTTACCAAAATCCGCTCCTTATTTCCAATCGCCATTTCTCCATTGGTTCCCAAATCAATCAGAACTGATGTTCTGTCCTCTTCTGCAAATCCACAATAAAACATTCCTGCTGTAATATCCGCTCCCACATAAGTACTGATTCCAGGTAAAAGCAGCACCGGAATATGTAGACTCTGGTCACCAAAGACCTCCTGAAAGCTCAGTTCCCGCATGGAAATATCCACCGGAGTAAATGGAGTCACTCCCAATGTCTCACAAGATAGGCCCATAAGCAGATGTCCCATGGTTGTATTTCCCGCTATGGAAATCACGCCTACTTCCTCTTCCTTGATACCTGCCATCTCTAATACCTGCTGAATCCCTTCCGCCAGATCCTCCCGAATCGTCTGCTGCAGTTCCTCTCCCTTCCCTTCACAGGAAGCCTGTATTCTGGAGATTACATCTGCTCCGAACTTCCGCTGGCGGTTAATAGCTGTATATACCTGCAGAGTCTTTCTGGTCTTACTTTCTGTCAAGCTGACTGCTAAGGTTGTGGTTCCCATGTCCACTGCAATATAATAAGGCGCAGCCTTTTTTCGAACATTTGTTCTTTCTAACTCTGGTTCTGCCTCTGCCAGCACTTCGAATTCCTCTTCCTTTTCTCCGCAGAAACGGATTACAACATCTTCTGCTGGATACGCACAGCAGGCAAGGCGGTATCCTTCCTTTCGTTCCTCTTCTGTGAAGAACCTCTGATCCTCCGGCGTTTCAGCAAGCTCCCCTTCTAGCAGCTGAATCCTGCATTTTCCGCAGACTCCCCGGCCGCCGCAGGGAAATGTATAAGCCTCATTTCCTCTTACCAGTGCCTCAAGAATGGATTCCTCCCCAGTGCAGATTATCTCCTGGTCAGGTTCTCCTTTTACTTTTATTGTTATTGGCTGTATATTTCTCATCTTACAATCCTTTCTATCACAGTTCCGGCAGTTATGCTGATAATGGAATAATTCTGTCTCCTTCGTAGTAACCAGAATACATCCAGAGCTTTTCACCGGGTCATACATATACCCAGAAGACACTCGTACCCCCAGCCGGATATCTGCCTGCGTTTTCTCCATAATCCACTGCTGCGCCTCCATAGGAAGCTCATGAGCCGCTTCCAGTCTCCTGCGGATTCCAATGCCCTTGTCCCGGCAGATCTTCCGCACCCATTCCTCCACCTGAACCGCCAGACTGGAAAATGCGGCATCTGCCATCGCATCCACCATCATTCCGCCAAAGGTATCCCCCTGCGCAAAAAGCCGGGCTCCCATCTGCCCCAGTTCTTTGCCAATCGTCTGAAAGACATAGATCACCTGACTGCTCTCCTGTAGATCTTTCCTTCCATAAGAACGCTCACACTGATCCAAAACGACAATTGCCTGCGGCCGTAGAAGTCTGAATGCCTCCTCCTGTAATTCCTCCCATTCTTCCTCAACTGCCTCATAAACCGGACTGTCCTCTCGGCAGTCCAAATAAAAGAACACCAGTTCTTTTGAAATTTCTATCTGAAAATCATCTCTTTGCAATAATTCACTCATAACCTGCTCTTTTCCTATTATTTATTCTATTTTACAAAAATCAAATACCATATCTTAAAAAAGCGAACCCAGCAGGTATCGTATCCTATGGGTTCGCTCTGTATACAGATATTTCTTTGGATTTTAACAGCTGTTACTGTCCTTTTCTCTCCAATACAGCCTTCTTAGCAACTTCTGCACAAGTAGCTGCATCCGGAGTATAATAATCTGCTCCAATCTGTTCTGCAAAGCTTTCATTAACCGGAGCGCCTCCAACCATAACAATATATTTGTCACGGAGTCCTTTTTCTTTCAATGCGTCAATCACTACCTGCATATTCGGCATAGTGGTTGTAAGCAATGCAGACATACAGATTAAATCTGCATTTACTTCTTCTGCCTTATCAATAAATGCTTCTGTCTCCACGTCAATACCAATATCATGTACTTCAAATCCTGCACCTTTTAACATCATGGTTACCAGATTCTTGCCTATATCATGGAGGTCTCCCTTAACAGTACCGATTACTGCCACACCTACCGGCTCATTACCAATCTCAACCAGCTTAGGCTCTAAGATTGTAATTCCGGCATTCATAGCACGTGCTGCAACCAAAACTTCCGGTACGAATACTTCATTATTCTTAAACTTCTCACCAATTACCATCATCCCAGACAGCAGTCCTTCATTCAAAATCACCTTTGGGTCCTGGCCTTCATCCAGTGCCTGCTGTACGAGTGTTTTAACGTTTTTTGCGCGTCCTTTCTGTAAAAATTCTGAAATCTCTTCAATAATTGCCATTGGTATCTCCTCCTGTTGGTTTATTTTTCTGTTATATATTTAGTGTAGCATGACTTTTCCTAAGAATATTGTAATATCTTTTTGTTTTTTATAAGTTTTTTTAGATTTTTTAGTATTATTTTTATTCTGCTTATGTTATACTAAATACACCAAAAGATACCAATGCTGCTACAATAACAGAAAGGATATACTATGCAAGAATCTACCAATGAACCCATAACCTTAAATAATCATTTTGCCCTGCAGGTTCTTCCGTCCATTCGCCAGTTTCCTTATAAACAAGAAGAAATTCTGCTCTCACAGATCCGCTCTTGTGATCCTCATGAAATCAGCGAAACCCTGAATAATCTTCTTGGATATGTTATTTTTCCAGACAAAAGCAATCTAACTGACAGTAAAAACCGCGTCCGTGAGATCACTTCTGTGCTTTTGCGTTTTCTCATCGAAACAGGCGCTGATGATCAGACTTTATGTCAATTCAAAAAGGATGGCCAGAAGATTCTCTTCCATAATCTGTCCTTCGATGAATTATGCGGCAGACTTCAGCAGATAACCGATTCCTTTATGCAATACATACAGACCTCTGGTCCTCTTTCCAGCAGTCAGGCTGCCGTCTGTCAGGCACGCGGTTATATTGCCAGGCATTATGCCAGCAGGCTTACCTTAAAGGAAGTGGCAGACTATGTACATCTGAATCCGGCTTATTTTTCTTCCCTATTTAAAAAGACATATGGCATGTCCTTCAAAGAATTTCTCAACCGAATTCGAATCGAAAAAAGCCGGCAGCTTCTGACGGAAACCAATTATGATATTATTGATATCGCCATCATTGCCGGCTTCGAAGATCAAAGCTACTTTACTAAATTATTCCGCCAATATTATGGACTTCCGCCCAGACAGTACCGTAAGAAGCTTTTTCGTTAGCTTCACCGGCTTGTTTTCAGATAAAGATTTGTTTTAATGTATCATACTCCCGGTTAATCTCCTGCAGGGTTGTCTTATCTCCTGAGAGATTGTCTGGATGAAAAATTTTAATCAAATCCTTATAACGTTTTTTCAATGTCTGCCGATTATTAACGCCAATAAAAAACATTTCATAATGCACGCCGGACTGGGGGCGATTATCCTTCAGTGCCTGATAACTCTTCCGCTCCTCTTCCATCCGCTGCTTGTCCTCCGCCAGATGTCTAAGCTCGTCCTCCAGAACCTTCCACTTCATCTCAAAAAGCTTTTTTTCATTATCCAGCTGCCTTCTCAACATACGGTTCTGAATATCAGCCTTGTCCTGCGTTCTTTGAAATTCCTTCTTCTGCTGCTCAAACTGAGCCTGCCGTTCCTCCAGTTCCTTCCTCTGCTGTTCCAGACGGATATTCTCCTGAAAAAACCATCGCTTAGTCTCTTTCATTTCTGCTTCGCTGAAATTCTGATCTGCCGCATGTCTATCCAGCATTCTCTACACTCCTTCCGGCCTGCCTCACCATTTCCGACCAGTTGTTCTGCCGTTATCCCTCCTGGCCTTCTGTAGCAGCATCAAACAACGCCCGGATATTCGTCGGCGGAACATCCGGCATAATTGCCTCATGACTAGGAGAAATAATTAAACCGGTCGGGAAAATTCCTCGAAGTTCCTGAACTTTCTTCTTCACATCTTCTGCAGTTCCGTTCACCAATAGATCCTGGGTATCCACACCGCCGCAGAAGCTTACCTTACCTTCAAACTTATCCTTCAGATTCTGCGGCTGCATTCCTGCTGCCAGCGCCTGAATCGGATGCACTACATCTACACCAGCTTCAATCAAGTCTGGAATCACATCTACTATGGAGCCACAGGAATGATAGATGACCTTCATTCCATAGCTGTGAGCCTGCTCTACCAGTTTCTTGCAGCCAGGGATAATAAAGCGCCTTACCATATCCGGCGACAGCATCAATCCTCTCTGGCTTCCCATATCATTTCCAATTAAGACCGCATGCATTCTTCCTTTTGCTGCTTTGTAGAAAATTTCATTCGCCTTTAAGTAAAATTCCATAACTTTGGCATCTACCGCTTCATAAATCTCCGGATTGGAAATCATATTCATCAATGCCGTTTCCATACCGAATGCTGCACAGGTATCCTGAAAATGTGCAGACCACATCATACCCAAGATTACCTTGTCCTCCGGTGCCTGCTGGAACAGTTTTTCGCACTCTTCCAGACTGATATATTTCTCCGGGTCCGGCCAATCGAAGTTATCTACTTCTTCGGGCTCTTCTGCTTCAGCGAAGAAGCCTGGTGCTGTCAGAGTTCTCTCTTCTGCATCCACATCCCCATCCTGATACCAATCAAATGCTGCATAGATAGCGCTTGCGGTCTCGGACTTATAGGGAACCTCCACCGTATAAACATCATCTCCGATTGCCAGCTTGAGATCATGCATATTCGTAACCCCGAATTCCTCCATCAAAGCGGGCTGTGCCTTGATATCCGGCATTCCAAGCCAACAGGCTGGACGGTCCACCGGCTTCCTTTCCACTGTGTTCATAAAGCGTTCAATACTGTTCATGTGCATACCTCCCATATTTATGATTTTATCTATTCTAAATGATGATTACTCTGTGATAAAACGGTTTAAAGTTTTGTCGTATCGATAACCAATCTTGTCCAGAATACCGGAGAGCTCTTTCATAGTAATCTCATAATCCCTGCACAGACTTTCCAAGTCCTGATAGTAGTCTCTCAGCTTCATATTGACAAAACTTAGCAGCATAACCGGATCTTTCGGCATTTTGTCCATCTCCTATTTCTAATATGCGAATTTCTTACAAACGATCCATATACGAATTTATCTCTGCATTTAATAGTAGCATATGTTCTTTCATTTGTCGAGATTATACAAAAAAAATTTATAGAACCATTGAAAGATTTCGACGCATAAATTCCTGCAAATCATACGTCTACACTCTGCGTTCTCTATACAAAAAGCCCTCCGCCTTACGGCGAAGGACAAAAATTCCTATTGTTATATATTATCAATCACAGAATCGGCTGTCAATAGGGCATTCTTTATCATTTATAACAGCCTTCTCTTATAACGCCTGATTATTTTCCTGGCAGTGGATATACTTACTTTTCCTTCTTTTGTATAACGTACTTACCAGCGGTTCCACAATAAAATATCCGATCCCTACCAGGACAACCATTTTCCATAGCTTCATAGCAGCTGCCTCCTTTGTGCCTTTATTCACTGATAATCCTCCTGCTGCAGAAATACGTAATCAAAAAATATACCCCATAAATTCCCAGTATCACCAGCGCGGTAATCAGAATGGAGAACAGCAGCCCGGTTCTACCAAAACTTTCAAATATCATATTACTTACCTGAATCCCGAAAATCGAATGAATCATAGCCAATACCAGCGGCATGGCGAAAAACAACAGACACTGGCGGAACAAGGAACCCCGAATCATTTTCTCATCTACACCAATCCGGCGCAGAATCTGGTATTTCTCCCTGCTGTCTGAGGCTTCTGACAGTTCCTTTAATGCTAGAATCGCCGCTCCTGATATCATAAAGATAATACCAAGATACATACCAATAAAAATCATCAGCGCCGTCAGCCCAATACTGTTATCGTAGATTGCTGTCTTAGTTTCCACACGAACCGTAGGCCACAGCGACTCTTCTGTATTCGAATTTAATTTTTCGTCAAACTCCCTGCTGCCCAGATATGCATCCAGCTTTTCCCGTTCCTTTTTTATTAAATTCGCATAATTTGCCAAATAATAATTTCTGCAGAATCCAAATTCCGACAGGTCTGCTGAATCCGGTACTACAATGAACCCACTGTTTGTATGGTTCGAAGTAATTGAAAGAAACCCATCCTGACATGTTTCGTAACGGGGCTGGTATTTCTTGCCGCCAATCAAAAGAGGCGTATGCTTCTTCAGCCCCATATTTCTAATATCCATATACGACTCAAAATTACATACAACTGCATATTCATTCTCTGCAAGCTTCAGCTTCTTTAAACGATACAAATCCGCCACCTGGTTATAATCACTGAGCCGAATTACCTCTTCTCTCTGTTCCTTCAGATAATCCAGAAAATCCTGATTCGATGTTTCTTCTAACTCTTTCATGGCTTCGCCAATCGATACGGCAAATGTCAGTTCCGCACTGCTGTAGCTGTCCAGTTCCACTACATCCTTAAACTGCTTCCGGTCCACACCGACCTGATCCAATACATCTGCAATACGGGGCATTTTCCATGACAGTCCCTCGCTATCCGTACTATGAACAAAATTCACATCCACCGGCGTCATGTTCTCTAAATTATCCTCAATAGACTTTTTTGCCGATGTAGCACTGGAAAGTACGCAGATGGTAACAAACAGCATCAGGCAGATAATGCTTCCTGAAATTACCGTTGTATGAATACGGCTTGCCAATTCCCGAACGGTAAACATATGAACTTTCTTATAATAAAGCTTTTTATTCTTTTTTGCCAGCATGAGCAGCAGACCCGATAACGACCAGAATATCAGAAAGGTTCCGACAATTCCCTTCGCAATCTGGAAAAGTATATCCCACTCACTGGTAAGCATTTCTGCATTTGTCGTTACATTATAATAGGCATCTGCCAGAATCACGCTGGCAAATAAAAACGCACCGGCACAGATCCATGGATTGCGCACACGGATTCTCTCTGTTTTTTTGCTTGCATTCAACAGGTCAATCAGCTTTGCCTTTCCCACAACAAATGTATTCATCAATAGTACGAAAACATACATAACAAGGAAATACAAAATAGTCTTTAAAACCGCTTTTTTTGAAAGAATAAAGGTAAAATCCGTCATATCCGCATCAAATAAATTGGCAATCACTACACTCATGCCCTGAGATAAAATCACACCGGTAAATAACCCTACTGCCAATGAAATCAATCCAATCAGCATTGTTTCGAAAAACAGAATTTTGGAAATCTGGCGCTTGCCCATACCAAGAATCATATAGATACCGAATTCTTTTTTTCTTCTTTTTAATAAGAAATTACTGGCATAGACAATCAGAAATCCCAGTACAAATGAGACAAATACGCTGATTGCTGAAAGCATATTGTTCATTAAACGGATCACACTGTTCGTCGATTCCGAAACCTTTAAAAGTACCGTCTGGTCATCCATCGCATTAAATATATAGAATACAGCCACACCGATAATCAAAGTTACAAAATAAATCATATAATCCTTGAGACTTTTTCTTAAGTTTCTGGCAGATAATTTAAAGAGCATCATTTAAATTCCCTCCTAACAACGTAACTACGTCAATTATTTTATTAAAGAACTCCTTGCGGCTGTCAGTGCCCTTTCGAATCTCATTGAAGATCTGGCCGTCCTTAATAAAGATAATGCGGTTTGCATAACTTGCTGTAAATGCATCATGCGTTACCATTAGAATGGTTGCCTTTCGCGTTTGGTTCATATCTTCCATACTTTCCAGAAGATAACGTGCAGACTTTGAATCCAATGCTCCTGTGGGTTCGTCAGCCAACACCAGCTTGGGATTAGTAATCAATGCCCGAGCTGCCGATACACGCTGCTTCTGCCCTCCGCTCATCTGATACGAATATTTATTCATAACTCCCTCTATGCCAAGCTGCGCAGCCAATTCTGCTACCTTAGTTTCGATTTCCCTGACCGGACGATTCTGAATCGAAAGAGCAAGCGCAATATTTTCGTATGCGGTCAGTGTGTCTAATAGATTAAAATCCTGAAAGATAAATCCCAGCTGCTCTCTGCGGAATTGATTCAGTGCATTCTTTCTTAACAAGGTGATATCTTGCTTTCCCACATAAATGCGGCCGCTTGTTACACGGTCGATTGTGGAAATACAATTGAGCAGAGTCGTTTTGCCGGAACCACTCGCTCCCATAATTCCCACAAACTCACCCTCTTCTACCGAGAAGCTGATCCGATCCACCGCTTTGGTTAGATTTGATTTACTGCCATAATATTTTTCTACATTTTCCAGTTTTAAAATCGTACTCATTTTCGTATTCCTTTCTTTCCTATAAAATTTTTAAGTGATTGCAAAAGTATGGTTTAAGGCGACATTTTATAAGGGTCTACTGTTAATCATAGTTTATAAACACCTATCTAAATTTTTAATTCCTCTGTAGTATAACCTATGACTGTAATTTCTGCCATGGATTTTCCTTACGGAAAGGTGACACTTTTGTAAGGTTGAAAACAGAATACAAAAAACGATGAAATATCGACAAGAGCTTGCTGAAATGCATAATCCACGATCGATTGTATTGGAATCTTCTAATTTGGGTGGATAAATATATTATTACACTAAGATCCACTAACTACTGCAGCGATTTAGAAAATATTATGGGATAAGATAACTATTATGGTTAAAAGAAGCTTAAACGAAATTCTACAAACGTCCAGACACAAACGATTAGAATTATGTATCTCAGTACACTTTTTCCAAAATTCAGCCACACATATTACCTTGCAATACTGCCATTGGTATCCCTCCTATTTTTAAGCTCCATAATAGCTTGTAACCATATAATTTTGTCTTATTTTGTCGAAAACTCCCCATATTATATTTCTATTATACAAAAACCTTCCTTATGATTCAAGCTTTATCCCAGTTTCTGAAACTTTGGCTTTGATTGGGTCTATTTCTCATCCAATACGAAACCTGCCTTGCATTCTTTGGCTTCCTGCAGTATAATAACCATACAGTAACTGTATAGTTTTTTTAGAAAAACGAGGAAGAACCATGGAAGAAAAGAATAAGTTGCTTACGATCGGCCAATTTGCTGCGCTGCATGGAATTAATAAAAAAACGTTAATGTGGTATGATGAAATCGGACTCTTTCATCCTGCGTTTATCAGCCCGGAGAATGGATACCGTTATTACAATTACCGCCAAAGTTCGATATTAGAAACCATTTTGCTGCTAAGAGAGCTGGATGTATCGATTCATGAGATACAGCATTTTATGCAGAACCGCTCTGCCGCCAGCTTAGAAGCCCTGCTGCATGAAAAGATCATCGAACTGGACCGCAGTATCACTCATTTAAAAGCGATCCGCAAAACATTATCCAACCACTGCCAGAATATGCACACTCTGCTGACTATGGACCTATCGGAAATACTCCTGGTTGAGAAGGAGAAACGCTGTCTGGTCACCATTGAAATCAGCAAAGAAACTTCCTTTGATAAAGAAGTGGAAATGATTATTGCCGAAACACAGAAATACCAGCTCCGCCGCCTGCATGACGCCTCTTATGGAACTATGATTGCAGTTGACGACCTGCAGCAAGGGAACTTTGACCAGTATTCCCGACTCTTTATTGAGATTCCATTTCCAATCAAGAAGAAAGGGCTGCATATCCAGCCTGGCGGTACTTATCTAAGAGCTTTTCATAAAGGCCCCTGGGATCAGATTCCATATAGATACCAGGAAATTTTAGATTACGCTGCCAAACATGGACTGACCCTCTTCGGCCATTCCTATGAAATGGGGATCAATGAAACAGTGATTGAACGTATGGAGGACTATATCACGCAGATTGAAATTCCATGCCAAGCTTGACAAATCCCTGAAAATCCTTTATTCTTAAAACAATGGCTGCGGCATTGGCAGAACATATGTTCTCACACAATGGCTGCACTTGATAAAAAATACATTGGAGGAATCAACATGAGCGACCGGCAGGGTTCTTTGGTATCCTTCCGTCCGGATATCAAAGTCGTAGACTGTACACTTAGGGACGGCGGACTGGTAAATAATTTTGAATTCAGCGATGATTTCGTGAAAGACCTATATCTGGCCAATATCAGGGCTGGCGTTGATTATATGGAATTTGGCTATAAAGCCTCTAAAGAAATCTTCTCTCCGGATAAATTTGGAAAATGGAAGTTTTGTGATGAAAAGGATATCCGCAAAGTAGTTGGCGACAATAAAACAGATCTGAAAATCTCTGTTATGGCGGATGTTGGAAGAACAGATTTTCACAAAGACATCCTGAATCGTAAAGACAGTGTCATTGATCTGGTTCGTGTGGCAACTTACACCAATACGATACCAGCGGCAATTGAGATGTTAGAAGATGCTAAGAAAAAAGGATATGAAACGACTGTGAATATTATGGCGGTTTCTAAGGTGCCTTTAGACGATCTGACTGATGGACTGGAACTGCTGGCTCAAAGCAGTGTGGACGTAATTTATCTGGTAGACAGCTTTGGTGCATTTTATCCAGAACAGATTGAACGACTGTGTGACAAATATCTGAATATCGCCGCTAAGCATAACAAAAAAGTGGGAATGCATGCACACAACAATCAGCAGCTTGCCTTTGCCAACACCATTGAGGCACTCTCCCTTGGTGTCAGCTACTTAGACGCGACAGTCAGCGGCATGGGCCGCGGCGCCGGCAATTGCTATATGGAGCTTTTATTAAGCTTCCTGCGTAATCCCAAATATAATAAAATTGCAATATTAAATTTTATTGAAAAGCATATACAAAAACTAAAAGAAGATGGCATAGTCTGGGGCTTTGATATTCCATATCTAATGACTGGCATCTTAAACAGTCATCCGTCTTCTGCGATTCAATTTATTAAAGACAAACGTAACGACTATTCTATGTTCTATCAAGAATTGATGGATAACGTATTATAAAACTGCAAAGCCCAGTCAGGATTCAAATTCCTGCTGGGCTTGATCTAATAGATAGCCGCCTAACATGTGCTGGCGAAATTAGTTTACACACAATAATAATCATCTTTTCCAAACGCAATATAGATCCTGGTATATACTCCTTCCTCTGATTCAATCCAGATACGGTGTCCCATTTTCTCACATAATTTACGGCAGATATACAGCCCCATTCCAGTGGAACTGTTCACTTTACGGCCGTTTTCCCCAGTAAATGTCTTATCAAACACCCTCGGCAGATCTGTCTTGCAGATTCCCATTCCATAGTCCGTTATACTGAATTCAACCCGATCCTCATATTCCTCCGCCTGAAAATGAATCAAACCGCCTTCGCTGTTGGGTATCCTATCTATTTCTTCTTGTGCATACGTTTCACATTTTGTATCATGCCCCGTCTTTTTTACATACTTGACACTATTATTAACCATCTGTCCGATAATAAATTCCATCCATTTGGCATCCGTGCATACGATCTGTTCCAGATTGTCCTTCTCAATTCTCATCTGATTCCCGATTAGAAGCTCTTTATTGCTTTTCACTACCTGATTCACCAAGGCTTCCAGGGAAAGCTGTTTCATTAGATAATCCTTCTGCGGATTGTCTGCTCTTGACAGGAATAATATCTGCTCCACACAATATCGAATGCGGTCCAGCTGTTTCTTCTGACCTGCCAGATTATTGTTTTGGTTATAATCCATGCATGACAACGTTGCAATCGGTACTTTGACCTCATGAACCCAAAGCTCCACATACTCCTTAAAATCCGTTCGGGAAAGTTCCAGACCATTAATACGTTCTTTCATTGATTTATCAATTTCATATAGAGCCTCACTCCAGATTTTCCCATCCATAAATTCCGGCTCTTTGATCATCTCCGTAATCAGATATTTCTGGTCCAGTCCTTCTAACTTTCCTAATAAATCTTGGTAAAAACGTTTCTTCTTCCAGAATTCCACTGTCAAGTTAGTTCCAACTAACAGCAGCAGTAGAAACATCAGTGCATTCATATATTCCCATCTTACCCGAAAAGCAAATCCAAATAGATACATTACACATGCAAACAAGGCTGTACTGATAAACACTCCGCACTTTTCCTTTAGATACATTGCCAGATTCATCCGATTCGATACCCCTGTCCTCTCTTCGTCTTTATCACATCATACATTCCATGTTCCTCTAGTTTTCTGCGTACCCGGTTAATATTGACGGTCAGTGTATTATCATCTACAAAGCTGTCCGTATCCCACAGATAATTCATCAGACTGTCCCTGGATACAATCTGTCCCTGACGCTTTAAAAGATAGGTTAAAATCTTCATTTCATTTTTCGTCAATTCTGTTTCTTTCCCGCCTCCAGTAATCGTACTACGTTCTACATCCACAACTAGATTGCCCAACTTTAATTTCTGAGTTTCCTGGCTTACTCGCTTTAATACTGCCTCAATATGCAGGAGCAGAATCGATGGATGATATGGTTTGGCAATAAAATCATCAGCTCCATAGCTCATACAGAGCAGCTCATCCATTTCGGTATTCCTGCTGGTTACCATAATCACCGGAACATCATCTTGTCTGCGCAGCTGACGAAGCAGACTCTCCCCATCCATACCCGGCAGATTAATATCCAGAAGCACCAGATTGGCACCCTCTTTTTGAATATCCTCGCATACATGACTAAAGCGCTCTAGTACAGATACTATATAGCCGTTATGCTCCAGCAGAAGCTTTAGTTCCTGCCGCAGATCTGCATCATCTTCTACTATCAGAATCTTATTCATACCTTGCTCCTTTTCTATAGGATTTATTGGAACCTTTCTTTTGTTTTTGCATATCATAAACAGAACCCAACTGCAACGGAGGCTCTTATGCCTGACAGCAACTGCCTTGAGGCAATCTTGTCCAATGATTATTATGATTTTTTAATTGCACCGGAATATTTCCAACAATATGCATATGAGGCAGGCTATTGTACACAGCCCATCGGCCGCATCGCTGGAGCAGTCTATATTCCGAGAGAAGTCTATCCGATTATTTCCATGCAGAATACTCTGTACAGCTCCATTCCCAAGCTCTATGGAATTGCTGAAGGAACCATATCTGACCAGATCCGCTCGATTCCCCAACAGCAGGAAGACATTATGGGCCTGACTGGTCAGGGCATTTTAATTGGTTTTATTGGAACAGGGATTCACTATGAAAGTGATTACTTTCGAACCAGCGACGGTCGAACCAGGATTCTCGGAATTTGGGATCAGACCATTCAAGAAGGCACCCCGCCTGCTAATATTCAATATGGTACAGAATATACAGAAGAAATGATTAATCAGGCCCTACAGTCCGACGATCCCTCTTCGATTGTTCCCTCCACAGACACTCATGGGCATGGGACTTATATGGCGTCTGCTGCCGCTGCTTCGGAAAGCCCTTCTGGTGATTTCCGCGGAGTCGCACCCGCTGCTTCCATCGGTGTTGTCAAGCTGAAGGAAGCCAAGCCCTATCTCAAAGAATATTACGCCATAAAAAGAGATGCAATTGCTTATCAGGAAAATGACATCATGCTTGCCATCCGTTATTTATTTGAACTGGCAAATAATCAAAAAATGCCCCTGGTTCTGTGTTTTGGCATCGGCACCAACATCGGCAACCACAATACGGGCAGCTTTTTATCCAATTATATTGATGAAATCTCTGTAGGAAACCACTGTGCAGTATTTGGAACCGGAAATGAAGCTGACCGGCGCCACCATTTCAGTGGAAATTTTAACTTAGATCCAGAACAGGAATATATCGATGTAGAAGTACGGGTAGAAAACAATCCGACTGGATTCTGGATGGAACTATGGGGCACAGCACCGGATATCTATACCCTGGAGGTCCTTTCGCCTACTGGCGAGACTATGCAGCGGGTTCCATACCGAATTGGAACCGGTGCTGATTATAACTTTGTATTTGAGAAAAGTACACTTTCCTTTGCCTATCAGGTGATTGGAAATAACATTGGCAATCCAGCAATTATCATGCGGCTGACCAATCCCTCCAATGGAATCTGGACATTTCGAATCTACGGCACAAATCTAACCTACGGTCAATTCCATGTATGGCTGCCCCTCAGCGAATTCATTGAAGGTTCTACCTACTTCCTCGCCTCGAATCCAGAAATGACGCTGACTGAACCTTCCACCAGCATTCGTTCCATTGCCGTCAGCGCCTATGACTCCGGCAATAACAGCATTCTATTGGAATCCGGCCGCGGATTCACCTTTACTGGCCTGATAAAGCCATATTTTGCTGCACCGGGTGTCGCCGTACCAGGCATTGACCTAGACAATACCCTGATACGCCGCACAGGCACCTCTGGCAGTTCTGCTCTGACCGCCGGCGCCTGTGCCCTGCTTTTTGAATGGGGGCTTGTCCAGGGAAATGATATGACAATGGGGGTAATCCGGTTAAGTACCATTTTGATACGAGGTGCAGACCGTAATTACAACCGTGTCTATCCAAACCGGGAATGGGGATATGGTACGCTGAATCTGAGCAATACCTTTAACAACCTACGCCCAATATAAATTACATTCTCTCTGGTTCTGGATATTCCTGGCCAAATAATTCTACAGTTACTTTCTTCATCACCTGCGGCTCTAATGGACGGTCATTATAATCCACTGCTGTCTCTGCAATCTGATTAACCGTCTCCTGGCCTTCGGTTACCTTGCCGAAGGCTGCATAAGAGCCATCCAAATGTGGGGAATTCTTATGCATAATAAAGAACTGGCTTCCGGCAGAATTCGGCATCATCGAACGCGCCATCGACAATACCCCTTCCGTATGTGCCAGATTATTTTCAAATCCATTCTGTTTAAATTCCCCTTTAATACCATATCCAGGACCGCCCATGCCATTTCCGTCCGGACAGCCTCCCTGAATCATAAAACCGCTGATTACACGGTGAAAAATCAAACCGTCATAAAATCCTTTCTGAATCAAACTGATAAAGTTATTTACGGTATTTGGTGCAATATCTGGATATAATTCCGCTTTGATTGTGTTACCATTTTCCATTTCAATTGTTACTACTGGATTCTGTGTCATGTTTGTCCTCACTTTCTTCGATCTGCAGAACCGGTCGTGCCTCTAACGGAACTGCGGTACGCATTTCAATAATCGGCCCGCCGGTATTCTCAATATATTCTCTTGTAATTGTTACTTTACCAATATTATTATCTTTGGGAATCTGATACATAATATCCAGCATAAATTCCTCAATAATCGCCCGCAGAGCCCTTGCACCGGTATCCTTCTCCAACGCTTTCTCCGCAATACACTCCAAGGCTCCTTCATTGAATTCCAGAAGCACCTCGTCTAACTCCAGCAGCTTTTTATACTGCTTTAGAATTGCATTCTTTGGCTCCTGCAGAATCTGTACCAGCATATCTTTGGTCAGCTCTTCCAGAGTAAATACAATCGGCAGACGCCCTAGAAACTCTGGGATCATACCAAATTTCCTTAAATCTTCTACTGTGACTTTGGAAATCAGATTCTTCTCTTCGTCATATTTATCCTTTAAATCTGCTTGAAAGCCAATGGAGGCCTGTTTATTCAGACGTTCTTTAATCACATCCTCCAGATCGGGAAATGCACCACCGCAAATGAAGAGAATATTTCTTGTATTTACTGTCACCAGCGGTACCATAGCATTTTTGCTGTTGGCGCCTACCGGTACTTCCACTTCACTTCCCTCCAGCAATTTCAGCATTCCCTGCTGCACAGACTCGCCACTGACATCCCTCTGGTTGACATTTTTCTTCTTGGCAATCTTATCAATCTCATCAATGAAGATAATGCCCCGCTCTGCCTTTTCTACATCATTATTTGCTGCTGCCAGCAGCTTCGATACTACACTTTCGATATCATCACCAATATAACCCGCTTCTGTCAGCGATGTGGCATCTGCAATCGCCAGCGGAACATTCAGCATCTTAGCCAATGTTCTGACTAGATAGGTCTTACCGCTTCCGGTAGGGCCGATCATCAGCATATTAGACTTCTCAATATCCACGTCGCCCAGATCCATAGCTGCCACCCGTTTATAATGATTATAGACAGCTACCGATACTACTTTCTTCGCATGATCCTGACCGACTACATATTCATCTAGTCCGGCCTTAATTTTATGCGGACTCGGTATCGACTTAAGGTCAAAAGCTGGTTTACTGCTTTCGGCTTCTTTGGCCTTTTTCTTCTTCACCTTCTGCTTCTTGGGAATCTCTCCCTGCATATCTCCCCAGCGCATAATATTAATATTAGGAAATTTCTTTAAATCCTTCAAATCCATGCCAAGACCGCTTAGATCCTCTGGATTAATACCAAAACTTTCCATACTGTCAAAGCTTCTCTGCAGGCAGTTCATACAAATCGAAAACTGCCCTGGTATCCGAATCATTTTGCCAGTCTTGCTCTCTGGTCTCCTGCACACATAGCAGACCTCTTCATAATCTTCTTCTTTCTCTTCTACCTCCGCATCCTCAGTTATTGTCAAATCCTTTTCGTCTGCCATGACTGCCTCCTTACCTGCTCTCCATCTGCTCTTTTATATTTGCAATCGCTGCAAGAATCTGGTTGTCTTTCTCTATCTGGTATTCCTCACCATCTTTCAGCTCTTCATATGCTACTTCAATATCTGGTTCAATTCCCTTTCCATGGATGTTCTCGCCATTCGGTGTATAATATTTGGCAAATGTAATCTTAACTGCTGTACCATCCCCTAAGTTAATCGTCTGCTGTACAATTCCCTTGCCAAATGTCTTCGTTCCCAATAACGTACCCACTTTATCATCATGCACTGCACCTGCTAAAATCTCAGAGGCGCTGGCACTGTTGCCGTCTACCAGTACAGTCAGAGGCTTTCCCCATATATCTTCACCATCACATGGATATTCCTGACGGTTGCCATACTTATCTTCCATATAGGTTACCAATCCCTCTGGCAGGAACTTACCAGCAATTTCACAGACAATATCCACCTGTCCGCCTGGGTTTCCTCTTAAGTCCAGAATCAGACCCTGAGCCCCTGCCTTTTTCAATTCCTCAAACTTCTCTTCAAACTGGTCGGCAGTCACTCCTTCAAACTGGCTGATCTTAATATACCCAATCTGGCTCTCCAGCATTTGTCCTGTAACGGTCTCTACTTCCAGGCTTTTACGCTCTACTTCCACCTTTATTTCCTTCCGGTCATCTCCACGCAGAAGGGTCAATTCTACCTTGGTTCCTTCCTCTCCGCGGATTTTCGAAACCAGCTTGGTCGTATCTGCATTTTCAAGAGGTATCTCTTTTCCATCTACCTTATAGATATAATCCCCTTCTTTGATGTCAACCTTGGCCGCCGGTCCCTTCTCATTGACACCAACAATCTTTACCATCTGCATAGTGCTGTCATACTGCATGGTCACGCCAATACCAGAATAACTTCCAGAAGCGTCTTCCATAAATTGCTTTAATTCCTCTTTTGAATAGTACCCTGAATACAAATCCCCGGTTCCAGCCAGCATTCCTTTATAAATATAGGTCTCAATTTCCTCAGGATCAATCTCTTCAAAATACTGCTTATCTATTAACTGCGCAATCTTCTTCATCTTTTTCTGCACGGAAGAACTGTCTGCCACATCCTGCGCACTGCTGAAACGCTCTGCAGCATTGAGATCCAGCCTTACTCGTTCACTTGTAAGAATATAGACACTAATTCCTAACACAGTAAGGACCACAGCCATACAAAAGCCTGTGACGGTGCCTTTCCAAAAGGATCTTTTTATTTGATTCTGATTATCCATACTGTCACTTCCTGTTTCCTTTCATAAATGATTAATTTATAGGTGATTGCATAAGTCGTATTCTAAGCGACGGATTTGAACGATATATACAAAAATTCCGCTCAAAGACGTTTTTGATTCGCTACATTTTTGTATATATCGCCCAAATCCTGACAGTGAGATAAGAGTTTCGCAAATGCCTATAATGATTAGGGTGTCAAAAGCCTATTTAGACAAAATGTAGTACAAGTATATATGTTTTTAATTAGCTTACTAATCATTTGCGAAACTCTCATTCCAATATCAGAGTTTGAGCAATCCATACAAAAATGTAGCGAATCAAAAACGTCTTTGAGCGGAATTTTTGTATGGATTGTTCAAACTCGTCGCCTGGAAATACCTCTCGCAATTGCCTATATGTTTACGCTCCTAAAGCAGATTCTTTCATTCTCTATCTGCTGACATAATTCCACGGATTTACATAAACAGAATTCAACCGCACACTAAAGTGTAGATGTGCTGCTGTAGACTGTCCGGTAGAGCCTACATAAGCAATAGTTTCTCCGGCATTGACACTTTTTCCTGAAGACACTGCCAGAGAAGAACAATGCATATAAACAGTGGAAATTCCGCTTCCATGATCAATGATTACATAGTTGCCCATAGAAGAATTGTAGGCCGCTGCTATGACTGTACCTGATTTTGCTGCTACGATAGGGGTTCCAGTACCAGCCTTGATATCAATACCATTATGCATCTTCCTAGTACCCAGAATTGGGTGAATCCGGTATCCATAATCGCTGTTAATCGTTGTATGCCCCGGACACGGCCAAGTCCAGCCAGACGATGAACCGCCGGTTGAAGGGCTTCCACTATCATCGGATGGAGCTGGCTTCGTCGAACTGTTGTCCTTTTTCTCTGTGTCTTTCTTGGCCTTATCCTCCGCAGCCTTTTTCTCTGCTGCTTTTCTTTCCGCTTCTTTTCTAGCTGCCTCTTCTGCCTCTTTCTTCTTTCTGGCTTCTTCTGCCTTTCTGGCTGCTTCTGCCTCAAGCTTAGCAATCAGCTCCTCCTGGGCATCAATTTCTGATTCATACTGACTTGCCAGTTCCTGGGATTTGGCTATTTCCTGCTTGTAATTCTCCATCTCCTGTTTCTTGGTTCCATTCAGAGTTTCTACAGAGCTTTTCTGCTTCTCCACATCTGCTTTCTTCTTCTCAACCTCTGCCACCTTCTGCTGAATCTTCTGTTCCTTATCGGAGATCCCCTGTACTGTATTCTGGAATTCTACCAGCATATTTCTATCATACTCAGAAATGGACTTTACATAATCTGCCTTATTCAGCATATCTGTAAAATTTTCCGCTTCCAATATCATTTCAAGATATGCAGTTTCTCCATTTTCATACATGAATTTTATTCTTTTCTTCATGTCATCGTACTGCTTATCCTTCTTTGCTTTCGCCTCCTCCAGCTCGGTCTGGGTTTTCGCCAGTTCTTCTTCGTCTGCCCTCAGTTCTTGTTCCAGCTTCACCAGCTGATTAGATAGACCCGCCAGCTGCTCATCCAGTTTATCGATATATTCCTGTGTACTGGCAGACTTGGCTTTTAAATCCGCTACCTGGGACTCTACATCATCCAGTTTATCTTCCAATTCCTTTTTCTCATCTTTAACATCACTAACAGACTTCGCTGCTGATGTGGGAATCATTAAAGAAAATCCCAAAACCAGTGCTGCGATGCTATATATTATCCTTTTATTTTTCTTCATTGTGTCCACAATCCTTTCTGTTTGTCTGCTGTGTTCTCCAGTTCCTAATCTATACCTTCAGATGCTTGCGGATCGTCGTAATACTTCCAAACAATCCTACACCCAATCCTATTAATAGCGCAGTCGGCACCAATGTTGAAAAAATCTCTCTCACCGGCAGAAATTCCAGTGAAAGAATACTGAATTTCTCAGCCATAAACTGTATCACTCTGTTATATAAAATATAAATGATAAATAATGGTATGGACGAACCCACCAAGCCAATTATCATACCTTCAATAATAAACGGAGAACGAACAAAGGAATCTGTCGCCCCGATCAATTTCATAATCGCAATTTCTTCCCGGCGCACAGCAATACCCATAGCAATGGTGTTACCGATCAAGAAAATAGCAACCGCCAGCAGGACAATAATAATTGCCACCGAGATATAGGCGATGATCATATTGACATTGGTCAGTGTATGGGCTACTACGGCAGAATGATTGACCTTACGCACGCCCTCGGTTCCCTCTAAGTACTTAACTAAGGCATCCTGCTTCTCCACATCCTTTAATAAAATAACAAAATGCGAAGAACCCGCCAATGGATTATCCTCTTTAAATCCTTCTGCCAGATTCGGATTGTCCTTAAAATAAATCTGCTGGTACTCCTCCCATGCTTCCTCTTCTGTCACATATGTCATCTGAAGTACTTCTTCCCGTTTCTCAATCTCTTTGCCAAGTTCTCTTACCCGGTCCTCGGATAAGGTCTCGTCAAAAAACACGGTAACACCCACGCCCTCTTCTACTACCTTTACAATATGACGGAAATTCGTCAATATTGCAAAGAACAAACCGAACAGAAAAATACATGCTGTCATAGTCGCTATGGAAGCCAGCGAAAACATCTTATTGCGGTGAATGTTCTTTAAGCCCTGCCTTATCAGATATATTAATGTACTAATCCTCATAGATATAACCGCCTTTTTTCTCGTCGCTTATGATAACACCTTTCTTCATCGTTACCACCCGTTTCTTCATCGCATCCACAATCTCCCGGTTATGGGTCACAACCAGAACTGTTGTTCCCCTACGGTTCACTTCCTCCAGAAGCTTCATAATCTCCCAGGAATTCTTAGGGTCCAGATTTCCGGTAGGCTCATCTGCCAGAAGCAGCGTCGGATTGTTCACCAGCGCTCTTGCCAGTGCTACTCTCTGCTGTTCCCCTCCAGATAACTGCTTAGGATATGAACGATATTTGCCGGCCAGCCCAACTAAAGACAGCATAGCAGGCACACTTTTACGGATTTTCTTAGTTGATGTCTCAATTACGCGCTGTGCAAATGCAATGTTTTCATAGACATTCCGATCCTTCAGTAGACGGAAATCCTGAAAAACAACTCCCAGATTTCTTCTGAACTTAGGAATATTTTTCTTCTTTAGACTCCTTAAATGGGTGCGGTTTACAACAATCTCACCTTCGGTCGGCTCCAATTCCTTTAAAAGCAGCTTAATCAGCGTGGATTTCCCAGAGCCGCTGTCTCCTACTATAAATACAAATTCTCCCTTTTCCACATGGAGACTAATGCTGTTCACTGCTGCATTTCCTTCTACATACTCTTTCGTCACATTTTCTAAATGTATCATGACAGCCTCCTAAATCTTCTCAACAGCCAAACATCTGTTACTAATCCAAATGTTCCATATACTTCATATACTTCACTACCATCAGAGCAATCTTAAAGGTAATGGCGTCCTCAAATACGCGTAGATCCAGATTGGTGCTTTTCTGCAGCTTATCCAGCCGGTATACTAGTGTATTGCGGTGAATATACAGCTGCCTAGACGTCTCTGATACATTAAGGCTGTTTTCGAAAAACTTATTAATCGTAGTCAGCATTTCTTCATCAAAACCATCCGGGGATTTGCCGTCAAATATTTCCCGGATAAACATTTTGCAAAGCGGAATAGGAAGCTGATAGATTAACCTGCCGATTCCAAGAGTGCTGTAAGCAACTACACGCTTTTCTTCGAAGAAAATCTTACCTACATCCAGTGCCATTCTAGCTTCTTTATAGGAACGTGATACTTCCTTAATATCATTAACAATGGTACCAATCGCAATATGCATGGCCCCAGAATCAAACAGCTCCAGAATCACTCCAGCACATTTCTGAAGTTCCTCATAACCATCGTTTTCTCCAACCTCTTTTACAATAATGACACTTCCCTCATCCACTGCCGTCACAAAATCCCGATTCTTGCCGACAAAAAAGGTCTTAACCATCTCCAGAGCATCCTTGTCCGATTCCTCACCTACTTCCAGAACCATAACCGCACGTCTCTGTTCTGGTATGATATGCAGCTTCTTGGCCCGGTTATAGATATCAATTAACAGTAAATTATCCAGCAGCAGATTCTTGATAAAATTATCCTTGTCAAATCTTTCTTTATAAGCTACCAGCAAATTCTGAATCTGAAAAGCCGCAATCTTCCCTACCATATATACATCTTCACTTGCCCCATTGGCAATTAGAATATATTCCAAACGATTCTCATCAAATACTTTAAAAAACTGGTGTCCTTGTATGACCTGGCTGTCTGCTTCCGACTGTACAAATGTCATCACGGAAGCTTCTAGCTGCAATTCTTCTGCAAATGTACTGGCCAGCACTTTGCCATCTATATCACAGATACATATATCGATCCGTGTAATTCCTTTTAACCCCTCCACTGTGCTCTGCAATATTTGATTCGATATCATTTTCTCATCTTCCTTCTCATTACGTTTAATTTTAATTTGAATTACTTGTTTGGTGATTTTGCCCTAAACTCTCTCATATACATTTTATAGCAAAGTCCTAAAAAAATAAAGAGGAAATGCATATTTTTTTATGCATTTCCTCAAATTTTCACAAATTTATCATAAATGTATCAAAAATATACCCCTATATGGTATATCAATTCCAAATAATTTGCCTCTTCCTTTGTAATATTTAGCCAATCCTTCTTTGTTCATTATGACGGAACCCCTCTCCCAGCACTTCCTTAGCTTCTGTAACAATGACAAATGCATCCGGATCCTGCTCATATACACAGGATTTCAGACGCACAATCTGCTTTTTGGATACCACACAGAACAGAATTTTCCGGTCCTGTCCGGTATACATACCCTGCGCATAAATTCCTGTAACGCCCCGCTCCAGCTTGCGGAATATTTCCTTCGCAACTTCTTCCGGCTTCTTTGTAATAATATAAGCGCTTCTGGCATAGCGGGTTCCCACTACTAGTGCATCGCTTATTTTAGTTGTAACATAGACCGATACAACTGCATATAACGCAGAAGAGAAACCGAACAGAAAACCACCAGCAATAATTATGATTGCATCCAGCACTGCCATAATCTGCGCAATCGTATAAGATGGAAACATGCGCTGCAGCAGAGAACCCAGCATATCTGTTCCCCCTGTTGTTGTCCCGGTGGAAAGCACCAGCCCAATTCCTGCTCCTGCAGATACGCCGCCAAATACAGCCGCCAGCACCAGATCGGTCTCTGCCACATGAATATCCGGTATCACCAGCAGCCATGAAGACAATAGAATGGTTGCCAGAAAGGTACGTGTTACAAACTCCTTCCCTTTCATCGGCCAGGCTGCCGCAAATACAGGTAGATTCAGCAAGAAGGTCGTCAGGCCCAGAGGAATTCCCTCTTTCATCCAATAACTGCTGACCTCCTTTACCAATATGGCAATGCCGGAAAATCCGCCTACTACCAGGCCGCTGGGGTCATATACACATTTTACTGCAAAAGCCAACAACCCTGTTCCTGTTATTATAAGCAATATTGTTCGAATATTGTGGTGAATTCGTGTCCCGGCCATACCATATCATCTCCTGTTTTTTCTTTAGTATGACCCTTTTTCTCTCTATTATACTACGTCACCTGTGAATGACTCCTTTGCATAAGCCTCCAGTCCGTTTTCCTTCAAATCTAATACAATGGTACTTCCTTCATGAATATCCCCAGACAAAATCAGTCTTGCTGCCAGTGTCTCCACATATTTCTGCAGATAACGCCGCAGCGGGCGTGCTCCATATACCGGATCATATCCCTGCTCGGCCACATAAGCCTTTGCCTGATCAGTCAGCGTTAGCTTCAGTTCCTTATCCGCCAGCCTTTTGTTCAGTTCTGCAATTAAAAGCTCAATAATACCAGTGATGTTATCTCTTGTCAGCGGCTTAAACATAATGATTTCATCCAAGCGGTTAATAAATTCCGGCCGGAAATGCTGCCGCACCTCCATCTGTACCAATTCCTCGCTCTCAGACCGGATATTGCCGTTATCATCAATGCCCTCCAGCAAGTGCTGAGAACCTAAGTTCGAAGTCATAATCAATATGGTATTTTTAAAATCCACAGTTCTTCCCTGGGAATCGGTAATTCTGCCGTCATCCAGCACCTGCAGCAGCACATTGAATACATCTGGATGTGCCTTTTCCACCTCATCAAAGAGAACTACTGAATAGGGCTTTCTTCTAACTGCTTCCGTCAGCTGTCCGCCCTCTTCGTAGCCTACATATCCTGGAGGCGCACCAATCAGCCTGGCCACTGAATGTTTCTCCATATACTCACTCATATCCAGCCGTACCATATTCTGCTCATCATCAAACAGACTCTGAGCCAGAGCTTTGGCAAGCTCCGTCTTACCTACACCCGTAGGTCCCAGGAATAAGAAGGAACCAATTGGCTTGCTGGCATCCTTAATTCCTGCCTTAGAACGGATAATAGCGTCTGTTACACGCTCTACACCTTCATTCTGGCCAACCACCCGTTTATGAAGTTCTTCATCCAGATGCAGCGTTTTCGTCCGTTCACTTTCATTCAGTCTGGCTACCGGAATCCCTGTCCAGCGTGAAACAATTCGAGAAATCTCTTCTTCCGTTACACTTTCATGCACTAAAGATAGTTCCCGCTTATTTAAGTCTGCTTCCTCGAACTCCAGTTCTGCCTGTAATTTAGGAAGCTCACCATACTGCAGCTGGGCTGCCTTATTCAGATCATACTCCTGCTGCGCCAGCTGAATCTGTCGATTCAATTCCTCAATCGATTCTCTAAGCCGCTGTACTTTCTCCACTGCTTTTTTCTCATTATCCCACTGGGCTTTCTGCGCAGCAAATTCTTCCCTCAGCTCTGCCAGCTCTTTCTGCAGATTCTCCAGCCGCTCTCTGCTTAAACGGTCCTCTTCCTTCTTGAGCGCTGCCTCTTCAATCTCCAGCTGCATAATCTTACGCTGACGCTCGTCCAGCTCGGTGGGCATAGAATCCAATTCTGTCTTAATCAGCGCACAGGCCTCATCAACCAGATCAATCGCCTTATCCGGCAGGAAGCGGTCAGAAATATAGCGGTGCGACAATACAGCTGCCGACACTAACGCGCCATCTGTAATCTTCACACCATGAAAGACTTCATAGCGCTCCTTGATACCTCTTAAAATAGAAATGCTGTCCTCTACAGTAGGTTCGTCCACCAGCACCGGCTGAAATCTTCTCTCCAGCGCAGGGTCCTTCTCAATATACTGTCGGTACTCGTCCAGCGTCGTTGCTCCAATACAGTGCAGTTCCCCACGGGCCAGCATAGGCTTCAGCATATTGCCTGCATCCATGGCTCCTTCCGTCTTACCTGCTCCTACAATGGTATGCAGTTCGTCTATAAATAACAGAATCTGCCCGTCACTTTTCTTCACTTCTTCCAGAACCGCCTTCAGCCGCTCCTCGAACTCTCCTCTGTATTTTGCGCCAGCTACCAGACTGCCCATATCCAGCGCAAATACTTTCTTATCCTTTAAGCCCTCTGGCACATCTCCTCTTACAATTCTCTGCGCCAGTCCTTCCACCACTGCGGTTTTACCTACTCCTGGTTCTCCAATAAGAACCGGATTATTCTTAGTCTTACGGGATAGAATTCGAATTACGTTGCGAATCTCACCATCCCTTCCTATTACCGGGTCCAATTTGCCCTCTTTGGCGCGCTCTACTAGATCTTGGCCGTATTTCTCCAATGTATCATAGATCGCTTCTGGATTATCACTGGTCACCCGCTGATTGCCACGTACTTCCGAAAGTGCTTTTAAAAAACGCTCCTTCGTAATTCCATAGTCCTTCCAAATCTCCTTAAGTTCTCTGCTGGGGTGGTTCAGCATGGATAAGAACAAATGTTCGACCGATACATACTCATCCCCCATCATTCTTGCTTCATCTTCTGCTGTAATCAGCACTTCGTTCAAATATCTGCCGATTCTTAGCTCGCCGCCACTGACTTTGACACGCTTCTCCACAGCGTTCTTTACTGTATTACAAAAATGCTCTTTCTGAATCTCCATTTTCTCAATCAGCTTCAGGATCAAACTATCCTCCTGTTGAAGCAGGCTATATAATAAATGCTCCTGTTCCATTTCCTGATTGCCAAATTCATAAGCATACTTCTCACAATCCTGCACCGCCTGTATGGATTTCTGTGTAAATTTACTGATATTCATATTCTTACCTCCCTTTTATGTTGTATAATAGGTAATTGCGAACGTTGTATTTCAGGCGACGAGTTTGAACAATATATACAAAAATTCCGCTCAAAGACGTTTTTAATTCGCTACATTTTTGTATATATTGCCCAAACTCTGGCATAGAAATAAGAGTTTTGCAAATACCTAATGTTGTATAATATAGAAAAACATAAAACATATGCTGTTCTATATCTTATATAACAACTAGTATAATCAAATTTTTATAAATGTCAAGTCCTTTTTCTATTTTTTCCAGATTCTTTCATAACATGCCTGATTTCTTGCTTATATGCTGACCTGCCTCATAGAATATCATGCTGTTCGCTATAATCTTTACCTAAAAAAATCTCTCCGCTTGCACTAAGCGGAGAGAGACATTTCTTATTACTGTCCAGATTAGAACTACTTATTTTATCTTATGATACATGAGCCAATCCTTTTCTTAATCCATTGTCACTGTTTCTCCCAC
The DNA here is from genome assembly GCA_022791575.1 of Lachnospiraceae bacterium. Lineage (GTDB taxonomy): Bacteria > Bacillota > Clostridia > Lachnospirales > Lachnospiraceae > JAAVZI01. The sequence continues at coordinate 116,286 of JAAVZI010000060.1, forward strand.
TAATTGAGATTCTCTGGCACATTCTCGAATCTGCTCCTTTAATTCTTCCGCAATATCCGCAATCTTGAATTTACCTCTTGCCAGATACCAGCCCTGCATATAATCCACGCCAAGTCGAATCAGCGTCTGCATTTCCTCATAGCTGTCAATCCCTTCTGCAATCACCTTCATACCATGAGATTTAGTGTAATCTAACAGCCCATGTACAATCTTCTGCCGAGACTCATCCTTATGAATATTGCTGATAATTGACATATCCAACTTCACATATTTTGGATTTATATATAACAACGTAGACTCATTGCTATATCCTGTACCAAAATCATCCAGCGCAATACTAGCATCATGCTGTACCGCCCATTCGCATTTCGTTTCCATACAGGATTTATCGGTCTGCTCATTTTCAATAATCTCAATCACCACACGATTTAGAAGATGATGATATTTTTTCTCTAGTTCCTGTGTATCTTCCTCTTCCAACACATGATTGGGAACAGAATTAATAAAAATCCGAAAGGTATCTTCTGGCTTTTGCTGCATATCAACTGCCTCCAACGCAGCCATCCAGGTAACTCTCTCAACCTGATATAGCTTGGACTGCGCCTTAGCCAGGCGCATAACATCCTCCGGCGAACGCAGGGAATCAATCTGCGGCCTCATCAAAGCCTCATATCCAAAGACTTCTCCTGTCGCAGCTTCTACAATTGGCTGGAAAATGTACCGCACCATCCCCTCTTCCTCGAACAGACGGTTCAGTTCTTCCTTTCCAGTAAATAACACAGCATCCTTCTCATATTTCTCTTTATCAAATTCCTTAATATTACCTTTCTTATTCCCTTTTGTCTCATACATGGCAAAATCGGCATACTTAATCAGTTCGTCCAAATACGTGGCATCGTCTGGATACCAGGCAATCCCCGCCGAAGCCCGAAGCCGGATATTTTCCCCTGTTGGCACTGTAATACAAGACTCCTTCAGCCTTTTGTGCACATCATAAACCAGAGCTCGAATTTCTTCCTTATCTGAATATCCATAGATAAACATCAGAAATTCATCGCCAGACATACGTGCTACCAACGCACCATACTGATTCATCGTACTTAGAACCACTGCTGCCTCTCGGATATATTTATCCCCGTACTCATGGCCATAGGTATCATTAAAAAACTTCAGATTATCCAAATCCATCATAACCACTGCCGCTACACCCAGATTCCCACGTTTTAAAAGCTGTCCCAGCTTAGCACGGAAAGCTGTACGATTCAACAGTCTAGTCAGAATATCATAATCTCTTTCATACTCAATCTTCTGTTTTTCCAAAATCTCTGCCGTAACATCCTGCACTGCAACTAATGTTCGTTTATCCTTATTCTTTAGGCGAACCCGAATCCATTTATTCGCACCGCTACGGCTGGTCATCTGGTACGTATCCTCTTCTCCTTCATATTTGACCAGATTCTTGCGCAGAACTTCAATTTCCACATCGAATGCTTTTCGGCTGATATATCGATTCTCCCTATCTATATGGTGAAATTCCAGAATCTGTGCTGCGCCCCAGGTACAGAATATAAAGTCCTCACTTTCCCGTAATTCGATCGCACCCACTAAGATTCCTGTCATCTCAATAATTTCGACTAATTTAGTGGAAGAGGTGCTCCTCTCTTCCAACTGTCTAATTGTATCTGCCAGCTGATCAATCTCCTTAATATCTGCCTGTCCAATTACCAGCTGTTCTTTCGGCGAACTATTGTGGATATCATACATCATTTGACGTAGATAGGTAGTGACCCTCATGCAGATATACCAGACTTCCAACCCACCTAGAAGAACCATTAGAACCATTGCCACCAACAATCCCCAAACCAGTCTGTGATAGGTTTTCAGAAGATCATTCTCATTTTGCACTCCAAGCAGAGCCCATTGTTCCTCGGCATAAGGCGACTGTGGAATATATAACTCCATACCTGCAATGGTTCCGACATAATTACCCGCAAGCTTTGTATTAATCAAATACATATTGTCCTTATTATCATATTTAGAATAATTAATATACCCCTTCTTATCTGTAATTCCTTTGCCGGAATTCGAAAAAGATACCATTGACAGATAGTTTTCATTGCTGCTGCAGCGATGTATCAGATAATAGCTGGCACTGCCGCTGGATGATATCTCATTATAAGCCATTTCATCCAGAAACATCTGTTCACTCATCTCAATTCCCAATACGCCATAAAACTTTCCTTCCTGGTCTACCAAAGGAACTGTATAAGTGATAATCTGCTGATCATCTCCATACATGCAATAAACCGGACTCCAGTAACCGCTATTCATACTACCCTGTTTCTCTACAAGCTGTTCCATCTTATTATAAAAATCATTTTCCGGCCTTTCATCAATCCTAAATTCCGAACGCCAATTCACATTGGTGGCAAATTCTACCTGCTCTAACAGTGCTTCGCTTCCTCTTAATACTGAAAAATATCTGGTATCTGCCATCCCTGGCCGGGAGTTGCGTAGATAATATCCACACTTTACACCATTATCCACCCCATTGCCTTCCAGTACCAGAAATACTCCCGAACTTAAGCTGCCTTTCAGCATCTCTTCCATCTCATCGGTCAGCTCCTGCATAATCTCATCATCCAGTCTGGAATCCGCATACAAATCAGCAATTGTCTGATTCCGTTCTGTAAGCAAAGAGGCAATCTCTTCTTCCAGTCTAGCCTTATAAGCCTTTGCCAGCTCCCGTTTCTCCATCATTAGATCCTGTATCTTCTCAGAACGGTTCGCAACAATCTCATAAAAGCCATTATACCGCTCTGTCTTCAGTTTATCCATAGTCCCGCTCAAACTGAACATCCCATAGCCGATTCCGAGCTGAATCAGCATAACCACTATCATTGGAAAAATAAGTTTACCAAATAATGTTCTCTCCTTATGTATTGTTTTATCTTTATTGTATTTCGTCATAGAATCCGCTCCATTTGTATGAAATATCGTTCTTACTTAGTATACAATAGATTGGTCTGAACTGCAATTAATATTTTTATTAGTTCAAAATTAACATAATTTAATACATATAATGTAAAACTTATTTCAATGAAAACAAATCCGCCAGCATACACTGGCGGATTCATACTATTCAATAAAATACCATATCTTAAGTTCTTAATAAATCTCTATCATTACTTTGGATATACCTTATCCAAATCACTACTTAATTTAGAAGCATATCTTAGGATCTGTACGGCATCCTTCGCATTCACGAATTTATCACCATTTACATTACCTCTCTGCATACGCTCTTCCTCTGTCATAAGATCTAAGCTGCTGCTTAACTTAGAAGCATATCTAAGAATCTGTACGGCATCCTTTGCATTTACAAACGCATCGCCATTTACATTACCAATCACTGGTTTATCATCGCCTCCAGGATTTTCTTCCTTATCATTCAGTGCTTCGTCATATAAATCGATTGCCTGGCTAGCTGTCATTGCATAATCAAAGAAAGAAATATTATCCAGACGTACTCCCTCAATTGATCCATAGCCCTGTCCAAGACATTCAGAAGCAAATCCAGTACCACCCAGATAAAGATCTGTATTCACATCCTGAAGCCAATCCATCAATGTGTCACCATATGCATTCGCTGGTCCTGGATTCAATGTACCACTTGGACTCCAGTCGGGAATATTATCTTCTGAAAAAGCAAATGGTTTCTTAATTCCTTTTCCTTTATTGAAAGTCTTTCCTACATTCTTCTGTCCAAATGTATGATCTGTTACACCTGGCTCTTCTTTCATATAAGTGTAATCAATTTCAGCTTCTGTTTCAAAACCATCTACATAAGTCTGAACCCAGTCATTCTTAATAACGATTGTTACATAATGCCACTTCTCTGCAGCAGGATTGTTATTACGCAGATTCGTTACTAATTCATCTCCGTCAAAATAAAACTGATTATAAGAATCAAAAGTACCAAACTGTCCATCATCTTCAGAATTCGGATTCTTAACCCTTACACCATCCACTGCTTTCTGCTGATTAACACCATTCACAGTATAGCTTTCTGTTCTGTAATTATCTGCGCGGAATCCAAAATCATTATCCGTAGAAATCTGAAGAGAACCTTTTACGATACCTTCACGAATCTTACTCTTGGAAGAAAAATCATTCTCAAAATCATCTTCCGCTGCATAACGATATCTAAACCGCTCATAAGTATTCTCATCCGGATTTGTACTTCCTTTATTAGCAAAAGAAGAAATCTTAGCAACTACTTTACTTTTATCAACGGTCATAGTATCCATGTCTACTGCATAGACTTCAATCTTGCGTTCGCTCTCTAATCCTTCAACATCAATCGGATCATACCATCCGCCGCCAAGAGCAGTTCCATTGATTGCCTTAGCAACATCTGCTGCCTGGTCAGAAGCTTCTTTAGCCGGATAATTAGGATTCAGACGAACTAATTTTCCAAAATTCTTGTATAATACATAAACATTATTTCTTTCATCCGCAACGATCTGCTGTTCACCCAGATCATAATCTTTTAAAGTTTCTGTATCGCCGTTCGCCAGCGCTTCATCATAAGCTTTACAAGCCCGGTATCTGCTTCCGTCGTCTTTATTCATCACAAGTTTTCCCGTGTTATTAAAGACAACTGTTGTGGCATTAGCACCTCTATCCTTACCAGTTCCATCCGTTACTTTCTCTCCTACATCATTTACTTTAATCTTCGGCACTTTCACCCAGTAAGAGATTGTAATTCCAGACAGCTCTTTCCCTTCATTTTTCTTATTATACTCTTTAAAAGGATTCTCCATCTTCACGCGGCCGCTAAGACGCTCTTTCTGCTGAATCAGAGAGCCTGTCGGATATTCTTGATTCAATGCTGATGAAGAAACATCGCTTACACCTTCTGCTGAAGCTGCTGCTACTGCATCTGCTGAAGTCTTTTCATAACGGTCTACCTTCACATAATCCTTGAATTCCAGAACCTTACCTCGTGTACTATCCTCAACAACCTCAGGCATTTGGTCTGTAGCATCCTCCTTGGCATATACATATTCGCCGCTGACTTCTTTAATAACTGGACTTCCATTCTCATCAAAAGCAAGACGCTGCTCACTTTCCACTTTCATATCCTCTTCGAATCCATCATTAAAATTAATAGTTCTGACCGCTGTACCCAATAAGCCATCTGTCTCAGCTGCCTCTGCCTTAACAGCCTGATTCTTCATATACACTGTAGACGGAACGGCAAGAGTAAGTGCCATTGCTGCTGCGCATACAGAAGCAACTGTCTTTCTTGTCAATTTCATTTTTTTCATTCCATACATCCTTTCTAAATATAATATTATGTATTTTTTTCAACACCCCACCTGCTTAGAAAATGCAGGCTACTACTAATACTATTATACAAAACATTTTTAATAAAATCAAGTGTATTTTAACATTTTATACAAACCATAATTAGGATATCCAAAATGCTGCAAATACCATCTAATTGCTTAAAAGACCCTGATATTCCGGGCCTTTTCCATTATTTCTCTATAAATCCTGTTTTTCCTGAGCTTTCTTCGCCCTTATCACTACAACTACTGCTGCCGTTAACACACCAACTGCTGCTATTAAAATCCATGTTGGAAACGGACGCTGCTTTTCTTTCTGATGATCGTTCTTCTTTGGCTGGTCAGTTTTTACCGCAGGTGCTGTTTCAGCCGGTTCTGTACGATTAACTGCTTCACCAGACACCAGACCTTCTGCCCCCCCACTTACTTCTGCCTCTGAAGCCGTTGGAGACGTAGCGCTTCCTTCCTCCGGCAAACTAGTCTGCTCCTCTTGCAAAAACTCTGCCGCAGATTCAGTAGGAGATACCCGATCTTTTTGGACCGGTTCGCTGTTAATTACATCATTCACTCTATATGAAACAGCTGGGGCAGAATGAGCTGCATTTAAGATCTCTTCACCGTTATTATAATTAGAAGCTCCTTCGACTAGCTGCAGTGTTCCTGCATCAAAATCAGGTATGGGGGTGGACGGCGGTTCATTCTCTGCTGCAGAATCACTAACAGAAGCTGGAGGTTCCGTATCAGAAGTCTTTGGAACAAGCACAATTGTCGCAATCACACCATTATATACAGGAGCTGTATAACCTTTCTGAACTTCAAAAATACCACCAAGCACAACATAACCACCGTTGTCGTTTGCAACAGCCATACCGCCATACCCATTGGTATCTCCGGTATACTTTGATAAAAATTCTCCCTTAAACCTAACCGACTTTACTTTCACTTTTTCCTGATCATACACTACTGCATAATCAAAAGCTGTCATCGCCTGATTTTCCCAGTTGAGTGTAACCTCAATCTCTCCGGTCTCTCTCTTAGTAGTTAAAAAAGATACCGGCGGAGATACAATTTCATCAACTTCTGCTGATACTGACACCGCAGGATACAACAGCAGCATCCATATAACCAGTATTGCTGAAAAAATTTTTTTCATTCTAATCCCTGTCTTATAGTACTATTACACCAGCTTAGTCTCTTGGATAAACCTGATCCAAATCACTTGATAGCTTAGCAGCATATCGAAGAATTTGTACTGCATCTTTTGCGTTTACAAATCTATCGTTGTTCACGTTACCTCTTAACATACGCTCATCTTCTGACATATCATCCAAAGTACTGGACAATTTAGCGGCATATCGAAGGATCTGTACCGCATCTTTGGCATTCACAAAATTATCCCCATTCACATTACCAATTACTGGAGCTTCGGCTTTACCTGTATCCAGATCAATGACTTGTGAAGACTCCGCATTGGCAATTGATTCTGAAGTCGGATATTTGATATTATCATCTGTATTCTTTATGATCTTAATCTTACCAAACGTTTCTGCACCTTCAGCTTTCTTAAAGGTAATTGTCGCAATAGCTCCTGTATACTCAGGTGTTGTATCTGACTTATTGGCATATGCTCCGCCCAAAGTCACATATCCATATTGCTCAAAATCTTTAATTGCCACTACCGAAGCACTATTACCTGGCTCCTGATCCATCTCATCATCTGCCATTATTGCTGTATACTGTTCCAGAAATTCCGGATCTAATGCACGGCTGCTTACTGCCGCTGTTGATGTATCATATACTACTGCATAAGCAAACTTATCAAACTGTTGCTTATTCCAGCTTAGCGTTACTGTTACAGTGTCTTCTGACTTCTCACAAGTCACTTGTACTGCCGGAGAATTGGTTGCTTCTGCGGCCTGAACTACTGCAGGAGCCCCCTGTATAGCTGTAACTCCAGATACAGACAATGCTATAGCGCCTGCAAGCGCTAACGCTGCGATACGTTTCATTTGTTTCATTTTATTTCATCCTTCTTTCTAAATTATATTCTCCTAACATACTTGATTGTATCATGTACATAGGTCTTTGTAAAGCGTTTTTATAAATCCAAAATATTCTTTCCTTAATTAAAATAGAGACTCTTTCTGTTCTTATACAGAAAGAATCTCTATTTTTTATCTAAATCCTAATATTGAGCATAGCTGGCTGTTTCCTATTTATTCTACCGAAACTTTTATCTGCCCTAGTATTTCAAATACTTTAACAGCCTGCTCTACTGCTTTGTTATTATAAATATCATCCAAAGTACTGGAAAGTTTTGCTGCATATCTGAGAATCTGTACCGCATCCTTCGCGTTTACAAATTTATCTCCATTCACATTACCCCTTAACATACGTTCTTCCTCTGTCATGTCATCTAAGGTACTGGAAAGTTTTGCTGCATATCTGAGGATCTGAACTGCATCTTTTGCATTAACAAAATTATCCCCATTCACATTACCAATTACCGGCTTACCAGTTGAAGCCCCTTCATCCGTATACATCAAAGCAAATGTGGCAAATTGGTCCGTTTCAAATTCTAATGTGCCCTTAACCGCATCGAAGGTTGCAGGAACCTGTACTGCCTCTTTGCTAACCTGAAGAACAGTATAACTTCTTGTCTTAGCAGGATCTGCATTCAGCATATTCTCTGGAATCTGTAATACTACTTTAATTTTACCATTTGTCACAGATACCGCTTCTGCTGAGGCAGCTCCAACCTGCTTAAAGAGAGTAATGTTCATACATGCACCCAATGTATTACCATTAGCTGCTGCTTCTATCAGTGCTTTTACTTCTTCACTTACGTTCTCACTAATATCCTCTGCTTCCAGATAAATACTTGCAGAGTCACCACTTGCGACTTGAGCCATTTCCTCTTCTGTCAGTACTTTCTTAGCAACTTCTACCTTATCTCCGCTAATCACTGCTACGCCAGAAGTCGGAATGGTAATTGCTTCAGGTGAAACCGCTGAACTTCCATCTTCCTTGTCAAAATATAACAATGCATATGCTGTAAATTGATCCGTCTCAAACTCTAATGTCTTGCTCTTGGCATCATAGCTTACTGGAAGTTCAACAGCCTCACCGCTTACCTGCAGTAAAGTATAAGTTCTTGTCTTGGTAAGATCTGTATTCAACAAACTCTCTGGAATCTGTAAACGAACCCCAATCTTTCCATTCGTTGCTGATACAGCTTCTGCTGAAGCACCTTCCATCTGCTTATAAAGATCAATGTTCAAATAAGTACCAACTGTGTTGTCACCAGCTGCTGTCTCTACCAATTCTTTCACAGCATCGCTAACCGTTGCACTGATATCTTCTGCTTCCAGATAAATAGTTGCGGAAGCACCACTTGCTATTTGAGCCAATTCTTCTTCTGTCAGTACCTTCTTCGCTACTTCTGACTTATTTCCGGTAATCACTGCTGTACCAGAAGCTGGAATGGTAATAGCTCCAGATGAAGTATCTGGTACATCCGGAATTTCTCCTGCTGTAGCAGTTACTGTTACTTCACAAGTATCTGTAAATCCACCATTCACCGTAGTTACTGTAACAACAGCTGAACCTGTAGCTACTGCGTTTACTACGCCATCTTCCACTGTCACTACTGAATCATCACTAGAACTCCAGCGAAGCTTGCTATTTGTAGGCTTCTTAGAAGGATCTTCTGCGGTGATCGTTGGTGTCAAGGTTAGAGATGTAGTTTCCGAATCTAATGAAATTGCTGCAGAATTCCTATCTAAAGATACACCTGCAACCGGATTTGCACAACTTAATACCATAAGTTCTTCACTCTTAAATACCGGTGTCTGATTCCATACCATCTTACCTGTCTGCTTAGCAGTTGCTGTAACTACTATATTGCCTTCTTCGATTGCTGTAAGCAGACCATCCTCTGTGATCTCTGCACTATCCAGGTTATCGGATTCCCATGTTACTTCTTCACTTGCCCCCTTAGGCGCAACATTGGCAGTTAGAGGATACTGGTCTCCTACATAGAGGATCGTAGAAGATGGATAGCCTGACAAAGTAATGGTTTTCGGAATATAATATACATGTACCAAACATTCTGCTGTCTGACCATTCGCTAACTCAGCCTTAATTACTGTATCACCTGTAGACAATGGTGTAACAAGACCCGCCGAACCAACTTTGGCCACCTCTTCATTACTGGAGGACCAAGTTACTCCATATGCAGCACGAAGCTTATTAAAATAATCTTCATACAATGCTTTTAAATCATCCTTCAGTGACATATCCAAAGTTACTTTATCCGTTGTAATTGCTGCGGCTGGTGTAACCGTTGCATATAATTGTAAGTGTTCAGACATGTATAAGTCTGTCTCTGATTCATCCAAAGTCACTCCAGCAGCTTCTACTTCTTCTGACTCATTAAATTGAATTTGATAACTGCTGTCATATGATGTTTTCAGCCAATCTGCTGCTTCCATCTTTATAACTCCAGCACCACCATAAGTTTTTACAGTCTCCTCTACATTTTCCAGCGCTACTGTCTGATAACTATATGGCATCTTATCATCTTTTGTATTAATATGCTGATCATAGGTCGAAGCTTCATTATCAGAAACGATCTGAGCCCTTTCTGCCTTAGCGCCAGCATCATTGAAAGCAAATTCCTGTGTTTTAACAACTGGTGTCAATTCTTTCCATGTCCACTTGCCAATTACCTGGCTCTTATCTATTGTTTCTTTTACATAATAAGAAGAACCATCGGAATTCTTACCAATGACATAATTACCATTCTCATCGATCTTAGCTGCTTTCCAATAATCACAATTAGGGTTGTTGTCTGCATTCTCTATAAACGCATTCAATCCGTCCTTATCCCAGCTTGACCCAACATAAGGTTCATCCTCGCTGCTTGTTGCTGAATTCCACTTTGCAATCGAAGAATTAAAAATCAAAGCATGATTATAACCAAACTGGTGAACCTTAGCCAGCTTATTAGTTACAGCAATATACTGAGGCTCATTCTGAACACTTCCGGTAATTGGTGCGTTCACTGACTTGTATACACAGGTATCAGCAAGAATAGAAGCACCATTTCTGGCATCAATGGCCCTATGTAAATTCCATGTACTTCCACCAGCCTGACCAATCTTATCAGCAGCACCAGTACTTCTTACTTTGTCAATCATATCTTTTCTATTCATATAATTATAATCCACCAAACAATTATACAAATGTACGCTTCCTTGACGAACCATAGGAATACGCTGCTGCATATTATAATACTGATTATATGCCAGTGTGTAACGTGTTCTTGGATTCTTATCAAAATCCTTGTCTCCATCTCCAGTCAACTGACCCTTAGAATGCAAATAACCATAAATAATACATTCCTCTGGTGTCAAACCGCTGTCTCTTAAAATGCCATAGATGGTAAAGCTTTCAACTCCAGATCCTTCTACCTTACTCTCCTGATAGATCTCCTCCAGATATTCCATGGTATTATAAAGCATGCTTCCTGGCTCCAATGACTCTTTACCAAATGTACACCAAGTAATAGAAACACCCTCACAGCCATCCGCTTCTGTAGTACCTGATATATCTACACAGCCATCAAACGCAATTCCGAACTCACAATGATCCAGCCATACATTATCTGCACCATTAATCTTAAAGGTAGACCATCCAGTTCTCTTATGCTGTCCTTTATTATTCTGAGGATTGCTTGCCTGCCAGTCGTCCCATTCCCACATACCATCAAAGCGAAGATTACGAACTACCAGATCCTTGGTTGTAGCTGCAATCTTGATCTCTGCATGGCTGATAGAATAACCTTCCATCGAGAAAATTGTCAAACCATTGGTATTGGAAATTGACAACGCTGATAAACTGCTCTTAATCAAATCTGGATTCGTATAACTGCAGCCTTTCAGATTAGATGCACTATATCCAGCGCCTGAATATTCTTCAATAATGGTCTTATACTTGCTTTTAGAAGATTCAGAAATCATATTCCATCCAAGATCCAAATCGGCACATACTTCAATTACTTTCACTTTGCCGCTTCTTGCCAGGCTCAACGCCTCCAGAAACTCATCTGTATTATATACTTTCTTATATTCTGCCGTTCCAACATACTGTGAGCGATCTCCTACTTTATATGCATCGGCGGCGGCATAGCCTGTAACAGATAAATAAGAAGAATCAAATGCCTTCTCGGTACGGTCAAGCCCTAAATCATTCTTAATAAATTCTGCTGAAAACTCAAACTTATCTCCAGCAGCCTCAACCTTAGTCTGTACAGGTCCCATGGCTATTGTACCTGCACTTAATGCTGCCGTCAGGACAAATGCCAAAGCTTTTTTGAAACCATGTCTCATATTCTTCCTTCCTTTCCTTTCTAAATTATTATTGTGCAACTTTACAAGTAACATATGGAATGCAACTTTGTAACAGTATAACATTTCTTCTTCTATATTTCAACATAATTTTAGAATTTTAATTTCCATTAAATGACTGACAAAATATTAAGCTGTATCAAATATTTTTAATAATAAACGGTCTGCCACATAGTGACAGACCGCCTTCATTTAAATATTTGTAATGTAAATTTACTATTATTCCTTAATTCTCTTTCTGGAAGATACTACTACAGCCGCTGCTGCAGAACACAAACCAACAACCGGAATTACAACACTAGCTGTATCCGCTGTTCTTGGAGAAACATTTTTATTGCCGGAAACGGTACCTGCTGTTAATGCTTTCTCTGCCTCTTGAACTGCTGCTAATGCTTTCTGAACATCTTCCATGCTTGCATTTGGATCTGCCAGAACTTTCTCTAAATTAGCCAATGCTTCTTTATACTTCTGTACTTTAGCACTTGCATAACCACTTAGATTCTTCTTCGTTCCTGCTACTACTGCTGCATTTGCCTGTTCAATCATCTGTAGTTCATTCGTCGCTGCCTGGATAGCTTCTGCGGTAGCATTGGGATCTGCCAGAATCGCCTGCAATCTAGCCATTGCAGACTTATATTTCTGAAGACCACCCTCTGTAAAACCAGCGGCGGCGGCATTCTTCTCTGCCTCTTCTACTTTCTTCTGTGCCTGTTCAATGGCAGTATCCGCCTCTTTCTTCGCTTCTTCCTTCGTTATCGGTGCAGTTGTATTGTTATTTTCAGGAGCTTTGGTAGGCACCTGTTCAGGAGCTTCTTCAGTAGGACCAGCTGGAGCTTCTGTACCTGGATTCTCTGGTGCCGGACTCTCTGGAGACGCATCACCTGGATCTTCCGTTGCTCCTCCTGGAGTCTCAGTGGGCTGTTCAACTGGATCTGTAATCTCAACCTGATCTGCCGGAACTGTTACATCAGGAACCTTTTCCTCAGTTATGCTTCCATTTTCGTCCAAAATGGAACCTTCTGCAACTACCTGATTACCACTTGCATCGTATACATCCTGCGGGAGAAGTTTCACACCTGCCAATGCAGACTTCAGCTCTTCTTCTCCTATACCGGCATTAACATCAAAACTAATGGAGATAACATCTTTCTGAACCAGGCTCTCTAAGCCAGCCATTGTCACCCAGACTTCCCCCGGAATCTCTGTATTAATAATAGTTGAATTCAAGCTGGGAATCTTACTGGTGTCTACAACAGGATTTGAAAAAATTGCCGTATCATACTCAAACTTCAAAACGGTAGCATTTAAATCAACCTGATCTGCAGTCACTGTAATAGAAGCCTTCCCACTGTCCTTAATTGCAGATGCTGTAACCCCAAAGCTATACTCTGCTGCTAATACGGAAAAACTCATACCTATTATCATGGCAGATGCGATCATAGCTGCTGCCATCTTTTTTAATTTTCTCACTTTATATTTCTCCTTCTACATTTTTATTATCCAGATAATGGTTTTACTATAACATTATTAAAATAATTTGTCAATATAACATTCAAAAAGTGGCCCGATTACTCGGACCACTTTATTCTCGTATATAGTAAGACTAATAAGCTATGATCTACTTAACGAATTATTCTTCTACTCTCTTCTTAGAAGCTACAACTAAAACTGCTGCTGCTGCGCAAAGAGCTACTACAGGAACTACAACGCTTGCTGTATCTGCTGTCTTCGGAGAAGTACCTGTTCCAGTAGGTGCTGTAGAAGCCTTAGGCTGATCTGAAGGCTTAGTAGTAGGAGTAGGTGCCTCAGACTTACCTGGTGTTTCAGACTTAGCTGGTTCTTCAGACTTAGCTGGTGTTTCAGACTGTCCTGGTGTTTCAGACTGTCCTGGTGTTTCGGACTGTCCTGGCACTTCTGTAGCAGGAGTTGTAATATCGATTGATCCCTCTGCTAATGTTACATCTGCAACTTTTTCACTAGAAAGATTACCATCTGCATCAAGAAGGAAACCTTCGCCTGCAACCTGATTACCATCTACATCATTTACATCCTGAGGAAGAAGCTTTACACTTGCTAATGCAGTCTTTAAATCCTCTTCGCTGATATCTGCTGCAACATCAAAAGTAATGGATACAACATCATTCTGAACCAGACTCTCTAAACCAGCCATAGCTAAATAAATCTCACCTGCTGTCCCTGTATTTGCAATTGTTGAATTCAAGCTAGGGATCTTTGTAAGATCAACTGTTGGATTAGAAAGTACTTCTTTATCATATTCAAATTTAAGAACTGTAGCGTTCAAATCCACTTTATCTGCTGTAACGGCTACTGTTGCCTTTCCACTTCCCAGCTCAGCTGTAGCGTTCAAACCAAAGCTGAAATCTGCAGCAAATGTTGCAAAACTCATACCTAATACCATTGCAGATGTCATGACAGCTGCAACAAGTTTCTTTAACTTTCTCATTTTCATTCTCCTTCTGTTTTATTTTTTCACTGCTATCTCTAGCAACGACCTTACTATAACACTATAATGATAGCTTGTCAATAGTTAATTTAAAATTTATTGGCGAACCCGCCAGAAAATTCTGGCGGATTCACCTGGTATTTTCCAAGTTAAATACTATGATTAACTATTATTTTTTTGGATAAACCTTATCTAAATCACTATCCAACTTAGCTGCATATCTAAGAATCTGTACGGCATCCTTTGCATTCACAAACTTATCACCATTTACATTAGCTCTCTTCATGCGCTCATCATCATCCATGTCATCTAATGTACTGCTCATCTTAGCTGCATATCTAAGAATCTGTACGGCATCCTTTGCATTTACAAAGTTATCGCCATTTACATTACCAACAATCGGTTTTCCAGATGGATCTACAGGAGCTTCTGACTGATTCGGGTCATCGGTCTTGTTTGGATCATCTGACTGATTTGGATCATCTGACTGATTTGGATCGTCTGACTGATTTGGATCATCTGACTGATTTGGATCGTCTGATTGATTCGGGTCATCTGACTGATTTGGATCATCGGTCTGACCTGGTTCTTCTGATTCACCCGGTGCAGGCGTAGGAATCTCTTCATCAGAAGCAAAGTTCTCTACTGCCTTATCATAAGCATCCTTAACCTGTGTTGCGGTCAATGGTACATCATAGAAATCAACATCATCAATATAAGTAACATTATTTGCCTGATAACTAGTTGATCCCAGAGTCGTTGCAAAGCCAAGATATACATCAGCTGTCTCACCTGTTACAAAGGACATCAGAGAAAGTGCGCCCTGATTATTGGTACCACCCCATACAGTGAAGTCCCAAAGCAGACCCTTGTCATCTGCATAACCTTTTCTCAGGTCATCCATTGTCTGATAGTAACCATCATAAAATCTTATACCATAGCATCTTGCGCCTTCTGCATCTTCCGGCGGATTCTCTACAAGCGTCTTCTCAAGAAGAACTCCATCTTTGTATACTTTAATTTCTTTATTAGTTGCTGTCATTGTAATATAATGCCAGCTTGCAATATCTGCTACACCATTTTCATCTACTTTTGTTGAAGCGGAAACATCCGGTACAAACATGTAGTCATTCTTCCAGCTCTTATAGCACTCAGAAGTTGCATACTCCCTATATTCTGCCTTACCAGCTCCAGTTACATATAACATAGAACTTGCATCCTTGCCCCAGAAGTTCTGTGGAATATTGGAAACTCTTCTAATCGGCTGAGGTTCCGTCTCAAAGAAGGAAAGTGCAACCGGATCGGAATAATCACCATTTCTATTTGGTTCTGCTTTCACCCAGTATGATACTGAGATTCCAGATACATCTCTGCCTGCGCCCTTATATGGATTAGGCAGTTTTAATGCTGAGGCTTCTGCTACGCCGCTACGCTCTAACTTCACTACTGCTCCCTTAGAAGCGTCAATTACGATTGAAGGATCATCATACTGATCTTCTTCTCCATCTGCATCGTTATTAAACGGAGCCGGTGTCAATGCCATACCGCTTGTGAAATGATACTGTGCAATCGGTTTAGCTTCTTTTGCTGTCTTAGCTGCTGATTCTTTTGCATATAATGCCTCAACCTGTTTTGCTGTTGCCGGTTTTGCATAGAATGTCAGGTCATCAATACTGAGACCATAAGCGGTGTCTGCACCCCAAGATTTAGCACCATCCTTCTGCAGATAACAGGTTGTATACATACCAGACTGTCCACCAAGATGTAATTTCGTATCTGGATTTGTCAACAGTTCCATAATTGTCATACCATTGGTATAAGGACTTAAACCAAATCCTTCTTCATATTCATAAGCACCGCAGCCATAGGAATTAAGGTGAGAATACTTATATTCTACAATAATGTTACCTGTCTTATCTCTAAAACCAGCACCCATATTAAACTGGTTGCCTGCTGTAACACTGCCCTGCTTGCCTGCTGTGTCAAAATATAAGAATTCATCCTGCTGTTCGCCATCATAGAATGTACTTACTCTATCATTAGTAATAACATATGTTACAAAATGCCATGTTCCTGGCTTATTCAGCAATGTAGCACTGGAATACTCACCGTTATTAATATTGTAAGCAAGCGCTACTGCCTGATTATTACCATTCGCTACAGCAGCAGCTTTCTTTCTCACTGCATCAGCTGAAACTGCTTTATCATCATACTGTGTAAACGGTAATGCCTCAAAGCTCTCTCTAAACGCCCAGCTTCCAGACAGATTGAATGCTAATGCAGCCTTATCATTTGCATCCTCCAGATAACGGATAGCAGACTGAAAATCTGTCAGATCGAAACCGAATCTTGGAGCCTTAACAGCCTCGCCACTAGCATTCTTTTCAGTAACAACTGCATCTCCACTGATGACCTTCTTGTCAATGTATGTATTCTGATTTGCGTAGGTTCCGAGCTTTGCAAGTGCACCATCAACCATACCATAGTAACCATTTCCGTCTACATCTGGATTAAAGTTGATATATTTTCCATATCCAGCTACAATTTTACATTTTTCAGTCATTGTATCATTAGGGAATGAAAATACGACTTTACCATCAGCTGCAGGTGACTTTACAGTAGCGAGTATGCTCTTATTATTACAGAATCCCCATCCGGTTTTAAAACCTTTAAAAAAGTCTTTGGCAGTAATAGCAATACTAACTGTGGTATCATCTACTTTTTTTAGCTTCTGATAGTCTTCATAACTTTCAATCAACGGTAATCCAGCTGTCCACCAAGAACCTAAATACAATCCTGGTTCTGCTCTCTTGTAGGTCTTATCTCCTTCCTGAGTAAGAACTACAGTACATTTTGAAGTATCATTATAAACTGCTTCAACCTGTTCCTTTGTTATACCTTCCATACTTCCAATTACGTCTTTAACGAGATCTTCAACTAACTTCTTATAAACTTCCTCATCT
>JAAVZI010000061.1 GCA_022791575.1 Lachnospiraceae bacterium
AATCAAGGTTATAAAATCAAGTCAGCAACTGCATAACCTTAACATTCTCTATATTCAATTTTTAAAGCAGCCACTGAAAGATGGCTTATTTGTTGTGCGATTAAGGGAATGGATACCCTCTACTTTTCATTTTCAATCTTCACCTCGTTTTAAGAAAATTCGTGATATTGTTTTGTTTCGGCTGTGGTTGCCTTTCTTGCCGAAATAATACGGATTGTTGTATCAGAAGCCCTATAACAATGGCAGACGACCAGAAGATTTGCTCTTCGGCTAAAACCTAAAATGATAAATCGATCCTCCTCACTAGAATGTTCTGGGTCATCAATGACGATTGCCTCCATGTCATAAAATACGGTTTTGGCTTCCTCAAAAGATATTTTATGTTTCTGCTGATTGATTTGGTTTTTATTTTCATCCCATTCAAAATTAATATTATCCATAATTATATTATAATTATAAAATAATTATAAATCAATACTTTTTATGAAATATAAGAAAAAAGATTTAAAATGAATCGATCCTAAAAGAAACAGGGAAGCGCCAAAGAAGCGCCAAAAAAGTGCCGAAATCCAAAACTGGAGAACCAGTGATTTAAGCAAAATAAGCATTGAGAAAGGAGGTGGGAAAATAATTTCACATCAGCCGGACAAAGGCAAAACACCCTGGATTTCCAGGCAGAAAAAGAGTCCAATGTAACAACCATTGGACTCTTTGAGAAAGTGCGGATGGTGGGACTTGAACCCACACACCGTTGCCGGCGGCAGATTTTGAGTCTGCTGCGTCTGCCATTCCGCCACATCCGCTCAACAATGCTTATACTATCATAAAAATATCTAAAATGCAAGTCTTTTTTATAAAAATATGAAAAAAAATCACAAATAATTGCAGTTTTGGAAAAAATAGTGTAAACTATAGAGAATAGGCATATGATAAACATAAAACAAAAAGTAATTATAATATATTTATCGAATGGGATGATAGAGTTGGAATGCCGGGAATATGAAAAACAGGTGCAGAGTTTTCTAAAAGATGAGATGGAGGACACACAAATGTTGGCTTTTATGGAGCATGTGCAGATCTGTCCAAGATGCTATGAGGAACTGGAAATCTATCATTCAGTCTATGACGGACTGGAACTGATGGAGCAAGAGGAACCGCTGATGGAGCATCTGGAATTTGCCGATGCCAGACTTCGCTATCTGTTAGAACAAAGAAAGCAGCGGATTGCAGGAAAAAGAGCAAAACGGATTGTATTATGGCTTCTGTTGTTTTTATGCCTTGCAGGAATGCTTGGAATCGGAGGGGTTGTAATGTCCGGGGAAGCCGGATTTCTGGGATAGAAGGTTAAATTATGGAAACAGAGGGAAAATAAATGAAGAAAATCGTATTAATTGATGGACACAGCATTTTACACAGGACATTTTATGGAATACCAGACCTAAGCAATGCCGAAGGCCTCCATACCAACGCTATTTATGGATTTTTAAATATTTTATTTAAAATATTAGATGAGGAACAGCCAGAATATTTAACAGTCGCGTTTGATGTACATGCACCCACGTTCCGCCACAAGCTGTTCGAAGCATATAAAGGTACTAGGAAGCCTATGCCGGAAGAGTTAAGAGAGCAGGTGCCGGTTATGAAAGAGGTTTTAAAAGCAATGGGAATCCAGGTGGTAGAACAGGCTGGCTACGAGGCGGATGATCTGCTGGGAACGATGGCGGGCATCTGTGAAAAGCAGGGAATGCAGGTTACCATTCTATCCGGTGACCGAGATTTGCTGCAGCTGGCTACAAAGCAGACTATGATCCGGATTCCCAAGACTAAGCGGGGCGGGACAGAAATTGAGGATTATCTGGAAGAACAAGTAAGGGAGAAGTATCAGGTAACTCCCCAGGAGTTTATTGAGGTCAAAGCTTTGATGGGCGATAGTTCCGATAATATTCCAGGCGTTTCGGGAATCGGGGAGAAGACGGCTACCCGGCTGATTGTACAATATAAGAGCGTTCAGGGTGTCTATGATCATCTGGAGGAAATGAAAGCTAGTAAAATGAAGACAAACCTAGAGGAGAACCGAGAACTTGCTTTTTTAAGCCGCCAGCTAGTAGAGATCTGTACCAGCTGCGAAGTGGACTTTCAGTTAGAGCAGGCAGAAATTAAGAACTTCTATACGCCGGAAGCTTATCAACTTTTTCAGAAATTAGAATTTAAACATATGCTGAACCGGTTTGAACAAACCGAAAAAGCATTTTCCATAGAAGAGCATATGATAATGGTCCAGGAACTGGCAGAGGCAGAAGCTGTTTTTGCCAAGGCATACCAGGCGAAAAAGACGGCACTGCATATCGTTGGATGGGATGGACAGGCTGTTGCAGCTGTGCTGGCCATGGATGAGGAACAAGTATATTATATACAGCAAGGTTACTCTTTGGTTAGTTGTGACTACCTGATAGATAAATGTATAGATATTTGTAAAAGAGATGGAGAAACCATAATTTATGATGTGAAGCAGATGATGAGATATCTGGGAGAAGACAGCCCCAGTCAAGTGTGGAAAAATATCAAGGATGCCGGATTGATGGCTTATTTGCTCAATCCCTTGAAAGATATTTATGGATATGAGGAAATTGCCAGGGAATATGCCGGACTCTATCTGCCCTCTCAGACAGAACTGTTAGGAAAACAATCCATAAAAGAAGCTTATGAAAAAAATAATTCGGCATTAGCAGCATTTGCCTGTACGCTGGTCTATGCTCTATATCACAGTATGGACAGTCTCTATAAGAAGCTGGAAGAATGGGAGATGAAGGAGCTTTATCATAAAATAGAGCTGCCGCTGGCAGTTTCTTTGTTTCGTATGGAACAGGCTGGAATTTGTGCCCAGAGAGAAACGCTGGAAGTCTATGGAAAAGAATTAGGAGTGAAAATCGAACAGATTCAGGCACGAATCTACCAGATGGTAGGCAAGGAATTTAATATCAATTCTCCGAAACAATTAGGAGATATTTTATTTGAGGAAATGAAGCTTCCCAATGGCAAGAAGACAAAGAATGGTTATTCCACAGCTGCAGATGTACTGGAGAAGCTGCGTGGCGATTATGAAGTGGTGGATCAGATATTAGAATACCGCCAGCTTTCCAAGCTGAAATCTACCTACGCCGATGGCCTGGTGCCATGTATCCATGAGGATGGACGCATTCATAGTACCTTTAACCAGAAAGTAACGGCGACAGGACGAATCAGCAGTACAGAACCCAATCTACAGAATATCCCGGTGCGTATGGAACTTGGCCGCCAGATACGCAGGGTATTTGTGCCGGCGGAGCATTGTGTTTTTATTGATGCGGATTATTCTCAGATTGAGCTTCGTGTATTAGCCCATATGTCAGGTGATGAGAAGTTAATAGAAGCATTCAACCAGGAACGGGATATCCACAGTACAACGGCTGCCGAAGTCTTTCATGTGCCGTTAGAAGAGGTAACCCCTCTGCAGAGACGCAATGCTAAGGCGGTAAACTTTGGAATTGTCTATGGAATCAGTGCACATGGACTGAGTGAAGATCTAGGCTGTTCCAGAAAAGAAGCCCAGGAATATATAGATAATTATTTTGTAACTTATCCCAAAATCAAGGCGTTTTTGGATCAGCTAATACAGAATGCCAAAGAAAAGGGGTATGTATCTTCTTTATTTGGACGCAGGCGCCCGGTGCCAGAACTGCATTCTTCGAATTATATGACACGTTCCTTTGGTGAACGGGTGGCTATGAATGCTCCGATTCAAGGAACAGCGGCTGATATTATTAAAATGGCTATGGTGCAGGTAGACCAGAGAATGGCGAATGAGGGTTTAAGCTCCCGGCTGATTCTTCAAGTACATGATGAATTGCTGATAGAGGCACCGGAAGAAGAGAAGGAGCAGGTCAAGGCTATTCTTCAGGAGGAAATGGAACATGCGGCGCTTCTTCATGTAAAATTGCTGGTAGATATGCATGAGGGCAGCAGCTGGTACGAAGCCAAATAAAAGAAGCATGGCAGATAGATAAGGAGATAGATTATGAAAGTAATTGGTATTACAGGAGGCATCGGTGCTGGAAAATCTCTTATTTTAGCATATGTAAGCCAGAATTATCGAGCGCAGGTAATTGATGCAGATCAAGCGGTTCACCGCTTGCAAAGACCAGGTAGTTTGTGTTATGATGCCATTGTGTCTGCGTTCGGAACGGATATATTAAAAGAAGATGGTACGATTGACCGGGGACATTTAGGCGACATAGTATTTGCTAATGAAGCGCAGCTGGCACAATTGAATCGAATTGTACATCCATTCGTGAAAAAATATATTGTTGAAACAATTGAAACGATTCGTAGAAATCGCGGTGCGGACTATATCTTTATAGAAGCCGCACTGCTGATCGAAGAACATTATGATGAAATTTGTGACGAGCTATGGTATATTTATGTGAGGCCGGAGATTCGTAAGGAAAGATTGATAAAGTCCAGAGGTTATACCGAAGAAAAGACCAAGCAGATTATGGCAAGCCAGCTAGAGGAAGAGGAATTCCGCAGGGCCTGTCAGGTAGTGATTGATAATAATGGATCTGCGGGGCATACATATCAACAGGTCAGGGAGGTATTAATGTGTCAGAACAACTGAATGTACCGGAACAGTTAGTGTTTGGTCTGGATATTGGAACCAGAAGCATTGTTGGGACGGTGGGCTATCTGGAAGACGAAACCTTTCATGCATTAGCCCAGTGCGTCAGGGAGCATACCAGCCGCGCTATGATTGATGGACAGATTCATGATATCATCAAGGTTGGAAAGACAATTACAGAAGTGAAGCTGGATCTGGAGGAACAGATCGGCAGAGAATTGACGGAAGTTTGTATTGCAGCAGCCGGGCGTGTGCTGCGAACCGTGACGACCTCTGTAGAAGTAGATTATGGGGAAGAAACGGTTATTGACAGTGAGAAAATCTATTCCTTGGATCTGCTTGGTATGGAAAAGGCTCAGCAGGAACTGCAGAGAGAAAATAAAAGTGATATTCGGTTTTATTGTGTAGGCTATTCGGTGGTGAGATATTATCTCAACGGTAATTTTATCGCAAACCTGGAAGGACATAAGGCTGTGCGGGTTTCTGAAGAACTAATTGCAACATTTCTGCCGGACGAAGTAGTAGACGGCTTGTATTCATCCGTTGCACTTGCCGGGTTAGAGGTGGCTAACCTAACACTGGAGCCAATTGCTGCCATTAATGTGGCGATACCTGAGCGATTTCGTATGTTGAATATCGGACTGGTGGATGTGGGTGCTGGTACTTCTGATATCTGTTTGACCAAGGACGGCAGTATTACAGCATATGGAATGATTCCTATGGCAGGAGATGAGCTGACCGAGATTGTATCCCAGCAGTATCTGGTAGACTTTGATATGGCAGAGAAAATTAAGACTTCGGTTCGTACCTGCATAGAAGAGCAGCGCCTGAATCCAGACGAGCCTTTGGAAAAGATTGTTTATGAAGATATCATTGGAATTTCCCATGAATTAGAGCCAAAGGAAGTCTGTGAGCTGTTGGATTCTACCTTAGAAGAGATCACGAAAAACGTCGCAGACAAGATTATAGAATTAAATGGCGGCAAATCGGTCAGCGCAGTATTTGTAGTCGGTGGAGGCGGCAAATTCCCTGGTTTTACCGATAAGCTGGCGCAGAAACTGGGACTGATACCAGAACGTGTGGCTCTGCGCGGAGAAGAGGTATTGGGAAAGGTACAGTTCTATCAAAAGAGTATACGAAAGGATTCCCTGCTCGTTACGCCGATTGGAATCTGTCTGAATTATTATGATAAAAAGAATAACTTTATATTTGTAAACTTTAATGGCGAGCGCATTAAATTATACAACAATAACCATTTAAGTGTAGTGGAAGCAGCCATGCAGGCCGGATTCCCCAATGATGGATTATTCCCTAGAAGAGGAAAAGAGCTGAATTTTACTGTGAACGGCAGAAGCCGGATGGCCCGCGGTGCTTTGGGAGAGGCAGCAGTTGTTACCGTCAACGGTCAGCCTGCAGATATTAATACCCCCATTAATTCCAATGACCGGATAGAGATTAAGCCTTCCACAGCAGGGAACGCAGCTATGCTTAATATCGAAGATCTGGCGGAATTTTCCGATCATATTGAAGTAAATGTCAATGGTGCGGTCGTTGTCTGTCCTAAGTTTGTACAAGTCAACGGCAGCTTGGTATCTGGCTTCTACGGCATTGAAGAGGGCGACAACATCGTTGTTCTAAATTATTATACACTGCAGCAGCTTCTGGAATTTATGGATGTGATTCTTCCGCTAGGAACGCTTGTTCGAATCAATAATAAGGAAGGGAATGCAGAGGACAAGATCTATGATAATTTCACCGTAGACTGGTCACTGGAAGAGAATCTATATAAAGCAGGATTAGAGCAACAAACAGAGCCCGAATACCAGCAGGAGATGGAAGAACCCCAAATGGGCATTGATAAACAAGAAGCAGAGGAAAGCAGTTCTGCAAAAGGGCAGAATATAAAGAACCCCAATAATGGTTCTGCTGTCCCGCAGCTGCAGGAATATACGGTTCTGGTCAATGGAACGGCAGTGCAGCTGCATGGAAAAAAGGATTACATTTTTGTAGATATTTTTGACTTTATTGACTTTGACTTGAATACACCGCGCAATGGCTCTGTTATAACCAAATTAAATGGAAACAAAGCTTCTTTTATAGAAAAATTACATCCAAATGATCAATTGGATATTTACTGGGAGGAATAGAGAATGCAGATGTGCAGTATAGCCAGCGGAAGCAGTGGAAACTGCATTTATGTAGGCAGTGAAACAACCCATCTGCTGGTAGATTGTGGAATCAGCGGAAAGCGTATTGAAAATGGACTTAAGGAGTGTCAGGTGGAACCGGAAGCTCTGGACGGAATCTTGATAACACATGAACATATAGACCATATCAGTGGCCTGGGTGTGATGATCCGCCGCTATGGAAAGCCAATCTATGCTACTTCGGGAACGATAGAAGCGATTAAACAGGCTAAGAACCTGGGCAATCTGTCCCAGGCACGCTTTATCCCGATTCAGGCAGGCTGGGAATTTACCATTGGAGACATTAACATCAGTTCGATTCCGGTCTGGCATGATGCGGCAGAACCGGTCGCCTACCGTTTCGACAAGGATGGCCAGTCGATTGGAATTCTGACGGATTCAGGAACCTTTGACCAGACCATTGTGGATCAAATGCAGGGCTTATCCGCTTTGCTGATTGAAGCAAACCACGATATACATATGCTGCAG
The DNA here is from genome assembly GCA_022791575.1 of Lachnospiraceae bacterium. GTDB lineage: Bacteria > Bacillota > Clostridia > Lachnospirales > Lachnospiraceae > JAAVZI01. The sequence continues at coordinate 7,330 of JAAVZI010000061.1, forward strand.
GCAGGAAAGTATCCCTATTACCTAAAGAGAAGAATTATGGGTGACCAGGGACATTTATCCAATGAATCCAGCGGACGCCTGCTTAACGAATTGCTGTCAGAGAAAATGCAGTATGTGGTTCTGGGGCATTTAAGCAAGGAAAATAATTATCCGGATCTCGCTTATGAGACCGTGCGCCTAGAGGTAGATCTGGCGGATACGCCGTATCAAACGTCAGATTTTGCTATGTATGTGGCTAAAAGGGATGATGTATCTGAACTGATACAGATTCAAGGATAATAAAATCAGGAGGAAAAAAATGAAGAAAACAATTATTACAGTTGTAGGAAAAGATACCATAGGGATTATTGCGAAAATCTGCAATTATCTGGCAGAAAATAATATGAACATTCTGGATATTTCTCAGACGATTGTACAGGATTATTTTAATATGATGATGATAGTAGATATGAATCAGTCAGATAAGCCATTTGCCCAAGTCTGTTCAGAACTGGAGGAGATTGGCGAGGGAATCGGTGTCAAGGTCCGCTGCCAGCTGGAAGATATTTTTGATAAAATGCACAGAATCTAGTGATAGGACAAAGAAAGGCAGGAACAATGATTAACATATACGAAGTAAATGAAACCAATCAGATGATTGAGCATGAGAATCTGGATGTACGGACGATTACGCTGGGAATTAGTCTGCTGGATTGCTGCAGTGACCGTCTGGAGGTTCTAAATGAAAATATTTATAAGAAGATTACGACTGCAGCCAGAGATTTGGTGAAAACCGGCCAGGAGATTGAACGAGAATACGGCATACCGATTGTGAACAAACGAATCTCTGTAACGCCCATCAGTTTAGTAGGAAGTGCTGCCTGCAGCAGTCCTGAGGACTATGTCACAATTGCAAAGACCCTGGATCGGGCGGCCAAAGAAGTCGGAGTGAACTTTATCGGCGGCTATTCTGCACTAGTATCCAAAGGCATGACGAAATCAGATGAGTATCTGATCCGTTCGATTCCCCAGGCACTGGCAGAGACTGACCAGGTATGCAGTTCGGTCAATGTCGGTTCTACCAAAACCGGAATTGATATGGATGCAGTAAAACTAGTTGGGGAAATGGTTCTGGAGACGGCCAGATTAACCAAAGAACAGGATTCTTTAGGCTGTGCAAAATTCGTGGTATTCTGTAATGCACCCGACGACAATCCCTTTATGGCAGGCGCCTTTCATGGTGTGACAGAAGCTGATCTGATTATCAATGTAGGAGTCAGCGGCCCAGGCGTAGTCAAACATGCCCTGGAACAAGTGCGCGGCAAAGATTTTGAAGTGCTCTGTGAGACAATTAAGAAAACAGCATTTAAAGTAACTAGAGTCGGGCAGTTAGTAGCGCAGGAAGCTTCCCGAAGACTGGGGATTCCGTTTGGCATTATCGACCTGTCCCTGGCTCCAACGCCGGCAGTGGGCGACAGTGTAGCTGATATCCTGCAGGAAATCGGCTTAGAGAAGACGGGCGCACCAGGAACGACCGCTGCATTGGCCTTATTGAATGACCAAGTAAAAAAAGGAGGCGTTATGGCTTCTTCCTATGTCGGCGGCTTAAGCGGCGCATTTATTCCGGTCAGTGAGGATCAGGGAATGATCGATGCGGTACAGGCAGGTGCGCTGACAATTGAGAAATTAGAAGCCATGACCTGTGTCTGCTCAGTAGGATTGGACATGATTGCCATTCCCGGTAATACAAAGGCTTCAACAATTTCTGGTATCATTGCAGACGAGATGGCTATCGGTATGGTCAATCAGAAGACAACTGCGGTTCGTATCATTCCAGTGATCGGCAAAGATGTAGGTGAAATTGTAGAATTTGGCGGACTATTAGGATATGCACCGATTATGCCGGTAAATTCCTTTGATTGCAGCGCCTTTATCAACCGCGGTGGCAGAATTCCTGCACCAATTCATAGTTTTAAAAACTAGAACATGAGTTCGATTTAAGCGTGTCTATACTTTCAAAAATTTTCTGGTATATTCGCACTCAGTGGCATGGGCGAATTTCTCTCCAGCTATGCTGTTCCATATATGAGTGGAATAACAATCTAATTCCAGCAGTCTTTTTGCAGGTGCAGAAAGCTGCTGGAATGCATTTACAGGATTCGTAATCAAAGGGATTTTTGAATTCCTGCAGATGTGTCCAAGCAATCCGGTACTTTCTGATTTTACACCCAAAACATGAAAATAAGGCACATAATTGATCGCTTTAGCAGCCTCCAGATCCGCATCCATCATTCCCAGCAGAATGTGAATCAAAGCTCGGCAAATTTGAGTGTAGGTTCGTTCTTTGGTCTTTAATAAAGATACAAAAGAATGAAACGATTGATAATCAAACAAATGCTTTGCAATACGGTTGGAAAGCTCCTGGGAAATATCCAGATAAGGGGTATAATCCTGTCCAGGTACTTGCAGCAGTGCAAAACGAATGAATGCAGAACTGTCTTCATCAAAGATCGGAAAATCCATTTGAATGGCTTTTTTTAACGCCAGCCAGGAGGGCTTTGGCAGCTGATCTTTTATAATTTCCAGAGAACCGTGATCAGCCAGCTGACGGCGGATACTGCTGGCAGAAGAAAAGGTGATGTCCTGCTCCAGCTGATGGTAGGCGCCGCCCAGTCTTTTGACCGGAACAGGAATCATTCGGCTCTGGCACTGATACAGCGCCTTGCAGTATTCTAGGGCAAGAATGGTATTCGGCTGATGAAAGTCCAGGGAAGCAGCTGAATTGGGATATAGAAATTTAAGGGCATACTCCCTGGCTTTGGGAAATGGCAGACCCTTTGCCAGCTGCTGTCTTAAGTATTCTTTATATTCTTCTGGTTCTTGAGCAAGAATCTGAGCAGTTTGTTCTATGGTCTGCAGATCATCGGTTTCACAGCCAAAAGAGAGGTAGGTAATGCCCAGCTGTTCCAAAGTCCGAACTGCACCTGCGGCAAAAAGCTCAGCACTGGAAGCCGCATAAAGAGCTGGCAATTCCAGTACCAGATCAGCACCGCACAGCAGAGCAGACTTAGCCCGGCTATATTTATCTGCAATGGCAGGTGCGCCGCGCTGGACAAAGGAGCCACTCATAATGACAATCACATAGTCCGCCTGAGTTTTCTGCTTTGCCTGTTCAATATGATATTGATGTCCTTTATGGAACGGATTATATTCCGCAATGATTCCTAATGTTTTCATATTTAAAATATAGCATGTTTTCACAAGGATTACTAGAAAAAATGTACAAATACTGTAAAAATTATTGGAATTTCTAGTAAAATATGTTATAATCTTGTTAAATATTCTATTGTGCCTGAAACAAGATAAGGTGACAGGAAAGAAAGTCGTGAGTTATGAGGGTGGATCAGAGTTTGAACGGACTCTTTGGACAATAGATGAAGGAGAGGAGTAAGATGTTAAAAAGTTACGAAAAATTCCTACAGGAAAGCTTGAAGGGGATTGAATTTAGAAATGTTTTTGAATTGTCGGAACTTCAGGAATTACAGGATGTACTTGCCAAATCTTTACAAATGTCGTCTATTATTACAACTGTAGATGGAGAACCGCTTACAGAACCCAGCAATTTCTGCCGCCTCTGCAAAGAGTATGTCAGAAGCTCAGAATTAGGGGTAAAACAGTGTATTAATTCAGATTCCGTAATTGGCAAATCCAATGCAGATAGTTTTACTGTGTCAAAATGTTTGTCCTCTGGATTAATGGATGCCGGTGTTTCTATTATAGTAGGAGGAAAACATGTGGCAAATTGGATGTTTGGACAGGTACGTTATGAAGATGAACCCATAAGCAGTGACGAACTTCAGCAAAAAGCTGAACAGCTGGGAGTAGATACCAAAGGATTTCAGGCAGCCTACCAGGAGGTGCCGATCGTATCCAAGGAACGGTTTGAATATATTGCTCAGCTGTTATATATTATAAGCAAGCAGATTTCCGAATTGGCTTATCAGTCATATGTACGCAGAATTGATGAACAGTACCGTGAACTTCTGGCAGAAGAAATGGATCTGCAGAAGAGGCAGGCTGAGTATGCCAATATGGTTGATGAGCTGACTCAGCTGAATAACCGCAATTATTTTGAAAAGCAGATTGAACGGCTGGATTTCCTGGGGGTAACGCCAGTAGCCATTGTGGTAGGAGATGTGAATCATCTAAAAATGACCAATGATATATTTGGTCATCGGCATGGGGATAATTTATTAAGCCAGATTGCAGAAGTTCTGAAGGAAGAAGCATTTGACGGTTATATTATCTGTCGCTGCGGCGGAGATGAATTTAACATTTTACTTCCCAATGCAACCAGACAGGAAGCGGAATGGTACTGCCGAAGAGTACGGCTGGAACTTAAAAAACGTTTTGGCTGCTGTTTTATGCCTTCGATTGCTTTTGGTGTAGGAAAAAAGAGCCACCAGAAGGAACATTTAAAGGATATAATGGAGTTTGCAGATTACAAAATGTACCGCGATAAAATGGCCATTAAAGAAAAAGAAAATCTAGTAAACAGTATACATACTGTATTGTTGGGCAGAGGATTTTTAACTCCGGAATATCAGGAAGCCGCCATTGGCATGGCCCGCCGTTTTGGAGAATACTTGAAATTTGATGAACTGTTTGTAAAAAAACTGACCAGACTTGTTCGAGTTCAGGATTATGGTTTGGTTGTTATTGGAATGCCTTTGTTTGAACATCGATTCCAGAAGGATATTTCTATAGAAGAACAAAGAGAAGTAATGAAACATCCGGTATTGAGCAGTAAAATAGCCCGCCTGGACCCTAACTATGCAGGGATCGGTGAAGATGCCCTGGCTCATGAAGAAAACTGGGACGGAAGCGGATATCCGAATAATCTGGCTGGCGAAGCCATACCGCTGCTGGCAAGGCTTAGTAAACTGATAGGAGATTATAATCTATATATAGCTAAGTATCCAATCGGTATGGATAAAACAAAAGAAGAAGCCTATCATATGATAGAAGAAGGCAGTGGGACTTTATTTGACCCAGAATACACACAGAAGTTTTTGGCGTTTTTACAACAGGATAAAGAATCTTAAAAATTATTTATCAGTCCTGAAAATTGAATTAATTGCAGAAAATTTTTCAAATTTATTCTTGTATACAATGTATAGAAAGAGTATAATAAAATAGAGTAATCATAATGAAAGGAGTATTTATAAAATGGGATTTATTGACGCAATTAAAGAGAGGGCTAAGGCAGACAAGAAAGTAATTGTATTGCCGGAGTCAATGGACAGAAGAACATGGGAGGCAGCAGAGAAGGTTCTCGCGGAGGATATTGCAGAACTGGTGATTCTTGGTACACCGGAGCAGGTGCAAGAAAACAGCCAGGGACTGAACATATCTAAGGCAAAGGTCATCGACCCTAATACATCAGACAAGCTTCAGGAGTATATTGATACATTTGTAGAACTTAGAAAGGCAAAAGGCATGACTCCAGAGCAGGCGAAAGAGCTGCTTACAACGGATTATATGTTCTATGCCTGTATGATGGTGAAGATGGGAGATGCAGACGGAGTTGTATCCGGTGCCTGTCATTCTACTGCCAATACATTAAGGCCGTCACTGCAGATTGTAAAGACGGCGCCAGGAACGAAGCTTGTTTCCGCATTTTTTGTAATCGTGGTACCAAACTGTGAATATGGCGCTGAGGGAACATTTATTTTCGGAGATTCTGGATTGAATCAGAATCCAAATGCAGAAGAGCTGGCAGCAATTGCAGCTTCCTCCGCGGATTCTTTCCAGCTGTTGGTTGAGAAAGAGCCAATCGTTGCAATGTTATCCCATTCTACAAAGGGAAGTGCAAGCCATGCAGATGTGGATAAGGTGGTAGAAGCTACCAGAATTGCAAAGGAAGAGAACCCAAACCTGAAATTGGATGGTGAATTCCAGCTGGATGCAGCGATTGTACCAAGTGTCGGAGAGTCCAAAGCGCCGGGAAGCGAGATCGCAGGCCATGCCAATGTGCTGATTTTCCCAGATCTGGATGCTGGAAATATTGGATATAAGCTGGCACAGAGACTGGCTAAAGCAGAAGCATATGGACCAATTACTCAGGGAATTGCAAGTCCGGTCAATGATTTGTCCAGGGGCTGTAGTGCCGAGGATATTGTAGGTGTAGTTGCGATTACTGCTGTACAGGCACAGGCAAAGGGAAGTAAGTAAACAGATTTCAGGAGGAAAAAAATGAACATTTTAGTTATCAATTGCGGAAGTTCTTCGTTAAAATTCCAGTTAATTAATACAGAGGATGAGAGTGTTCTGGCAAAAGGATTGTGTGAGAGAATTGGTATTGACGGACGCCTTGTGTATCAGCCTGCTAATGGTGAAAAGGAAACCATTGACAGTGCAATGCCGACACATAAGCAGGCCATTCAGCTGGTACTGGATTCACTGACGGATGAGAAAAAGGGTGTTATTAAGAGTCTGGATGAAGTAGGAGCAGTTGGTCATCGTGTGGTACATGGCGGTGAGAAATTTGCAGCTTCTTCTGTTATTACAGAGGAAATGTTAAAGACAGTAGAAGAGTGTAATGATCTGGCTCCTTTGCATAATCCGGCAAACTTAATTGGAATTAATGCTTGCAAGGAATTAATGCCGAACACACCTATGGTTGGAGTGTTTGATACAGCATTTCATCAGACGATGGAAGATACTGCATTCCTTTATGGAATTCCATATTCCATGTATGAAAAGTATAAGGTTCGTAAATATGGATTCCATGGTACAAGCCACAGCTTTGTATCTAAGAGGACAGCAGAATTTCTTGGCAAAGACATTAAGGATATGAAGATTATCGTATGCCACCTTGGAAATGGTGCAAGTATCTGTGCAGTCAACGGCGGGAAATCCGTAGATACTTCCATGGGTCTGACTCCGCTGGAGGGTCTTGTAATGGGAACCCGTTCTGGTGATATTGATCCTGCGGTGATTGAGTTCCTGGCTAAGAAGGAGAATAAAGATATTACGGGCGTTATGAATATTCTGAATAAAGAGTCTGGTGTATATGGATTATCTGGCGAAGTTTCCAGTGATTTCAGAGATTTGGAAGCGGCTGCTAAGGATGGCAATGAAAAGGCTGCCCGTGCAAGACAGGTATTTATCTATCGGGTTGTAAAATATATCGGAAGCTATATTGCAGCAATGAACGGTGTGGATGCGATTGCTTTTACTGCCGGACTAGGAGAGAATGACGGCAGTGTCCGCAAGGAAATCTGTGATCACTTTGGATATATGGGAATTGAAATTGATGCCGAAGCCAATTCTAAGAGAGGCGAGGATATGGTAATTTCCACAGAGAATTCGAAAGTAAAAGTTGTAGTAATTCCTACCAATGAGGAACTTGCCATTGCTAGAGAGACTTTGGAGTTAGTTACAAAATAATTAAAAATACTACAATCAGGATCATCTATATAAGGGGTGATCCTGATTTTTTGTGCAAAAATTCAGCCAAAGATTCAAACAGATTAAATAGAAACCATATGGAAAATACCTGCTCGAATCAGTAAATATTAATAGTTGAAAAATGAAGAAAAATGTTCTATAATAATAAGCAATGTTTTGAAATGAAAGAAAACTAAGGAAGGACGATAAGCATGAAGTATAATGTGGCAGTAATTTCAGGAGATGGAATTGGGCCGGAGATTGTAGAAGAAGCAAAAAAGGTCTTAAGTAAGGTTGAGCAGGTATTCGGACATACCTTTGCATATGAACCAGTTCTAATGGGAGGTGCCTCGATAGATGTGCATGGCGTACCTCTCACTGACGAAGCAATTGCCGTATGCCAAAGCAAGGATGCTGTATTAATGGGTTCCATCGGTGGTAATACTGCAACCTCACCCTGGTATCAGCTCCCACCGGAGAAAAGGCCAGAGGCAGGGCTTCTCAAGTTAAGAAAGGCTCTGAATCTGTTTGCGAATCTAAGGCCGGCATATTTATACGAGGAACTAAAAGAAGCCTGTCCGCTTAAAGATGAAATCATCGGTGAAGGGTTTGATATGGTCATTATGCGCGAGCTGACCGGAGGCTTATACTTTGGAGAACGAAAGACCATAGAAGAACATGGTGTCAGAAAGGCGTATGATTCTTTAACTTATGATGAGAAGGAGATCCGCCGCATTGCAAAGCGCGGCTTTGAGATTGCCATGAAGCGCAGGAAGAAAGTCACCAGTGTGGATAAGGCAAATGTGCTGGATTCCTCAAGGCTCTGGAGAACAATTGTAGAAGAAGTGGCAGAAGATTATCCAGAAGTTTCATATGAACATATGCTGGTCGACAATTGTGCTATGCAGTTAGTGAAAAATCCAGGCCAGTTTGATGTGATTTTAACCGAAAATATGTTCGGTGATATTCTTTCCGATGAAGCCAGTATGGTAACCGGGTCCATCGGAATGCTGTCGTCCGCCAGCCTCAATGAAACGAAATTTGGCCTCTATGAGCCAAGCGGCGGTTCTGCACCAGATATAGCTGGACAGAATATTGCCAATCCGATTGCGACCATCTTAAGTGCAGCCATGATGCTCCGCTACTCGTTTGATCTGGACCAGGAGGCAGATGCTGTTGAAAATGCTGTCAAGCAGGTATTAAAAGACGGCTATCGTACTATTGATATTATGTCAGAAGACTGTACGCAGGTAAAGACCAGCCAGATGGGCGACCTGATTGCAGAACGGATTCATAAATAATATAGATATTAGAAAGAGCACGAAAATAGAAGGAGGAACCCTTATGAAAAGTGATAATGTAAAAACAGGCATGCAGCAGGCTCCCCACAGAAGCCTCTTCAATGCCCTTGGATTTACAGAAGAAGAGATGAAAAAGCCCATGGTCGGTATTGTCAGTTCTTATAATGAAATTGTTCCCGGCCATATGAATTTAGATAAAATCGTCAACGCGGTAAAATTAGGCGTTGCAGAAGCCGGCGGTGTTCCGGTTGTATTCCCGGCTATCGCAGTATGTGATGGAATTGCTATGGGACATATTGGCATGAAATATTCTCTTGTTACTAGAGATTTGATAGCCGATTCTACTGAATGTATGGCCACAGCACATCAGTTTGACGCATTAGTCATGGTTCCTAACTGTGATAAAAATGTTCCCGGACTTTTAATGGCAGCAGCCAGACTGAATGTTCCAACGGTATTTGTATCTGGCGGTCCTATGCTGGCTGGAAAGGTCAAGGGCTGCAAGACCAGTCTTTCTTCCATGTTTGAAGCAGTGGGTTCTTATGCAGCTGGAACTATGAGCGAAGAAGAAGTAAAAGAATACGAAGCAAAGGCATGTCCTACCTGCGGTTCCTGCTCTGGTATGTATACGGCCAATTCCATGAATTGTCTGACCGAAGTTCTTGGTATGGGACTTCAGGGAAATGGAACGATACCAGCAGTTTATTCCGAACGAATCAAACTTGCGAAACATGCAGGTATGGCTGTTATGGAATTGTATCGGAAGAACATCCGTCCTAGAGATATTATGACCAAAGAAGCTATTTTAAATGCACTGACGATTGATATGGCATTGGGTTGTTCCACCAATTCTATGCTGCATCTTCCGGCAATTGCTCATGAAATCGGTTTTGATTTTGATATTGCATTTGCCAATGAGATTAGTGAAAAGACGCCGAATGTCTGTCACTTAGCACCGGCTGGTCCTACCTATATGGAAGATTTGAACGAAGCCGGCGGTGTCTATGCCGTTATGAAAGAGATGGCAGATTTAGGCTTACTGCATACAGAGTGCATGACGGTAACTGGCAAAACTGTCGGAGAAAATATTGCCAATGCCGTTAATAAAAATCCAGAAGTAATACGTCCTATTGACAATCCTTACAGCAAGACAGGCGGCCTGGCTGTATTAAAGGGCAACCTTGCTCCAGACGGCAGTGTGGTCAAACGTTCCGCCGTTGTACCAGAAATGATGGTGCATGAAGGTCCGGCTCGTGTATTTGAATGTGAGGAAGATGCTATTGAAGCGATTAAGGGTGGTAAAATCATAGCGGGTGATGTTGTTGTCATTCGATATGAAGGACCCAAAGGCGGTCCTGGTATGCGCGAAATGTTAAATCCAACTTCCGCCATTGCTGGTATGGGTCTGGGTTCATCTGTAGCCCTGATTACTGACGGACGTTTCTCTGGCGCCAGCCGAGGAGCATCCATTGGCCATGTATCCCCAGAAGCAGCTGTAGGCGGTCCAATAGCCCTAGTGAAGGAAGGAGATATAATTAAGATCAATATTCCGGAAATGAAACTGGAGTTAGATGTGACTAACGAAGAATTAGAACGCAGAAAGGCAGAATGGAAGCCAAGAGAACCTAAGATAACAACCGGATATCTTGCGCGTTATGCCTCTATGGTAACTTCCGGCAACCGTGGAGCTATTCTGGAGATCCCCCAATAAGAAAGGAGAACGATTATGCAGCTTACAGGATCAGAGATTGTTATCGAATGTCTGAAAGAACAAGGCGTGGATACCGTATTTGGTTATCCAGGCGGAACTATTTTGAACATATATGATGAGTTATACAAGCACAGCAGTGAAATTAAACATATTTTGACCTCTCATGAACAGGGAGCCAGCCATGCGGCAGATGGGTATGCCAGGGCAACCGGAAAAGTTGGTGTCTGTATGGCAACTTCAGGTCCAGGCGCGACTAATTTAGTAACCGGAATTGCTACGGCTTATATGGATTCAGTTCCTTTAGTAGCTATTACGGCCAATGTGGCGCTGCCTTTGTTAGGCAAGGATACATTTCAGGAAATCGACATTGCTGGCGTTACTATGCCGATTACGAAATATAGTTTTATTGTAAAGGATATAACTAAGCTGGCAGATACGATTCGCCGTGCGTTCCAGATTGCACAGAGCGGAAGACCGGGGCCGGTGCTGGTAGATATCACCAAGGATGTAACTGCCAATAAGACAGAATATACAAAGGCAGAACCAAAAGTGATAGAAAAACACAACAATACCATTACAAAAGAAGATTTGCAGCAGGTGGCGGACCTGATTCAGAAGGCAGAAAAACCATTTATCTTTGTAGGCGGCGGTGTCATTAATTCCGGCGCTAGTGAAGAGTTAAAGGCATTTGTAGATCGGGTCAATGCACCGGTTACCGATACACTTATGGGCAAAGGCGGTTTTCCAGGAACCGATCCGCTCTATATGGGCATGCTTGGTATGCATGGAACCAAAGCCTCTAATCTTGGTGTAACAGAATGTGATCTTTTGATTGCCATCGGAGCTAGATTCAGTGATAGAGTAACCGGCAATACCAGTAAATTTGCCAAAAATGCCAAAGTTGTTCATATTGATATTGATGCAGCAGAAATTAATAAAAATGTTAAGACAGCGGCGCATATTATTGGTGATGTAAAAGAGGTACTGACACAGCTGACTCCAATGATCGAACAGCAGAAGCACGAAGAGTGGATTGCGCATATTATGAAGTATTCCCAGGAGTATCCATTAAAATACGCATATGGAACCTTAACTGGTCCTGCAGTGATTGAGGAAATATATAAGGCAACCAACGGCGAAGCCATTATTACGACAGATGTAGGGCAGCATCAGATGTGGGCCGGACAATATTATAAATATACAAAGCCTAGAACCTTTATCAGTTCCGGTGGGTTAGGAACAATGGGGTATGGTCTGGGTGCAGCCATTGGTGCTCAGATTGGCTGTCCAGAAAAGAAAGTGTTCAACATAGCGGGAGACGGCTGTTTCCGAATGAATCTGAATGAAATTGCAACAGCAGCCCGTTATCAGGTGCCGATTGTTCAGGTTGTAATCAACAACCATGTGCTGGGAATGGTACGTCAGTGGCAGACCTTATTCTATGGAAAGAGATATTCCAATACCATTTTAAATGATGGTGTAGATTTTGTAAAAGTATCCGAGGGCTTAGGCGCAGAGGCATATCGAGTGACCAGTTTAGAAGAGCTGAAGGACGCTCTTGAAAAGGCAGATCATGCCAAAGGTCCGGTTGTGATTGACTGTATGATCGACAGTGATGACAAAGTATTTCCGATGGCAGGTCCTGGAGCACCGATTGAGGAATGCTTCGATGCCGATGATATTGAAAATGGAAAAGTGACATTTTGATTATAGGAGGAACGAAACGTGAAGAGAGTATATAACTTTTCGGCAGGTCCGGCTGTATTACCGGAAGAAGTGTTAAAAGAAGCAGCAGAAGAGATGCTGGATTACCGCGGCTGCGGTATGTCCGTTATGGAAATGAGCCATCGTTCCAAAGCTTATGAAACAATTATTACTGAGGCAGAAGCGGATTTACGTGAGCTGATGAATATTCCAGATAACTATAAGGTTCTGTTTTTACAGGGCGGTGCCTCCCAGCAGTTTGCTATGATTCCCATGAATCTGATGAAGAACAAAGTAGCAGACTATATTGTGACTGGTCAGTGGGCTAAGAAGGCTTATCAGGAAGCTTCCATTTACGGAAAAGCGAATAAGATTGCTTCCTCCGAAGATCAGACTTTTTCTTATATTCCTGACTGTTCGGATCTTCCCATTAGTGAGGATGCAGATTATGTTTATATCTGTGAAAATAACACTATTTATGGTACAAAATATAAAACTCTGCCGAATACAAAAGGCAAACCATTGGTTGCAGACGTTTCCTCCTGTTTCCTGTCAGAGCCGGTAGATGTGGAGAAATATGGTATGATCTATGGCGGCGTTCAGAAGAATATTGGTCCTGCGGGAGTGGTAATTGCAATTATCCGTGAGGATTTAATTACAGAAGATACACTTCCAGGCACTCCAACTATGTTAAAATACAAAACACATGCAGATGCGAAATCTTTGTATAATACGCCGCCTGCCTATGGAATCTATATCTGTGGCAAGGTATTCAAATGGATTAAGAAGATGGGCGGACTTGCAGCTATGAAGGAGCACAATGAGAAAAAAGCCAAGATTCTTTATGATTTCCTGGATTCCAGCAAGTTATTTAAGGGAACGGTTGTGAAGGAGGATCGTTCGTTGATGAACGTGCCGTTTGTAACCGGAGATGCAGATTTGGATGCCAAATTTGTAAAAGAGGCAAAAGAGGCAGGATTTGAGAATCTGAAAGGCCACAGAACTGTAGGCGGCATGCGTGCTTCGATCTATAATGCAATGCCAATTGAAGGAGTAGAAAAGTTAGTAGAATTTATGAAGAAGTTTGAAGCGGAAAATGCGTAGGAGGCATTAATATGTATAAGTATACTTGTTTAAATCCCATTGCCAGTGTGGGTCTGGAATTATTTGGAGCAGATTATGAAAAGACAGAAGGTTTGGAAGATGCAGATGCGGTGCTTGTCAGAAGTGCCGCCATGCATGATCTGAATTTGCCCAAATCACTGCATGCTATTGCCAGAGCAGGTGCCGGTGTGAATAATATTCCTTTGGAGAAATGTGCAGAAGAAGGCGTGGTAGTATTTAATACTCCCGGAGCCAATGCCAATGGTGTAAAAGAACTGGTGTTCGCAGGAATGCTGCTGGCATCCAGAGATATTATTGGTGGTATTGAGTGGGTAAAAGAGGCCAGCCAGGAAGAAGATATTGCCAAAAAGGCGGAAAAGGCCAAGAAAGCATTTGCTGGAACAGAGTTAAACGGCAAGAAACTTGGTATTATCGGTCTTGGCGCAATCGGTATTAAAGTTGCCAATGCAGCTAGGCATTTTGGCATGGAGGTCTATGGTTATGATCCTTATATTTCCGTAGATGCCGCATGGAAATTATCCCGCGATATTAAGCATATCAACAATGTGGAAGATATTTATCGGGAATGCGACTTTATTACAATTCATGTCCCGCTGCTGGATTCCACTAAGAATATGATTAATGAAGAAGCAATTGCCATGATGAAAGAACAGGTAGTAGTACTCAATATGGCAAGAGATGTGTTGGTAGATGAGCTGGCCATGTTAAAAGCATTAGAAGAAGGAAAGGTAAAAAAATATGTCAGTGATTTTCCTAATATTACGACAGCAGGCAAGCCAGGCGTAATTATTATGCCGCATATAGGTGCGTCGACAGAAGAATCCGAAGATAACTGTGCGGTTATGGCTGTGCAGGAGATTAGAGATTTCCTGGAAAATGGTAATATTAAGAATTCTGTTAATTATCCGGCATGTGATATGGGTGTCTGTGATAATACAGGCCGTGTATCCATCTGCCATAAAAATATACCGAATATGATCGGTCAGTTTACCTCTCTTTTGGCTAAGGAAGGCGTAAATATTCCCAATATGATTAATAAGAGCCGCGGGGATTATGCATATTCTCTATTGGATCTGGATGTGGCAGCAAATGAAGCTTTGGTAGGTAAGCTAGAAGCTATTGATGGGGTATTGAAAGTTCGTATTATTAAGTAAGTGTACTTTAGGAGGACTTATGTCAATTATAAAACCATTTCGGTGTATCCGGCCGAGAGAGGATTTGGCTGGCCAGATAGCGGCGCTTCCTTATGATGTCTATAATCGTCAGGAGGCAAAGCAGGCAGTTGCCAAAAATCCTCTATCATTTCTGAATATTGACCGTGCGGAAACACAGTTTGATGATAGTGTAGATATGTATGCAGATTGTGTGTATCAAAAGGCGCATGATCTGCTCTGGAATATGGTGAAAGAGGGACAGTTTATCACAGATCCAGATAAAGCCTATTATATCTATCGGTTAACTATGAATGGGCGCTCCCAGACAGGAATTACTGCTTGTGCCTCTATTGACGATTATCAGAATAACTGGATTAAAAAACACGAAAATACAAGAGCTGATAAAGAGGAGGATCGAATCCGTCATGTGGATATCTGTGATGCGCAGACAGGTCCTATTTTTCTGGCTTATCGATCTAATTCCACCATTAATGCAGTGGTAGAACAGAAGATGAAGGAAGAACCACTCTATGATTTTACGGCGGAGGATGGAGTGGTTCATACTGTATGGAAAGTTAAGGAAGAACTTCAAGTACAGGCCATTGAGCAGGCATTTGCACAAATCGACAGTATCTATATTGCAGATGGACATCACCGAGCGGCTTCTGCAGTGAAAACAGGATTAAAAAGAAGAGAAGCCCATCCAGATTATACAGGAGAAGAGGAATTTAATTATTTTTTATCAGTACTTTTCCCAGATGATCAGCTGATGATTATGGATTATAATCGGGTAGTGAAGGACCTGAATGGATATTCAAAAAAAGAATTTTTAGAAAAAATATCTGAAAAATTTGGAATAGAAGAGCAGAAAGAAGCATATAAACCAGAGAAGAAGGGAACTCTGGGTATGTGTTTAGGAGAGCAGTGGTATAAGCTGACGGCAAAGCCAGAAGTTACCAGCAGCGATCCAGTAGCAGGGCTGGATGTTTCGATTCTTCAGAAGGAAATCCTCACTCCAATACTGGGTATTACCGATCCTAAAACAGATCAGAGAATAGATTTTGTGGGAGGAATCCGGGGATTAAGCGAGTTGGAACGGCGTGCCAGAACTGATATGGCGATGGCCTTTTCCATGTATCCCACATCCATAGAAGAACTGTTTGCAGTTGCGGATGCCAAGCTGCTTATGCCGCCCAAATCAACTTGGTTTGAGCCAAAGCTGCGAAGTGGATTATTTATTCACAGCCTGGAGGAGGAAGAACATGACTAAAAATGATAAAAAACGTGTCATTGAAGAAATTCAAGATTTTGCAGATACAGTTTTGAAAAATGTGGACCGTGAACAGGTTCCGATTTCTATTCAGTTAGATTTGCTGCGTCCCAAAATGGAAGAGTTGGCAACAGCTTATCAAATGGACATTAGTGATATTTTTATCCTTTATATGGATGGAATTTCGGAAATACAGGCTGAAAAAGAAAAAGATTTCCAGGAAAAATTAAAAGATTCATAAGAAAAGTTGCAAATTTCTGGAAAATGGGTTATGATATGGTAGAAGGAAATATTATAATATAATAAACAATTTCAATTATAAAGATTGAAATTGAAATCTAAAGAATTAAGGAGCAGGTAAAATGGCAGGAAGAGCTAAAAAAGCAGAAGAAGTTAAGGAAACCGTAGTTGCAGTAGAAGAAGAAACAACCAAGGCAGCAGTGCAGGAAGAGCCTGCGGCTAAGGAAGAAGTAAAAGAGGCAGAAGAAAAGACAGCAAAGAAAACGACAAGAAAAACAACAACCAAAAAAACGACTACAAAGCCAGCAGCAGAAAAGACTGCTGAAAAGAAAACAACAGAAAAAGCAGCAGCAAAAAAGACAACAACAAAAAAGGCAGCTGAGAAGAAGCCAGCAGCTTCAAAGCAGGCAAATGTATATCTTCAGTTTGATGGCAAACAAATCAATCAGGAAGAGCTGACTCAGAAAATCATCGAGAAATGGTGTGCAGAAGAAAGAAAGAGAGTTTCTTCCATTAAAGAGTTTGATATTTACATTAAACCAGAAGATAACTGTGCATATTATGTGATTAATGGACAGGGAAGCAGCATCGAATTATAGGAAAAGGAGAATCGAATGGCAAAAACATTATATAATTTAATGGATTGGCCGGAGATTGAAACGATTATCTATTCAGAATCTGATGATCCACATGCGCTTCTGGGACCACATAAGACTGCTAAAGGTCTGTTGGTGCAGGCATTTATACCTGCAGCCGAAAAGGTTTCTTTGAAATTAAAAGAGACTGGAAAAATTTATCTAATGGAAATGATGGAAGAACCGGGATTTTTCGCGGTTCTTCTTCCTAAAAAAACAAAACCAGATTATACGTATCTGGTTACCCTAGAAGCAGATGAAACATTAGAAATAGAAGATCCTTACCGTTTTGAGCCGGTTTGGGAGCAGACAGATACGCAGAAGTTTAATTGTGGAATTCATTATAACATATACGAAAAAATGGGAGCCATTCCAATGACCATGGATGGCGTGGAAGGTGTACTTTTTTCAGTCTGGGCGCCAAATGCGTTAAGAGTCAGTGTTGTGGGAGAATTTAACCATTGGGACGGCAGATGCCATCAGATGAGAAGATTATGGGACTCCGGTGTGTTTGAATTATTTATTCCAGGACTTGGTACAGGCTGTGTATATAAATTCGAATTGAAGTTAAAAGGAAGCTTGATGTGTATGAAAACAGATCCTTATGGACGATGTGCAGAGAGCTTTCCAGGAGCAGCTTCGATTGTTACCAATACTAAGGAATATGTATGGCAGGATGAGAAATGGATGAAGGAGCGCACGAATAGGAATGTGTTCACCTCACCAATGAATATATATCAGCTGCATTTAAGAGATTTTTCAGAAAAGGAAGATGGAAAATATAAGAATTACCGCGAATTAGCTGAAGCTGTGAGCAATTATGCAGTTCGTATGGGTTATACGCATGTGCTGTTGATGGCAGTGAATGAATATGGGGAAGAAGAAGGATATGGATATCGAACCTTTGGATATTATTCGCCAACAAGCCGTTTTGGGACAGCAGCGGATTTTCAGTATTTTGTGGATTTTCTGCATCAGCAGGGAATTGGTGTGCTCATGCAGTGGACTCCTATTTTCTTTGAGAAAAATGATTATAGTTTAAATAATTTCGATGGGACTTTTTTGTATGAACATAAAGATGAGAGGCAGGGTTTTCATAAGAAAAGAAATGCCTGCATCTTTAATTATGCAAGGCCAGAAGTGAAGAATTTCTTGATTTCCAGCGCTTTATTCTGGGCAGATGTTTATCATATGGATGGACTTATGGTTACTATGGCAGACGCAGTACTTTATCTGGATTATGATAAAAGGCCAGGAGAATTTCTGCCTAATATGTATGGAAGCAATGAAAATCTCGACGGAATAGAATTTTTCAAACATTTAAATTCCATTTTCAAAAAGAAATATCAGGATGTGCTTTTGCTGGCAGATGATAAGTCTGGGTGGCCGGGAGTCACTGGACGCGTGGAAGAAAATGGACTTGGCTTTGATTTAAAATTTAATAATGGCTGGACCGAAGACATGTTCCAATATATGGAATTAGATCCACTGTTCCGTTCTGGAAGTTATAGTGATATGCTGATGACGATGATCTATGCCTATATGGAGAAATTTGTGCTGGCAATTGACTGGGAATCGGTTATGCAGCGTTCTCTCTATGAAAGAATGCCAGGAGATTCTGAATTAAAAGCAGCGAATCTTCGGGTTTTGTATGGTTATATGATGTGCCATCCAGGCAAAAAACTGATGTATATAGAACAGGAGCCAAAATGGGAGGACGCCTGTTCAGCAGAGCCGAATAAAGCAGAGGAAAATGTAAAGCAGTTTATGGAATATATGGCAGCATGCAATGCATTTTATAAGAGAAGTCCGGCATTGTTTTCGATGGATTTTGAAGAGGATGGATTTGAATGGATCAATCAGATTTCCGCCAATGAAAATATTGTGGTCTTTGTCCGTAAAACAGAAAAGATGGAGGAGACACTTCTGGTTGTCTGTAATTTTGTTCCGGTGGCACGGGAGAATTATAAGATCGGAGTTCCCTATTCTGGCAAATATAAAGAAGTGTTTAATAGTGACAATGAAGTCTTTGGCGGCAGCGGCATTATAAATCCTCGTATTAAAACAGCAAAGGAAGACGAATGCGACAATAGGGAGTATTCCATCCGCATAAAGGTTCCACCATTAGGTATATCTGTTTTCCAATACAGCCAGGGCGGTGAAAAGCCGGCTAGAAGTTCTAAAAAGCAGTCTTCGCTAAAGAATACGCTTCGTGAAAAAATGAAAGAAGCGGAGAATGCAGGCGATGTAGAAAAACAGTTGAAAGCGGCGGCAGAGGTGGCAGAACGTAAGCGTGCCGGCAGAGGAGTATAGGATGGTTGTGATGTATGCAGCGCAGGCAGATGCAATTGAGAGTGCGGCAAAAGAGATTGAAAATGTGAAGGAAGATGCCAATGTTTTAATGAAGTATCTGCAAGACAGCGTTCCCTCACTGATTTCTTTTGGGGTCAATCTCTTGGTGTCTTTTCTGATTATTTTTGCAGGCTTAAAGTTAATTAAGCTGGTACGGAGATTGATTAGGCATTCCCTAGAACGGGCGGAGGTTGAAAAAGGTGTACAGCAGTTTATAGATTCCCTTGTAAAATATATGCTGTATATTTTTTTAATTATTATTATTGTAGGTAGATTTGGTGTACAATCTTCTTCTATTATTGCGGTAGTAGGTTCCGCAGGATTGGCTGTAGGACTTGCCCTACAAGGCAGTCTGGCCAATTTGGCAGGCGGAGTGATTATTCTGCTGGTTAAGCCATTTCGTGTCGGAGACTATATCATTGCTGGAGAGGAAGGAACCGTGAAGGAAATTGAGCTGTTTTATACTAAGCTGCTGACAGTGGATAATAAACAGATTATGATTCCCAATGGAACACTTGCCAATGGTAATATTGTAAATGTGACTGCACAGCAGAAGCGCCGGGTAGATTTTTCTGTTGGTATTGGTTATACTTCTGATCTTAGGATAGCTAAGGAAATTATGTATGAACTGTTGGAGAACTGCAGTGAACGTCTTCCAGAAGAAGAGGCTGTTGTATTCGTTAGCGAACTGGCAGACAGTGCTGTAATAATCGGCGGCCGAGTATGGGTTGCTGCTGAGGATTACTGGAATGTAAAATGGGCTTTGACAGAAAAGATCAAGCTTGCTTTTGATGAAAAAGGGATTGAGATTCCATTTCAGCAAGTGGATGTGCATATTACTTCTGCATCTTAATTTATAGAAAACTGTAATTAGGAAAATGACAAATAAAGAGTACTGTAAGCGAGGAATTGCAGTACTCTTTATTTTACAATTATCAAGTATAATTTCAATTATTTGTAAAAAAAGGCTTGATTTTCTTAGCCTTTTGATATATAATAATTTTCAGTGCTGAAATAGCTCAGTTGGTAGAGCACTTCACTCGTAATGAAGGGGTCGTGGGTTCAAGTCCCATTTTCAGCTTATAAACCTTGTAACGTTGTTTACAGGGTTTTTCTTTTTCAATAAAAAATTAAGAATTGGAAATAGGCAGAATGAATCAGATTAATTATCAGAAAAAATTAGATGCAATAATTGAAACAATAATAGAGGAACGGAGAGTTCCTTCTCTTTTGCTGCACAGCTGTTGTGCGCCCTGTAGTAGTTATTGTCTGGAATATTTATCAGAATATTTTGCGATCACTGTGTTTTATTATAATCCTAATATTTATCCAGATGAGGAATACTGGAAGCGTGCTAGGGAGCAGCAGCATTTTATAGAACGATTGCCAGCTAAGAATGCCATTCAATATCTGGAAGGAGTCTTTGAAAAAGAGCAATTTTATCAGATGGCAAAGGGATTAGAAGAATGTAAAGAAGGCGGTGAGCGTTGTTGGCATTGTTATGAACTGCGGCTTCGTAAGACTGCAGAGATGGCAAAGAAACTTCAGATGGATTATTTTTCAACGACGTTATCAATAAGTCCTTTGAAGGATGCACAGAAATTAAATGAGATTGGTATCCGGTTGGGAGAAGAGTATGAAGTAGATTATCTGGTATCGGATTTTAAGAAGAAGAATGGATATAAGAGGTCTATTGAACTATCAAAGGATTATGGTTTGTATCGGCAGGATTATTGCGGTTGTGTTTTTTCTAAAAATTTTGAAAATACGGTTCTGGATAAAGAATAAATAGTCGCTGGGCAGGAAAAGGCGGAAAGAATAATCAGTTGAAAGAAAGAGCTATAAGTGATGGATATGGATTAATCGGATTTAGAAGGAGGTAAGGAATGTATGAATAGAGAACTGATTTGGAATTTAGTGGAAATGGGAATCTGTGGGTATAAAGCTATTTCTCAACAGGAATTTGAAGAAGGTACAAAAAATAAAAAAGAGGATGTTTACTATTTCTATAATAAAACATTAAATGGTAAAAATCTGCAATTTGTAGAGGTTTTTACAAACGGGATGTCAAGTGTTGATATATTATTGAAATTACAGATGGAACAAAATAAAATAGGATTGGAACAAAACCGGATAGAAAATACTTTGTTAAAAATGATTATATTATCGTTTATAGCAAGTGCACAGATATAAAAATTTCGTGATAGAATTAAGTATGTAGTCATTGTATAACAATTTTCATGCAAACCTATAAAAAAGGATAATTGATTCTAAAAAAACGCCGTATTTTCCGCTGAGGAACTCGATTAGATCAATACCGATTTATAGAACAGTACCATAATGAATTTAGTGTTTGCTGGTTGTAAGAGATTTCAGACTGTGTTCAAATGGCTATTAGAACTATTTTAAGCACAGGAAGGCAGGTTATCAAGAAGCTTGAAAAAACACTTGATACCATCAAGGATATTTACCATGCATATTCAGGAGGTTAAGGATATCTCATGCTGCATATATTCCTAAAAACCTCGTTATGTAAATGGGGGAATGATATCTAAAATTTTCAGATTTCCTGGAACAAAAATTTGAAGCTGGATAACAAAACAAAAATTGTGCATGGATTTTATATATGGATATTAGCTACACTGTTTAAATTGTTTTGTGAAATAATCTGCTGAATTTGCGTCTTAGTAATTGCCATAGAAATACTCCTTTTCGATAAGAATTTGCATATCCTAATTCTTACCAAAAAGGAGCCGTTTATTTCCAAAAACACAAACTTATGTACACTACCATATTATATGTAGTTTTGGTTATGCTATTTTACTTTTAAGCTCGGCAAGTTCTTTCTTAAGTTTTTCTACTTCGTCGAGAAGATAAGTTACTTTTACTTCATAGGCAAGATTCTTATTAGCAACGGGGATTGCTTGATTAAGCTTGTCTGTTAAATCAGTAAAGTTCTCAGCAATTAGATTGACGCATTTGTCAGTTCTGTTTTCCAAGTGCAGTTCTATAGAAGTTATACCATGCTTCATATCTTTCATTTCAGATTGAATATCTTTTACCTCAGATTGCACATCTTTCATTTCAGATCGTATATCTTTCATCTCAGATCGCATATCTTTCATCTCAGATTGCACATCTTTCATTTCAGATTGCATATCTTTCATCTCAGATCGCATATCTTTCATTTCAGATTGCATATCTTTCATCTCAGATCGCATATCTTTCATTTCAGATCGCATATCTTTCATTTCAGATTGCACATCTTTCATTTCAGATTGCATATTTTGCATTTCAGATTGCACATCTTTCATTTCAGATTGCATATCTTTTATTTCAGATTGCACGTTTTGCATTTCAGATTGTACGTTTTGCATTTCAGATATGATTAAATCAAGTTTTTCTGAATCCGTCATATTGATCACGCCCCTTTGTGATTTAGTGATGTCATTATATCACATCCAGAGTGTAAAGTCTATTAAATTATGCGGTAAATTCAGTATAAAAAACCGTTGGACTTTGGGCTCTGGTTATGATACAATTACGGTATAGTGCTAGGGCTCTTTTCATTTTGAAAGGAGCAGGGAACAATGAGTGTAAAAAGACGGGATAGTAAAAATCGGGTTTTACGCAATGGAGAAAGTCAGCGGACGGATGGTATGCGTATGTATACATGGACGGAAATGGAAAACAAAAGTTCATTTATAGCTGGAAAGTACAGATAGGGTACTCCAGAGGAAGCTGAACAGCCTTTCTTTACGAGAGATAATTAAAATACTCATAAAAGACCAAGATGCTGGTCTGTTTTCTAATGGAGGAGAGATAACTGTTTTACAGCTGGTTCAAAAATATCTGAAGTAAAAGACAGGCGTAAGACATAATACAGAAGCTGATTATAAGTTTGTATTGAATATTTTGAGTAAAGAAGAGTTTGGAGCACGGCGGATAGATAAAGAAAAACTATCGGATGCAAAAGAATGGTTAATTAAATAACAGTTGTGGTCAATAATAGTGTGACAAGAGAAGCTATAACCAGAAATCAGGAGAAATCATTTTTAGAATTTGTGAAAAATGATAAATATTATTCCAAATATTATGAAGCGATTTATATACTGTTTCACACAGGGCTGCGTATTTCTGAATTTGCAGGTCTTGTTACATCAGATATTGACTTTGATAATGGGAAAATCAAGGTAGATCATCAGCTGCAGAGAACAAGGAAAATGGAGTATGTGATTGAAGATACAAAGACTCCTAGCGGTGTAAGGTATATTCCAATGACAAAAGAAGTTAAGAATTGTTTTAGACATATAATAGAAACGCGAAAAAAGCCTCGGATAGAGCCGGTTATTAATGGCTATGTTGGATTTTTATTTCTGGACAAGAACGATATGCCTATGACGTCATTGCACTGGCAGCATTATTTTCAACATATCTGTAAGAAGTATAATAATGTTAATAAAGAGCAATTGCTCAAAGTAACCCCTCATGTATGCAGGCATACCTTTTGTAGTAATATGGCAAAGTCAGGTACGAATCCGAAAACTCTGCAATATATAATGGGACATTCGGATATTGGTATTACATTGAATACATATACCCATGTAGGCTATGAGGATGTACAAAAGGAAATGATACGGGTGTGTGGGTCTTGAAAGAATCAATTAGTGGATTAGGGTTAATTTACTAATGGTTTTACTAATTTTGAAGTCCAACTTATGCTAAATTATGCCGAATTATGCAAGCTTATATTAAAAAAAGTAATGCCACAGCAATATCATCAAACAGCCCCAACCCCTTTATACAAGCGGTAAATAAGCATTTTACGGAGGTTTTCAAGAAATGGTAAAAATCATGTTCGTATGCCACGGCAACATATGCAGAAGTCCAATGGCTGAATTTATTATGAAAGATTTAGTTAGAAAAAAGAATACAGAACATCAATTTTTTATTGCATCCAGTGCTACAAGCACTGAAGAACTTGGCAATCCTGTACACCGCGGAACCTATAAGAAATTAAAAGAAGCTGGTATAACCCCAGAGGGAAAATATGCAGTGCGCTTGAAAAGGGGAGACTATCATAAATACGATTATATTCTCGGCATGGATAGCAGAAACCTTAAAAATATGCAGTATATCCTAGGTGATGACGACGATAGAAAATTAGGACGGCTGTTGGATTATACGGATCAACCAAGAGACATTGCCGATCCCTGGTATACCGGCAATTTTGATATTACCTATCAGGATATTGTAGAAGGATGTAATGCGTTTTACCATTACCTTGTAAAGGAAGGAAAGGTTATTGAGGATAAGAAATGAATCTATTAATCATTGCCGGAATATTGCTCATCATTCTATCTTTGGTTCATATGCAGCGGCAGGAACTAAAGAAATTTAGAGTAGTACAATATTCAATTCCTATGTGCGAAACTTTAAAGGAAATAAAAAAAGAAAAGTCTTTAGAAAAAGTCTGTCGTTTTGTAGTTTTAGCAGATCTCCATAATCATTCCTATGGAAAAGAGAATGAAAGGCTTTTAGCTGCCATAGAGAAAGCAGAGCCTGATTTTGTTGTCTCTGCCGGAGATATGCTGGTAGCAAAACCCGGACGGTCTATGAAAACAGCCATTAATTTAATACAGCAGCTGTCTGCCAAATATCCGGTATATTATGGAAATGGCAATCACGAATACCGTCTGCGTATTTATCCAAAGCAATACGGATCGATGTACCAGCAATACAAAGAGGTTTTAGATTCTTGCGGCGTTCATCATTTAGAAAATCAAAAAGAAACGATAAAGTTTGGAAACAGGAAAATTAATATCTGCGGTTTAGAAATAGACCGCAAATACTATAAACGTTTTGATAAGATTACTATGGGAAATGATTATATTGAAAGTGAAATCGGTAAAAAACCCAATTTGTTTACGATTTTAATTGCGCATAATCCTGCATATTTTCCGCAATATGCAGATTGGGGTGCAGAGCTTACAGTGTCCGGTCATGTACATGGCGGAATTATCAATCTGCCAAAGCTTGGTGGTGTGATTTCACCGCAGATTCGGTTGTTTCCCAAATACGATGGAGGACTTTATAGAGCGCATGGAAAGTATATGATTTTAAGCCGTGGGCTTGGCACTCACACCATTCCTTTTCGAATACGAAATCGTGCAGAACTAATTGTTGTAGATTTAATTGATCAAAAAAGATAATTCCAAAATATAGAAAAAGTAAGAGAAATAGAGGTTCATATGGGTATTCCAGTTAAACTGCAGGCATTTGAAGGTCCTTTAGACCTTCTTTTGCATTTAATAGAGAAAAACAAAGTTAATATTTATGATATCCCAATTGTAGAAATTACCGAACAGTATATGGCATATATTCGACAAATGGAAAAAGAAGATCTGAATATCATGAGTGAATTTCTCGTAATGGCGGCGCAACTGCTTGATATTAAGGCCAAAATGCTTCTTCCTAAGGAAATAAACGAAGAGGGTGAGGAAGAAGATCCAAGACAAGAACTAGTACAGCAGCTTTTAGAATATAAAATGTATAAATACATGGCTTATGAATTAAAAGAGCGTCAGATAGATGCAGTAAAATCCTTATATAAACGTCCCACACTTCCTAAGGAGATATCAGAATATGAACCGCCTGTTGATCTAAAGCAGATTTTGCAAGGAACCGACTTGGTCAGACTATATGGAGTATTCAAGGAAATAATGAGAAGGCAAGAGGATAAATTAGATCCCATTCGAAGCCGCTTTGGAACCATTGAAAAAGAAGAAGTTAGTTTAAGTGAAAAATTAGAAACCATAGAGAACTATGCCAGGCTGCATAAGACGTTCTTTTTTTCTGAACTTTTTAAAGCAAGTAAAAATAAGATGGAAATGATTGTGACATTTTTGGCTGTCTTAGAATTAATAAAAGTAGGAAAAGTTAACACCAAGCAAGAACATACATTTAGCGATATTGTGATTATTTTTACTGAAAAAGAAGAAAACTTGGAAAAGTCAGAATCCACAATGATAAATGAGAGCAGCAGCCAGAAAAAGGCATATGGATCAGGAGGAGGCCAAAATGGGAAAAATTGAGGATAAAATGGAAGCTGCAATAGAAGCAGTGCTCTTTACAATGGGAGAATCTGTGCCTCTTGAAAGGCTGGCTGCGGCCATAGAGCAGGATGAAGAAACTACATACAAAATTATCAAAAATATGATGGATAAATACAATAGAAGACATGGTGGAATTAAGATGATTGAGCTTGAACATGCATTTCAGCTTTGTACGCGTCCAGAAATGTATGAGTATCTAATACGTGTAGCAAAACAGCCGAGAAAGCAGGTTTTGACAGATGTCTTATTGGAAACTTTGTCCATTATAGCATACAAACAGCCAATTACCAAAATTGAAATAGAGAAAATTCGTGGAGTAAAATGTGATCATGCAGTAAATAAGCTTGTAGAATATAATCTTGTTATGGAGGTTGGAAGACTTGATGCACCAGGCCGGCCGCTTCTATTTGGAACAACCGAAGAATTTCTGCGTAGCTTTGGTGTACAGTCGATAGAAGAGCTGCCCGTCGTTCAGCCGGAACAGGCTGCAGAGTTCCAGGCAGAGGCAGAGAAAGAAGCACAGCTGAAATTAAATATTTAAATTCGGATAGTAAAGTCTGTAACCAGACAAACTTCATCTGCATATGATATAGAAAAAAATATGGGATGATAGTATGGCAGCAACAGTTGTGATAGATGCAGGTCACGGTGGTTCGGACCCAGGAGCCGTATACAATGGACGCAGAGAAAAGGATGACAACCTTCGCCTTGCTCTTGCAGTAGGAAGGATTTTAGAGAATAATGGTGTAAATGTTGTGTATACAAGAACCGGGGATGTCTATGATTCTCCATATGAGAAAGCTCAGATTGGAAATCGTTCAGGAGCGGACTTTTTTGTCTCGTTCCACAGAAATTCCAGCCAAGTGCCGGGAGCATATTCTGGTGTGGAAACTTTAGTTTATAATGAAAGCGGAATTAAGGCGGAGTTAGCAGAGCGTGTAAATGAAGAGCTGGAAAAGGCAGGATTTAAGAATCTGGGACTAAGTGTACGCCCAAATCTGGTAGTTTTGAATTCTACGGATATGCCGTCTATTTTAATTGAAGCGGGATTTATTAATTCAGCGGAGGATAACCGCATCTTTGATCAGAATTTTGACGAAATTGCAGCAGGCATTGCGGACGCGATCCTGGATACTGTCCGGGCTGATACGGAAGGAACACAGTATTTTGTACAGACAGGTCTGTTTCGGATGATTGGAAATGCACAGCAGCAGGCGGATCAATTATGGTATTATGGTTATCCGGCAGATATTGATATGTATAATAACCTTTATCGTGTGCTGGTTGGTCCTTATACATCTATGGAAGAAGCAGCAGATGTGGAGAGGGCTTTAAGAAATATGGGATACCAGACATTAATTATTCAGCGTGGCTAATTTTAAAATTATGAATTATAGATAAGAAAAATAAAAAAATCTATAGAAAAATTGTACTATTTGTATATTATGATTGATCATTTTCTACAAATACGTACAATTTTTTTTATTTTACCAAATACTATTTACAAATGAATAGAAAACAAGTATAATGCAGTTATCTTAAAATTCAATGTCAAAAAAGCTATGAGTGAAGTTCAATGGGGATGAACTTCTAATCATGAAAGAAATCTTGAAATTTCATTCAAATGATCCAATGTATAAAAGAAATTTTGGAGGTGGTTATTTGTTCAATGAAAACATCCGGCGTATTGCTATAACGGGTGTTCATAAATCGGACCTGGTCATCTACTTGGCATTAATTCTGCAGAAATTAAAATTCCGGGTATTAGTCTGTGATAAAACTGCTGCCGGTGAAATAAGCTGCTGTATTAGAAAACCTGCAAAATCCATGGATATCATCCATTACTTAGAGATTGATTTTGCTTGTTCAGAACTGGCAGCTTTGGATGAAGCTTATGATTACATATTTTATGTACAGGATTTTTTAGTGCCTGCAGAAACAAAAGTGCAGAAATCTATTTATATATGTGATGGAATCCGGGCGCATCTGCAGCTTCTGCTTCAGGAACTCAGCCGTTTACCCTGCTTAGAGAATCAGAGTATAAAAAGCAGTATGATGCTTTATCGGGATCTGTATGATTCTTGCACAATAAAATATGTGGAAAAATGCTGCACTGTCATTCAACAGATGGAGGTTAAGATATTACAGCATGAATGTATGGATGAGGCTGGTTTTCAGCGCATGCAGTTTCAGCCTTTACTATGTCTTCCTGAACTTTCATCTTCTATGGAATCTTGTCTCAAAGATATCATCAACCAGATGACCGGTTTGGATGAACGTTCTATTAAACATGCAGTCAGGCAGGCCAAGAGGGGGAAAGCCTATTGATTACAGCATTTATAAATATGGAAAACCAAGGCAGCGCAGCTATGATTATGACAGCCTCCGCACTGGCAATGTCCAGGTTAAAGGACGTCAGTATTATATTAATGGAGAGCGGATTTGGAACACATCAGGTAGAGGATGCGCTTGTAGGACATGCAGGAGGTATGGTTGCAGAGCCATTTGCCTATATGGATGGGGAAGGACTGGATTATCTGCTCAAGCGCAGCCGCCATAATATGCTGTGTGAAAAAACAGTTGGCGGTGGTATTGTATACGTTAAGAACACCCTTGGTTATGTGCCGTCTGCAATGAAAAGAAACCAGGCAATGTATGAAATGGAATTTGGTCGGGAATGTGAGAATATTATAACCCAGCTTAATAAAGTTGCCAATTACGTATTTATAGACTGCAGCGGTAGTTCTGATACCATACGTGTAAAAATTTTGAAACAGGCTGACCTTGTAGTTGTGAATACAACGCAGTCGGCAGAAATTCTGGATGAATATTTTTCCTGTCTGCCGTTCTATTGTTATAAATCCTTATATTGTATTGGAAATTATATTAGTGAAGAACCCTTTAATTTGAAAAATATTCAGCGTCTTTACCGAATTGGGAATCGGCAGATTGGAATGATACCATATAATGTGGAATTTTTATCTGCAATGCATAAGGGCAAGATACTGCCATTTTTTGAAAACCGTCCTATGCGGCTGCGCTATCATCGAAACCGTCATTTTTTCTATGAATTATCTAAAATGGCAGATTTAATTCTGAACTGGGAGGGGTGTGGCCTTGAGAAAGGAGATTAATTCTCTGCATCAGTTGATTCGTCTGACAGATGAACAATTGCAGCAGATGCTGCAGAGTAATTTACAAGAGCTGCATTTAACCAGTCAGCAGATTAAGACTCTGAAACAGCAGAAACAGGAATTAAAACAGATGCTGCGCAGATGTGGAATCGGCGATAGGACTGCAAAAAAATATATTAAACAAACGATTAGTGAAATTCTTACAGAACATATTCAGCTGACCGAAAGAGAGATGGAATTGCTGCTTCCAATAAGAAAGAAGCAGCAAATGTCGGAACGGGATATGTTTGAGATTATGCTTTGCTGCTACAAACGAAAACACGACACTAGAGCCTTGGAACAGTGGATTTTAGAGCATCGCTTGGAGGAAAGCCGAAGAGACGGACAAGGAATCTATGAAATTAATGCGGAGCAGATCCGTAAAATCTTTGAAGAGGAACCTTACAGAATCAGCGAATTAGAGAGGCTGGAATTGATTGTGCAAAGAGTGTATGCAGACTACCGTGGACTGGGAGTGATTGATGATATTCGTGATATGGATATTGATGGCGTCAGCGGCGGTGTAAATGGAACCGGCAGGGAGGAACGCAGTGTATGGATTATGTTTCAGGGAAAGTCTGTTTATTTATCATTTCTTTGCTTTGGTTCTAAAAAGGAATTACAGAGAATCTGCCGTACCATTTACCGCTATGGACAGCCTGGACAGTTGTCACAAAAAAGAGGTTATATGGTAAATGAGATGGCGGACCATGCCAGGGTAGTCGTAGCAAGACCGGACTTTTGTGAAAGCTGGGTATTTTTTGTAAGAAAATTAGATAATCTGAAAAGCCGAAAATTAGAGGATTTATTTCATGATGCACAATCTGAGTTAGTCGTACTTTTGTTGAAATATATTGTCAAAGGCTGTCAGACAATTGGAATTACCGGTGAACAAGGAAGCGGTAAGACAACCTTACTAATGTCTTTGATCGATTATATTGCTGGGAATTATACGATTCGAATTCAAGAGACTGCCTTTGAGCTTCAATTAAGACAGTTATATCCCGAAAGAAATATTGTGTCCTTCCGTGAAACCAATGCAATCAGCGGACAAGAGGGTCTGGATTTTCAGAAGAAGACAGATGGTGCAGTTAGTATTGTAGGAGAGGTTGCCAGCGCAAAACAGGCAGCGTTGATGCTTCAGCTAGGACAGACGGCTTCCATATATACAATGTTTACCCATCACGCCAATTCTACCAGGAATTTAATCTGGGCGTTGCAGAATAGTCTCTTGCAGGCCGGACAGTTTTCGAACGAACGAATTGCACAGCAGCAGGTGGTGGAAGTGGTACGGTTTCATGTACATTTGGTTAAGGATGTGCATGGCAGGCGTTATATTGATTATATTACAGAAATTGTACCGCTATTTGAAAATGAGAGAGAGATTGTATGTTATCAAGAGAGAACGCTGATCTATTATGAGGATGGAAGATATAAGCTCATTGCTCCTATTTCAAAGGACACGTTAAAAAAGATGGCTGTTTATATGCAGGAGGGAGAAAGGAGATTGTATGATCAGCAGATTTTATCCGCTCTTGAGCAGGATTCCGCTGGCAGGAGCAAAGATTAAATATATACAAAATTATATGCAGAACTATTATCCGGGGGACGAAAAAAAGGCAGCCCAAAAAGCGGTAAAACTTTTTGGAGGTTTAAGTCTGGTATATTTGTCTGGAGGAATTTACATTTTTGCAACGCAGAGCCTGTCGTTATGTGAATTATGTCTGTCCTTTTGTACCCTAATGATGGTGAGCCGGTATGTCCGTTTAAAAACCATGGAAAAGGAAGAACGGAAGTTATTAGAAGGTCTGGAGGGGTTTATAGGCGAGCTGAGGTTTCAGTACAGTTACTTTAGGAGAATGGATGAGGCTTTGGAAGAAACCATAAACAGGCAGGAAGGAATGATTTATCTGCATGGAAGAAAGCTTCTTATGGATCTGGAAAATGAAGAGATAGAGGAGAACGATCTTCAAAACATTCCCAGCCGTTTTCTGGCCCTGCTTTATGTTCTGTGTAAAAGCACATTCGAATATGGGGATAAGGAGATTGATGGAAAGTCCATTTGTCTGTCTGGATTAGGAGTCATAAAAGAAGGGATTCAGACAGAACTGCTGAAGAAAAAGAAAATAGAACATTTGTTCTCTGGTCTGCTTGTTACCTGTATCCTTCCGCTGGCTTTTGTGAAGATAATAGAAATCTGGGCAATTGGAAATATGGAGGAGCTTAAGATTTATTATCAAGGTGGATATGGCATGGTGACAACTTTGCTGTTATGTGTTATCTCATTGTTTTGTTATTATTTGATCCAGCGCTGGCAGTACGATGTCAGGCCTCTTCCGGCAGAAAGAAGGTGGCTAAGCAGATTATTGAAATGTTCAATGATAGACAAACTACTCAGCTGGCAGATTAATCGTAATTATGAGAAGCATGTAAAAAAGCATCGAGTATTAAAGGAGTGCGGGGTAAGAGAAAATGTAAAGCAGTATCTGCTGCTCCAGTACATAACAGCTGCAGTAGTGTTTTTGCTGATATCTGCAGGGTTATTACAATATAAGAGTATGTGCCGGAAGCAGGTAGTTGCCGGGGCACAGAACATGATTCAGAACCTGTATCAGCTTCAGGAAAAACAAAAACTTCAGATTTATTCGGTTATCGAGCAGGTGATAACCGGCAAAGAAGATCTGGATGGACAGGAATGGGAACTTACAGGCTGTCCAGATACTCTGCGGAACACGATAATTGCAGAAATTAAGAAGGGAAGGGCGCGTTGGAGTCAATGGCATTATCCCTGGCTGATCTGGTTCCTGCCGGCAATCGGAGGAATATTAGCTTATTTTCTAAGGTATCGCTTGCTTCTATTGAAACGGCAGTATACGGGATTGAAAAGAGAAGAAGAGATTCTTGTATTTCAATCAGTGATCTTGTTTTTGATGCATCTGGACAATATCAGCGGAGAGGAAATTATGCAATGGCTGGAAAAACTGGCATTTTATTTTAAGGATAGTATTGTCCATGCTCTTTACAGGCTGGTCTATCAGGATTATGAGGAAGCAGAAACCATCAGGGAAAAGGAAGGCTATATACCGATGGCGATGATTCTCGAGGGAATTATTGCATGTGACCTGCTGCCTGTGGAAGAAGCATTTTTACAGATGGAATCGGATTATCATTATATGGAAGACAAATACAGGCAAGAGTCGGAAAGTTATATTGAGGATCAGAGTGCCGTCAGCAGAATACTTGCTTTTATGCCCTTATATATGACAGTAGGGCTTAAATTGATTGTGCCGTTTGTATTAGAAGGTTTGAGCCAGTTATCGGCATATTCCGAGAGTATGAAACAATTTATGTAGATGGAAAGGATGAAATAGAAATGGAGTGGATGAATTATGGAGAATAGTTTAAAAGGACTGGTTTTGGCTGCAGGAACAATAATAACCTGTATAGTGATTGGATTGGGCTTTTATATTGCACGGGAAGCAAGAGATACTGCTTCTAGTGGTGCAGGTCAGATTAATAAATTGAATGCTGAGTTTTCGGATACCAGCAAAACCATGTATGAAGGGACAGAAGTTTCAGGAAGTGAAGTATTAAATGTAATTCGTAAATTTCAGGATGAAGCAGTCGGTATCATGGTTAAGACCAATAAGACCAGCACCTATTATATTTATCAATTTGATACTTCCAGCGGGGAACTAAAGGGAAAGACAACAGAAGACTATAAGGTAGCACAGAATGAACTCAGCAATAGCTATATCAATCCAAATGGAAGATTCGAAGGCGGTGTGGTAAGAGACAGTAATGGTACGATTACTGGACTGACCTTTACACAAAAGTAGGCTGACTATGGAGCAGAAGCTGGAATTATTATTGTGGGGTGCAGCGGCAGTACTTTTTGCAGCAGCTCTATGGGGGCTGCTGTTGATGGAACAAGAGTCAAAGAAAAGCCTGCTGTTCATGGAACAGCATATGAATCAAGAGCGGGTGGTAACAGAAAAGGGAGGGAACTGATTGGAACATGCATTTAGTCGGATTATGGCGGTTTTTACAGCCGTACTGATGTTCTTTCTAGTTCCGCTTGTAATTAGTATCCAGCGGCAAGAGCATATGATTCAGCTGGCAATTATGCAGGATACGGTACAATTTGTAGATTCTGTGTGCAATATGGGTGCAATGACAGAGCACATGTATGAGGAGTACCAAAATCAAATTAGAAGGCTGCAAAGCGGACTGGATGTCCACATGGTGCATACAGTCAATTCGCTTCATGTGGGAGAGAACGGCATAGAAAAGATTCAAAAAATCAGAACGGAGGCAGAACTGAAAGATATTTTGCAAGGACAGGCAGAATATCTGTTTCAGAAGGGAGATTATTTCTGGGTAGAGGTAAGAAGAAATTCACCAGGATTGTTACAGCGGTTTTATGAAGCACTTGGCATAAGAGAAACTTCAGATGCACATTATGTCTATTATGGAGGAAGCATCCGATATGAAATTAAGTAATTTAGTACTTGTGTTTGGAATTCTGATTACTGCATTCAGTCTGGAGTGGGGAATGAAAAATCAACTTCTTCAGAAAGCCTCCTATACCCGTTTCACCTATAACCAGCTGGCAGACCATGCATTGGAAGACGGGCTGGATGCAGGTACAGCCAACGATAGCTCTTCGTTTCCTTATGTCGATGAGCAAAAGGCAGTTCAGGCCTTTAGAGAAAGCTTGTTAAAGGGATTTGGCCTGACAGAGGATTCTTTGGAAGGCCAACGCCTGCTGTCTTGTATTGCTTGTGTGGTTATTATGCAGAATCAATATTTTTCAGTTATTACAGAAGAGGGTACTGTACATTATCCTTATCGTGCCAGTCGTGGAACATGGAATATAGACTTTAATATGGATGGAACCTGCGTGTGTGAAAATCAGGAAAAACAGGAACGCTACGAGGGTTCCGAAGAGGAAATAAAGGAGTTATTCAGTCATTTCAATCAAAATTCTTCAGAATATACATTTCCTTGTAGAAATCAAGTGGTTACAGAATGTATAGAAGAAAAGATTAAGGAAACAATCCAGAATAAATATCATAATCAATATGCATTTCAAATTGATTTTCCAGATATGGAAGAAGAGGCTTGCCATACCCTTCAGGGGATCGGTATGCTTGGTTTTATGCAGTACCAGCAGTATGAAATCAATGGATATACTTGCAGCCGGTTTTCTTTATCAGGAGCACGGCTAGTCTATACAGATTAGGACTAAATGAAAATCCATAGACAAAGCTTAAAAGATATGTTAAAATCTGGTACATCAAGTAATGTGAGGAGCAAAGCTATGGAAAACCAGGAAAAGTTTGTAGAACGAATGCAGGATATAGTCAGACTGGCTAAGATGAATCAAAGAGAAGTAACCAAAGAATTTCTAAAAGAATTCTTAAAGGATATGGAGTTAACGGAAGAACAGATGATATTTGTTTATGATTACCTGCTGCAGGAGAATATTAGGGTTGTGGGGTATCAGAAAGAAAGTTCTTCCAGTCAGGAGGAAATTTCGCTAGAAACACAGGAGAGTGAATATCTGCCGCTTTATCTGGAAGAACTTCGCCAAGTGGGCAGCAGGAATCAAATTACATCTGCTTTGTATAAAAAAGCTGCAGAGGGCGATGCGGCGGCCAAGTCGAGTATTATAGAACAAAAACTAACAAGGGTCATAGAGATCGCCAGCCGTTTTAAAAATCAAGGAATGCCGCAAAGCGATTTGATTCAGGAAGGAAACATTGGCCTTTTGCTTGCAGTAGAGAATCTCAAAGGCAGAGAGGATTCAGCCGATTCCTTCTTGGAGGAGGAAATTAAGAAAAGTATACTTCAGGCTCTTGATCAATACAAAGAAGAAAAAAGAGAAAATCATGGACTTATGAGAAGAGCGGAAAATCTGAAAAGTGAGATGGAAAAGCTGGAGGAGGATTTGGGAGATAAGATGACCAGTGATGATGTGGCACAATTTACAGGTATGGATTTAGATGAAATAAAAGATATTCTTCGTATGACTGGTGAAGAATTATGAAATATGCATAATATTTCGTAAAAATAAAGAAAATTTATATACATTTTAGCATGTTAAGAAAAAGTTCATACGCTGTAAATTGACAGTCTGCAAGCACTATCCTATAATAAAATCAACAGGAAATCAATATTGATTCTGTCTGAAAAATATTAGGAAATGAGGTGTTTGTGAATGGGACTTATAAAAGACAGGCTGCGTAATTTTATGCAGGGAAGATATGGAGCAGATACATTATCTAATGTATTGATTGGTATATCATTTATCTGTGCAATTCTGTCAGTTGTATTTGGGAGGATCTTTTATTTTCTTGGTTTATGTATGATAGCTTATGTGTTTTTCCGAATGTTATCTACGAATTATGAGAAGCGCTATAAGGAAAACAGGGCTTTTCTGAATGGAAAGAATAAAATCGTGGCGTTTTTTCGCAGACAGAAAAGTATTATGAACCAAAGGAAGGACTATCATATTTATACATGTGCCCAGTGCAGGCAGAAGATCCGCATTCCCAAAGGCCATGGAAAGATTATGATTACGTGTCCAAAATGTAAGTATGAATTCCAGAAGAAAAGTTAATAAACCATGTCAAATTGCATCTGCCTGTGAATCCAGTTCTCTTATTATATTATAGTAGATTCACCTGCAGATGCTTTTTTTAAAATTAGCTTGTACATTTTATGGGAAATAGGGTATAATTAGGAATAGTAATTTCTGGCAGCTGCCATTATTTTTCAGATATGGTAATATCAGAAAGCCAGAGGAAAGAGGAGCGAAATGAAGATAGAAGAGTTGCAGCAATATGAAATCGTAGAACAAAGAGAGATTCAGGACATACGTTCTCAGTGTTCCTTGCTAAGACACAAGAAAAGTGGTGCCAAATTGGCATTGGTTTCCAATGACGATGAAAATAAAGTGTTTTGTATTGGATTTCGAACTCCGCCGGAGGATTCAACAGGACTTCCACATATCTTAGAACATTCTGTGTTGTGCGGTTCCAAGCAGTTCCCGGCAAAAGATCCATTTGTAGAACTGGCAAAGGGATCGTTGAATACATTTTTAAATGCTATTACATTTCCGGATAAGACAATTTATCCTATAGCGAGTTATAATGATAAGGATTTTCAGAACCTAATGCATGTCTATATGGATGCCGTTTTTTATCCCAATATTTATGAAAAGGAAGAGATATTCCGTCAAGAGGGCTGGCATTATGAGCTGGACGATGAAGAAAGTGAGATTCGGTTGAATGGCGTTGTTTATAATGAGATGAAGGGAGCATTTTCTTCTCCAGAGGGTGTGCTGGAGAGAGAAATAATGAATTCGCTGTTTCCAGATACTTCTTATGGAGTGGAATCCGGCGGAGATCCCAAAGTGATACCAGAATTAACTTATTCGCAGTTTTTGGATTTTCATAAAAAATATTATCATCCCTCCAACAGCTATATCTATCTGTATGGTGATATGGATATGGTTCAGAAGCTGGAATGGCTGGATAAGGAATATCTAAGTAACTATGATGTTTCGAAGATTGATTCTGAACTTAAGAAACAGACTGCCTTTCCTGCTATGAAAGAAATTTCCAGGCAGTATCCGATTACGGAGGAAGAGGATGAGAAAAATAATACGTATTTATCATTTAATAAAGTAATTGGAACAAGCCAGGATAAAGAATTAAACATTGCGTTCCAGGTGCTGGACTATGCACTTTTATCCACTCCGGGAGCGCCAATTAAAAGAGCGCTGATGGATGCGGGTATTGGACGGGATATTATGGGCTATTATGAAGGAGAACTGTTGCAGCCTTATTTTACGGTGATAGCTAAGAATGCCAATTCAAACCAGAGAGCACAGTTTGAACAAGTGATTATCGGTACCCTGAAAAATACAGCAGAATCAGGAATTGACCCGAAGTCGATTGAGGCAGCAATTAACAGTATGGAATTTAAGTTTCGGGAAGCAGATTATGGCAATTCTCCCAAAGGGCTTATGTATTGTCTTAATATGTTTGG
Organism: Lachnospiraceae bacterium; assembly: GCA_022791575.1. Lineage (GTDB taxonomy): Bacteria > Bacillota > Clostridia > Lachnospirales > Lachnospiraceae > JAAVZI01. The sequence continues at coordinate 44,599 of JAAVZI010000061.1, forward strand.
GACCTGGCTTTATGAGGATGAGAAACCATTTACCATGTTAGAGCTGTTGGAAGTATATGAGAATCTAAGGAAGAAAAACGGAACGGGATACTTTGAAAAGCTGATTCAGCAATATTTAATTGACAATACACACGGCAGTTTTGTGGTGGTAGAGCCCAAGAAAGGTCTGACGGCTGAAATGGACGCCCAGACAGCTGCGAAGCTTAGAGATTATAAAGAGCATCTGTCAAAGCAGCAGATTCAGCAATTGATAAAAGATACGAAAGATCTTAAAAACTATCAAGAGGAACCTTCCACTAAAGAAGAACTTGAATCCATTCCTCTTCTGAATGTTAGTGATATTAAGAAAGAGGCAGAGCCCTTCTGCAATGAGGAGAAATTTGTAGACGATACACTAGTTCTTTACCATGATGTGTTTACAAATGGAATTGGTTATGTTCAGCTGGTGTTTGACAGTACCTCTGTACCAGAGCAGTTGATTCCTTATGTGGCATTATTAAAGAGTGTTTATGGTTTTATGGATACCGACCATTACGCTTATGGGGAGATGGCAAATGAGATTAATGTTCATACTGGCGGTATTGCAAAAAGTGTTATGGCTTATGTGCATAAGAGTGATAAAAATCATTTGCTTACAAATTTTGTATTTTCAACAAAAGCACTGTATGGAAAGCTTCCGTTTGCTTTTTCCATGATTAAGGAAATGCTGCATCATACCAAGTTTGAGGATGAAAAACGCTTAAAAGAGATTATCGGAGAACTAAAATCTAAGCTTCAGATGAGTTTTCAGACTTCAGGGCATTCCGCAGCAGTGGGGCGTGCAGCTTCTTATTATTCTCAGCTGGCATATTACGGAGAATTGACGGATGGAATCAGTTATTACCGTTTTATCCAGGATCTGGATGAGAACTTTGAAGAAAAAAAGGAAGATGTGATAGCCTGCTTAAAAGAGACGGCCCGCTGCATGTTCAGAGTGGATAATCTGATGGTAGATTTTACCGGGGAAGAAAAGATATTTCCAGAATTGGCAAAGGAAATTATGGATTTGAAGGATACGCTTTCGAAGGAAACCATGCCTGCTTTTTCCTATCATTTTCAGCTGGAAAAAAAGAACGAAGGCTTTAAGACCTCATCACAGATTCAGTATGTTGGGGTCAGTGGGGACTTTACCCGCAAAAATCTGCCTTATACAGGGGCATTAAGAGTGCTTAAAAATGTTATGTCTTACGAATATCTGTGGATGCAGATTCGTGTACAAGGAGGCGCTTATGGTTGTATGAATAACTTTGCACGTCTGGGCAGCAGTTATTTTGTATCTTACCGGGACCCGAATCTGGAGAAGACGCTGGAAGTTTATAAAAAAGCACCAGAGTTTATTAGAAACAGTAAGTTTGATCAGCGTGCCATGACGCAGTTTATTATTGGTGCTGTCAGTGATCTAGATAGGCCCTTGACTCCAGCATCTAAAGGAAGACGTTCGTATCAGGCCTATGTACAGGGAATTGATGAGGAAATGATTCAGAAAGAACGAGATGAGCTGCTAGGAATCACCCCGGAAATTCTTAGCTCCTTAGCCGTATATATTGAAGCGATGCTGGAAGAAAATAATATCTGTGTAATTGGAAATGAAGAGAAAATAGAAAGTCAGAAGCAGCTCTTTAACCAGATTGAAACTTTGTAAACAAACAGATAAAATAAGGAGAAATAATGTCAGATCATAAAAAATCAGGATTTGTCACATTGGTGGGCAGACCCAATGTGGGGAAATCTACTCTGATGAACCGGCTGATTGGACAGAAAATAGCGATTACTTCCAATAAGCCCCAGACAACCAGAAATCGCATTCAGACCGTATTTACCAGTGAAAGAGGACAGATTATCTTTGTAGATACCCCAGGGCTTCATAAAGCCAAAAATAAGCTTGGTGAATATATGGTAAAAGTGGCGGAACGTACCTTCGAAGAAGTAGATGTAATTTTGTGGCTGGTAGAGGCCGATTCTTATATCGGCCCCGGAGACCGGCATATCGCAGAACAGTTAGCAGCCGTCCACGTACCGCTTATTCTGGTAATTAATAAAATTGATACTGTGAAAAAGAATGAACTGCTGCCGATTATAGAGAATTATAATCAGTTGTGCAGACCAGCAGAAATCGTTCCCGTATGTGCAAGAACTGGAGAAAATACAGATACCCTGATTGAGGTAATATTTGAGTATCTAAAAGAAGGCCCTATGTTTTTTGATGAGGATGTAGTGACAGATCAGCCCATGCGCCAGATTGCAGCTGAGATTATCAGGGAAAAAGCTTTGCACAGCCTGAACGAAGAGATTCCGCATGGAATTGCTGTTACAATTGAGTCAATGAAAGAACGTTCTCAGGGAAAATTAACAGATATAGAAGCGACAATAATCTGTGAAAAGGATTCTCATAAGGGAATTATCATTGGAAAAAATGGTTCTATGTTAAAAAAGATCGGCAGCCATGCACGCTATGAGTTAGAGCAGATGATGGAACAGAAAGTCAATCTGAAGTTATGGGTGAAGGTCAGAAAGGAATGGCGTGACAGTGAACTTCTCTTGAAAAATTATGGCTATAATAAAAAAGATTTAGGCTAGATGCTCCATAAAGCTAACCGACAGATCCTGATAGCGCAGTCATTTCAACCATTTGGAAAATTTTATCCAGTATAAGAATGCCTCCATTGCAAATCCTAAAAATAGAACAACATAATAGATTACAAAGGTTTGAGCTGGAGGGATACGAATGGAAGAAATAAGCTGGAAAGTTTTCGAAACAACAGGATCTGTCGTGGATTATCTGCAATATAAGCAGGAATATTATGATGGAATGCAAAGGAATGAGGCGGATGAGCAGTATAAATCAGAGGGAAATGACAGTACAGGGTATGGTTCTTCGAAGTGCGCCCCAGGGGGACTATGATCGGCGTCTGGTACTTTTAACAAAGGAGAAAGGGAAGATTACTGTATTTGCCAGGGGAGCAAGAAAAAGCAGTAATGCTCTGGCTGGCAAAACCAATCCCTTTTCCTTTGGTAATTTCCTGATTGGAAGCGGAAGCAGTGCTTATTATTTAAAACAGGCAGAGATTATCAATTACTTTATGGAAATGGGACAGGATTATGAAAGAAATTGTTATGGATGTTATTTTCTGGAATTTGCTGACTATTACAGCAGGGAAGATACCGAAGGGCTGCAGATGCTGAAGCTTCTATATCAAAGTCTCAGAGCATTGCTGAAGGATAGTATTCCCAACAGGCTGGTGCAGAATATCTTTGAACTGAAAGCTATGGTAATCAATGGAGAATACCCAGAAGTATTTACCTGTATGTCTTGTCAGAGGGAACTGTCAGAAGGATACTTTTCCGTGTTTAGGGGAGGTGTATATTGTCCGGCCTGCCATAAAAACATAATAGATGGAATGTACATAGATGGTTCATTGTTATATGCCATGCAGTATATCATTACTGCAAAGATTGAAAAATTATATACCTTTGTTCTAAAAGAAGATATTTCCAAGAATTTTAATAGAATTATGATTAATTACCGCAGGCATTATATTGATAATGAGTTTAAGTCATTGGCGCTGTTAGAAGAACTTTAAAATATAGTTGAAAATTTGTGGAAATAATGGTAATCTATTAAAATAAGTGATTGCAAATGTTTGATTTATGGCGGCGATTTCAGACAAACCATACAAAAACATCGCTCAAAGACGTTTTAAATTCGCTATGTTTTTGTATGGTTTGCCTGAAATCTAGTTGTGAATATAAAGTTTTGTAATCATCTATAAAAGACATAGGTCATAGTGAAACTCGTCGCTTAGAATACGGCTTTTGCAAATATCTAATTAATATCATAGGCATTTGCGAAACTCAGTATTCATAACCAGATTTTAGGCAAAACATACAAAAACAGAGCGAATTCAAAACGTTTTTGAGCGGCGTTTTTGTATGTTTTGTCTAAAATCGTCGCTTTGATTCAGACTTTCGCAATTACCTAATTTATTAATATCATGATGAAGGGAGAAACCAATATATGAAAAAAGTAACAGGGATTCTGCTAGTACTGGCAGTTATAGCAGCTTCTGTTGGCTGTGCCAAGGGGGAGAAGGTGAAGGAAACTACCTTATATATTGAAGACAATGGTAAAGTGAAAGAAGCTATTGTAGATAAAGATAAAAATGTGAATGTCAGCGAAAAAGAACTGACAAAATGGGTAGATGAGGCCATTGAAGAGTATAATAAAGAAAATAAAAATGCATTGGAAGTGACCCAGTGTGAGGTGGAAGACAACACGGTTCGAGTGAGCATTGAATATGCGTCTTTAAAGGACTATAGTGCATTTAATAATGTAAAAGCATTTGATGGGACTGTAGCAGATGCAAAAAAAGCCGGTTTTGAGATGACGGGAGAGTTCCTCAGTACCAAAGGAAAACCTTCTATTACTTATGCAGAGCTGGAAGACAGTAAAGAATATCATTTGATTATTATAGAAGATCCGCAGACGCTCGTATTAGAAGAGGATGTATTATATGCCAGTTCTAATGTTAAGGTAGAAAAAAATAAAGCTATTATTGAATCGGGAACAAAAGAACTGGCTTATATGATCTATAAACCATAGAGCGTGTTAAAAAGGAAGCAAAAAATCATTGGAGGTTAAAAAATGGAAAAGACTATGGAAAAAATTGTGGCATTAGCAAAATCAAGAGGATTTGTATATCCTGGTTCGGAGATATACGGAGGCCTTGCCAATACATGGGATTACGGTAATTTGGGAGTGGAATTAAAAAATAATGTAAAAAGAGCCTGGTGGCAGAAATTTGTACAGGAGAATCCGTATAATATAGGTGTAGACTGTGCTATTCTTATGAATCCGCAGACTTGGGTTGCCTCTGGGCATTTGGGAGGATTTGCCGATCCATTGATGGATTGCCGGGAATGTCATGAACGGTTTCGTGCGGATAAATTAATTGAGGATTATTGTGCAGATAACGATTATTCGTTAGATGGCAGTGTGGATGCCTGGAGCAAGGAGCAGATGGAGAATTTTATTGAAGAGAAAAACGTTTGTTGTCCAAGCTGTGGCAAGCACAATTTTACAGAGATTCGTCAGTTTAACTTAATGTTTAAAACTTTCCAGGGTGTAACCGAAGATGCCAAGAATACGGTATATCTTCGTCCAGAGACTGCACAGGGTATTTTTGTTAATTTTAAAAATGTTCAGAGAACTTCCAGAAAGAAAATACCGTTCGGTATCTGTCAGATTGGAAAATCTTTTAGAAATGAAATTACACCAGGAAACTTTACATTCCGTACTAGAGAATTTGAACAGATGGAGTTGGAATTTTTCTGTGAGCCGGGAACGGATCTGGAGTGGTTTACATACTGGAGAAGCTTCTGCCGGAACTGGCTGTTAAGCTTGGGAATGAAAGAAACCGAGCTGCGGCTGCGTGACCATGATCCTGCTGAACTGGCGTTCTATAGTAAAGCAACTACAGATTTTGAATTCCTGTTTCCATTTGGATGGGGTGAGCTCTGGGGCATTGCAGACCGGACGGATTATGATCTAAAGCAGCATCAGGATGTTTCCAAAGAAGATATGAGTTACTTTGATGATGAAAAGAAAGAAAAATATATTCCTTATGTTATAGAGCCATCTTTAGGCGCAGACCGTATGGTTTTGGCATTTCTCTGTTCGGCGTACGATGAAGAAAATATTGGTACAGAAGAGAAGCCGGATATGCGGACCGTTCTGCATTTTCATCCGGCATTGGCTCCGGTTAAGATTGGGGTGCTGCCATTGTCTAAGAAATTAAACGAGGGCGCTGAGAAGATTTATACACAGCTTTGCAAGAGCTATAATTGCGAATATGACGACAGAGGAAATATTGGCAAGCGTTACCGCCGTCAGGATGAGATTGGAACACCATTCTGCGTGACATTTGATTTTGAGTCTGAGAATGATGGTGCCGTAACTGTACGTGATCGGGATACTATGGAACAAGAAAGAATTAAAATTGCGGATCTGGAAGCATATTTTGCAGATAAATTTACCTTTTAATCTGCTTTTCATCGAATAAACCAAGAACTTTCTGGAAATTCTATATAGAAACGCCAGTTACTATAAACGGCATATTATGTAGAATAGAAAGAAAGGATTAATGAGTTATGATGACAAGAGCAGACAGAAACGTATTGAATGAGACCTACCGCGCAGCCAAGGCTTCAGCCGATACCATCCGCGGATTGGTCAGCAAAACAGAGGATGAAGATTTATCTGTAGATTTAAACCGACAGCTGGGTAAATATCAGCGCTTCTTATCTGAGACAGAAAAGCATTTCCGGCAGGAGGGCGAGAAACCGCAGCAAGAAAGCACATTTGAAAAGGCGAAATTCTGGCTGGGCATTCAGACAGGTACAATGCTTAACAACAGCACTCCTCATATTGCCAATATGGTGATGGAGGAAAATGCAAAAGGAATGGGTGGATTGATTCAAACCCTTCGGGATAATAAGAGTGCTAAAAATAATTATTGTGAATTTGCCAATGAATTGATGGACTTCACCGAAAGTAGTATTAATCAGTTAAAATATTACCTAAAAGTGTTATAAGGGGTCAGAAACGAAGAAGAAAATATGCCAAAATCTGGCTGAAAAATGAAAAAATACTTGCTATCATATTTCGGCAGGGGTATAATATTTAAGTGCAAGGCTAAGAGCGTATCTGATTAAGAAGAATTGCACCAGAATTATTATATTTCCAAGGAGGAACCAACATGTCTTATGTAGATGAAGTGATCGAATTAGTAACTAAGAAAAATGCTGACCAGCCGGAATTTCTGCAGGCAGTCAAAGAAGTTTTAGAATCCTTAAGACCAGTAGTAGATGCAAATGAAGAGCTTTACCGAAAAGAAGCTATTTTAGAGAGGATTACTGAGCCGGACAGACAGATTATGTTCCGTGTACCATGGGTGGACGACCAGGGACAGGTTCAGGTGAATCGTGGTTTTCGCGTACAGTTTAACAATGCGATTGGACCATATAAGGGTGGCTTAAGACTTCATCCATCAGTAAACTTAGGAATTATTAAGTTCCTGGGCTTTGAGCAGATTTTCAAGAATTCACTTACAAGTCTTCCGATCGGCGGCGGTAAGGGAGGTTCTGATTTTGATCCAAAGGGAAAATCAGACAGAGAAATTATGGCATTCTGCCAAAGCTTTATGACAGAGCTTGCAAAGTATATCGGAGCAGACATGGACGTTCCAGCCGGAGATATTGGAACTGGTGCCAGAGAGATCGGTTATATGTTTGGACAATATAAAAAGATCAAAGGTATCTACGAGGGCGTATTGACCGGTAAAGGTTTATCTTATGGCGGTTCCCTTGCAAGAACGGAAGCAACAGGATATGGTCTGTTATATTTAACACAGGAAATGTTAAAATGTAACGGAATGGATATGAAAGATAAGATTGTATGTATATCCGGTTCTGGAAATGTAGCAATTTATGCAACACAAAAGGCACAGCAGCTTGGCGCAAAGGTAGTTACCGTATCCGATTCTACCGGATGGGTTTATGATTCAGAGGGTATTGATGTGGCATTGCTGAAGGAAGTCAAAGAAGTAAAGAGAGCTAGACTGACTGAGTATGCTGCTGCAAGACCAAGTGCAGAATATCATGAGGGACGCGGCGTATGGTCCATTACCTGCGATATTGCCCTTCCATGTGCAACGCAAAACGAGCTGTTGTTAGAAGATGCAAAGCAGTTAGTAGAAAATGGCTGTAAGGCAGTTGCAGAGGGTGCAAATATGCCTACAACCTTAGAGGCAACTGAATATCTTCAGAAGAACGGTGTTTTATTTGCTCCAGGTAAGGCAGCAAATGCTGGTGGTGTTGCAACCTCTGCTCTGGAAATGAGCCAGAACAGTGAGAGATTAAGCTGGTCCTTTGAAGAGGTAGATTCCAAGCTTCAAGGCATTATGGTAAATATTTTCCATAACTTGGATGCTGCTGCCAAGAGATATGGTAAGGAAGGCGATTATGTAGCAGGTGCTAATATAGCAGGCTTTGAGAAGGTAGTAGAAGCTATGATGGCTCAGGGAGTTGTATAAAACCTGAGTGGAGATAATCAGAGAGATAAAGATAGATAGAGAAAGTCCTATAAGCGTATGTTTATAGGACTTTTTATTAATAAAATAAAAAATGTTGTCAAGGAACAAGACACAATAAAACAATGTTGAAAGATGATTCGTTTGTATCTATTCGTGAATATAGGAGAGAACCCAGCATGATCATAGAAGATATCACATATATTATCTAAAATAGTAAAGAGAAGAGAGCAAATGTTCTTTCATTCTATTTTATCATCCAGCCAGATTGTACAACAATTAAAGCAACTGGCTATTCAGTTTCCGGATTTTACCCAGCTGCGTTTTGAGGGTCTATCAGAAGAAGAACGTTCGATATACAGTCTTACGCTTGGCAGAGGTAATAAGACTTTAATCTGCACTGGAGGTGTTCACGGCAGAGAAAGCATTAATCCAACTGTATTAGTAGAAATGATAAAAGTATATTGTGATAATTATACGACTTCTCCTCAGCAATATCCCTGGAACTATTTACAAACTTATAAAATTCTTTTTATCCCTCTTCTAAATCCAGATGGTTATGAAATTGCCCTGCGTGGCCGATCTGATAGTGGAGCTGAGATAAAGAATCAGCCATTGGCCAGGGAATGGAAATACAATGCCAGAGGTGTGGATATTAACCGCAATTTTCCCTGTCAGTCTTATAGGAAACAAGATTCGTCTGATAGGCCGTTCAGTGCAGTTGAAAGCCGTATTTTAGCTAATATTTTCCAAAGGGAAGCGAGTATTGGCTATATTGATTTTCATTCCAGAGGCCAGGAAATTTTCTGGTATCGCGCAGCCCTGGATGCTGCTTATAATGAAAGACAGAAAAAAATTGCAGAAGCATTAGAATCCGTTTGTCATTATCGAATAGGAACACCCCAGGACGAGCAAACAGATGCATACAGCGGAGGAAATACCGTACAATATTATTCCGAACAGTACCGACTTCCGGCAATTACGATGGAAACTGTTCCCGAAGAGGCGGAATTTCCCTTATCCCCGCACTGGCTGGAGATTACTTATGAAGAAATTCAAAAGATACCACTATGTTTTATAGATTGCATCCATACATCAGATATTTCAGGAAATCAAAAAGGGTGAGGAATCCTCACCCTTCCATAATTTTTACATAGAAAGTCCGGTTTCTTGGACCGTCAAATTCGCAGAAATACACATCCTGCCAAGTGCCGAAAATGATTTTTCCTTCCTGCAGAATCAATGTTTGGGAAGCTCCCATAGTGGAACTTTTCATATGTGCGTGAGAGTTTCCTTCAAAATGCCGATAATTCTGGTCGTGGGTGGGATAAGTTTTTTCAAATCCATAGATCAGATCATGCACCACATCTGGATCAGCATTTTCATTAATAGTAATTCCGGCTGTAGTATGCGGGCAGAAGACAACAATTATACCATCTTTTATGCCGGATTTTTCAATGTCTTCGCGTATATAGTTCGTAATTTTAATCATATTCTGCGGTTTATTAATAGTTAGAGAGTGTTTAAAAAGATTCATAAACATAATCCTTTCTTGTTTTATTTTTGAGAGAAAACACCAGTTCGATACGCATGCAGAAGCTTCTCCAGATCAAAAATTTTACGAACCAGTTCTTCACCTTTATCTGTGCTGGATACCAGCTGCCTTCTTGTAGACTGTTCGACAATAACAGTATCGGAATGAATATCCTTTTCATTAATAATAGCATCCTCTATGGACTCAAATGGTTCATGAGATACCAGACGCAGACCGTAGGAATTATAGATTAATGTATAACCAGCGATTCCAGTCTGTTTCTGATAAGCTTTAGAAAAGCCACCGTCAATAATTAAGAGTTTACCATTGCATTTTACCGGGGTTTCTCCCTTCTTCAAGCGGACGGGCATATGCCCATTAATAATATGTGAGGTCTCTGTATCCAGTCCAAATTCTTTTAAAATATGATTGACAATTTCTTCATTTTCTACCAGGCTGTAATAAGAGTCCTTAATTTCATTACGCATCTCCTTATCTTCCAGAAAATAGCGCTCAAACGTAGCCATTTTATTCTTTCCATAGACCGGGGAATTTTCATTGGACCAAATATACCAGAGAATATCCTGGCCTCTTTTCTTTTCCTCTGGGTCGTGGGTGCTGTAATATCCTTTTCTTGCATAGCGTTCCAGTATGTCATACAAAGCCTTGCCGCTGTAACCATGACCGAATACATTCACTTTTCTGAAAGAGCCATCTTCATTTAATGGAACACAACCATGGTAGAGCAGATTGGAATTGTACACTTTGTAAAGGCTGCCCTGGGAATAAAGGAACCTTACATGCCGCTGCAGCTTCTCACATTTAAGAAAAGCCTTTTTCAGCCGCTTCATCACTTCTATTTCATCATCAGTCAAGGAATAGGGATCTTCCATTGAAATAGTGGGGAAATGAGTATCCAAAAGCGGATATTCCGTATCTCCAATCATAACCACTCCCTTTTCCAGATTCATTTTATCCAGCAGCAGACGAGATTCCATATGAAAATCTTTTCGATTCTGTATAATCTGTCCCTCCAGCTTAAACTGAATAATAGATATGGCTTTGTGCATACGTCTCTCCAGCATGATATCGCTGGTACTGGAGCCTTCTTCAGAAGAACGGTCAACCTTGAAACATTCACAGGGATCTTCGCTATAGTATTTTAAAGCAAAGGTTGCCAGCGGAATCAGGTTAATACCATAACCGTCTTCAAGCATATTCAGATTGCCATATTTAGAAGAAATGCGGACAACATTGGCAATACAGGCAAGATGACCGGAAGCTGCGCCCATCCAGACAATATCATGATTTCCCCATTGGATATCCACAGAATGATAATTCATTAGCGTATCCATAATAATATGAGGCCCTGGACCACGATCAAAAATGTCCCCAACAATATGCAGATGGTCTATGACAAGCCGCTGAATCAATTCACCTAATGCCATAATCAATTCTCTGGCCCGATCAATTCGGATAATGGTATTAATAATTTCGTTGTAATAGGCTTCTTTATCAAGAAGTTCTTCCTTCTCTGTAATCAATTCTTCGATAATATAGGCAAAATCTTTCGGAAGTGCTTTACGGACTTTGGAGCGGGTATATTTAGAAGCTGCCCGGCGACAGATTCGAATCAGCCGGTGGATCGTGATTTTATACCAGTCTTCAATGTTGTCTTCTTCTTTCAGAACCAGTTCCAGTTTAGACGCAGGATAATAAATTAATGTGGCAAGGCTTTTTTTATCTTTGCTGCTGATACTGTTGCCAAATTCTTCTTCAATTTTACGTCGAATAGAACCAGAACCGTTTTTCAAAACATGAAGAAATGATTCATATTCCCCATGAATATCCGTTAGAAAATGCTCTGTCCCTTTAGGAAGATTCAGAATAGACTGCAGATTAATAATCTCAGTGGAAGCTTCCGCGATGGATGGATATAATTCCGCAATGGTTTTCAGATAACGATACTCAAAACTGTCTTTATTCATTTGAAACTCCTTTCTTGCAGATATTAATAGTTAATTGCAAAACTTAGGATTGAACACCAGATTTTAGGCAAATTCTACAAAAACAGAGCGAATTTAAAACGCTTTTGAGCGGCGTTTTTGTAGGATTTGTCTAAAATCGTCGCTTTGATTCAGACTTTCGCAATTACCTAAGATATTAATTTAGGTGATTGCGAAAGTCGTATTCTAGGCGACGATTTTGAACAATAGATACAAAAATTCCGCTCAAAGACGTTGATTGGACATGAGGAGGGACCCACGAAGTGGGAGGAGTCCTGGTGTCA
>JAAVZI010000062.1 GCA_022791575.1 Lachnospiraceae bacterium
ATATCGAATCCATGTTACATACAGCGGAAATGTAAGATGAAATGTGAGTGGACGAAATGCGGGTGATCCGCACTTCAGAATCGCCGCGCTGGAAGGAAAATGCAGATGCTTCCTGCTTAGAGGTTGAGGAATATTACGAAAGTATGTTGGAATGTGCCGACATATATATCAAAAAGAAACAAAATATGACAATAGATATCTGGCATTTTCTTTCGGTGTTTCCACGAACAGAATCTTACCGCCTGCGCCCCGTTGAATACGTTGCCGGAGAATACCGAGATAGTATGCCCGTGTGCCGTGGGAACAGGGGGATGGTTGCGGTTGCAGCAGACGGAAATGTCTACCCTTGCATGCAGATGTCAGGGTATTTTAGCGCGAAGAATAATTTCCTGGGAAACGTTAAAAAAGAGGGATTGCAGACAATTCTGCAAAAAGGGAGATATCTGAGCGAGGTCTGCGCTACACTAGGGCAGTTGTCAGAGAACAATGAAAAGTGTGCGGTGTGTCCTTATTTTAAACACTGTGGAGGCGGTTGCCGCGCACTGGCAATCGCTTTTACGGGTGACAAATTTGGCATTGATCCCGCAAAATGTCTATTTTTCCAAAAAGGTTGGCACAGAAAAATCAAGGAAACGCTTCAGGGTTGGAAAAATATAACGCCTATGGAGGGCGAATGATAGAAGAGAAATTACGGCTGCTGTTTGAATTTCAGAAATTTTCGAAAAATCTGCGTCTTGCTGAAATGACGGATGAACCTGAGAAACGTTACGGCGAGACGCTTTCAGATGAAGAACTGGAACAGGTGAATGCTGCAGGCGAATTGGTCCCGTTTGAAAGCCGGGAGGATAATTCCGATGATTGAACTACACAAAAACACTGAATTTGAGCCAAGTTATGCCAAGTTTAAGAGTAAGCTAGCGCGCTATCATGATCCTGCACGATTATAGAGGGAAAACACTGAAAAGTATCGCAAAAATAATGGATATTTCATACAGCTATGTAAAGCTGCTTCACACAAAGACTCTGAAGATACTGCATAAAATCATGATTTTGATTTGATTGTAACAAAAGAAATCTCCCATTTTGCGAGAAATACCCTTGATAGTATATTCTATAACCGTGAACTTCGGGAGGAGGGCCTTCGCCCCACGTATACACATTCTGGCACTGCGTCTGGCTCTTGTCCGAAGCAGCAGCCGCCTGTCCGCCGTGGAACCGTTCATACGTTCACAGCCGCCGGTAATTACTGACAAATGTGTCAGCGGATAAAATTTTCTGGCAAACTGTGTCAGCAGCTTCAGCAGTTCATGGTATATGCGGGCGCCCTTTTGACAGTCCGGGTGGGTATCCAGATACAGTGTCAGGTCATTGAGCGCAAAGCTGACCGCATAGATTTCTTTCATTAGATCTTCCCTCTCCTGCTCTTCATTATTATCGGTCTTGGGCTGATCCGTCCGGGATTAGGTGATGATAACGCCTTATAAAACTACAGATTCAGGCAGGGAAAAATCGTGCCCTCATAGAGTGCCGTTTCCAAGGATTGGGATCACACCATACCTGCTTGGGGACCATGGCCATAGCCAATGTCTCTGCGCAGGTGCATTTTTAATTATCCATTTCTTTTCATCCTTTCTCAAATCGTTTTTGTCTATAATCGCAGATAACTATCTGCGTATGGTTCTTTTTCTGACAGAGCTTTATATCTGCAATTACAAATATGTTCTGTATTTCATAGAAAATCCACTTACACATTTAGTTTCTAAAAAATAAAAACATTTATGTCGACAATATTTTCTTAATTTTTTTGCACGCATTTAATACAAAGTAAAATAATAAAAAAATAAATGCCATACTGCAAGCAGCATAAAATGAGTTTGTTCATCTCCTCAAGATACATTCTCTGCACATAAATATTTTCCACAATTTCAAATTCTTATGAGCCATAAGCTCGTCTCCCGTAATGTAAATGCATGGATTCCACACTTTTGCGTCTGCTTCATCAACCTTTTTGCTTCCTTAAGCGTCCACTCGTTCAAATAGTTTCTGGTGTGGACAATTACAGTGCTACTATGTTAAAATATGACTATTCAACGAAACAGTTATAGCGCAATACCCGCCGAAAATGGCAGGAGCAAATATTTACTTTTAACCAGTGAAAAAACGAATGAATGCGACACATAGATGTCACATTTCTCATAATAGAATGAGAGGAAAACAGGAGGTGTAAATTATGCCGTTTACGGAACTATGTATTTATCAAGTCAAGCCGCAAAAAGTGGAAGAATTTGAAGCTCTAATGCATGAGGCGAAACATTTTTTGGAAAAGCAGGAGGGATTGCTGCTGCTTCGCTTCAGCAAACGAGGATATCGTATTGATATGGAGCAAATCAAAGAGGGACTTCCCCCGCTGCAACTCACCCGTATTGTAAAATGTGTCAAATATATGCTTTACTGGGAATTTGACACAAAGGAAAACTACGGCAGGGCACAGAAAAACCTTTACAACAGTTATTGGAAATCGCTTGAAAGATGTTTAGTCGTACCACATGACAAATATTTAGGGGAGGAGTTGTTTGGATGGAGTTCGCATATTGTGGATTAAAATGCAGGGAATGTCCTGTTTATCGGGCTACGGTCAGCAAGGACAGCGAAAAACAAATTGCATTGGCAGTGGAGTATTCAACGGACGATTGTCAATTTACCAAAGAGGATATGATTTGTCTGGGCTGCCATTCGGACATGCCGTCAGAGAACATGTGCAGGGACTGCGAAATTCGAACCTGCGGGATAGAAAAAGCCTGTAAAAATTGCGCTGAATGTGACAGTTTTCCCTGCTCTGTACTTGACAAATATTTAGATGATTCTTCTGTTCAGCGCAATAACCTTATGCAGCTTGCCGCTGCCTACAAGAAAGCTAAGTGATATCATACAGCTTGCCACTGCCTACAAAAAAGCTAAGTGATATCATACAGCTTGCCGCTGCCTACAAGAAAGCTAAGTGATATCATACAGCTTGACCGACTGCTTCCAATCATATTTCTCTTACTAAGTGATGAGAAGCTAACTGTAAAACAACTGGCTGAGGAGCTTGGTGTCTCTACCCGCATAATCTATAAGGATATCCATATACATTTGATTGCTGGCATACCAATTACATCACAGAAGGGTTATCTTTTGGCGGGTATGTTAATAGTATTGAACTGATCAAGGTACAGGACATTTGAAAAGAAAAGGCAAAGAAGATCTTAGCTTTCTATTAATGAAGATCCTATTATTTTAACGAAGCAAAAAATGCAGTAAAATCACAAGAAAAAATATCAGTCAGAGCAATCAATACATCAACTGTCGGATTATTTCTGCCATTTTCGCTCTTAGAGTAAGTCCCTATGTTGATAGCGATTCCTCCAATCTGTAATTGTGCAGTCACTTCTACGGATTTCATATTATTTTCAAACCGCAGCCGTTTTATATTTTTCCTACTAAAGGATTTTTGTGCTGATTGATTCGTTCTAGCATAGGAAATATCTTATAAAACGATCCTTGCGTTTCTATTCATTTCCACTAATCCGCTGCTTTGATCTGGTTGTGTCGTTTTGCTTTTATCACTTCCAGTTTCTCATATACCGCTGAAACAACTGGCTCGAATATCTGGTCGAACAACCATGTATACACACTGGCCGCTGTATTATAAGCGATTCGGATCAAACAGGCCTGCCACATGCCGAGAGTCGGCGCTGCCGTAGATAGAGAGCTAAAGGCATTAAATGCTGTCTGCCATCCATAACTGGCGGATAATCCAGTTCCAATTCCGCCCAGGATTCCCATATAAGAAACTGCGCCTTGGGGCAGAAGCATATAAGCAGCTATAAACAGCACGCCGCCAAGCACATTTCCAAGAATACGATATTTTACACGAAAGACAAGATCCTTGCGAAACGGCACGCACACAGACATAGCGGCAATGCCCGCCCACATGGCCTTGGGAACATGCAGCAGAGTGGCTATCAGCATGATACTGGAAATGGTAAGCGTATGCCTGAGCTGCCATTTAGTGCGTGCAGATGACAGGTTGAATTCCTGAAACAGGCTGATAAAAGTGCGTTTATAACTGTTCGCTCTATGGTTGCGGTAATAAACGGCAGCGGTAAGAACCGCACCGACAAGCAGCCCTAAAAGCCGCCGGACATAGAGCTCTCCGGTAACGTCGTAGCCCTGAAGCAGCAGATATGCAAGCACCAGAGTGGAGTGATTATACATGATTACATGATGGCACCCAAACAGCATAAAAAGCATAATAAAGAACACATTTACACAAAATGCCCCTCCGGCGGGAAGCAGATTCGATATCCTTGGTCCCACTGCCAATAGGGCAAATACAAGAAAAATATCGGCTACGCCATGAGTGGCGCGGATTCCCAGGTCCGCCTGGCGGAACACCATAATGCTTAGCAGCACCGCAAGTCCTGCAATGCTGTTTTCTGCGCCGAAGAACACGCTGAACAGGGCAATAAATAGCGTGCAGAAAGCTACGGTTAAGAGGATTTTGAACAAGTAAATCCCGCTGTGCTTTATGCGGTCTTTGGGGTTTGGGAAGCTGGCGATATACGCTTTTGAACCAGCCTGGTTTAATTGAAGTTCCTGGTAAAATGTCATTGTTCTGCCTCCTTTTGCAGCATGTCGTTTGCTTCCTCGATCAGTGCTGTTAATTGCTGAAAACGTTCTTCACCAATGGTTCGGCGCAGCTTATAGACTGGCTCCAAGTAATGCTGGCATGCCAGATCCAGCTCCTCATTCCCTAGTGGCGTCGCATAGAGGGTATAGCTGCGTTTATCCTTTTTGTTGTATTGTTTATTAATAAATCTTTTCTTCTCCAGACGTTCAATCAAACGGCTGACCGCAGATTTGCTCAGGCCTGTCAGTGCTGCTAGGTCTAAAGGCGTCAGAGGTTCATCCGATAATAGAATCCGGGATAGTACATCCAACTCTTGCGGAGAGGCAGCGCCCTCTCTTTTTCCTCTTATGTGCAGGCTGGAAAAAAGCCGGATTTCCTGCATTTTTTCCATCATTTCCATCCAGTCAAATGGTTCCATATGCATGATTCTCCTGTATAGGTTTGATTGCCGCAGAAAATTGGCAGCAAATAAATGGGGGACAATAGTTCACAATGTAAACTATATAACAGGTATCATATTTGAAAAATGGTTGTTTGTCAAGTGGTTCTTTGAAATATTTATAGAATTCACATTTTATTTAGTATCTGCTTACATTCTTTGTTATTTTAGAAGAAAATTGAGAAAGGAAATTATAATTGGGGAATGTTTAAATCAGATTGTCAAGACTGTGATTTACAAATCATACTATGACTTACAAATGTTTGGGGATATTGAGAAAGTACAAGGAAATAAAATGGTACGTTTGGGAATTTTCTTAAATGACGGCATTTTGATTGGCAACGTGGGCTTTGCCGAAGATTGCTCGGATTATGCGAAACGGCGCCGTAGGTACGGGGATTGCCGTGATTGAACAGAGGTGTATCTTCATGTTTAAATGGATGACCTGCTATGATCTGCTATTTTAGATGAGGCGATTGTGTAACTATTAATTATGAAATGTAAATCCAATCATTTGATCTTGCTGCGTTCCGCAGGTTTGATACTTGTTATTTGTATATTCGGTTATCACTGTTTTCCAAAACTTACTGGCGGGAATATTGTTCTGCAGATAACATACCTCCCAAGAGCCAGGATGATTGTTGAAAACTTGTGCGGCAGCATAGCTGCCGACGCCCATTCTCCGGTATTTCATCATAACAAAGAATTCACCGATACAATGGGCATGTGCTCCACTGATATACTGGCAATGCGGACATATTAATACAAAACCAGCTATTTTTCTATTTATTCGAATTAGATAAGGAAATCGGCCGGTTTCATTCCAATAATCATCTATATGCGGATAACCGTAATACCCATATTCGTTTATATCCGCATCGTCAAATTGGGTAAATTCATAATTGTACAATTCCATCAGCTGGATTAATAGGGATTTATCTTCTTCTTTTAACAGTTGTAATTCAATTTTTTTTACCGTTGGGATTGTGATATGTCGGCATAACTTGATAAAAACTCACACCACCCGCACCGATAAACATATCGTTATTGTATACCAGATATGCGATATGTTCGCCAGACTTCAATGCCCGCTTATAATATGCATAAGATTCCTGTTCGACCCTGCACAGATCGATAGTATCTGATAATTGATTTGCTGCACGAAGGACAAGAATTCTTGTTCTCACTAACTCATCAAGATCTTCAGGTACTGCTTTTTTGTACTTATATTTTATCATTCTTTTTACCTCAACAAATAGAGACGGTCTCTTATAAATAGGTTCTGTTTTTTATGTGAAATACACTCATCGAATCCTGTTCGTTTGATCTTCCGCTTTGTTTTATTCTACTTCATGTTCCATATCCATCCATTGAATAAATGCAGTCTTATCGGAACTATTATATCCGGCATTTCGATAGAAGTTTAAGGTATGTTCGTCTTTAGCGCCTGTGAGCAGCATTAATTTATAGCAATCATGTTCTTTGGCTATCTGTCTTGCATAATTCAGACAGGCTGTCGCATATCCGTTGTTGCGATAAGACTTATGTGTTACTACATTTTCCACAAAATCGTAAGGCCTTACATTTCTTGTTAGATTTGGAATAATTACGCACACACAGGAGGCCGCAATTCTACCGTCTATCTCACAAATAATCAGATGGCGATTTGGGTCATTTATAATTGTATCCCAGGTATTTCTTAAATGTTTGGAATCTTCTGGAATGTTGGTTACATGAAGATCTAAATATAATTGTAAAAGTTCCTCTAAATCATTTTGTTTTGCTTCTCTTATCATGATCGTGTTCACCATCCCGATCATATGCCTGTCTCTATGTTCCATTGTTTATTGGTGTTTCTTATATTTATAAAAAATTGCAAAACGCCGTCTTCGACAGCAAATTGTTCCAATTCATCTGCCGGCAAATCATAAAAGTATTGGTTGGTTTTCAGATCTATAGACATACTATCCAATGGAAAGCCTTTTTTTCTGATTGTACTATGGGGCTTGTCTGTCAATAGAAATACTTTACTTTCCATAGACGAATCCATTGCTTCATACATATGAGATTGATCCATTACAAAGCAGATGGCATTTTTGTACTTTGCAACAAGAGTTCCGTATTGTCGTACAAGGCCCGCATAATATTCCATCATTTCTTCATCGGATAAGCATTTGCCATTTATGTTGCGGACATGAACCCCTGGCTGGACTTCGTCTGGAACATGAGCAAAATATAAGCCCGAGTCGCAGGAAAACACCGGCATCTGAAAGGCTTGATAATATGCCAGTGCTTTCCGTCTTGCATTTTCAAGCGGTGTGTCACCATTCTCTACTATGTCGGGAATTTGTTTTCCTTGTGCTTTTAAATCATTTAAACCAATTAATTCTATGCCGATTGTTTCAAGCCGGCTTTTCATTACGGATAATTTTGCCGGGTTGCCGGTTCCAAATAATAATTTCATTTTCATCTCCTTCGGATAATTAAAGGCTATTAATAGATGGTTTATTTATTTTGCACAACAAACACAGTTCTGCCATCCATAGATTCAAAGCCATTACTACGATAATACTTGATTAGTGATTCATTTTCTGCAATCAGTATTAGATACAGATAATTCTTGTATTTTTCTTTCATGCTCCGCAGCAATTCCTTACCGATTCCTTGTCCCTGATACGCCGGATGAACACAGAGATAATGGATATAGGCGGTCAATTCGCTGTCATCCATTGCATTCACAAGACCGACTAATTTTCCATCAGCCCAGGCTGTGATTACGGTTTCACTATGATCCAGTGCTTTCTTCAGCCGTTCAGGATAATTTGATGACAGCCATCCTACAGACTGGAATAATTGCTGTAAATCGCTGGTTGTGTAATTTTTAGATTCTGTATAGGAAATAGGCATTGTTTTTATCCTTTCTCTTATCAATTCTGATTATAGTTCTTCGTTCTGTTTTAGTTTTAGGGCAATTCCATTGAAAAATAAAAGTATCAATATCAGAATTTTTTAAGTACACAAAATAAGAGTTAAATCTGATACATTTCGAAGTTGTAAAATTCGTCTATCAATTGTATATGCTTCTATTTTCACACAATCGCCTTTATTATATTATCATAGATAATTGTGAAATTCGTTGCTTTGTACGTAAAATGAATCTTTATAGCAGCATGGAACTCTTCCTCTCCATGCGGGCACAGACGGCACTCTAAAGCCTACCTGCCGCCGTCTGTTCCCATACCCAATATGAAAAACAGACTCTGGAAACAGTGGCACACGAAAAACAAAACGATCATTCGCTACCGATAATTTTCCGCCTGCGCCCGGAACATAGCCGCATAAATGCCACCCGGCTTCTCTACCAGCTCCTTATGCGACCCGCTCTCCGCAATGCCATGCTCTGCAAACACCACAACCCGATCACAAAACTGGCAGGAAGAAAGTCTGTGCGAGATAAACACTGCTGTCCGTCCCTGAGACATCCGCTGAAAATGCTCATAAATCTCCGCCTCGGCCAGCGGGTCCAGCGCCGCCGTCGGCTCATCCAGCACCACCACCGGCGCTGGTTTACATAATGCACGCGCAATCGCCAGCTTCTGCGCCTCCCCGCCGGATGGTTCTACGCCGTCCTCATAAAAATTCTTATAAAGCCCGGTATCCAGTCCCTTCGGCAGCTGTGCCAGCCGCTCCCCGAATCCGGCCATGCCGCACACCTCATAAAGCCCCGCATCCGCTAGTTCCTCCGTCCCTGCCGCCAGCAGCAGGTTATCCCGGATACTAAATGAAAACAGCTTAAAATCCTGGAACACCACCGACAGCAGCCGCCGGTATTCACTCATTCCATACGTATAAATACTCGTACCATTTAATAAAATATCCCCCTCCGTCACCGGATACAGACGGCACAACAGCTTAATAAACGTACTCTTGCCAGCGCCATTTTCACCAACGACGCAGATATGCTCACCAGGCATAACCGTGAGGTTTACATGCCTCAAGATATCCTGTTCCGTATCTGGATAGCGAAACGACACATCCCGAAACTCAAACAGCGGCGCCGCAAGCGCCTCTTTCGGCAGCGCCTCCCCTTCCTGCGGCTCCTCCTCATACCCCATAAATCGGTGGTAAGCCTCCAGAAGTTCCAGATCCTTTCCCAGAATCTGCAGGCTGGCAATCAGCTGCGACATACAGTCTTGGGCAAATGTTTCCGCCGCATTCATCAGCATCGTAAAATCACCGATCGTAATCCGCTTCATAATCGCCAAAACGCCCAGATATCCATAGATAAATGCATGATCCAGCGCATTGACCACACTGGAAATAAAATTATAAATCTGCATATGATTGGCTCGTTTCAACATCAGTGAATTCACATCCTCCACGGATTTTCCACCCATTTCCCGAACCATTTCCATCCCACCGTATAGACGAATATCCTTACCGTAGGCAAAATCCGACAGCTGCTGCAGCACATAATCTAACACACGATACAGTTTCGGAAACAAATTAAAATAATGCAGGCTCACATTCACTTCTTTCGCCGTCAGCAGCATGCTGACTACTACCACCAGCATTGACGCTGCCAGCAGTATCGGCGACAGCACTGAGATAATGCTGACCACACCGACCGTTGTCAGAAGCGCCGACCAGATCTGCGCAAGATTTTGCAGCACACCATTAATTCCACCGCTCTCGTTCATGCCGTTTACCGCTTTCTGGTACAGATCCATCGCTTTCGGATTCTCCGTCTTGGCAAATTCAATTTTCATCGTTTTAGCGCTCATGCTGCGCTGCATATAATTCGAAAAACACTCCATCCCCATATCAATTCGCATTTCCGCATAACGGTTCATAAACCGCAAAAGCAGCTCCGCCAAAATCATTAACAGCACCCACAGAGCCAGCACCGAAACCCGCCGCGCCTCTAACAATTCATCAATAATCAGCTTGGGAAACACCATAGACACAAACGGCACCGCCGCACGCGGAATTCTGCCCAGAAACAGCCAAAGCACCACCTGTTTCTCCTCTCGCCATGCCGTTTTCAGAAAATACTGCAGCAGGCCGGCGCGCTCCCGCAGGGAGAGCCGTTTTTCCTTATTCTTCTTACTCATGTTCCGCGCCTCCTTCCTGCTCTTGATAATAACGGGCCTGCACCTGGTACAGCCGGGCATAGCGTCCGCCCAGCGCCAGCAGCTCCTCATGCGATCCATACTCCTGTAGCTGTCCCTCTTCAAACAGCGCCACCTGATGGCAGAACCGCGTACTGGACAGCCTGTGCGATATATAAACAGCCGTATTCCCGCCGATCAGCTCATTAAAGCCCGTATACATCCGGTATTCGGCCAGCGGGTCCAGCGCCGCCGTCGGCTCATCCAGCACAAATACTTTCGCTCTGGTCATTGTTTTATCCGGCGTCTCTTTCTGCGCCGCCTTATAAAGCGCCCTTGCAAAGGACAGCTTCTGCTTCTCCCCGCCTGATAGATCAATGCCGTCTTCATATAAAAACCGCAGCAGCTGCGTATCAACTCCATTGGGCAATTCGTCCAATTTATTGGACAGCCCCGCTTTGTTCAGACACTCCTGCGCAACACACTTATCTGTGTGCCAAAGCGGCTGCAGCGAAACATTCTGTGCGATAGATGCCGCATAGCTCTCCACATTTTGGAACACCGGCGCCAGAAGTTGAAAATACTGCTGCTGGTCCACCTTCCAGATATCGACTCCATTTACCAGAATCCGACCCTTTGCCGGCCGATAAAGACGGCACAACAGTTTAATAAACGTTGACTTGCCCGCGCCGTTTGGCCCGACCACAGCCAGCCGCTTCCCACCCTCAATCGTAATTGACACATCCTTAAGCACATACTCCTCATGACCGGGATAGCGAAACCATACATGCTCAAATGAAAATGTATACGTCTCGGCCTCCGGCAGCTTTATCACTTCCGTCTGCTCCTGCAGTGAATCGGGATATTCCATAAAGGCCCGGAAATCATTGAGCCTGCGGTTGGAATCCCGGAAACTAACTAGATCCGAGAAAATATTAGAGACCGCACCGCCAAACCGCCGCACACTGCCCACATAGAGCGTAAAATTACCGATACTCATGCCCGAGGCCAGCACCTTATAGACCATCCAGGCATACATTATGCCAGTCTGAATAAAGAGCTCTAAAGTCATATTGGCATAATCCGCCAGCATATACTTGCGCCGCCCTTTGTTTTTGCGTTCAAATATCTCCGTCTGCACATTCTTCAGTCCGCCGTATAGCCGGTCCGCCATATGAAACAGCCGGATATCCTTGCCATATTTAAAATCCCTTGTAACCGAGTCGTAATATTTCTGTTTCCTTCTCGGTGCGATATTTTCATTATCAATATGCTCTTTCACCCATTTCTTCGTCCGGTCTGAAATCAGATAGCGTATAACGGAGAAGAAAATAACCAGCAAGATGATCCACGGACTGGCGGTGAAAATAATGGTAAGTGCCAGCAGCATTTTAAATACGTGAAATCCAAAGGTGGTAATATAATTCAAGAGGCTATAAATCCCACCAGCGCCATCTTCCGCCCGCTTTACCAGATCCTGAATCTGCTGGCTCTCCAGCAATTCATAATCCATGGAATGAATTTTCTCTATCCGCTGCAGCTCAAAACGTGTGCCGATATATTCTGTCCGGTGCCAGAGCTGATAGCTCTGCAGGGATTTCGTCAGCGACATTACCATCTGAAAAAGCGCCACCGCCGCCACCACGACCAGAAACTCCCGTATCGTCCGCCCGCTTTCAATGCCGTCGATTACGAACTTTGTCACCAAAAGCGGTACATACGACTCCGCCCCCATCGCAAAGATCCGCAGCCCCATATAGAACAGCGCCGATTTCCTCCACCGCCAGGCGCCTTTTAGGACGTAAATAATATTGGATAAAACCGAATACTCCCCAGGGGTATTAGTCAATTTCTTTTGTGTCATACTTTTAGATACCTCCTTACTGCTTATGTACAATTTAGGCATTTGCAAAACTCAATATTCCGAACCAGACATTAGGCAAACTATACAAAAATAAAACGAATTTCATGTTGACACCTGAACTCTTTCCAGCGAAGCCGAACCCTATGACATCAGACCTGTGCAATCACCTATTAATGATTGAAAAAAACAAATGCAGTCATTTCCCCTTAACTATATAGTGTAAATAATTTGTAAATGGTTCAAAAAATAAAACTGATATCCGTTTTTTATCCCAGATACCAGCTTTTTCATACAACCCTTCAGCCAAAATACAATTTTCTTTGACTCTATTTTAACCTATCCGCCATTTGATAAAAATTATAATAAATCCCTTTCTGTTCCAGCAACTGGGCATGGCTGCCTTCCTCCACAATTCCTTCTTCTGTAAGCACCAGAATACGATCTGAATTTTTAATACTGGATAATCGGTGGGCAATCGTTAATGTAGTGCGTCCTTCCGCCAATCGCGCCAAGGAACGCGCCACGGCAAACTCACTTTCATTATCGAGAGCCGACGTTGCTTCATCCAGAATAATGATCGGTGGATTCTTTAAAAATACCCTTGCAATGCTAATCCGCTGCTTCTGCCCACCGGAAAGTTTAACCCCCCGTTCCCCCACATAAGTATCATAACCATCCTTTAATCCGATGATAAATTCATGAGCATCTGCCTTTCTGGCTGCTTCTTCCACTTCTTCCCTAGAGGCTCCTGGCCTTCCATAGACAATATTTTCATAAATCGTGCCAGAAAAAAGGTAAACCTCTTGTTGCACCATACCGATGCTCCCTCGCAGGCTTTTTAAAGTAAAATCCTTTATATTTCTGCCATCCAGTGTAATTCTCCCCTGTGTCACATCATAAAATCTGGGAATCAGATTGCATAAGGTCGTCTTACCTCCGCCAGAAGGGCCCACAACCGCTATTTTCTCTCCTGCATGAATCTTAAGATTCAGTCCGCGAAACACTTTATTATGATCGTCTGGATATTCAAAGCATACCTCTTCAAATACCAGCTCCCCTTTCGGGTTCTGTAGTTTTTCCGCACCCGGCTCATCAAAGATCTCTATATCTGCCTCCAAAATCTGCAGAAAACGTTCCACTCCCGTCAGTCCTCTCTGAAACTGTTCTGCAAATTCAATAATCCGACGCACTGTAGCAATCAAAGTTGTAACATACAGCATATAGGCTACTAAATCACCCGGCGCAATCATGCCTTTGATCATAAAGAATCCGCCTGCTACCACTACCAAAAGATACATCAGCCCATCAA
Organism: Lachnospiraceae bacterium; assembly: GCA_022791575.1. Classification (GTDB taxonomy): domain Bacteria; phylum Bacillota; class Clostridia; order Lachnospirales; family Lachnospiraceae; genus JAAVZI01. The sequence goes on from JAAVZI010000062.1 coordinate 13,396, forward strand.
ATATTTTCACAGTTGTCTGAAATAAAGCCATATATTTGTAAGACTCTTTTTTAATATCCAGAAACGACTTATTATCCTGTTCAAATTTCCCTGTTTCCACCTCTTCATTGGTAAATGCCTTCACAACCTTATGTCCAAGTAAACTATCTTCTATCCGGGCATTCAACTCTCCAATTTGATGCCGCTGCCTGCGGAATGCGCTTCTCATCCGTCGGTTCAAAGTCATACACACTCCGGCCATTAACGGAACACACGCAAAGACCAGAAGAGTCAGCCATAGATTAATGCCTGCCAGAATCAAAAAAGATATCACCGTCTTAATTCCCGCAATAAAAAACTCCTCTGGACAATGGTGGGCAAATTCGGTAACATCAAACAGATCATTCGTTATTCTCCCCATAATCTGCCCAACCTTAGTATTATTATAATAGGTATTCGACAACTGCTGCAGATGCTGATAGGCATCACGCCGCATATCAGTCTCAATCCTGGCTCCCATAACATGCCCCATATTCGCCATATAATAACTAGCAATACAATCCACAACTCTCAATACCAGATATAATAACCCCAGCCCGCCAACCGTTCTCATTGTCAGCGCTCCTAAATCACGCAGCCCCTCATTCGTAATATGACGCATAATCAGCGGCAGCACCAGTTCACATACCGTGGTCAAGGAAGCACAAAACAAATCCATACATAACACACCTTTATACTTCCCAAAATACGGTGCAAATCTCTTCAGTAATTCTTTGGAGGTATACTGTTTCTGTTCCATTCTTTCCACTCCTGTTCTTCTAAATTTCACAAAATTCTCCAGATACAAAGAATTCTATGTTTCCTATCATATCATCTTTTTCATAATTATCAAATATATTTTCTAAAAGAATGGAGTTTCTTGATTGAGCAATTTCTATCTTAGCGCAGCGCCCGCATAGCATTTAGAATGGCCAGGACTGACACTCCTACATCCGCAAATACCGCTTCCCACATATTGGCCATGCCGAATGCGCCCAATATTAGTACCAAAGCCTTAACTCCAAGAGCAAATAGAATATTCTGTTTCACAATCCGCAGAGTTTTTCTGGAAATCCGCACAACCAAAGCAATCTTTCTGACATCATCATCCATTAATACAACATCCGCTGCCTCAATCGCCGCGTCACTTCCCATGCTTCCCATAGCAATTCCTATATCCGCCCTTGTCAACACCGGTGCATCGTTAATCCCATCTCCGGCAAATGCCAGCTTTTCTTTCCCTGTCTGAGCAGCCAGAAGCTGCTCCACACGCTCTACCTTATCTCCTGGCAGAAGTTCCGCATATACTTCATCTATACCAATCTGCGCAGCCACCTGATCCGCAGCCTCTTTACGGTCTCCAGTCAGCATAACGCATTTCTTAACCCCGACCGCTTTCATGCTCCGAATTGCCTCTTTGACACCTTCTTTGACGGTATCCGCAATCACGATTGTTCCTGCAAAATCCTTTCCATAAGCCATATAGACAACAGTCCCTGCGCTCCGGCATCTTTCATAGGAAATTCCCTGTTGCTTCATCAACTTCTCATTTCCAATAAAAACCAGTCTACCATCAATCATCACACGAATTCCATGCCCTGCAATTTCCTCCGCATCCGCCACACGGTTCATATCCAGCTCTTTTGCATATGCCTCCCGTATGGAACCTGCAATCGGATGATTGGAATACCCTTCTCCCAATGCTGCCATTTCCAATAATTCAGAAGCTTCGCCATTGACCGGAAGAATCTCAGTTACCTTAAATTCCCCTTTGGTCAGCGTACCGGTCTTATCAAATACCATCGTAGTCATTTCAGCCACTGCTTCCAGATAATTACTGCCCTTAACGAGCACGCCGATTCTGGAGGCAGCACCAATTCCCCCGAAAAATCCTAAAGGAACCGAAATAACTAATGCGCAGGGACAGGAAATCACAAGGAAAATACAGGCCCGCTGAATCCAATCCCCCCAGCCACCGCCTAAGACAATCGGCGGAAGCAGGGCCAGCAACACCGCTCCTATCGTTACCACAGGAGTATAATATCTAGCAAACCTGCTGATAAAATTTTCCATCTTTGCCTTTTTGCTGCTGGCATTTTCCACAAGCTCCAGAATCTTAGCCACTGTGGAATCCTCGAATTCTTTCGTTACCCGTACTTTAAGTGTGCCACTTCCATTCACGCAGCCGCTGATTACTTCATCGCCAACAGCCGCCTTTCTCGGAACCGATTCGCCAGTCAACGCCGCCGTATCAATCAACGACTCCCCGTCCATCACAACTCCATCCAAGGGAATGCGTTCGCCTGCTTTCACTACAATCACTGTGCCGATATCCACCTCGTCGGGATCAACCTGTATCAGTTGTCCATCATTTTCCACATTGGCATATTCCGGACAGATATCCATTAGATCTGCAATGGACTGTCGGGATTTTCCTACCGCATAGCTCTGGAAGAGCTCTCCTACCTGATAGAACAGCATCACGGCCACTGCCTCCGAATATTCCTGTACTCCAAAAGCGCCGATTGTAGCAAGCGCCATCAGGAAATTCTCATCAAATACCTGGCCATTACGGATATTTCTGGCTGCTTTATACAAAATATCATAACCAATTACTATATAGGGTACAGCGTAAATCAGTAATAAAAGCCACTCCGAACGAATTCGCTCTAACCTTCCTGTATGTTCTGCAGCCAATAACAGGACAAACAGAACAAAAGCTATCACAATACGCTGCAGCATCCTTCTTTGTTTTTGATTCATACCTTTCACTCCTTTGATACTGCATTGCCAAATTCGCTGTTTTTACAGCAGAATCCGGCAGTCTGGCTCAACTTTGGCACAGACTTCTACAACCTGCTTCATAATATCCTCGAACTTATCCGCTTCAGCCTCAATGGTCATTTTCTGTGTCATAAAGCTTACAGTTGCATCATGAACACCTGCTATTTTTTTAATTGCCTCTTCCATTTTCGCAGCACAGTTTGCACAGTCTAAATCCTCTAATTTAAATTTCTTTTTCATCATCTTAACATCCTTTCTCAATTCCTTAACAATCATGATTAATTCTAACTCTTAAATAGTTCCTAATATCATCCGCTTCTTAACAAATTCTCTAAACCTATTAAAACTACTCCACAACATGCTCCCTTCCCTGTGCTATAATGGTTCTCACATGCTCATCTGCCAGAGAATAAAATACAGACTTTCCTTCCCGCCTTCCTGCAACTAGTTTAGACTGCTTTAGAATTTTTAACTGGTGGGAAATTGCTGACTGGGTCATATTCAGCGCCTGTGCCAAATCACAAACACACACTTCTGCCTCAAACAGCACAAATAAAATTCGAATTCTGGTAGAATCTCCAAACACCTTGAATAGCTCTGCCAGATCATATAATTCTTCCTCCGGCGGCAATTTCTCATTTACTATTTTTAACAATTCCTCATGTATCTGAAAATTCTCACAACACTCCACTTCCTGTCGTTTCACATTCTCACCTTCTTTCATATGAATAATTGTTCATATATTCATTATACATTAAATTCTATGATTGTCAATATAGTATTGTTAAATTTTTTCATACTTTATTCGGCTGCTATTGAAAATGCTGCCAAATCAAAACTCACTCTTGACAAACCCGTACAGACATGGTAATACAAATTTATAATGGAAAAATGCAATTTAAAATAAGGAGGCATATACATATGTCCATTATCTATGATGCAAGCAAACTAAAAGTGTTCGAGCTTTTGGGACAATTATGCGAATATACCAATAAAACTGCCAACTGGAAAGAAACCTTCTGGTCCGGCCTGCTTCAGGACCCCCATGTATACGAAGAATTTCTCTATTATCTGGAACACCACAATCTGGCCGGCAACTATACAATTGCCGGATATTCTATTATTGATCTTTTTGTCTGGCAGCTGGACTGCTATAATCTTTCTGCGGATCAAGGTAAAATCGATGCACGCTGCAATAAAGAAGAACTGATTCTCAATGCGTTCTATCATATGCTGAAAATGCGGGATCATGAAGAAGAATATATCAAGAAATTTCAGAACGGTTTGGGAAATGACCATATGTAAAAACCGGAGAAATCAGCTACAGCTAACTTCCCCGGTCCTATAAAATGTCCCCTTCCAATGTAGAGGACGAAACTGTCTTATTCAGACGAATGGTATCATAGACTCTCTATTAGAGCCTATCCCCAGAAATCATAACGATTCTGGCTGGAAGAATAAATGCTTCCCTGTGAATTATACTGGCTGGAAATACTCTGTGAAGTAGATTTAGCATTATCTGCAGTACGTCCCGCCAGAAATGCTACTTTAGTCAGAAATGTACTGTCTGGACCAAAGACCTTTTTCATATCCTCCACACTGGCTGCTTTTAATTTCTCCTCATCCACGCTCAGCTTTCCATTCTTAAAAGAGATACCAAGCGCTCCTAAGCCACTGCTTTCACTTTCTGCTGCTGAAGCCAGCATATGATAATAATAATCATTCAAAGATCCAGAAGCCTTCTTCAGACTGTCTGCGGTTTTATTATAATTCTCTACTAATTTTTCAATGCTTTCATAAAGAATGTCATTACTGCCGCTTTCTTCTGCTTTGGCATAAACAGAGTCCTTATCCTCTGCCAGAAACACCTGTGCTGCCGAAGCCAAACCACTGGCTGTCTTTTCCAGCTTATCATAGGTGTCCTTCTGAAAGAGCTTTGAGGAAGCACTGGTCTTATCGCTTTGATTATCCTTCTTACTCAATGCCCCTAATAATGTATTTTCACTTTCTGTTCCGCTGCCGTTCACATAATCCAGCAGAGATGACCGATTAATGGGCAGTCCTGCCTTTCTGGCCGTTTCATTTAACATCTGTGTCGTAATACGCATAGTTCTTCTCCTTTCTGCCTCGTTTAAAATCTTACGGCTATTATAGTTATCGGACAAAAAGCGGCATTTCCCAATGGAAAACACCGCTAAAATCATCAAATGACCAAAAACTGCATGAAATGACTATGTATACGATTTCGAACTTTTTATTGCTCAATCTCAGCCAGCTTATCCTGAATCTGCTTTGACAAGGATTCTACCATCTTCGTACTTGCAGAAATCTGCTCTGTTGCAGCTGCCAGATTCGAAACCCGGCCATCAACTTTAACAACCAACTCGGATAAGGTATCTGCCTGTTCCATCAAATTTTCCATAAATTCCCGAACTTCTGCCGAATTCTTATTAGAATCCTGAGCTGCTCCGCGGCTGGAATCTGACAAGCCCTTAATTTCATCTGCTACAACGGCAAAACCTCTTCCGGCTTCTCCTGCACGAGCCGCCTCAATCGAAGCATTCAATGATAATAGATTCGTCTGTGAGGCAATGCTGAAAATCGCATCATTATTCTGTTCTACACTTTTCAGCAATTCGGCAATATGATCAAACGCACTCTTCATTTCTTGGCTGAAATGATTAATATTCTGTATATCTATTGCAATTTCCGTGCTCTCTTGGGCATTGCTTTCATTTCCATCACTCAAATCACTAAGCGAATTCAGCATCACTTTAAAATTCTCAGCGGAATCTGCAATAATCTCACTGTTTCTTTCTGCAATCATAATCCGCTCTTCTGACCGCTTCTTTACTTCTTCATTTAATGCACGAGCCTTTTTCGTTTCTTCAACAGCAAGATCCTTGGCATAATGTACACAATTATCCTTGGTATTAATCCCATTATGAATAGCATTTGCCATCATAGCACAGGTCTTATAACCACAGGCTGAACAATCCATATTTTGTTTCACCTCGGTCGTTTTACCCATATCTTTAAAGATTGCTGCCAGCTCTGCTGCTGAGGGCTCTTTTAATTTAATCTCACTGGAATGGTCTGTATAATGACGAATAAAATCTTCCAATCTCAGATTCTTAAACTGGGCATTAAATGCTGCCAGTCTCTTCTTAGGTGACAGATTCTTACCCCATGCCCCCTTTTTCTTCATACTGGCTGTACGAATCTTCCACAGATTCATAATCACATCATCACCAACACCGTGCTCATCCTCTACACCTGTTCCATAGATACAGCCCCTTTCACAGTTCAGGGCATCTACCATAAACGGCAGACTTTTTCTGCTATTAATCCGCTCCAGATATTCATGCAGATAATCATACATTTCTTCTTCACCCTCTGACTGACGGATAAATATGTCATCTCCCATAAACCATTGTACATTTTCTTTCAGTCCACCCGGTGTAGGATAGATGGAACCTAGTCCATATTCAATCTCGTCCTTCGCTAATCCGCTTCCTTGCAGTCTGTGTTCTCTAATATATTCCATCATATGGTCAAATGTCACATTATAAGAAACATAACCGCCGCAATTGGGATCATCGATTTCCATTTTCTTGGCAATACATGGGCTGATAAAAGCTAGTTTATCTGTAATTCCCATATATTTCTTAGCATAGATCGCTCCGCACATCAAAGGACTGTGTACTGGCATTAGCTTTGGCAGAAGCTCTGGTATATATTTTTCAATATAATCAACAACAGCTGGACAAGGCTGTGAGATTCCTCCCAGAAACTGATTCTGCGTTATGTATTTTAAATACGCCCAGGTTGTAATGTCAGCACCGAAGGAAATACTAATAATCCGATTGACTCCGGCCTGCTTTAATATTCCCAGATACTTCTGATATTCATTCATATAATAGGCCATAAAAGCAGGTGCCACTAATACCGATATCTTGGTCCCATTTTTTAAATCCTCGAAAAAACGTTCGGTATCATCGCGATAAGAACGGGCATCACGCGAACAGACATCAAAGCAGGAACCACATGCAATACAAGCATTTCCATCCACATCGATTCTTGTTCTGCCATCCGGCATAGTAACTATATGATTCGCTCCCAGCACCGGACACGCTGAAATACATTTATTACAGACTATACAATTATCATTTGTGTAAACTAATCCTTCATTCATATTCTTCTCTCCTATTCTGTTATAGCCTTTCTCTAAAAGTTAAATCAAATAAATTCTAATATCGCACAACTAATTTCTGTCTACATATTATATCATTTTGCACGAATTTTCACAAGAGAAAATTACATTTTTATAAAATATTACCATAACAGAATCTAACCGCCAATCGATAGATTTACTTGCAAACAATTTAGTCTTTTGATATACTAAATCCAGCAAGTTTTAGAAAGGAAGGAACCATAATATGCAAAAGAAACTATTGTCACTACTGCTCCTGTTCTGCCTGGCCTTTTGTACTCTGGCAGGCTGTTCTTCCAGTGATACTGACAAAGAACAAAAGGACCCAAACAAAACAGAAACTGCCAAAAAATCTGAAGAAACCAGCAAGCCGCAGACCACCCCTATTGACATCAACATCGGCTGTATGAAAGGCCCCACAGCCATCGGTATGATCAAGCTGCTGTCCGATTCGGATGAGGGAACCGCCCAGAACCACTACAACTACACCATCGCCGGAACCGCTGACGAACTTAGCGCCGGACTGGTCAACGGCAGCCTGGACATTGCCGCAGTTCCCTGCAACCTGGCCAGCATCCTCTATAACAAAACCAACGGCGAGATTATAACGGCTGCCGTGAATACTCTCGGCGTCCTCTACATTGTAGAAGCCGGCGAAACCATCCAGAGCGTCAAAGACCTGGCCGGAAAAACCATTTATTCCACTGGACAGGGAACGACGCCGGAATACACGCTGCGCTACCTCCTGACCTGTGCCGGCCTTGATCCTGACAAAGACGTTACCATTGAATACAAATCCGAAGCAGCAGAGGTGGTTGCCACACTGGCACAGAATCCGCAGGCCGTTGCCATGCTTCCGCAGCCCTACGTCACCGTCGCCATGACCAAGAACGATAAGCTTCGCATTGCGCTTGACATTACCAAAGAATGGGAAGCACAAAACGACGGCACGGTTGTCACCGGAGTCATCGTAGCCCGCAAATCCTTCATAGAGGAACATAAAGACGCATTTGCAAATTTCCTCTCTGAATATGAGAAATCAACCGCATACGCCAACAGCAGCGTAGAGGAAACCGCCGCACTGCTGGAGAAATTTGACGTGTTTCAGGCAGCAATTGCCAAACAGGCCATCCCTTACTGCAACGTCACCTATCTGGACGGCCAGGAAATGCAGAAAAATGTCCTGGCATACTTAAAAGTATTATACGACCAGAATCCAGCCTCCATCGGCGGCACTTTACCAGAGGAAGGAATGTTCAATCTTGAAGGCAGCGGCAGCTAAGCGTAAAAATTACAAACGATTCAGCACTCTATTCTATCTAGGTTCCATTCTGTTCTGGATTGGCCTGTGGCAGCTGGCGGCTGTCCGCCTCTCTAAGGAATTGTTTCTGCCGGCGCCGGCCAAGGTATGCCAGGTTCTCTGGAAGGATCTAATTCCTTCCAGGGAATTCTGGTCCAGCATCCAGGTATCGCTTCTTCATATCGGAACTGGATTTCTCGCAGGCGCCCTCGCCGGAACCGGGCTGGCTGCACTGTCCTTTCTGTGCCGCCCTATCCGCGTTCTGCTCTGGTTTCCCATAAAAATTATCAAATCCGTCCCTGTAGCCTCGTTCGTTATCCTCGTCCTGCTGTGGATTCCCTCCTCCGGCCTCTCCGTAGTGATTCCATTTCTAATGGTACTGCCGGTGCTCTATATCCATACGCTGTCCGGCTTAGAGCACACCGATCAAAGGCTTTTAGAAATGGCGCAGATTTTCCGTCTATCCAGATGGAAAAAGGCGCTTCAGATCTACCTTCCCCAGGTGCTGCCCCAGATCGGCTCCGCCTGTTCCCTCGCCATCGGCATGGCCTGGAAATCCGGCATTGCCGCCGAGATCATCGGGCTTTCCAAAGGCACCATGGGAAATGCGCTCTATCAAGCCAAAATCTATCTGATGACGCCCGAACTATTTGCCTGGACTATCGTTATTGTCGGACTCAGCATTGCCTGTGAATGGGGAATGAAAGGGCTGGTCCGACTGCTGGAAAGGATATAATATGAACCATCAAGCATCCAAATATCTGGAAATCAAACATCTTACCTTTTCATATGGTGAACAGGATCTGTTCCGCGATTTTTCTGCCCGTTTCCCGGCCGGTGAATGGTCCGCCCTGATGGCACAGTCAGGCGCCGGCAAAACGACATTGCTGCGGCTGGCCGCAGGGCTTCTATCCCCCCAGGAAGGAGAAATTGTATATCCATCCGCCAATCCCAGATTTTCCTTTGTCTTTCAGGAAAACCGGCTGATTGAAGGGCATACCGTGGCGAAAAATCTGCGGCTGGTCAATCCGAAGCTTTCCCTCGAAGCCTTACGGACCTGCCTAAAACGCTCCGGCCTTCCCGAATCCTATCTGCATACAAAGGTGCGCAGACTGAGCGGTGGGGAACAGCGCCGGATTTCTATTCTGCGCGCGCTGCTGGCAGAATATGAGATTCTGCTGCTGGACGAGCCATTTACCGGGATGGACGAGAACACAAAGCGGACGATGATGGCTTATATGCGCGCAGAGACAGCCGGAAAAACGGTGCTTCTTGTAACCCATGAGGAACAAGAAGCACAGGCGCTTGCCTGCAATCTGATTATACATTTATAGTTCTATCTATGCTCAAAATGTCAAGATATTATCTCTCATGAATGCTATAGTATAAGCATACCATATATGGTTCTACCGGCTGGTTATCTTTCACCAAAACAGGAGGAGCTTTATGAGAAATTTCTATATTCTGACGGAGGCCTTAGAATATATTGAACAAAATATCTGTGAGAACATTAACAGCCAGATGATTGCAGACTACTGCTGCGTGTCCCTGTCCAGCCTTCAGAAGCTGTTTCGTATAGGACTGCACCTGAGCATAAAAGAATATATAGAAAAACGCAGAATGTGCTTGGCTGCGCGGGATATCCTGCATTCAAACAAAAAGCTCATAGATATTGCCTATCAATATCAGTTTTCCTCACCTGAAAGCTTTACTAGGGCATTTACCAGAATATGGAATGAGACTCCATCCTCCTATCGCAAACATTGGAAATTCTCAGGATTATTTCCAAGAATTAATTATGATTATAAAGAAGGAGGCCGGATTATGGCATCAAAAAATGTAGATATCAGCGAAGCCTATGAAACCTTTCGAAGCATGAGCAACAGTTATGTGATCTGTTTTGATATTATTAAAATGATGGCAATTAATAACATTTCCCATGAAGCCGGAGACCTTGCCATTATCGAAGTATGCAAGCGGATCGATGCAGTCAGCAGTGACCAAATGCTGCTGTTTCGGTTTGGCGGAGATGAATTCGCCCTAGTGACCGGACTGGATGATCTGGAAGAAACCCAGAAAATAGCCCAACAGATTTTATCTAAGAACGAAGAACCCATATACTGGCAGGATCAGAAAATTCCCGTTTCTGTTCGTGCTGGCTATACGCGAATCCCTGAAAAAAGTCTCTATAAAGGTGATTTTTTCATTGAACTGCACAATACGGTTCATAAAATTAAGACAAATTAATATATTTCACATCAAAATATTGCACCTATTTTATTTTATGAATTCGGCTATTGACAAATAAAAAAGATCGGCATATACTGTAAGCAATTGCATAAGCATTCTTCGGGGCAGGGTGCAATTCCCTACCGGCGGTAATTGCCTGATATGATAATTATTCTGAGCATAAGCCCGCGAGCATTTTGCATGATTTGGTGTGAATCCAAAGCCGACAGTATAGTCTGGATGATAGAAGAATATATCAAAAACTAGTTTTATTTTTATTATATTAAAGTCCCAAGAATCACTCTTGGGACTTTTTATGCTGCTTAGGCATCTATAGAAAAGGAGAACGCTGTCCATGAATCCAACTTATATGGAACTTGCCATTTCCCTTGCTAAAAAAGGAGAGGGGCGAGTCAATCCTAACCCCCTAGTCGGCGCTGTCATTGTAAAGGATGAACGGGTCATTGGCCAGGGCTTCCACAGACAGTATGGAGGGCTCCATGCAGAACGGGAAGCCTTTAACAGTCTGACCGAAGATTGCCGCGGTGCTGACCTATATGTAACTTTAGAGCCCTGCTGCCACCACGGCAAACAGCCTCCCTGTACCGAAGCCATTATTGAACATGGCATTAAAAGAGTCTATATTGGCTCTTCAGATCCCAATCCGCTGGTTGCCGGCCGTGGAGTCCAGATTCTGCAAGCGCATGGCATCGAAGTCACTGAACATGTCTTGGAAGAAGCATGTGACCGCCTAAACCCGGTATTCTTCCACTACATTCGCACACAAACACCGTTTACCGCCCTGAAATACGCTATGACAGCGGACGGCAAAACGGCCGCCCGCACCGGCCTCTCCAAATGGATTACCAGTGAGAAGGCCCGTCAGCATGTTCAGTGCCTTCGGAATCGCTACACCGGAATTATGGTCGGTATCGGCACTGTCCTTCAGGATAACCCCCTATTGAACTGCCGTATGGAACATGGTCGAAATCCGATCCGAATTATCTGCGACAGCCACCTGCGGATTCCCCTAGACAGCCAGATTGTCAAAACTGCTGCTGAAATCCCCACTTTTATTGCTGCCCTGGAAACTGCCGATTCTCAAAAAGCCCGGACTCTGACACAAGAAGGACTTACCGTACTGTCCCTTCCAGAACACAACGGACATCTCAGCCTTCCTTTGCTTATGCAGGAGCTAGGCAGACGGCAGATTGACGGCATTCTGTTAGAAGGGGGCGGTACGCTTGCCGAATCTATGCTAAGAGAAAACCTGGTGCAGCACGTCTATGCCTATATTGCCCCCAAGCTCTTTGGTGGCCCCGGCAGATACACTCCCGTCAGTGGAACCGGTATAGCAGAACCCGACGAAGCTTGGCAGCTGGAATTAGAAGAGATCCTTCCCCTGGGTGCAGATCTCTTATTGTCCTATGATGTAAAGCAAAATCCTTAACAGAAAGTAGGTAATATCATGTTCACAGGAATTGTAGAAGAAACTGGAACGATCCTATCCATACAGCCAGGCCACCTATCCGCCTCCCTGACAATTGGCGCGGACTCCATATTAAGCGATATCCACACAGGAGACAGCATCTGTGTCAACGGCGTCTGTCTAACCGTCACTGACTTTCATCGCGAAAAGGGCTGTTTTACTGCTGATATCATGGGAGAAACCTTGCGCCGCAGCAGTTTTGGAATACTATCCAAAGGCAGCCATGTCAACCTAGAACGCGCCTTATCTCTCACCTCCCGCTTGGGCGGGCACATTGTCAGCGGACATATTGACGGTACTGGAACCATTACCGGAATCCGCAAAGAATCCACTGCTCACTGGTTTACAATTGAAACAGACAGCAGCCTTCTGCGTTATATCGTAGAAAAAGGTTCCATTGCCATTGACGGAATCAGCCTGACCGTGGCTACCGTCACTCCTAATTCTTTTCAGGTATCCATTATTCCACACACAGCCCAAAACACGACTCTGCTGCATAAAAGCAAAGGAGACATCGTCAACCTGGAGTGTGATTTGATCGGAAAATATGTAGAAAAACTGCTGGCAAATCCGACCACTTCCTCCCAGCCTGCCAGCAGACTATCCGCCACGTTCCTTGCAGAACATGGTTATATGTGACAGTATCAAAGCGACGAGATTGGACAGCATATACCAAAACACCGCTCAAAGACGTTTTGGATTCGCTCTGTTTTGGTATATGCTGCCCAATCTCTGACTGTGAAATAGCCCATTAGCAAATACGCAGCTACGTAATATTGTGTCATTAGCATTCCGGTATCCTTTAAAAGTTCCTCACTTTACTGCCAACTTTCGCAGCACCCTGAGTTCATTACTTGTAGCAATTGAGAAACTTAGATTTGATATCCAGATTTTAGGCAACAGATACAAAAACAGAGCGAATCCAAAACGTTTTTGAGCGGCGTTTTTGTATCTGTTGTCTAAAATCGTCGCACAACACAACTTTCCGCAACGCCAAACTCATTATACGATCTATATAGAAAGGACCCCAATATGAATACTTTTAATACCATTCCTGAACTTATTGAGGATATACGAAACGGCAAAAACGTTGTAATCCTAGATGACGAAAGCCGAGAAAATGAGGGGGATGTCATCTGCGCTGCTGAACATGCCACCCTTGAAAATGTGAACTTTATGGCAAAAGAAGCCAGAGGATTGATCTGTACCCCCATGGACTCTTCTATTATTGAAAAACTGCAGCTTCCCCAGATGTGTGAAGTCAATGAGGATAATCATTGTACTGCTTTTACGGTCTCTATTGACTTTAAGGATACGGTTACCGGCATTTCTGCCTACGAAAGGAGTCTGACAGCCCTTCACACAGTTCAGGATGACGCCAAGCCAGAAGATTTCCGAAGGCCTGGACATATGTTTCCGCTGCGGGCATTAGAACATGGAGTTTTGGACCGTCCCGGACATACGGAAGCTACCGTGGATCTGGCACGGCTGGCTGGCTGTAAGCCTGCCGGATTATGCTGTGAGATTATGAAAGATGACGGTACCATGGCACGAAAAGAAGATCTGCTTGCCTTTGCTCATAAGCATGGGCTTAAGGTTGGAACGATTGCTGATTTGGTTGAATACCGCAAGCAAACGGAAAAACTGGTTACCCATGTAACGGAAGCTAAGCTGCCGACTCGCTATGGGGAATTCACGATTCATGGATATGAAGAGGCTCTAACCGGCAAACAGCATATTGCCCTTGTAATGGGAAATATATCGGATGGCAGGCCAGTTTTAACCAGGGTGCATTCAGAATGTCTGACCGGTGATGCCCTAGGCTCTGCAAAATGTGACTGCGGACAGCAGTATGATGCAGCTATGAAAAAGATTGCAGAAGAGGGGCGGGGCATACTAGTCTATCTTCGTCAGGAAGGCCGGGGAATCGGACTTTTGAATAAAATTAAAGCCTATGCACTTCAAGATCAAGGAATGGATACCGTAGAAGCAAACCTGGCCCTTGGTTTCCCAGAAGATATGCGCGACTATACCATCGGCTGCCAGATTCTTTCTGATCTTGGTGTGCGAAACATGCGGCTGATGACCAATAATCCCACGAAGCTTGATGGACTTAGCCACTATAATCTGGAAATAACGGAACGGGTGCCGCTGGAGATTCAGCCAAATCCATTTGATGCCCGCTATTTAAAGACAAAAAAGGATAAAATGGGACATTTGCTCACATTTCCAAAGGAATAAAGAATAGCAGATACCCTTTTCAATTAGAGTGGGTTTAAATATTTATTATTTTAAATGGACTTCCATTTGTCCAAACTATTTTAAGGAGGATTATTATGAAAAAAATCGAAGGAAATTTTCTAGCAGAAGGAATGAAAGTAGGAATTGTAGCTTCGCGGTTTAATGAATTTATCGTATCTAAGTTAATCAGCGGTGCAGAAGACGGTCTGATCCGCCATAATGTAAAAGAATCCGATATTACTCTGGCATGGGTGCCAGGTGCATTTGAAATTCCTCTTATAGCAAAGAAAATGGCCAATTCCGGTAAATATGATGCCGTGATCTGCCTTGGTGCAGTAATCCGCGGCGCTACCAGCCACTATGATTATGTGTGCGCTGAAGTATCCAAAGGGATTGCTGCTGTTTCTTTAGAAAGCGGAATCCCGGTTATGTTCGGCATTCTGACTACGGATACCATTGAACAGGCGATTGAACGTGCTGGTACAAAAGCTGGAAACAAAGGCTATGACTGTGCATTAGGCGCAATTGAAATGATTCAGCTGTGTAGACAGTTATAATCAGTTTTGAGGATATGATGGAACGTAATTTGCTATTTTTTGATATAGACGGAACATTAATTACAGAGGACGGACGGCGCTATCTTCCTGATAGTGCCAGGGACGCCATTCAGCAGACCCGTTTACGCGGAAACCTATGTTTTATCAATACCGGCCGAGTCTTACTGAATATTGAACCATTTATCCGGGATATTGGTTTTGACGGCTTTGTATGCGGCTGTGGAACTTATATTCAATATCATGGGCAGCCCCTGTTCCATAACCGGCTGCCTAAGAAATTATGTGATGATACGGCTCTTCTTGCCAGGGAATGCCGCATGTATTCCCTGTTTGAAAGCGCGGATAAGAACGGCATAGATCCTGAACTGGAACAACATCCGGAAGTAATCAAGTTAAAAAATCATTTTCAGGAGCTTGGACGGGAAATACAGGACTTTGTCGGAACAACAGAATTTTCTTTTGATAAATTTACGGGCTGGTTTGAAGAAGACTGCGACCTGGAACGCTTTATGGAGGGAATTAAAGACAGCTTTACATTTATCCGTCGTGGAGAAGGTTTTTGTGAAATTGTACCGAAAGGATTTTCTAAAGCCACTGGTATTGATTTTCTCTGCGATTATTTTCAAATTCCACTGGAACGTTGTTATGCCTTTGGTGACAGCACAAATGACCTTTCTATGCTCCTTCATGTACCTAACAGCATTGGTATGGCAAATGGAATGAAAGAGGTATTGGATGTGGTCTCGTATATTACTTCCTCTGTGGAAGACAATGGTCTGTACCATGCTATGGAACATTTTCAACTGATTTAGACATCATAAGAGAAAGGAACTGGGAGGATGTCAGAGAGAACAAAAGGTATTATGTATATTATACTGGCAGCGTTTTGCTTTTCGCTGATGAGTCTGTTCGTACGGCTCTCCGGCAATATTCCCTCCATGCAGAAAAGCTTCTTTAGAAATCTTGTAGCCCTTTTGACGGCTATTTTTATCCTTCGTAAGGAACGAGTGCTGGCTCCAACTGATAAAACCTGCTGGAGGCTGCTGTTGCTGCGTGCCTTCTTTGGTACAATTGGAATCTTCTGCAACTTTTATGCGATTGATCATCTGCCTTTGTCGGATGCCAATATGCTGAATAAATTATCGCCCTTTTTTGCCGTGATTCTATCTTACTTTCTGTTAAAAGAAAACGTACGTAAATATCAGATTCTGTGCGTATTGAGTGCATTTGTAGGAACGCTCTTTATTCTGCGTCCTGGTTTTGACAATATCATTACCTTTCCTGCATTGGTCGGACTGCTGGGCGGTATGGGAGCTGGAACTGCCTATACTTTTGTGCGGATTTTAAGTGCCAGAGACGTCAAGGGACCATTTATTGTATTCTTTTTCTCAGCCTTTTCCTGTCTGGCGTCTCTTCCATTCCTGCTTGTTGAATATACACCCATGAATGGGGGGCAGATTGGTCTGCTTCTATTGGCAGGACTGGCCGCTACGGGAGGACAGTTTGCCATTACTGCCGCTTACTCTCATGCTCCTGCACGGGAAATCTCCGTTTATGATTACAGCCAGATTCTATTTTCTTCCTTATGGGGGATTCTGCTGCTTGGCGAATGGCCGGATCTACTTAGCATACTCGGTTATATTATTATATTTACCGCTTCACTTCTTATGTTTCTTAAGAATAAAAAGGCTGCCAGTTAGAATCTACTAACTAAAAACACAGCGCGAAAGAGAGGATACTTATGAAAAATAATTTAATTCTGATTGGAATGCCTGGCGTCGGCAAAAGTACCATTGGCGTTATACTCGCCAAGATTCTTGGTTATCATTTTATTGATTCAGATCTGGTAATCCAGCAGCAGGAACAGCGGCTGCTGAGAGAAATTATAGAGGCGGAAGGGATTGACGGCTTTCTTTCCATAGAGAACCGGGTTAATACTGGTTTAACACCTGCAAAGAGTATTATTGCCACAGGCGGCAGCGCCGTCTATGGTAAAGAAGCTATGGAACATTTTCAGGAAATCGGACATTTGATCTATCTTCATCTGGATTTCCCCTATCTGCAAAAGCGGTTGGGAGATATCAAAAATCGGGGAGTTGTGATCCGCCCAGGGCAGACCCTTGCGGAACTTTATAACGAACGCAGGCCTTTATATGAAAAATATGCAGATATGATTATTGACGAACGAGATTTAAATCCAGAAGAAACGATCGAAGCTATCATAGATTCCTTAAAGAACTGGGCGCTTTGAACAAGATAATTTTTATAATCATAGTAATAAACATAGGTTTTCAAAAAACTGTTGACATAAGCAACATACTTTTATCTCTCCTTTTCCACTACATCCTCCGGTCTGACTGCAAAAGCAGTAATCAGCATAAGCAGCGGGCTGGAACTTATTATTAAAATGCATGAAGTATAATAATTATAAATTAGAATATAACCAAGTAAATCAATGTATCAAATAATATATTTTAGGTATATATGTTTTTATTTCTTCATAATAGAATCCCTTATTTAAGATATCTTAATATAGAACTTTTTATATTCTCTAAATCATAGTATGCTGTTCTATTTTATCATAAGGCAGCATAACAATCCATTTATATATATCAAAAAATACTATATATAAATCTTATTTTTTAGAAATTTTTTTAATTACGTTCCATGCTTGACACAATCATAAAGTTGATTTATATTTATAGGTATAGTATGGAGTAATATGAGCATAATTTACTCTTATTGTACTTTGAAACATGACATTAGGAAGGAACGATACATATGGACATTCAAAAAAAGATGAAAGGACAATATACGATCCGTTTTTTAATAGGAAGCTTTACCCTTCTGCTGCTGGTCAGTGTAGGCGCTTTTGCTTCTCTGGGACAATATATGCGTGGAATCAGTGAAGAGGCAGTGAATAAAGTAGGTAATTTATACATGGCTGGTATCAACGACCATATTTCTGCACATTTCCGAACACTGATTGACTTAAAGCTGGAACAGACAGAAACCATTGTAGATGTTGTTCCTACAGATATGGCCGAAATCGATCAATTATACGAAGAATTAATTTACAGAGCTAGTGCCAGAAGCTTTAATTACCTTGCTCTTTGTTCAGAAGATGGACAATTGGAAATGCTGAATGGCTCACAGCTCTATCTTACAGATCCAGAGCCTTTTTTAGAATCGCTAAGAAACAATGAAAAAAAGGTGGCGGTTGGAACTGATGCTTCCAATAATCAGGTTGTCATGCTTGGCGTTGATGCAGAATATCCGCTAAAAAACGGAGAAACTTGCATGGCAATGGTAGTTGCTGTTCCTATTGATTATATCAGTACTATGCTGAGTACAGAAGAAGAGGATACATTGATTTATTCTCATATTATACGACAAGACGGTACTTTTATTGTAAGTAATATGAATAACGATTATACCGATTACTTCAGCAGTTTATATGAACGTTATAATCATGATAATACTAAAGAAATAGACGCCTATATTCAGGATATTTCTGCTTCTATGAGTAAAAAAGAAAATTATTCCGGCATTATGAACTTTAATGGAAGCAAACAGCAGGTCTATTGTACTTTACTTCCTTATTCTGAATGGCACTTAATCTCCATACTTCCTTCTGGTATTTTGGATGAAACCTTGGAAACTTTGAACCAGAACAGAACAAATGCTACTATATTACTCAGTCTGCTTATTGTATTCATATTATTGATCATTTTCTTTATCTATTTTAAAATGACCCGCCATCAGCTGAATGAACTAGAAGAGGCACGTCAGGAAGCATTACAGGCAACAAAGGCTAAAAGTACCTTCCTCTCAAATATGAGTCATGATATTCGGACACCTATGAATGCAATTGTTGGTATGACAGCAATTGCAACCACACATATTGATGACAAAGAACAAGTGCAGAACTGCTTGAAAAAGATCACTCTTTCTGGTAGACATTTACTGGGACTGATTAATGATGTTCTTGATATGTCTAAAATTGAAAGCGGTAAAATGACGCTGACTGCCGAGCGCATTTCCCTAAGAGAAATTATCGAAGGTGTAGTCGGCATTGTGCAAACGCAGGTGAAAGGAAAAGGGCAAAATTTTAATGTCCATATTGACAATATTATAACAGAAGACGTGTACTGTGACAGTGTGCGTTTGAATCAGATCTTATTGAATCTGCTTTCTAATGCAGTCAAATATACACAGGAAGGCGGCACGATTGAATTATCCTTATTCCAAGAGGAAACTCCAGCCGAGTTAGAGGAGCCTTATGTCCGAACACATGTAATTGTCAAAGATAATGGAATTGGTATGAGTGCGGAGTTTCTAAAACATATTTTTGACTCTTATTCTAGGGCAGACAGCAAACGTGTCCATAAAACAGAAGGTGCTGGTCTGGGAATGTCCATCACAAAATACATTGTAGAAGCCATGGGTGGAACGATTAACGTAGAAAGTGAACCAGAACATGGAACCGAATTTCATGTCGCTTTAGATATGGAAAAAGCCAGTACAGAAGAAATCGATATGATTCTCCCTCCTTGGAAAATGCTGGTTGTAGATGATGACGAAGTACTTTGCCGTACCTCTGTCGAAGCTCTGGATTCTATCGGTATAAAAGCTGATTGGGCACTGAGCGGAACAAAAGCTCTGGAAATGATATCAAAACATCACCAGGAACAAGATGATTATCAGATTGTGCTGCTGGATTGGAAACTTCCGGATTCAGATGGTATCTATGTAGCCAAACAGATACGAAAAATTATAGAAATGCCAATTATCCTCATTTCCGCATATGACTGGAGCGAATTTGAAACAGAAGCTAGAGCCGCTGGTATTAATGGATTTATTGCAAAACCGCTATTTAAATCCACTTTATTCTATGGCTTAAAGAAATATATGAATGTGGATGAAACTGTGGAAGAATTCGATGCAGATCTGGAACTGAAGGGATGCCATCTGCTGGTTGCTGAAGACAATGAACTAAATTGGGAGATATTAAAAGAATTATTATCGGATATTGGTATCGAACTAGAATGGGCTGAAAACGGAAAGCTCTGTTTAGAAAAATTCCAGGCGGCCGAACAGGGATATTATGATGCCATTTTAATGGATGTACGTATGCCTATTATGAATGGCTATGAAACTACAAAGGCAATTCGTGAACTAAGCCGTGCTGATGCGCAAACCATTCCGATCATTGCCATGACAGCCGATGCTTTTTCTGAGGATATCAAGCACTGTCTGGATTGCGGAATGAATGCCCATACAGCAAAACCTATCAATCTTGATGAAGTTATTTCTCTTTTGAAAAAATACATTTTATCATCTGAAGAATTTTAATAACGAAAACCCGCAGACGAAGAAATCAACTTCTGCGGGTTTTTATATTTCCTTAATATCATTACACAATTCCTACTTGTTCTAAGAAACCTTCCCAAACACTCCCCGCGCCCCCACCGCGATCCCCAGCGAAACTATCCCCGCGAACAAGACCACGGCAGACTCAGCTCCTGCACAGATCTCAAACAAAACCCCATACATCGCATTGCCAATCGGCTGCGCGCACATGGCAATCGCAAGCAGTACCGCAATCACCTTCCCCAGCAGGTTCTGCGGCGTCTCTGCCTGCACAAACGCCATGATCTGTACCGTAAACATCGTCGAACAAACCATAATCAGAAAGCAGCAGACTGTCATTACCAGATAATTCACCATGCCCGATGAAAAAAACACCAGCGAAATCCCCATTGGAAATACAAACAAAGCCGCCGCCACAATCAGATTCCCCGCCTTCTCAATCCGCAGACGCTTAGCAAAAACCCCCGCACCAATACCACCTGCCAGACCGCCTGCTGCCAGCGCCCCCTGTGCAAAGCCATAAAGCTGATTCGCCCGCCCCGCCGCAAACGGCAGCACCTCCGTTACCAGATACGGCAGCCCGACAAGAATCATCGCCGAAAGAAATAAATTCACGCCGCAGATAATGACCAGCCCTTTCCCCAGCACCGGCTTCTCCCTGCGTATAAACCGGAGGCTTTCCATCATATCATTCTTCGCATCCGTCAGAATTCCACCCCCAGAATCCGGCCGCACATATGGAATCTGAATAAACAGCTCCATCACCGCTGATACAAAAAAACAGACCACACAGACCCACAAAACGGGTTTCAGTCCATAACAGCTATACAGCACCCCGCCAAACACCGGTCCTACCAAACCCGCAAACGAGCTGATTGTATTAATAACCGAATTCGCCTCCATAAAATGATCCGTACTCACAAGTACCGGCACACTCGCCTGTACCGAGGGCTGGTACGCACCTGCAATACCATACAGCAGCATTAACGTGACCGTAATCAAAAGAACCAGACTGACTCTCCCCAGCAGCAGCGAACACAGCAAAATCAGCACCGCCGTGAAAAAATCCAGAATTACCATTACATTTCTTTTATTGACCCGGTCCGCCACAATCCCGCCAACCGGCGACAGCAGAATCGACGGGATAAACGCGCACGCCGTCACCGTTCCAAACAGCGCCGAAGAACCCGTTTGATTCAAAAGATACAGCGGCAGCGCAAAGCGGACCACCGCATTTCCAAACAGCGAAATAATCTGCCCAATCACCACCAAAGTAAAATTCCTAGAAAATAATTTCCGCTCCATTCCGTATTCCTCCTTTTCATACCGCACGACGGTATGTATAATATTTAAAAAAGAGCTGCCCATTGATTCGGGCAGATTCTTTATATTTAACGGCCAGACAGGACCTTCATCTGCCGACCGCTGCACGCATAGCAAACCATCCAAAAACCCTACTTCGATTTATGGTTCTGGTAAATGGCCGCCAGCTCCTGCAGACGCCCTAACATCTCGTCGTCTACAATATCCAGCCCAAATCCCTCCATCATCTGGCGGAACACCATGAATTTACGATAAGACTGCTCTGGTGTATCGTCGAAAATCATCGGATTGGTCCAGATATTGGCCGCCAGAATCAAAAGCTGCGATAATTCGGCCGGATAATCCGTCTGTATGGAACCATCCACGATCCCCTGTTCGATAATCGGCTGAATGTAGTTTGGCGCCACATTTTCAGCGGTATCACGGAAAATGCTGTATAACAGGCCCGGACTGCCGCCCAGATCCGGCGCCACCGTGAAAATGTCATCCTGTACCGGGCGGTTGATGGAGGCTTTAAAAATGGTTTTCAATTTATCCCTGCCGCTTAAGTCTGTGCGGTCGCGAATGGTCTCTAACAGTTTGTTGGATTCTTCTGTCATGCGGTCAGTCACCGCAACCAGAATCTCCTCCTTAGACTTAAAATGATGATAGATTGCGCCCTTGCTGAGCCCGCCCAGCTGATCAATGATATCCTGAATCGACGTGTGCTCGTAGCCCTGCTCCGTAAATAGGCGGGCCGCCACCTCCAATATGCGGTTTGCAGTTTCTTCTGGGTGCTTATTTCTGGCCATGTTCCATGCCTCCTGCTGGTCTGTGGTAGTTTTACATACCGTTGGTATGTTTATACTATCATACCGTTGGTATGTTTGTCAAGTACCACTATTTTTTCTAACTATCATTAATCACTTCTCCCCGGCCGCCGCGGTCTCCTCCTCGGCGCTGATTACGCAGTTTGAATGCGTTGCCAGGAATTCTGCGATTTCATCAAGGAAACGCTGCCCATATCTGTGGAATTTATTTTCTGCAACCCCGGATACGTCAAGCATTTCTGCCTTACTCTGCGGCACTTTGGCGCACATGTCGATCAGGGTCTTGTCGTTGAAAATAATATAGGGCGGCATGCCCTCTTCTCTGGCAATGATAAGGCGCAGCTGGCGGAGCTTCTCAAATAAACGGAATCCAGTGCTGGTCAAAGAATCGGTGCTCCTCCTGGTCTTCTTTTTCGTGCTGGCCGTTTCGCGTTCCTTAAAGGTACGAAGGATCACTTGGGTGTCTTCATTTTTTAGGAGGCTGATATCTCCCATCCGCAGCACGCTATATTCCCCGGACGTCTGCACTACATACCCCTCGGCAATCATCTGGTCGATTAAAAGGCGCAGTTCTGTTTCATTGCGCTGGGACAGCTTTCCATAGGAGCGGTAGGCATTGGCACCGACTTCCTTTAAGCGGGCGCGGCTGGCCCCCAGCAGGGTGCCGATTACAATATTGCGGCCGAAACGCCCCCGGGTCTCGGCCAGGCAGTTGATTACCCATTTGGCATCCTGGGTGCGGTCGACCTCGGTAAATTCGCGGTGGCAGTTTCCGCAGCTGTTGCACGGAACATTGGTCCGCTCGCCAAAATACTCCAGAATATAATTGCGCAGGCAGGACGTCGTCCGGCAGTAGCCCTCCATCTTCTGCAGCCGCCGGGTGTCCCGCTGCTGAATCAGCTCAATATCCTCCTCGTCGATGCCCTCGAAGTCTTTCTTTTCCAGCAGAAATTTATTAATCATTACATCCTGCGCCGAATATAGCAGAATGCACTGCGAATTTTCGCCGTCACGGCCGGCGCGTCCGGCCTCCTGATAGTAATTTTCCATGCTTTGGGGCATGTTGTAATGGAGAACGTAGCGGACGTTAGACTTATCAATCCCCATGCCGAACGCATTGGTCGCCACGACCACAGGCGCGCGGTCGTAGATAAAATCCTCCTGGTTTCTCTTGCGGATCTTGTTGTCAATTCCCGCATGGTAGCGGGTTACGGGCACGCCCCGTTTAAACAGCATTTCATAGAGCATGTCCACATTTTTGCGGGTCGAGCAGTAAATAATGCCGCTCTCTTTGGCGTGCTTCTCCACATAGTCGAGGACAAATTGATCCTTTTGCTTTCCGGTTTTGTACTCCACGCTGTAATAGAGATTTTCCCGGTCAAAGCCGGTAACAATGACTTTGGGCCGGCTAAGTTTCAGCATGCATTCGATATCCGTTTTGACCTCCCTGGTCGCCGTTGCGGTAAATGCGCTGACTACCGGACGGGCGGGTAAATGCTCGACAAAATCAACGATTTTCAGATAACTTGGCCGGAAGTCCTGCCCCCACTGGGAAATGCAGTGCGCCTCGTCGACGGTGACCATGGAAATCGTGCTCTGGCTGGCAAATTGGAGAAAGGCAGCATTTTCCAGGCGCTCCGGGGCTATGTACATGATTTTGTAAATGCCCTCCTGCGCCAGCCGAAGCGCCTTGGCGATCTGGCTTTCGGTAAGGGAGGAATTGATAAATGCGGCGTGGATGCCTGCCTGATTTAACGATTTTACCTGATCCTGCATCAGCGAAATCAGCGGAGATATTACAAGTGTAATACCCGGCAGCATCAGGGCAGGCACCTGATAACAGATGGATTTGCCGGCGCCGGTTGGCATGACGGCCATGACGTCACGGCCGGATAAGATGGCCTCAATAATAGATTCCTGCCCGGCGCGGAAGGAATCGTAACCAAAGTAGGCCTTGAGAATTTCGGTTGTTTGTTTTTTACTCATATTGTTCTCCTTGGATCAGTTCCATTTCCAGGCAGTTCCATAACTCTCCCATGCAGTTGTATTGTTCTGGTTCGCTGTGGACCGCAGGGCGGAAGCCGCTGGCACGGTAACAGCAAAGGGCGTTTGTATTCTGCTCAAAGACGCCTAAGGTAATTTTACGGACTTTGAGCAGGTCAAAGGCGTAGGCTCTGGCCAGGGAAAGCATTTCCTTTCCGTAGCCTTTGCCGCGTTTTTGGTCGTCTACAATGACGAAGCCTAGACGGATTTCTTCATAATTGCCCGCTTGGGGGTAGCGCATGGTAAAATGGCCCACGACGCCGGTTTCGTCAAATGCGGTCATTGCCCAGATGGTTTCGTTTTGTTTTTCTTTGTCGTAATAGGCATTCAAATCGGCGGCGGTGATGGGATAGCGGGGATAACGATCGGCGCTCCACAGGCGGAATGCGCGTTCATCTTTGAGCCATTGGGTGACGGCCTGAGCGTCGCAGGCTTTGTATGGTCTTAATCGTAGCATATTGTTGTTCCTTTCTTTTATTAAAATATTTAGGCATTTACAAAATCTCATTTCAATGTCAGAGTTTGGGCAATATATACAAAAATGCAGCGAATTCAAAACGTCTTTGAGCGGAATTTTTGTATATATTGTTCAAACTCGTCGCCTTAAATGCGACTTTCGCAATTCCCTAATTAAGATATTGATTTTGGAAAAGTATGAAACTGGATGGGTGGGATTATTTATGCGATATGACTGAATGAAAAATACATAGGTTGGAAATGATTAGAATGTTTCCCTCTTGCGGGAAATAAATCACATTCATAAAACTATGACTGCAGTTCTTTTAATTGATTATTGATAGGTTTCTTTTTTTGGACATCACAGATGAGAAATCGAATGTATGTTCTTTTATTTTCTTTTGCAAAGCATTTATTTAACCATGAACGAATCATCTTGGATTCATCAAACCCTCTTTGATCTCCAATCATAACTGTATTCCCTTGTACAACTCCTATTACTGTTCTTAATAAGATAGGAATCCCCGAATTTTTCCCTCAATTGCTGATCCAATATTGATGCAGCCTACTATGCAAATGGTTTCTATTTATGTATTATACCCTAATCTAAGACAGATTTCAATATACAACCTAAAACATCAGTTCTGACATGCGAAATTTTTATCCACATATAGAATTTATCTTACAACCATTTATTTGATAATTCTACCAATTCTTTTATTTTATTCCATTCCTGTCCATACACACCCCATATTTATTTGGTAATAGATATCCACAATGGCTATGGATTAAACACCAATTACGTACATGGTTATAATGTAATATGAAACCAGTTTAGCGATAAGTGAATATAAGCTTTATACTTTGTTAGACAACTGTTATAATAGAGTTAGCAGATAGACGCAGTATAAAGAACGTGGGTGATTATATGTCAGGTGCAGCAGATATATACAATTCAATGCATAAACGGTATATAGAATTAAAAGTTACATTGTCAAGTTTAGGGGCAGCCTGACAGAACTTGATAGAATCAAAGAATAATAGTGACAATGAAATAGCAGCTGAAATATAGGGTGTAAAGCTTTATCGATTGAAATAGGCTTTACCCCTTTTTCATTACAGGAAATGCCGTATATGACTTTATCCAATAAAAATGAGAAAAACTTTTCCTGCAAATGACGATGGCCAATCCGCATTTCATACGATACAATAAAACTGTAACAAAAACAATTTTTCAAAATACTTGATTGCAGTTATGGACAATTGTGCAGCCTTGTTTTCACAGTAATCCATCCACTGCAGCTGTTGAAAGGAGCCGCGTATGAATATTTCAAAAACAAAAAGAGGTGCAGGAATTAGTTCAGCGACTGGCTCTGGCCACCGAACGGGAGCCTGAACTCTCCATTGAATGACCCTTTTATACTTGTATGGAACCCCAACGGAAGTTTGAAGGGCTGACGCAGCAACGCAAATATCAACTAACTCCTTTTAATTCCATGTTTGATTTTGAATGTTCTTTGTATACACCCATTCCGTGCTGGAAATGGAAGAATATCCTATCTGCTTTTACTGCTGCTTCTATATAAAAACAATTTGACGCTGGAAAATATGTATTCTTTGAAGAACAAATCATCAATTATAAAACTTATTATTATGAGACCCTGCGGCAGCCCTCGCGCCTGAATTCTGCTGATGGTTCCATCTTCTCTATTCTTACAAAAATGTAACCCTGATGTCACCTGCACGTAACATTTATATGATAAAATAAATGTATCCTCCACCAAAGAACTAGGAAAAACATTTCACAGGAAAGGAGTCAGCCAATATGGGACGAGCAAAGAGGACACGGGGAATCATACGGATCAAAACCATTCTTTTATCAATTTTCGCATTGTTTCTGGTACTTGGTCTATCGGGCGCCGGATATTTCGGCGTTAAAGGTTATCAAATGTACCAATCGGCTGTAAAAGAACATCCGATTGCAGAGATTGCCGACGCTGTGCGCGAACAGGAGGGCTTTACAACATACGAAGAGCTGCCAAAGATCTATATTGACGCAGTTATCGCCGCCGAAGATAAACGTTTTGAAAGCCACTGCGGAATTGACGCGCTGGCAATCATCCGGGCAGTCGGTAAGGATCTGACCACTCTCTCCTTTGCCGAGGGCGGCAGCACCATTACCCAGCAGATCGCCAAAAACCAGCTGTTTACACAGGAAAAACAGGTAGAACGGAAAGCGGCAGAGGTGTTTGCAGCCTTTGCGCTTGAACAGGAATACAGTAAACAGGAGCTGTTTGAAATCTATGTAAATACCATATATTTCGGAAGCGGATACTATGGAATTTACGATGCTGCGCAGGGATATTTTCAAAAGAAACCGCAGGATCTGACCGATTATGAAGCGGTGATGCTGGCAGGACTTCCTAATGCGCCATCCGCCTATTCACCCAACAGTAGCAAGGAACTTGCCACAAAGCGGATGTCCGTTGTCTTAGAGCGAATGATCGCCTGCGGCAGTCTGACGAAAAAGCAGGCGGCGGAAATTTTTAATGAGAAATCATAAAACTGCGCAAGCACCAAAACCAAACTGGATTGCTTTCATACTAACTGTCTGAATTTTTCTGTAAATAGAACCTTCAATAGACGGTCAGCCCGTTAAAATGCAGCAATAGCCGCCTAGTTTTCAAGACTGAGGCGGCTATTGCTGTGCTTTGTTCCTATCCTTACCAAAGGTAAATCCGATTCCCAATCAGGCATTCTCTCACGTATTGCAGTAAACCCGAACAGCCTCTGCCGCAAATGCCGCGGTTCCATTTCCGCCAACTCGGTCAATGTTGGCTGTAAATTCTCCGCCGGCATCGTACATCTGTCCAAGGCCGGCCAGAATCTCATTGGAGCACGTATAAAAGTTGTGCATAATATACTCCTGCAGCCGTTTTACCAGGCTCTGTGCCTCTGTTGCTTCGGCAGCCCTGTCCTTTATTTTCCCAAATTCGACAAAAATCTGCATAAACTGCTCCATAACCGCCCGCTCTTCTTCTTTGCTTCTTTCCTGGGATTTTTGTTCAAATTCTTTATATTCGGCGGTTTTCCCCCACTGCGCTTTGGCCTGCTGTGTGTACTCGTCAATCTTTGTAGTATCAAATGCTAAAAAATCCATTGTTCTCACTCCTGTAAATTTTATTCCACGGGCAAAATCAATCAGGCGTTCCAGACGCTCCTTTTTCAAGGTCAGCAGTGTAATCTGCTGCTCTAAGGCCTGATTCTTATCAAAATCTGGTCTGGATATAATTTCGCCGATCTCTTTTAAAGGAAATTCCAATTCCCGAAACAGTAAAATCTGCTGCAGCCGTTCCAAAGCTGTATCGTCATACAGCCGGTATCCGGATTCTGTATACTTTGTTGGTTTCAGTAATCCGATTTTGTCATAATACTGCAGAGCGCGTATACTCACTCCCGTCAATTTACTGACTTCATTTACTGTCCTCATGGTTCATTCCTCCTTCCGTGCTGCCTCTATCATAAACTATTACGCTGCGTAGGAGTCAATCCCCTTTTTTAATATTTTATAAGAAATGCAGTGGAAACTTACAAAGTCAACGATTTTGCTAGCAAAACAGCGGTCCTTACTCCCATTTCCCCTCAAAACTACGGCAGCGTAAGCAAAAACGGTTCGATAAGCACAAAGGTTGGCAGGGACGAAATAAATGCGATACCTTTTCATTTTATTTCTTTCCTTCTAATTTTCTATCTGTAAAATGAAACGCTTTGTGGTGTATCCGACAGGCAGGCGGTTTTGCCCAGATCGAACCAATCGCTGTGCTTCCTATATGACTGATTCTGACTGCCTGCGGTATTGCCTGTTTCAATATTTGTTCTTCTTCAGAATACCATTCTTTCCAAGAGGCCTGATATTCGGTTAAAACGATGGGAAATAGCTGCCATTACTCTTTCAAACTCATTTCTGATAATTTCTTACCCATTGAACACCTCGTATTATACCGATTTCTCGGTAGGATATTTTAATTATACAAGAATGTATAGGATTTTTCAATTTATTGAACTGTTTTTGCTTCAGGCGGAAAACAGCAAGATAAAACCTCTAATTTTGTTTAATTTTTTTATTTGAGCTTGACGATTCATTTTCTCTGATATCACGAATGATATCATTCAAAACCTCGTAACAACTCATATCTGACAATTCCATAAACAGGATGTTACGGATGTTTCTTCATGTATTCTTTTTTAACTTTATCAATTGTTTTTCCACCGATCCCAAAATTTTTATCCGATACTTCTTTGATTATGGTTACAAAAAATTCCTGCGGCACGTTCATTATTTCAGAAGATACTTTTGTCAATTGTTTGATTAATTCCTCTTTTTGTTCATCTGATAATGCACCGCTTTCAACTGTTATATATGGCATTTTGTTCTCCTTTCAAATTTATTAAGTTTTTAGGCATATGCGAAACTCAGTATTCATAACCAGATTTTAGGCAAAACATACAAAAACAGAGCGAATTCAAAACGTTTTTGAGCGGCGTTTTTGTATGTTTTGTCTAAAATCGTCGCTTTGATTCAGACTTTCGCATATGCCTATGATTTTGTTTTTCTGGAATGAAGCTGTCACTGTAAATCAATCTTGATCTCATACTTATCATCAATTAGAATATAGTTTACCTTATACTTTTGCGCAAGTTCTAAAAACTGTGCGTTGTCTTCTAAAACGCGTTCTCTCGTACACCAGTCATCATCTAAACGATCTTCTATGACGCGGGCATAGTTTTTGATGCTGGGAAAGTGATTTTTTATATAATTCTCACTCATTACCAGACAATAGTATTGGATCTGTTCAAGATATTCTTTTTCAAAGTCACTTGCCCAATTGAAAGGAATATAGCACCCTTCAATCGTCAAATTTTGCTTGTTCTCTATGGCAGTTTTTATCATTTCGCGAATAACCGGCCACAGATATTCGGTAAGTGCATGATCATCTTCCGGGGTAAGTTTCGTGTAGCCGCTGCGAATGAGACCCATTTTTAAATGGTCTATTGATAAGTATGGATATTGATAGGTTTCAAGCAATTTTTGTGCGAGGGCAGTTTTACCTGTGTGTGATGCTCCTGTGATCAATATAATCATCTTTTTCTCCTCTTTTAAAACTTGTGATGTTTCTTGCAGTATGAGTCGATTGTTTTTATCCCATTTTCAGACAGCTTTTTAAGATTGTTCAGCATCGTATTTAACATTTCGGGGGAATGTCTTTGCCAGTTGCTTACTTCTGCAACAATTTTTAACAGTTGTTTTGAGCGGTATGATTTTGTGGGATTTCCAGGAAATTTTTTGTCTGTTAGATTGGGATCATCCTTGTAATCTCCTGTTGGCTCAACCAAATATATCCGTTCTCTGCCAGCGCCTTCTGCTAATTCTGCTCCCCAGACTGCCGCCTCTAAGTCCCTGCAAAATAGACATATTGGGATTTTCTATCATCGTTGTAATTCTTTTTCTTTCCAGTAATTATACAATCTCCTATTTTTAAGTCGGCCTTGGTTCCATGAAAAAAGGAACCTTGACTAAATATTAGTTTTTGCTCATTTATTTTTCTGATGTCTACTTTGATTTTTTAACATAATCCATTCAATGGCTAATGGAAAGTTACTGGTATTACTTTAATTTGTAAAGCCTGAGCCTGGAAATGTGATTGATATACTTTTTCAGCTTCTCCCGCCTAAAGGGTTTTCCTTTTCCAATCAGAACCATAGATTTACAAAAGGCAAATGCAATTAAGCTGCAGCAGCCACCGGCAAATGAATTTTGTCCCCTTAACAGCGTGGGCATTGCCTGATTGTGAATGATAACTTTTAGATTTGGGTATTTTGTCAGTAATTCGTTTAGGAATCCTGCATGGTCATCATGGGCATGCGTGAGAAACACATATGTAATCTTGGATAATACAATGCCTTGTTTATTTGCTCTTTTCTCAACTTTTTTCAGGCTATGCTCATATCCGGTATCAATCATAATCCAGCCTTGCGAAGCATGATAGATATAATTATTCATTACTCTGTTTCCTGCATTATATATCTTCATAGGCAACTCCTATTCACAAAGTCCCGCTTTGCTGTATTTTTCAATTTGTGTTTTCTGGCATTTTATAAGCAGCAAACAATCTTGAAAAAGCTCTTTAGTTGTTTGCTTTGTGATTTAGATATGGTGACATTTTCGGTATGATATCTGAAATTGTATTTAGTTTTGTAGTTTATTTTCCTTTAGATTTTTCTTCAGTGCAGTAATAGTTATGGTGCTTTTTCAGAATTGCAAGCTGTAGTTATGCCGCAAGCGATGGTAGTTTTGTATCTTTATAAAACCACTAAATGCCGATTATCTATTTTTCATATAGGCAATATTTCTTATTCACCTCAGAAAAATTGAAATTTGTCATCTATCCGTCCAGGAATCAAACCTTGTCATTATTTGCGGATCATAGAGAGGAGAACCAAAATCAATTAAAAGATCCATTAGAGCGTTCAAATCATTTTCCTGCATACCATAGCAATCAAATCTTACAATTTGCGAAGTTGTAAAAATCTGAAATGCCCCATGTCCTTCTTTTTCAAAATCTTTTCCATCATCTTGAATAGTCCAATCTGAGAAGACAACAGATATTTTCTTTAAAATTTCATCTATCGGCAGAGTCTCCAATTCTTCCATCAACTGACCATCACAGCACGCTGTTTGATATATTCCTGCGTGATCATGGATGGCATTTTCCTTGTATTTCCAAAAATTCAAATCCATACCCACTTGTAAATCCTCCTTGTCAGATTCATTCATTTCGATTTTTCTTTGTATGGGACTTCTTATTAAAAAAATTTGATAATTCCGTCTCTATTAAAGAAGCTATCCCATTTGTTAATGGTGTGGTGATAAACTATTTTCTGTTTGGCCTTCTTTTGATTCTTAATAGTTTAATAAAATCATCAAATAAAGTAGTATCCTTTGGCTCAAACATTAGCCATTTCCCATCGTGATAAGTTTGTGTTTCATCATAAATTCTTTGAACTTCTTTTGAATAATTATCTCTATCTGCCTCAAATTTTAACCGTTCGTCTTTCCCTAATATAATCATAAATCCCACACAATTTTCTCTTGCATATAATGCACATAACGTTTTTCCACCCCGGCGATATTTATATTCATATTTCCATGCTTTACCGCCTTTATTCCATGAACAGTCCATGTCATATGTTTCCTCAATTAAAGCATTTAATTTATTCCATATATCGTATAGGGGTTTCCCGACTAAAATTGTCATCTCTTCTGCATTAGGTATGGTATCAAGCATAATAGCCTCCTTTATAAATTTTGATTTCCCATTCTATTCTTCTTATCCAATTATACAGGAAAACATGGAATTTTTCAACTTCCTAACTGCTTATGCTCTTTAAGATCCTGCAAATGCTGTTCTGTATTTTTTATTAATTCACGCGAGTTTGACACTTATTTCAATAAAAAACCCGTTCAGACTTGAGATAACCTACATTTTTTTGTCAAATTTTTTGTTTTACTTAGTAGTATTTTGTGGTATTCTATGATATAATATAATCTCTCGGAATCCTGAGTGATTATGACGGGATTATCTCCATCCCTGTTTTCTATCATAAGCTGCATTGAGGTAATCGGCGCTTTTACTTCATGTATCCATTCTTCAATATATTCCTCATACTCCCTTTCTTCATCCTCTATCTTATGAATCTGCTCTATGGCTGAACTTCCCACCAGCCTTAATAATTCCTGATATAATTTGTCCTCGGCACGATAAGAAACGGGCAGAAGCTCAGCGATCAGCCAGGGATGCTCCATACCTTCTACCCGCTCCCGGATTGTTTTGAAATATTCTTTTCTTCTGTACCACTCTATCAGATTCTTTATGAATAGTATGCTGATAATTGTTAAATCAATCAAAAAAATAGAAGCAAAAGTATTACCTAC
>JAAVZI010000063.1 GCA_022791575.1 Lachnospiraceae bacterium
AATAGACTTTAAATTAGAAAGCGGCAGACACCGCTCTACTAAGATGTGGTACTGCCGCCTCTATCACATCCTCATGCTGCAGCATTTGGATGCATGGGATTTGCCCTTTGAATCCACCCTGCGAAAGTTGATTTTAGAAGCAGCATAACCCCTTAACCATTATATATCATTTTTCAAAACATAGCGACAGTTATGTCTATTTTCCATGTCCATTTTTATTTTTTTGGGATAATATTTACTTTTCAATGTTCGCTGCCAGTAATAACTGGCTATAATCACTCAGGATTCCGAGAGATTATAATATACAATTTTTTTAACAGTTTCGTAGGAAAGGCAGTATTCATCCGCGAGCTGTTCGATTGTCACACCATTTCTGAATTTTAGACGGATATCGTAATTTCTTTTCAGAAGCAGCTTTCGACTGCCGGTTTTTTCTCCCCAGACTTTCCGCGACTCTTCTGCGGGGATGTAAACTAATTTTCCGGCAGCGTACTTTTGAATCTGTTTTAACAACTGCTGAGGGAAAATATCTTTTCCATTCTCGTACTTCATTTCTACCACCTCCACCTGCTGTCATTATACTTGTAAATTTATGATTTTCCTATTCCTAAAACAGGTTAAACTGTTTTCTTCCCCCTAATGAAAAATTTGAAAATGGTTTGTAAATGATTTCCATCGTTTCATTTCTTTCATTTGAATCATCAGCGTAAGCATTTTTGCTGCAATTTTTTATGTTCTTTATTGTTTGTATTACCAGCTTTTTATAAGCCTGATAGCGTTCTCATTACCAAATCGACATCTTTATTCTCTAGTTCCTGGATAATATGCAGATAGGTCTTTTGTGTTGTAGTCATACTCGCATGGCCTAATCTGCGGGCAACGCTTGCAATCGACACTCCCGCAAACAATAACAAGGAAGCATGGGTGTGGCGGAGTCCATGAAGGGAAATCACTGAAATACCACATTTTTGGCACTGCCTTGTAAGGATTGCATTGACTGTAGAATTATAGATTTTCGTGCTGCCAGCAAAAATCGGCTGATCTTTTGGCAATCCCTTGACCAGTTGGGAAAACTGGACTACAATCTGCCAGTCGATCTGAATCTTTCTTACAGACGATTTATTTTTCGTGGGCAGAAATCCCCCATGGCCTTTGTAATCCCAGGTCTTACTAATTGACACCGTCTGTTTTGTAAAATCAAAATCGTTTGGCGTAATTGCAAGCGCCTCGGAAAACCGCATACCAGTCTTTGCGACTAATAGGATAAACCAGTGCCAATCGGGTTCTTCTTTCCTATCAAGATTGGCAATTAATGTATGAAGCTCAAATTGATTCAGGTATTTTATCTTCTTTGGCCTTGGTGTTTTTCCTTTAATAATCGCTTTTCTGGTGGGATCCCGCTCTATTATGCCTTCATCTACTGCGTCCAGAACCGCACCCTTTAGTTGATGATGAAAGTCAAGCGTAGTCTGCCTTTCGTGGTACTGTGCATAATCATTTAAAAGCTGCTGGTATGCAGTTCTTGTTAATTCGGAAAGCTTTAATTCCGGTGCAAGCCTCTCCACCCATTTTTGTGTCATTAAGTATTTTGCCATGGTTGCTTCTCTGATTGCACCTTTTTTGTAAATATCCACCCATTGTTTGTAGTATTCAAAAAAGAGTGATGTGGGATCTATTTTGTATCGCATAAGCTACCTCCATTTCTTGAACTGCTTACGCTGATCGAAGCAATCAGGAATTAGAAAAGGCGGCGGTACACAAGCAGCATTAATGGTTGAGCAGCGGTTTGATTTCTTCACTTAATGTTTTTCGTAATTCTGCCATCATCTGCGAATAATACTGAAACTTCGGCAACGCCCGTTCCTGCGCTGCTTTATAACTTGTGTAATCAGCTGTTACCTTAATTACACTTTCATTGGGAATCTTATCATTTGTATAATGTGCAGCTGCGTACATGACATCATCTTTTGAAGCATACCATGTGATACAAAAATCTGTGATTACCTGTTCAATACAGTCCTGTTTCATATGTTCCACAATAGCAAGGATGGACTGCCCTTTGTATTGATTCTCATCTAACTCGATCTTATGTATTAAATCAGACATAATAGCTGCTACTTTGGGATTTTCGCTGCGAGGTTCTTCTACGTATTGTTTTACTTCCTCAATCTTTCTCTGCCGTTCTCCCGGCGTGATATCTGCCTCCTCATCATTTGGTGTAATGATATTTTGAATCAGGTGGATGATGTACTCGTAATCAATTTTTGTATTGCTATATGCCATTAGTTCATAATCTGGATCAACTATCGGGACTTCTGGGTCATCCTCTTCTGAGTCTGTTTTTTCCTCATTAAGTTCTTGCAATACGTTTAGGTAATGCCCTGCATAATTCTCATACTCTTCTTCGGTGATTCCATATTCTGCAAGCATTTGTTCCTTATAGTTTGTAAATGATTTCAGCTGCGCAAATAATCGGTCGAAGCTCTGGAAAATATTTGCAAATATCTTTTTTTCTTTCTTAGACATACCAGTCACTTCGTCTGGCGTCTGTGCGCAAACCCGCAGCGCCGCAAGCGCCTTGCGAAATGCGGGTTCTATCTCATCCCATTCGGCTAACAGCGCCTCTTTCATACCGCCTGCTGAATATAATTTTACTGCGTTATCTACACATGTTTTAAAAAGCTGCGGCGCCTGGAAGGTAACAATCTGTCCATAGGTTTTATTGCTGTTAAAAATACGGTTGGTTCTGGAAAAGGCCTGAATCAGATCATGGGGTCCCATGGGCTGCCGGTCAATAAATATGGCAGACATACATGGCGCATCAAAACCGGTTAGCAAACGGTCTACGACAATGACTAGATCAAGCTGCTCTTTCCTGCTCTTAAATTTTGCCGCTTTTCTGGCAAGCCGTTTATTAAGGTTTGCATTGTATCCCTGAATCTGAGAAAGCTCAAATTTTGTTTCAAACATTTGATTGTAATCATCCAGTGATTTTTGCATTTTCTGTTGATTTACCTGTGAGCCTTCTTCGTTTTCTGATACCGAGTATGTAATGGCAAATTTGGGAAAATCCGGAAGCACCTGCTTGATCTTTTCCTCTATTTGAAGCGAAGTTTGTCCATTTTTTACGCGTGTTAGCAACTCATAATAGTTTTGTGCTGACTGAATCGAATTAGTTGTAAGCAATGCCTCGTAGGTCTTTCCTTTGCCGTTTTGAAATCCCCATTTGTAATAGGATTTATTTAAAATGACGTCCAGAACTTTTAGCATATGTGTTTCATTTTCGTAAACACTATGGCTGGTTTCCTCCGTTATATGTTTTGGCCCATGATGTTCTACCTGAAAACCTAATACGGCATTGTCATGGATTGCATGTTGTATGGTATATTTATGCAGACATTTCCCATAGAGCTCTTCTGTCGTTCGCGGTAAATCGCCCAACTGCGGATAGGGGTTCTCTGCAAATCTTGGCGTACCTGTAAATCCAAACCATAAAGATTTGCCAAAAAATTTTTCTAGTTCTCTTTTTGTACTTGGAGTCACTGCCCGGTGGCACTCATCCACGACATACGCTATTTTTAGATTTTTTATCTTGTTATATTCTGGAGTGCCTTCTATTAGTTTTTTTGTAATCAGCCTATGCAGTTTCTGAATGGTCGTTACAATGACCTGCCGATCATCGGATTTTAATTTTTTCTTTAAATCGTTTACATGTTCTGTTTTGTCTACCTCAATCAAATCATGATTTGCATAGTCCTGAAATGCCATGGTTGTCTGGGTATCTAAATCTTTTCGGTCTATTAAAAAAATGGCTTTATCTATGGCGGGAATATCCAGTATTAGATTTCTTGTTGCCTTGTAGGAGGTTAAGGTTTTCCCAGAACCGGTTGTATGCCATATAAAACCTGATTTGCCGGTTTTGGACGCTTCTCTGATTGCTTCTATGGCATGGATCTGGTATGGGCGAAGCAGGATCAGCCGTTTTGCTTCTTGGTCTAATACAGTATATCTTGCAATCATTTCATGGGCTTGGGGGATGCGCAGTACGCTTTTGGCAAAATCAATGTAGTCTGCTACTGGATTATTCTCTTGGTCGAGCCATCCACTTATAAATTTGGAATTTAATTCGGTATCGCTTGCTGCGGAAAAATATTTCGTGTTCACACCATTGCTGATGACAAACATTTGAACAGCCGAAAAGATTCCGGTAAATTTACCTTCTCCAATATATTTTTTTATCTGCCAAAAACCATCCATATAGGAATGTTGTTTATTCTTTAGTTCTATATGGATCATTGGAAGTCCGTTTATTAATAGTGTTACATCAAACCTTCTGTCCCTCGATGGGGCTTTGCTGTTTTCCTCTGTATTTAATGCGCTGTATTGATTGATTACTTCATAAACGCTGCTGCCGCCGGCAATATGTTCATGGTTCATGACTACAAGATGCAGACGCTTGGTGCCCCGCTGAACATGGACTTGAACTTTTCCATTCTCTCCAACCAGCCATTCGCCTGCTTTGTAAAAGGAAGAGAACTGTAATTGATTCTTTACCTGTTCGAACTCTGTATCGGAAAGCGATTTTCCGTCAAGGCGATCCTTATTATTTTGTTCTAGGATATATTTAAAATTTGACCATAATTCTTTTTCTGTTTTTAAATCTTTTCTGTAGGTCCATTGAGAATCGCTATAAACTAATTGTTCAATTAGTTTTTGTTCGATCATGGATTCTAATTCTGGCATTTGTATCGTCTCCTTTGTTGTTATTATTTTGATTTTCATGTATATTAAGATATTTTTTATATGTAGATACTTACGCTGGTGAAGGGTGATAAGATGATTGAGGACTGTGAAACACTCTCCAATTTTTGATTGTTCGGCAATAGAGGAAAACATAAAACTCATTTTTCCAATTTGCTGAAAATTTAACCCCTCTCTGCCACCTCCTGCCTGACTGGATTTTATTTGTCTTTGCCCATTATTTGATGCTAAATTTAATTGAATAAACTCAGGACAATATTCGTCAACAGGTCTGATAATGCACACATGCTGATTAACATTTGCATGTTCTAATTTCTTATACACTGCACTTCTTCCAATAGAAGCTCCTGTAATATTAAGCAAAACATCATTTATATATACTTGCGAATTCTTCATTAACAAATCTATTTTATCATCTATAAAAGCAACATCCGACAAATTGACGTTATCATCATTTATATTTTGTGAACGAATCAAAGTAATTCCAAAATCCACATACGCAGCTTTTCCACCAGCTGGTGTCTTGCCACTACCTATTTTAGTTGTAACTTCATCTAACTTACGCTGTTCCCAAGAAAAATTACTATGTAGACTGTCCTGTGTTGTCAAACTGTCAATATTCATAGGTTATTTGCTGCTGGTCCCGCAACAATATTATATAGATTTCTGTCGATTTATCAGTACGACTTTTAGATACATAAACCGCTCTTTGTTGCACTATAAGAAAGCAGCACATTTAATTGTTCCAATTTACTTTCATTAAGGCTGAAAATAGAAATGGTTGGTATGTCATTTCGCCACTTGCAGTGCGAATCACATACTTTTCCGCTTATTTATAATCACTTGTAAGATAAAAGATTGTTTTATAATCCAACAACCTTTTAGACTTAACTATTTTAGATTCTTATACTACAATATTACTTCCATAATGTAAAATCATTATTCTCTTCTTTAGACAAACATTTTTTGTAGCATAGATTTTTTAATACTTTTCAGTTTTTCCAACTTACGCTGGTGAAGGGTAATAAGGTGGTCGAGGTTATCAAAATAAGCTGCTATTTTGTTTTGTTCTTCCTTTGTTGGAAATGTCATTTTATATTCCAGCATGTCTGCCAACTTTAAAACTCGATTTCTTCCTGCTCCACCGGGCGATGATAATTCTAAATGATGTTTAAAATATTCATCCAAAATAAGGTATCTAAAAAACTTTGGAACCATTCCTTCATTAAAGCTATATTGTGGAAACCTATGTGAAACCAGCATTCCTGCATCTTCTTTATCAGTTATTGCTACCGCATGTTCCCATCCAAAAGTAATATTCACAATAAACTTATTCTCTGCCACCCTAAACATCTTGGCGGTTTCCAATTCTTTGCCCGCTTCAACATAACTATGAAAAGTACCTTTTGCATGGCTTCTGATACCTAATCTCATATATCCATCTATAGGAGTCTCTACAGGATCTTCATATTTTTCAACTAATTCACCAAACTTACGCTGTTCCCAAGTGTCAGTAAATCCACCAAATCTTATCACTGGTACATTTTCCCCATTCTGCGGAAACATTTTTTGAAGCATATACTTTTTTAGTTCTTTTATTTCATCAAATTTACGCTGATATAAGATGACGAGACGATTCAGCACACTAAAATACTTGCCAATTTGTTCCTGTTCTGATATATCTTTTGGCACCATCAACTTTGTATGAAAGAAATCTGCTGGAGCAATATTTAATAACCCATGGTTTCTTGCACCTTCTGCAGCTATTGCCCGAATCCCTTTGTGCCACAATTCTGTATCATAATAGGATACCAAGTAATCTGAATTAATTCCTTCCTCATCCTTAATTCCAAATACAATGTAAAGTGTTGATAATACGCCATTTTCATAACGGTCTAATCTCTTTATCGCTCCCCATGGAGCCTCTGTAGAAGTACTCTTGTTGTATGCAAATTCCCCTTTTTGGATCAGATAATATCCACTGACATCTTTACTGGCTACTCGTTTTTCAAAGAACTCATTTTGATCAATCAACCCGTATTGTGCTGATATTGTTAATGGTAAATCAGATGCCAAATGTTGATTTTTTCTCGTTATACGCTCTACAATATCACCCAGCTTCTTCTCTACCCACTCCCCTGTATATCCTTTAAATCTAAGCTTTGGTTCTTTCATTACAATCCCCCTTCCATCATTCTAATTAAGCAATCCAAAGATGACATGGTATCTTTATCCGAAGACGTTAAATCCTGGAGAAGTGATAAAAATTCTCCCTGAACCTGTTCCAGTTCTTGGTCGGTCTGCTTCATTTCAGCTAAAAGCACATTTAAATCTATCTCTTCTTCTTTTTCAAAATTATCTACATATCTTGGAATATTTAGATTAAAATCATTTTTTTCTATCTCATCAAAGCTTGCAAGGAATGATTCTTTCTCTATCGAGTCTCTCTTATGGTACAAATCAATCACGGATTCTATATGCTCATCTGTCATGGTATTCTGCTTCTTACCCTTTTCAAACTTCTGAGAAGCATCAATAAACAATACATCTCTTCCTTCTCTGTGTTTTTTTAATACAACGATACAAGTAGGGATTGACGTATTATAGAATAAATTTGCAGGCAGCCCAATGACAGCATAAATATTTCCCGAACGCAGTAATTTCTCTCTTATTTTCCCTTCTGCCGCGCCTCTGAATAAAACACCATGCGGCAATACAATTGCCATGGTGCCATTGCTCTTCAAATGATATAGACCATGCAGTAAAAATGCATAGTCTGCCTTAGATTTCGGCGCTAAAACCCCATAATCACTGAATCTTTCATCTTGTAAGAATCCAGCTGCCGCACTCCAATTTGCCGAGTAAGGAGGATTCATCAGAACCATATGAAAGTCTGTCTCTTCTCCGGTTGGCCAATCCCCGTCAAGAGTATCGCCATTACGAAGCTTTTGATTCTCTGGCACAATTCCATGCAGAAACATATTCATTCTTGCGAGATTATAGGTAGAAGTCATCAATTCTTGCCCATAATATTTTATATAAGCAGGTTCTTTGGCATAGTTTTTGGCATTTAAAAGAAGGGAACCGGAACCCATACATGGATCGTATACGGTTAATCCTCTCCTTGTTTCCTGGCCGGCAATCGCTATTTTCGTTAGAATTTTAGATACTGCCTGCGGGGTATAAAATTCTCCCGCTTTTTTACCTGTTTCTGAAGCAAACTGGCCAATCAAATATTCATAAGCATTTCCCAGAACGTCGGAATCGGAATGTAGCAAATCTGCTTTGTCAATTTCTTTAATTAAATTTGAAATGGTATCGCTCTGCTTTTGATCACCTGTTCCTAAACGATTCGAGTACAAATCAATATCTGTAAACAAATCGGCAAATATCGGATCGCTCTGCTCGATGTTATTGAATGCCTTTTGCAGCTGTTCACGACTAAATGCGTTGTTTCTTGCTGCAGCGGCAAAGCATGTGTAAGTTAATTCCGGTTCGATTACATAATGACATTCTTCTTTTATTTGTTCTTTTAATTCTTCCGCACTTTCCTTTTCTAACTCTTCTTTATAAGCCGCCAAAGCATCTGTCAGCGTTTGTGGCTTTTCATCATAGATCAAATCATATACTTTAATTAAAAATGAATCTGATAAATATTTGTAGAACACGATTCCTAACAAATAATCTTTATACTCATTTGCATCCATTTTTGAACGGAGAATATCTGCCCCGCTCCATAATACGCTGATTAGATCTTTACTGTTTTCTGATTCTGCCATTTTATTTTCCTCCGTTGTCTCTTTCAATCTCAACAATATCATCCATTCCACAGTCTAATGCTGTACATATTCTGATTAACACATCCATCGCTACGTACTCATTATTTGACATCTTAACCATTGTGCTTCTTGCTATTGATGTTTGATTTCTAAGCTCTGCCTTAGTCATATCCTTATCTATCAGCAGCTTCCATAATGGTTTATAGTTGATTCTTGTCCGCTCATTTGACATATAGATTCCTCCATATATTTTGACCTATCAATCCTTTCTTAAAAAAAGTGTATCATAACATGATTGAAATTACAATCATGTTGTATGAGAACTCATACGTTTTCAAATATAAAAGAAGGAAGCAAGACAACCGTACTCTCTTACTTCCTCTTGAAAATGATTAAAAATGCAATTTATTTTTAGCGATACGATTTCTAAAATATTATTTAACTGATTGATCCCACCTATAAAATATTTCTATTGATATAATTTGTTATTTACTATCAATTTAGATTTTTCACTTGAATGCATGATATTTAACAACATTTCATTTTTATTTTTAATCTGCGTCTAATTTAAAAATATATGCAAATATCATCCCTACTATGAAACTACATAAATGCTCCTTAAAAACGCTGAAACTCCATACGCTGCCTAATGTAACATATATAATGATAAAATAAACATATCTATTATTACTCTTTAAAAATGTTTTTAATTTATGATTTTTTATATATGTTAATACAATTACTCCAAGTAAGAAATATATGAGAGGCGAACCTCCAATGCCTCGTGTATAATGATGAAACACTTTTGCCTCTACTAAGATCAATGATCTATCTGTTATGGAAAATGATTTCATATCAGGACTGCACAAAAACAGCAGTGCTTTTTGTCCGATTATTGAAATCAATAAAAAGTTCACGATAAACAGGATCCATAAAATTTTCACGATAATTGAAGCATTTCTTATATCTTTCTTTATTCCATTGTACATCTCTATTACCATATGAGCATAATCCTCCTGTTTATTAATTTAATAAATTACTCTCTGTATTAGATATCCACCGAAAATATCACATGACAGCCCTCTTTGGCCGCATGTTCATAAAATTTCTGAATCTCTCCGCACGAACTAAGAAGAAATTCCAGATTTTCCTTGTCTACAGTAAAATAATATTCCTCCTCGTTTATTTTGTCGTGGTTATTTTGTATGATTTCTGAAAGATTGTGCTGCTGCAGGTATCCGGCGATTTCTTCCACCTGAGGCAGACGTTTTAATGTAAGAATTTCACCGGCATCGTCTCCCATATAGACCAATGGTTCCCCGCCGACAATTACATTATAGGGCAGCTTGTTCTCTTCGTTCCAAATTCCCGCGCCTAGACAGTACTGGATGCCGTCCCATGCCTTATTCAGCTCGCAGGCGCGCGGTGTATTAAACAATACCTCCTCTATTTCGTTGAGCATGTAGTCGTAACGCTCCTCCTCTGGCTGCTCCAGCAGCTGCTTTAGTTCTTCGTCTGTGATTGCATATAGCATTCCTAGTCTCATAATATCCTCCTTTTTTGTTGTTAACAGTTAAATCCGGTCTGCATTTCGTATGATAGATAAACATGATATGATTGAAAAGAATCTGGCCAATAAATATTAATGGCCGATCACAACACTCGGCGCTTACCAAATATTAGTGAACTGTCAGCCAATCTGCTACACCTCAAATCTTTCCCTATGCTGGGACTTATTACTGGGAAAGGGAACATTCAATTTTATATGTTTTCCTTTTTTCCATATCTTGCTGTATTTTTGTTTTTATTTTACCATGTGAAAAAAATAAACTCAATACAATTGAGGAATGATTTGATTTTTTGTAACTATATAGATTTTTCTTTTAACTTTATTAGTTTTCATATAGGAAATAAATCTACATACTGCTGTAAAAGACTTTCTCTTTTGAAAAAGAAACGCAGATCCTGTGCATTTACTATTACACAAAATCTGCGAATTGTTCAAATATGAAAAGATATGGATTCTGTCTGCTTTTTCTAAAAATTACTATTCCATCCACACCGCTTGCTTATTCCAGGGAAAATGCTACCGTTACATCTCCGCTGCCTAGCACGGCTTTCAGTTCTGCCTGCGTAATATTCTGGATCTTGGCCACTCTGGTGAAGTTCCAGCTGTTTGTATCATAATAAATCGTCAGAGAATTTCCCTGATAAAGGATAATATCGCCCGGTTCTGTTGTGATATACGCATCATTTCTCGGCAGGCTTGTTCCAATTGGCCCTACCTTTTCAAAATTTCCATAATCACTCATTTCTATTGTAAGCGGTCCCTTCGCAAGCAGTTCCTTCATTGCCTTCGCTGAGGAATTATCAGCAAATTCTGCGGTAAATGCGGCGGTTCCTGCCTGAATTCTCATTGTATTTGCCTCCGGTTTCAAATTGGTGTCCTGGCTTGTGTCATCATCTGCATTACCTGGTTCTGCCGTACTGTCTCCATAGCTGCCATCAGATGTTTCTGGTTTCGTTGTACTTCCTGGAGTTCCTGCTGTCAGATCTTCGATCTGCTTCATACAGGAGACTAGCCATGTCGCAATTCTTTCCTGGCTGCCTGAAACCGTACCGCTAAGGCCAAGCCCCTGTAAAACTGTGGCATTAGGCAGAATACTTTTTACATGCTCCTGCGCCGGCCCAAGCGGACTGCTGCCGCTAGTACAGAATGGAATTACAATCTTTCCATCAAAATCATAGTTTTCTAAAAAGGTACGGATGATACACGGCTCATCCCCAAACCAAATAGGGAATCCCACGAATACAACAGAATAATCCTGCATTTGTTCTAGCTGATTGGCAATCGGCGGCCTTGCGTCCTCCGCACGCTCTTTTTGCACGATTTCTACCGTCTCCTGATAGCTGTCTGGATAGGAATGAACCGGCTGGATCTCAAATAATGTTCCTCCTGTTTCCTGCTGAATCTGTTCCGCCATAGCACGGGTGGTTCCGGTTTTTGAAAAATAGGCCACAAGAATTTCTGCGCCTTCTTCCGGCTGCTCAGGCTTTTCCTCTGGTAAATCGGTTGCCTGCACCGGAAATGCTGTGATGATCCGCAGAGCATATTTTAATACAAGCTGTGCGTCCTCCAAAGTAACCTGTCGATCCCCACTGACGTCTGCCGCCTGGTGTGCGGCAGCTTCAAGGCCTTTTATTTTAAGCACCGCCTGCAAGACCATCTGGGCGTCCTGCAGGTTTATTTTCCCATTTCCGTCAACGTCGCCGTATATAACGGGATCTTCGGCAAATGAAAATAAACCGCTGCGTCCCCACAAAACCGTCAGGCAAAACAACGCTGCCAGAATGATTACCGTTCCCTTTTTTACGTATTTCATAACATCTCCTCCTTGCAATGATTGTTTCTGTTAGCACTATTGTAAATCTATTTTTCTACCATGTCTAATACCTATATAGTATATATATACATACTCAAAAAGCATAGATATATTTTTCAAGCCAGACCTTTGAAAAAAATAACTCCAGATTCCTTGCACTTTTATCCA
This sequence comes from Lachnospiraceae bacterium, assembly GCA_022791575.1. Classification (GTDB taxonomy): domain Bacteria; phylum Bacillota; class Clostridia; order Lachnospirales; family Lachnospiraceae; genus JAAVZI01. The sequence continues at coordinate 12,092 of JAAVZI010000063.1, forward strand.
CAGCAAAAAACACCCACCGGCTATTTATTTACAAAAAAGCGCGCCCGGCCATCATAATTCGATTCGCCGGACACGCTCTGTCTTGCCTAACAACCCCATTTCTTCTATTACAACCTATTTTCAAAATTACAGTCTTTCACAAATACATGCTAAAAATGCTTCTTAAAAAATTCTGCCATTCGGTCAAATGAAATCACATCCATCCGATCATACAAATCCGCCGCCAGTGTTATGCCAAAACGATTTGAAAACGTAACTTTTCGATGTTTGACCTTGTCACTTTTGGGAAATGTCTTATCCCATTCCTCTGTCAGATTTAATTTTTCCTACATGTTCTCTTTCTCCTTTACATCATTCATTTACCAGCTGATCGGACATACACGCTCCGCAGCCATGCCTTTTATACCAGCAAATCGGAAATCCTATACTGACCAGCCGCCAGCCTTCAATGCCTGATAACAGTTTCGAATGGCCCGCTGGCGCTCTTCCTTTTGTAAATAATGGTGAACCTGAACTGCTGTAACCACATCAAAAACTTCTTTATACTCCAATTCCTGAACCGATGATAACCGAAACACTGTATTTTTACCAGCTAAACGCATTTTAGCAGTCTGCAGCATTTGTTCGGAACAATCACACAATACAAACTGCTCCATATCTATTTTCCCCAATGCCATTTCCGCCATTTTTCCAGTACCACAGCCCACATCCAGCCATGTCAGCGAAGTAGATTGGTAAAGGCGTACCACATCTACAATCTGTTTATAAAATTCATCATAATAAGGAAGAGTCTTGCCTATCTTTTCTTCATAACTGTCGGAATTAAAGGCAGTAGGGTTATCTTTCATTCTTTCTTCCCTCTTTTCTAATAATAAAGCTGCTGCATAAACAGTCATTATTTGGCTTCTACTATATTCTCTTCGACCGGCCAGGTAAATGTTCAATATTTCTCTACTCATTCTATTATATGGCCATTAATTTCAATTACCTGCAAAGAACCTACTATAGCAGCTATTACTCCCTACTCCTCCTTCGCCCAGCCATACGCATACTTCACCGCCTTTTTCCAGCCTTTCATCCGACGCTCCCGCTCGCTTGCCTCCAACGAAGGCCGGAACACACAATTCCCTGCGCGGTTCCCGCGCAGTTCCTCTTGCCCGGCGCCAAAGCCAACCGCCAGCCCCGCCAGATAAGCCGCTCCCATAGCCGTGCTCTCCACGCACTGCGGCCGGATTACCGGAACATTGGCCAAATCCGCCTGCGTCTGCATCAGAAAATCATTAGCGCTCGCGCCGCCGTCCACCTTTAGAGACGCGATCGGAATACCCGAATCCGCCTCCATCGCCGCCAGCACATCATTGACCTGATAGGCGATCGATTCCAGCGTTGCCCGAATCACATGATACTTATTCACGCCGCGCGTAATACCGACAATCGTTCCTCTGGCATACTGGTCCCAGTAAGGCGCGCCTAACCCGGTAAAGGCAGGAACCACATAACAGCCGTGCGTATCCTCGACTTTCCTGGCCATATACTCCGAATCCTCGGCCGAATCCAGAATCCGCAGCTCATCACGCAGCCACTGGATCGAGGCGCCCGCCACAAAAATCGAGCCTTCCAGCGCATAATTGACTCTGCCGTCCAGCCCCCAGGCAATTGTCGTCACCAGGCCATGCTCTGAAAACACCGGCTTCTCACCCGTATTCATCAGCAGAAAACACCCGGTTCCATACGTATTCTTCGCCTCGCCCGCTTTCAAACAGGTCTGCCCAAACAGCGCCGCCTGCTGGTCGCCCGCCGCCCCCGCAATCGGAACCGCGCCGCCCAGAAACGACGGGTCGGCCTCGCCATAAATGCAGCTTGACGGCATTACCTGCGGCAGCATACATTTCGGAATCCCCAACTCGGCAAGAATTTCCTCATCCCACTCCAGCGTATTAATATTAAACAGCATTGTGCGCGAAGCATTGGAATAATCGGTCACATGCACCCTGCCTTTTGTAAACTTCCAAATCAGCCACGTCTCCACCGTGCCGAACAACAGTTCTCCCTTCTCCGCCCGCTGCCTGGCTCCGCTCACATGGTCCAGAATCCACTGCACCTTCGTCGCCGAAAAATACGCGTCAATCACCAGCCCGGTCTTTCGCTTATAGCGCTCCGTCAGCCCCTTTTCCTTCAGCGCGTCACACGCCTGCGCAGTCCGCCTGCACTGCCAGACAATGGCTGGATAAATCGGCTCTCCGGTATACCGGTCCCAGACAATTGTCGTCTCTCTCTGATTCGTAATACCAATGGCGGCGATATCTGCGGCAGCCGCCCCGATCTTATTCATCGCCTCCACCGCAACGCCCAACTGGCTGGCCCAGATCTCATCCGCATCATGCTCCACCCAGCCCGGCTGGGGAAAATACTGGGTAAATTCCCGCTGCGCCACACTGCACAGCTCCCCCTTCTTATTAAATAAAATGCACCGATTGCTTGTTGTACCTGCGTCCAACGCCATAATATAATCCGCCAAATCCGTAACCCTCCCTGCAGAACTCATTGCTGCAAACTCTTATTAACACCTTTCACACCCAATATAACCACCAGCCGCTCTTTCCATGCAGCCGGTTTATACGAATCACCGCCTAGCGAATCTGAAACTGGCCAATCAGCCGGTTCAGCGTCTGCGCCTGGCCTGACAGCTGGTCGGAAATCAAAGCGCTCTGCTCGACGCTGGCCGCTGAAATCTCATCCATCAGGCGGCTGGCATACACTCCAGCGCCCACATACCCGATACAGGTATCTCCGTCAAAAATCGGATAGTACATAGACAAAATCATACTTCCCACCAACAAAACAGGCTGATTACGTTACATCTGTACTTGTTTACAGAAGAAACCGGAATTACCAGTTGTATTTTTATCTTTTAACGGTTGACATTATATTTTTAAACACGCTCTGGTAATTGTTTGATCGATCCATAACTGTTAATGAACGATGAATATTTATTTAAGTCCAAGAGTGGTTGCCGGTATTGTTATACCGCCGACTACTCTTTATCTGAATATTTTTCTGCTATTGCTTCAATTTTCTCCCTAACTGCTGTAAATGCTTGTAAAAGCTTAGGAGAATATGCCCCCTCCTCTCCATTCATAATGATCTGATAGGCCTGATCGACGTCATACTCTGCCTTATAGATATGCTTTGAAGTCAAATCGTCGTATGCATCTGCTAAGGATACCAACTGTACCGCAATACTAAGCTGCTCTTCCTTCAGGCCATCAGGATAGCCGGTCCCGTCATATCTTTCATGATGGTGCCTTGTAATATCATAACAATAATCACAAAATTCCCGGTCTTCAAAATTAATTCGTTCCGCTACGATTTCTGCACCTTTGCTTGTATGCGACTTCATAATCTCCGTTTCGTCCGCATTCAGTTTTCCCGGTTTTAAAATCACAGACTCGGGCAGAACGATTTTGCCAATGTCATGCAGCACAGCAGCGGAACTGATTTTGTCCAATTTTTCATGTGTAAGATTATATTCTGGAAAAAGCTTCATGACGCTCTCTCCAAGACATTTCGTATATTCCCGAATTCTCTTGATATGATTCTCTGATTCCATATTGCGAAACTCTACCACATTACTGAGAGTATTAATCATGGTATCATTCATTTTACGAAGCTTTCGTTCATTCTTTTCCAGTAATTTGTTTTGCTGCTTTAACTTCTCTGTCTGGCTTTTCACCATTAATTCAAGCTTTGTTTTATAGTCGAACAGTTCTATGATATTTTTAACCATTTGCTTTACTACATCTGGATAAAATGGTTTCCTTACATATTCTACAGCCCCATATTCATATCCTTTTTTCTCTATATCAACAGATTCCTCACTTGTAATCAAAATAAATGGCACTTTAGAAAGCAGCTTTTTTTTGCTTAAAAGTTCTAATACCTGCATTCCTCCCATTACCGGCATACGCAAATCCATCAAAACTACAGCAATCGATGCATAGTTTTTCACAAAAAATTCTAGGCCCTCCTTACCATTGGAAGCTGCCAGAATTTTATATTCATTTTTAAATAGCTCTGTCAGCATCTCACGGCTGACTTCATCATCCTCCATAATCATTACAATATCTTTTTTCATAGTTCATCATTCATCCTCTTTTTTATATTTGAAACATTTTAACCATTCCATCTCTAGCTCTAAAAACAATTCTAGCGATTTCTCTTGGTACTACATGCTCTGCATTATCAATATAAATAACATTTCCTGCATAGACGGTTCCTCTGACATAAATTGCTGCACGGCCAGCCATATCGGTAAATTGAACTTCTTCTGATTCTGCCTCTTCCATTTCCTGTTGTTTCATTACAATAGCCCCCATTATTTTCTTTAAAATTTCTACTGGCCCTTCTCCTTCTTCTGACATAAACTGTTTTCTTTTTTCATTTAGAATTGCTAGTTCCTTCAAAAACATTTCCCGTTTCTTCCTTAATTCCTCTTTCTTCTGAACATATAATCGGTTTTTTCCAGCCTCTAAAACGGTTTTGATGCCATAGTTATTCCCAACATCATACGTATCCACTCCCATGACCGCACAGATATTTCCACCAAGGACTCTTCCTTTTGTACCAGATACGATTACTTTACCCATGGTTGAAATGTGACTGTGCATAATATAATTGGCTCTCACATTTCCTTCTGCTTCAATGTTGGCAGCTTCAAAGAATTTTCCGGAAACTTCACCCTTGGCTGTAATATAGCAGTCGTGCTTGGAACAGCTTCCCCTTTTGATCATTACATTTCCGCCGGCAATCAGTTCTCCCTCTTCCATATTATATTCAACAATGATATCTCCGGTCGCTTTAATATATCCGCCTGAATGTACGCTTCCGATTACGCAGACGGAACCGTCTACTTCTATTCTGCCTGACACCGCAGTTACATCCTCGCGTACTATGAGCATATTGGATACGATAATCGCATTATCGATTAATTCAAACTTACCATTAAACAGTGCCCGGTAAGTGATTCCATCGGGATCGATCTGAAATCCTTTTCCTTTCAGCGGGGGTTTTTCTACGCATTTTACAGCTGGAATCTCTTCTCCGAATACATTTTTCCCTGCTTTTCCTTCTTCTGCGTGATGATAAACTGCCAGTTTCTCTCCTTCATCAACCATTTCAAAGGCTTCTATATTTACATAATCTACACTTCCGTCTTCGAGCGGCGCCGGGATTCGAGGCAGATCGGTTCTAACAAAAAATTCAAACCAGCCGTCTTTTCCGCTTTCGGCCGGCTGTCCTTGTGCAACCAGAATTTTTTCTCTTGGCCTCTTTTTGCGAATCAGTGAGGTGACGGCTTTCTTATCAATTCCGTAGACGATGCCTCGATTGGCGAGTTCATCATAGATATCCTGTTCTTTGACTCTGCTACCATGCATTTGCGATAAGGTTACGTATGCCTTATTTCCATTTTCTTCAATCCAGACTTTTACATCTCTTCGCTTGCTGACTGTCTCTTTTGGCTTCTCGCTTTTTTCTTTTATTAACTTAAGCCTTAGTTCTTTCATATCTGTTCTGGAATACATCAGCTTGGCATAAGAAGAAACCTCAACACCGGCTTCCAGACCAAGCCGGATTTCTTTCATCTGCAGATTACTAAATAGGCTGTTGGTGTAAGCAGATACTTCCAGCTCTTTCTCCAGGCCAAGCCGGATCTCTTCCATCTGCATCCAATTATATTCACTTTTGGCATAAACAGCAACTTCCAGATCTGCAGCTAATCCCATTCGAATCTCATGAATCTGCTGTGAATACATCCCCCTGGTAATCCAAAGCTCAATCGGCAGATGTTCCTCCATTGCCAGTCTGATTTCTTCCAGCTCCTTATCCACGAATCCCATTTTCAGATATGGGCTGAGATCCAAGGAAGTTCTTAAAGCCAGACGAATCTGTTTCATCGTTTCGTAACTATATGAGGGCTTTGCATATTGGGAAATATCTACCTTCTCCTGCTGCCCTATGCGAATCTGCTCCATTTGAAGCCGATTAAATTCAGAACTTTTCAAAATAGAAGCATCCTGCACCGGATTGCTGTCTTCTTCTGATTTCGGTTCTGAAATACCATTTTTATTCCTATCAATCATGTCCGCTGCACCACCTGCTTTTTATTTTACGTAATCTGAAATATTGTATCATTAATTTACTATAAAGTCTACCATTTCCTGTAGTTTTAAACGGATTATTTTGTAATCAGTAAATATGGACTGATAAGTTCAATAGATAAAAAATCAATGAATGATAACACCATTTTAATTAAACAAGCATATTTTATAAAACAAAAAAAGACTGTATTTCCCTTTCATATTATTACAGTCCCTCTTTGTTTTTTCCTTAAATTTTAGGTTCTATCCAATGTACAACGACTTTTTTTCCAGACAAGCCACAGAGCCCACACACATACTAGACAAAGCAGCCCGGCCAGCAGTGCATATCCGAGACGCACGATTTTTAATTCCTGCTTATATTCGGCTTCTTGAACGATCTGTGTCTGTTCTACAGCAAAGCCTGCGGCTTCCAGCCGCTGTGTTATGCCTCCTTCGAGCTCCTGCTGCCCGACACAGACCCGGACCTGCGGTTCTATGCTTTGCATGGCGGCCTTAGTGAACACGTATGGTTCTTCCTGCGGCACGCCCTGCTGTACTAAGACTACCTTTGCAGTTCGTTCTTTTAAAGCAGCTTCCTCTTCTAACGATTCCTCTTCCACTAGATAGCGGATCTGCATTTCTTCTGCCTCTTTGCTCTCGTCGGAGGAATTTTTTTCGCCATGCGCAGATTGTGCATGGCTGTCCACAGAATTTGCACTGCCCAGCTCCTGTTTCATCTGGCTGTAAGCTTTCTGATTCATATAAAATGTTTTCGTTGCCCCGGATTTTCGGATGCCATAGACCTTCTCCATATATTCGCCGGAAAGCTCTGTACAGGTAAATGCTGTCTCTTTGCCATTTTTCCTGGCCGTAACCGGAATTTCTTTTTGATGGCTGACTGCTGTTACATGCTTGATTTCGCGCAGAGCGCTTAGCTGGGAATCTGCTGCGCCACTCTGCGCATTGGACCACAGAACATACTCGGCAGGGCTTTGCAGCTGCCGGTAGAGCTCTACGCCGTTATAGACCGCATTTCCCAGAAATGCCGCTCCGGCTGCGAAGAACAGCAGCATGAGTTTAACGGCATCCTCCTGCTTTCTAAGTCTCCAAAATTTCTTCCACCTCTGCATCGCTTTTCCTCCGTCTGATTCTGCGCAAAATGAAAACGCCTGCCGCTGCTGAGAGCACTACGAGAATTACCGCCATTAGGATCCACCACTGCCCGGTTTGCTCCTCCTTCGTCTCTTCATTTCCCGTAAATGGAGACTGAATCGATGTCTCAAATGGCAGAACCTGGGTCTGCTGCGTTCCGGCCTCGTCCTCATAATAAAAGGTCATGGTTCCCTCCGTCTTGCCGTAAGGGCTGTCGCCGGAACGGCTTCCCACGGATACCTGCGTGCTGCCGTTCCCCACAGTCCCTTCCTCCAGATCGCCGACAAACAGCGTTCCCTGGGGCACCAAGCCGTCTGCCTGCAAAACGGCGCGCACATTATACACCTTGCTTCTGCCCAGGTTCATCACCTGAACCGATACCTCAATCGTGTCCGCTACCTCGACTTGCTGCGGAATTACAACCGGGTCGAACTGCACCTGTGTCGGCTGCGCCACAGAGACCATAACCTTCCCCTCGCCAGAACATTCATTCGATTTTGAATCTGTATAATTCATAGCAAGCTCCAGTGCATACTGCCCCTGTGGCGCCGCCCGGTTAACCCGGAACCGACAGCTTGCAGTAAATGCGCCCGACGCGGGAATGGATTCTGCATACAGTGTATTAGACTGCTCCAGCAGAGTGAGAAATTCCGCCTCGGTTCCTACGGTTACAACCAGCCCGCGTACTTCCTCTGCCGCGGAAGTATTGACCAGAGTTATTTCCGCAGTCACCTCATCCCCGGCCTGAATATCGGGCTTGGAAAACTGACACGACTGAATGACCACTTTCGGGGAAATGTGAGTTTCTTCCTCGTCTGTTTCGTCTTTCTTCTCCTTGCCGTCCGCAATCGTCACATAAACGGTAAATTCCTGCCCGGCTGTATTGCCGTTCTCATCCTCGCCCTGAACCGTTACGACAACCGGATAACTGCCGTTATAGCGTTCCGCTTTCAGTTCCAGCCAGAAGGCCGCCACATAGCTTTCCGCAAGACCGCTGCCATCATTGACGTACATTTGTTCGAGATAAATGTTTTTCTCATAATTTTTAATGACAAACGGCGACTGTTCCGAATCGCCCAGGTTCAACGAGGCGCGCAGGCAGTTGTCTTTCATCCGCCCTGAGCACAGCAGCGGCACTACCAGATATACCCGCCCCCGCTCTACTTTGGGAATATAGCCTTCCGAATACGTCCGCTCCATCCCCTCATAACGGTTCTGGTTGTCAATCACCAGCCCGGCCGGCGCCGGTTCCAGGCCGTCTGAAGCTCCAGAACCATCCGAAGTTCCAGAACCGTCCGAAGTTCCAGAACCGTCCGAAGTTCCAGAACCGTCCGAAGTTCCAGAACCATCAATGGAAGCCTGGCCGGCGAACGCCGCAGTATCACCCGCCGTTGTTCCATCCTGCACCGGTTCCGCATAAGAAATACCCGGCACAAGAAACAGCAGAGCCAGAATCACTATTACAATTTTCTTGATCCATTTCATTTCCATGATCCCTCCATTTCATGCACTTCATCACACAGCGTTTCCATGTCCTGCGCATTGTGGCTTGCCAGCAGCATTGCTTTCCCCTGCTTTTTCAGCTCCAGCAGAAGTTCCCTCATCTGTTCCACTCCGCTCTTGTCAAGACCGTTAAACGGTTCGTCGAGTATCAGCACTCCGGGCTCCTCCATAATTGCCTGCGCAATGCCCAGACGCTGTCTCATGCCCAGAGAATATTTTGCAACCGGCTTTTTCATAGCGGGATTCAGCCCCACCCGCCGCAGCGTCTCCACAATCTCATTTTTGCCAATGCGCCCTTTCAGCGCCGCCAGAATCTTCAGATTCCGGTAACCGCTCATATGCGGCAGAAACCCGGGCGTTTCAATCATCACACCCAGCCCGTCCGGGAAATCGCATTCTTTCCCCACCTGCACACCATTGACAAAAATCCGTCCGCCGTCCGGCCGCATAAATCCACAAATACATTTCATCAGAACCGTCTTTCCGCTGCCATTATTACCCGCCACTCCGCAGATTCTGCCCGGCGGAATTACTAGACTGACATCCTTTAATACCTTCTCTTTCCCGAAAGACTTGCTTACATGTTCTACTACGATACCCATACCTGGCTCCATAATCACACGATCCTTTCTTGTTGTTGTGGGGGATTGCTGGGGGTTTTTTAGTGAGGACGAGTTTGGGCGGATACTATTACCTCATGAGCTCAAAGACGTTTTTGATTCGCTCCTGAGGTAATAGTATCCGCCCAAACTCTGACTATGAAAATACGATCCGCAATTGGCTCGGTCAGCCGGCCAACTGCTGGCAGTGATAGTTGTTACACATTGGCATTGACCTGCAAGGATTCGTGGCCGGTTGGGGCACTTATTGTACTTTCATTTTTTCTAAGCTGCTGAATGATTCCAACTGCATTTTCTTTATTAGAATTTGAGCGAACTATATAATGATTCCTTATCATTCTTAATATTCAATTACGCGATATATACTGCTTCCGATTTCTCTATGAACCTCTTGGCAAACGAACAAACTCGTATTCCTTTTTAACTTTTACTTTTCTAAACATGCTGCTCATGCTTTCTATTTCTATCCCCCAGCAATCTAGCAAACCAATATTCCATTACACTTTCACTTTTCTAAACATGCTGTTTATGCTTTCTATTTCTATCCCCTAACAATCTAGCAAACCATTATTTCATTACACTTTCACTTTTCCAAACATGCTGCCCATACTTTCTATTTCTATCTCCTAACAATCTAACAAACCATTATTTCATTACACTTTCACTTTTCTAAACATGCTGCTCATACTTCTATTTCTATCTCCTAGTAATCTAACAAACCAATATTCCATCTTCACCCGCTTATACAATACCTTCCGCTCATGTCATCTGCCTTTTCACGCTGCACCCGATCATTGTGGTTCCTTTTTGCTCTCTGTCAGTGTTTGGGCGGTGAATTCCACCTCAGGAGCGAATCAAAAACGTCTTTGAGCTCATGAGGTGGAATTCACCGCCCAAACGCGTCCGCATGAAACTCCCACAATCCCATCCAGCTAACTCCCTGTAAATTGGAAGTTATAGGTCTTGATTTTCCTCATAGCCACGACAAACAGTAGTATGCTTCCTGCGCCAAAGAAGAGATACGAGACCCCCAGCCGCGGCAGATTGTCGTAGCCGAAGTTGTGCATATAATAGGTCGCGTGGTTGAGCGGGGAGATCCAGCCGAATACGATATTGGCAATGCGGCTCTGCTCTGGCGGCAGCTTCAGCAGGTTGGCAATGATCTCGGGATTGAAAAGGAAGCCAAAGCCGCTGAATAGAATTCCACCGATCATGCCGCCATTTTCGCGGAAAAGGTTCAGGCAGAGCATAAGCGCCGCCAGCAGCACGGCGTACCCCAGCAGCAGCCCGAAAATGTGCAGCATACATTCGTAGGGAAAGGAGAGCTCCAATACCTTGACAAAGGCGGGGACTGCGATCTGCTCTCCGATATCAGAGTAGCCGAGAATTGCGGCTGTGTCGCTCCAGAGATTGGCCGGGTAGGCCTTTGACCAGGACAGCAGGCAGGTGGCTGCAAGGATAAATGTCATCAGCGCCAGCGTTGCCAGCACCAGATAGACCATCTGGCCTGCCATCCAGACCGTGCGGTTGACACGGATTAGAAACAGCGGCACCTCATTTCCCAGGTTTGGCATATCGGCAAACAGCAGTAACAGCAGCAGTGATACGATCAACACGGAATCTGCATCGCCGAAGGTCCAGATAAAGGGCTCCGCCGCCTGCAGAAGGGTGTTGTGCTCACTGGCAAATAACAGCACTTTGTCGGACAGCAGGAAGCAGAGGATAAATGCCAGGGCAAATGCCAGCAGAATCTGCGGGCTGCGCCTCCACCTGCGGAAATTGGCTGCGGCGCATTGCCATACTTGGTTTACATAACGAAGAATTGCCCGTACCTGCAGTTTTGTTCTGCAGCCAGCCGTCCTTTTGATGATAGGTTCGATCTTAGACACGCTGTATACACCTCCAGAGAATTTCATAATATAGGCACAGCAGAACCAGCCCAAACCCCGCCAGCAGCAGCAGTATCCCGCTGTCGCCGAACACCCATGTATGGACGGGGGCAAACCACTCGTAGGGGTACAGGCAGTACAGCCCGCCCAGATACCTCTCATAGAGCATAACAAGCAGATAATAGATGACAAACCCACCGCCGTAAGCGATATAACGGCTTTTTGACCAGGCAGCCAGCAGCGCCGCCGCAAGCGCCCAGAACATGCCTGAAGCAAATACGAGTGTCAGATTGATCTGCGCGCCGTCCTGGCTGAAGATTTGAAAGATCCGGCAGGCAAGCAGCTCAACCAGGCCGCCGCTGAGGCCGCAGGCAAAAAATTTGCCTAGAATATACGGCGTTACGCCGGTTCTTGGAAGATAGGCTTTTAAAAAGCCGCTCTGATATTCCCAGAGCCAGGCCGTTGCATAGGGAAATGCTGCCGCAACCGGAACGCACGTTCGGTATAGGTTGGAATCAAAACCGGACTGAAACAGTATGATTAGTTCCAGAACCAAGCCTGCCAAAAAGCCTTTGGAACATATGGCTCTTTTTAAATCCATTTCCAAGCTGTTCATTGCTAGTATCCTAATTCACGGTCAATGATGGAACCGTCAATGGCGTTAATTGTCATAATGCAGGCTTCCTGCTGCTCGGGAAGCTTACCGGAAGCCTCTGTTACCGTGCCCATAAAATCCCAGACCGGCACCAGCAGACCGGTATCGAAGCGATCCTGCTCGCTGATTCGAGTGTAGCGCAGGATGACACGGCTGACATTCATGGAAACGGCGTCTTCCGGCTCCTTTCTGGCGTTGGCCACAAGCACCATCTGTTCGAAAATGTCTTTGATCTCATCGAAGGTTTTCATGCTGGATTTTTCTACGACGGTCTCCGTCAGTTCAATCGGCGCGTTGTAGTAGAAGCCAATAATGCCGTCGTCATTGACAATGACGGTAATGCTTTCTCCGTCCCACATTTTCTTGACGTACTCGCTGCCTTTCCAGCCGTCGGTCAGTTTGCTGCCGTTTTCGTTGTCAACAAATACGCCGTCGATATTTCTCATATAGTTTAGAATGTTGACTTTGCGGTATCCCCATTTTCCATTGTCCGGGGACGGGCCTTCTGCGACTACCTCGCCGTACTGGCCGCTGCTTTCGCAGAGGAAATCGGTCAGGCCCAGGGACTGTATGAGGGCGTCTGCCTGTTTTTTGGCGTCCTCCTGTGATACAGTGAGGGTGCTGTTCTCGTATTCTTCGAACTCTTCTGGATTGACCCCTTCCAAACGCAGGCTGTCCTGAGAAATGCCATCTTGCAGGCTCCACAGGCCAAGGTTGCATTTATTGCCGGCCACGACTGAGGTAATGCGGACGTAATTGTTGTTGTCGCGGCCGTAGCGCAGGCAGTTGCCGTAGTTTTTGTTATTTTGTGCAAAGAGCGAGGTGTACTGGCCGTTCTTGCCGTCGCTGACGCCATAATAGTAATCGCCGTCGGGGTTCAGTTCCTTGATTCCGGTGTAATAGGAGTCGCCGCTTTTGCCTTTGCAGAGGTCTGTTATGCTTTTTAATTTACCGTCGGATGGGTATTCGGACCATTTGATTTCGGCGGGCGCACTCTCGTATTCGCGCTGGAGCGTGTTAATTATTTCCTGGTATTCGCCAACCATAGTCTGAATGCTTTCCTGGTCGTAGCTGTCGGTATCTGCTTTGGTGGAGGTAATCTGTTCTTTTAAAGACTGGATCTCCTGTTCAATACTGCTGCGGGTTTTAATGCAAATGGCTTTTCCGTCGTATAGGACAGTGTCTCTGACCAGCTCTTTTTTTACTTTATCTAACAGGCTCTGGTCGATATTCTTTTGTTTGACGCGGAATATGGACATCTGGCTGCTGCCGGGTACTTCTACTTTGGCGTCTACATTTACGGTGACATACAGCTGGTCGTCCTTGAGCGTTGTCTTGTAGTCCTGGTAGTTAACGGCTAGGTCTGAGAGGTTGGTGGAACCGTTTTTGTTGTTTTCCGCCTGGTCAATCATTTGATCTAGATCTTTGTTTTTGACGATGGAAGAATCGGGGTTTTTCTGACAGGCGCTTAAGAGCAGCGCTGCGGCCATTGTTGGTATTAGTCGTTTGAATTTCATAGTGTTCTCCTTTTTCTTGCTGTTTTTTGTAGCTGTGCATTCTTGTTGTTATTATTGATTCTACTATAGACTGCTGCATCAAGTATTCAACAAAATTTAAACAAATTGTAAATTATGGGCGTGGTAAAGATTTTAACCCTTTTCTATCTAAGTGTGTTATACTATAGACAGGATGTATAAAATTGACGAAATAATTGACAAATATTTAAACCACATAACGGATATGAAACCCATTACAGCAAGACAATGTATCAATCTGTTCCCGCTTATTGCAAGGTATAAACCAGAGTGAAAGGACGATAGTATTTCCACACTTTATTAGGCGATTATATGTGTTTATAGTGATAGTATGCAACCATTGGTTTATAAGGATATTGAAAAAGCATGGAAAGAAATACAACAATTATAAGCACAAACCCTATTTGTCGGTAAATTACATATAAATAATCAAAGTTTGGAGGATATTAAGATGGTGCATATAAGGAAAGCAAAAGAAACAGACCGTAATCATATAGCTTTATGTATTGCAGAAGGATTTGAAAAGGATTTTTCAATATTATGTAAAGATAATCAAAAAGTGGCAGCTGCGATCTCAACGGGATTGAATATGGAAAAATTTTATGTGGCAGATCTAAAGGGAAATATTGTGGGAGTATTGGCAATTTCCGATTGCAATGGCAGAGCTGCAAAAGCAGAAAAAGTATCTTTGAAGAAACACTTTGGGTTCTTTAAAGGAATGATTGGTACTTTCGTTTTGAAAGAAGAATTTGAAAAGCAACTGGAGTATCCTATTACAACTGGATACATAGAATTTGTAGCAGTACGAAAAAAATACCGCAAACAAGGAATTGCTACAACTATGCTTCAAGAAAGTATGTTGCTTACAAATTATCAAGACTTTGTGCTTGATGTTACTGATATCAATCATAATGCAATTAAATGTTATACGAGTATCGGATTTGAGGAATTTAAGCGTATTCCAGAAAAACATGGGAAGCAAAAAGGGTTTAATGAGAAGATTTTTATGCGGTATTGTCGCAAATAAAAACTCTTCAATTAATTTAGGAAATTTCGGTCAATATGTGGAACAGAAAATAAATGACCGATTATTTGTCTCAAATAATTTTAAAATATTCGAGAAGGAATGGAATCATGGCAAAAACACGGGAAAATACATAAGGTTTGAACATATAATAGTCGATATGCCTTGAAAATACAGGGTTTATAGAAGATTAAATAGATAAATCGGGATTTGAAAGTGAATTGCTCAAACTTTACGTTATGTACTATTTTCCCTTGTTTTTGCCCTTGCTGGTTTTGAACAAGGGAAAACTGTTTTGAGGACTGTTAATTGCTACCCACTACCTTATCAAGAAGTTTAGCGGAATTACGCTTTGCCTACCTGTCGGCATGGGCATATACATTCATGGTAATACTGATGTCAGAGTGTCCTAACAGTTCCTGCACGACTTTCGACTGTACCCCATTAGCAAGCAGGTTGGAAGTATAGGTATGCCTAAGCGTATGAAAGTGGAAGTTTTCAAATCCCGGCAGGCGGACTTTTATCGTCCTACAGACAATACCCAGCGTGCTTGGGGTTCGTATGCCCCATCTGGTCTTAAACATACAAGAGAAATCTCGGTGTAATCTTTGGGTAATTCTGCTGTTCCGTCTAAATGATACAGTTCATAATATACCCTGTTCTTTTCTGTCACTTCCTTGTAATAGTTCAGATAGTAAAGCTGCCCGCACTGTAAACGCTGTCGGTGTTGTTCCTTTTTGGCTTTCCTTAAAATTCTGGTAAGCGTATCGCCAAAATCTACAGTTCTTACCTTTTTCCGTTTAGTCGATCCGATTTCCATCTTGTGCCTTGCACCATTGTAACGGACACTTCTTCGTACCGTAAGATACTGCTCGTCAAGATTGATGTCCTGCCATGCCAGCCCACATACCTCGCCAAGCCTCAGACCTGTGAAGCAGGCTATCTGCACGGGAAGAATAGCAGGCTTATTCTTTTTTTCCAGATAAGCCATCAATTCCTGATACTGCCGGAATGTCAGAGGTGTGGTTTCAGAATCTGTTTCTACTTTATCTGTGAATAGGTCAGCGTCTTCAGATTTTTTCCTTAACACCACATACTGCATTGGATTAAAGGTAATATACTTCTTGGGAAATACTGCAAATCGGAAAGATTGCTATATTACAGCCGAAAAAGAATGAATGTAATCTTTGCTGTACCCTTTTGAAGTAAATTCCCCGACAGTGCCTCCAAATGTGAGAAGGTCCAAAAACTGTTGTAAATGTTCGGATGTAACCGACTTCAGTTTGCGGTTGCTGATAGGATGCTACTTTATTCTGTTAATTATGAGAAGATAATTTTCAACAGTTCCGTTACTCAATGTTCCCGTTTTTAATTCTTCATCTGCCCAAATGTCAATAAGTGTTCCCAGCGTGATATTTTCCGTCTTTGCCACAAACTTCTTTTCCTCGTAATCCTCCATTGCCTTGCGGAGAAGTTTCTCCATTTCGCTCTTGCTCTCTGTTCCTACATATTCCTTCTGCACCAGATTTCCGCTTTCATTTTCTACATAAAAGCGGTAGTACCATTTCTTTCCTTTTTTCCTTACAGAACCTTTTGCCATAATAAAAATCTCCTTTCCTAGACGCAATCTGTCATTGCGTTGGCAATCAGAACTGATAAGATATGCTTGTTTGTGTGTAGGCATATCAAAACTCCGGCTGCCCTGTTCCAAGGAATGTTCATTCAGAAGATTTTTCAGCCTTGTTCGCGCAAGTTCCGGCTGTTTGACATACACCCTCACAATGTCGCTGATTTCACTTGTGCTGTTGATAAAACGCATAACTTCCCGCAGAAACATGACACTGTTAAACTCCTGCTCGGATTCAAAGCCCATGATCTTTGACATTGCATCGTTGAAATCCCCTCCTGTACCATACTCTTTGCACGCATGGGTAAGGGATGTGTTAAACATATGGTACTCATAAAGGAACAAAAGCAGCAAATCTGGACTTATGTCAATACATTGGACAAAAAAGTTGAAAGAACAACAACAACAAATCCAGCAGTCACAGCCATGTGAAGGTGGACATTTATTTTACAGCGGTGGGCATGATAGATATTCCCACGGAAAAAGAAATCCTTGCCACGATGAAAGAAATACGGAACAATCCGCAGGGCTTCAAATTTGTGGCTTAAGAAAATGATACGGTGTAACTCCTTTTACAAAGGTACACCGTATCCTACATAAAAACATCCTTATCTGACGACAGAAAAGGCTCTGTGACCTCTACGGTTATAGGAGATACATATTCTGTCAAGTAGAGATTCTACTTCTGGTTTCATGGTGAGAAGTAGCGTTGCATAAGCAGGGATTTTTTAACTGGCTTACTGCCAATCCCCGATATGCTATGTATAAGTCAAATCTGCGTTGCATGAGCAGATAGATTACTGCCCACCACACGCCGTTTTTTTATTTGGTGGACGTTTGCATTAAAACCTTATGAAATGAAAGAGAGCCGATAGACTATGACATTAACTCACATGTTTATCGGCTCTGCAGCTGTATGTCTGGCTCTTTAATAACTGCTCATTTAAATTTCTTGCTTTTTCAAAATTGCTCATTTACCTTTTGGCATAATACTTCATTTCTTGACTTATGATTTTATAGAAGTTCACTATCTAAAGCTCGTAAATTTATGATAGAAACTATTTCCTGTTGTATTCTTTCAACTTCATCAACTCTAACTCTGTCAATACAGTTTCTTTCCATTTTATAATCTACATCTGGAAATAATTTTTCCAGCAAATTATTTATTTCTGGAGATGCCCCCATTGAAGCTATCACAAGTGATGTTATATCAAATTTTTCCAGTACTTCTCTTAATTCGTTTTCTGGAATTTCTGATAATTGCTCAAAATCAGTTATCTTTTTAGTAGGTATATTCGGCGCTAAAATATCATTTATAGTAATTCCGTAAAGCTTAGATATTTTTAACAGAACCTCTAAATCTGGAATAGCTGCCCCCGTTTCCCATTTTGAAACAGCTTGCCTGGATATATCCAATCTTTTTGCTAATTCATCTTGCGTGTAGTTGTGTTTTTTTCGCAGTAAATGCAAATATTTTGAAATGATGTTTGTATTCATAAAAATTCCCTCCTTTTTTCTATTATAAAATGACCTGATAGAAAAATAAAGAGCTTGAAAAGTGCCAAAAAGCAATTAGCAGTTGCTGTCATTTACCTTATTTCGGTAGATGTTTTATCTGTATTCGGTATATCGCAGACTTTCTATGTATTGTAAGATAAAGCAGTAAAATAAAAAATCTTGACTGTCTGCGTAAGCAAAAACAGAGCCAACAAACTGTGGTTTTATTTCACAAGTTCATCGGCTCTGCGTCTTTGCGTCTGGCTCTCTGATAACAGACATATTCATTTGTCGGACTTTTATAAGGGTTTCCTGCTTACATTTTGGGCAAAATAAAGGAAATTTCTCAAGTACCGTATCTTCACGCAATTTCAATCTCGTCTTGTTTCCACATACAGGACACAATA
>JAAVZI010000064.1 GCA_022791575.1 Lachnospiraceae bacterium
ATCTCTCAGTCCTCCTTTTCCTTATTATACCATACAATAACATAAAATAACATATATAAAAACAAAAAATTTGACATAAAAAAAGCAGGCTTTATGCGACCTGCAAGCGATTTTTTTCATATGCAACTGTCAAACTCCCGAGAAGATTCTCTCCTGAAATTGTTCGACAGTTTTTGACATTCGTCCCAAAATGTGGTATAATAAAAGTTAGTATAAATTGCTGTGTTGTTTCATATGAGTAAACAGTGTGGGACGAACTCAAGAAAGGAGAATGGAATGAGAGAGTTTTATAAAAATCACAAAAACCTCTTTTTCGGAGGAATTGCCGGGTTATGTCTGGTTATATGCGCTGCTGTTCTGGGAATCATTATCTTAGCAGGGAATGACAGCAAGACTGCGGCCAGTGACCAGAAACCCAAGGCAGTACAGGCTGCTTCCAATGTTAATACGGTAAAAGAGGCAGAAGAAGAGGAAGAAGAAGTAACCAATGAGGCAGCGAGTGCAGAACCGGAGGTGACCCCGGAAGCAGTAGAAGCCGAGCTCAAGGCAGAAGAAGAGGGAAATGCGGATAATGTGCTGGATGTCGTGGAAACACCGGCGCCGGCAGTAGAGAAGACAGCAGAACCGAAACCTACAGTACCGCCGGCAGATGACAAGAATCCAGCCATTGATTTGTCTAATATGGCTCAGAATGTACCATATCCTTTTGAGATTCGTGTGAATAAACAAATGAATTGCGTTACGGTTTATGCTATGGATTTGAATGGCGCATATTCCATCCCTTACAAGGCGATGGTGTGTTCTACAGGAAAGGCCACTCCCCTGGGAACTTTCCAGACTCCAGCTAAATACAGATGGAAAGTGCTAATGGGAAATGTCTGGGGACAGTATTCGACCAGAGTCGTAGGCGGAATTCTATTCCATTCCGTACAATATAAATCCAATCGAAATGATACCTTGATATCCAGTGCTTATAATAAGCTGGGAACGACAGCGTCTCATGGATGTATTCGACTGACAACGATTGATGCCAAATGGATCTATGATAACTGCCCGACAGGAACGACAGTAATAATCTATAATGACAGCAATCCAGGACCGCTGGGCAAGCCTAAAGCTATGAAAGTTGATGCTTCGAACAGATGGGACCCTACTGATCCTGACCCCGCCAATCCATGGAAGGGACGCATTCTTCGTATCGAAGGTGTACAGAACCACCAGATTGAGCGTGGTTCAAGTATTGATTTGATGGCGGGCGTAGCAGCCTGGGATACTTCCAATAACAATGTAACTGGCAATGTTCAGATTTCTACCAATATAGACTTTAATACGGTGGGAATTTATGGGGTACACTATATCGTAACGGATGCAATAGGAAATACCGCTTCCGAAGATGCAACAGTAACCATTGTAGATACACAGGCACCGGTATTTGCAGGGGTTCCTACACGGATAGAAGGAAGAAGAGTCAGTGAGATTACACGAGAATTGCTGCTGGGAGGTGTCTCTGTTACAGATAATGGCCAGGCATTTCCAATGGAATGGGTAGATGTTCAGATTCCAGCCTTGCATGACGGTGACAACCAGATTCTCTATATAGCGAAAGATGCCAGCGGCAATCAGGCGGTGGCTTCCACCATTGTATATTGTGACATGACTGCACCAATTATTACGAAGAAGAACGGTGTCAGCTCTATCCTGCCTCTGGACCAGAACCTGGATTCCGGAATGATACTGTCACGAATAGATGTTCAGGATGCTTCCAGTGTAAATATAAATTACACCTTGACACCAGAAGTCTGGGGATATAAAATTGATTATACAGCAAGTGACAGCTATGGCAATGTTTCTTATTTTACTGATTATGTAAATTATGTGGAATATGAATTTACAGGAAACAGCAGAATTACTGTAAAAAGTGTGGAGAACCTAGGAGAATTATTAAGCGGCCTTCAGATGAAGGACAGCCAGGGACATATAGTAAGTCTTCCTCAGAATATACAGATCTCTACAACAAAGCTGAATGATACCGAATATAAGGTTGTTTATGCCTATACCTACAGCAGCCCAGTAGGAACCAGTACAATTAAGTTTGAGAGAATTGCAGTACTGCAGGGTAATCAGTAAGATCAAACAAAGCCAGAGGATGATTGGAAGGAGAGGATTGCTATGGAAAATACAAAAGGAAAGGATGTTTCTCTTCCAGAGAAGTTAAAAAGGCTGAGAATGACCGGATTAAATCTATGGTTTGCCATAGGCTGCATTCTGGTTGTGATTGCAAGCTTTATGCCTTATGTACACAGCGACCAGGCAACCCAGTCTTTGATGGAGGGAACAGACGGAATTTTTTTCCTAATGTTCACGGTCCTTATTTTCATCTTCATTGTATTTGACAAAGAGAACATAACAGGAGTTCTTGGACTCGTAATGGTATACTTTGGTGCATACGAACTGCTTCATACCTATGGAATCAAGAGTAGGACCGGCCAGGCAGTGACTCTGAAAGCAGGTTATTTTGTATTGCTGTTTGGAACGGCGGTTTTACTTGTAGGAGGAAGTTATTTTGTATACAGCCATGGTCTTAAGACATGGATTAATCGGATATTTGACCGGTTTTTCCCGGTAAAAGGGACAAAAGAGTAGCAATAGCTGAGACGATAAGTAGGGCACATGCGGATAAAGTTCTGTATGTGCCTTATTATATATAGGTATATGAGTGGTGGATGCGAACGTTTGGTTTCAGGCGATGAGTTTGGACAAATTGTCCCCGATTTTATATCGGGGAATTACCTTAATACAAAAACGCCGCCCAAAGACGTTGATTGGACATGAGGAGATACGACATGAGGAGGGAACCACAAGGTGGGAGGAGTCCTGGTGTCAGTACTTGATTCGCTCTGTTTTTGTATGTGTTGTCCAAACCCTGAATATGAAAAGTAAGTTTTGCAGTTGTTAATGGTATACTGAGCAGGCTTTAGTATTACTGTCAGGGATTGTATAGAATGTACAGAATAAGAGGCTAATCATGTTGAAATGTACGTTTGCAATGAACTAATATATAATAAGCAGCATTAATGAATCATATCCCATTATCAGAGTTTGGGCAATATATACAAAAATGTAGCGAATTAAAAACGTCTTTGAGCGGAATTTTTGTATATATTGTTCAAACTCGTCGCCTTGAATACAACTTTCGCAATTATCTAATATATAAAAATTGAAAGGAGCATTATATGTCTAAAAAAGTTTTGTATCTTATAGGAGCGATTATAATAATATTTTTATATTATTATTTTGCTTTACCAGTTATTAACATCCATTCCGTTGAGCTTTGGATTGGGGTGATCGGGCTGGCGGTATTGGCTGTGGTGGTTTATGCAATTCGTAAAAATCTGCGTCATCCGCGGATGATCAAGGAGGATAAAGGAATTCGGATTGGTGTCATACTTGTACTTGTAATGGGAACGGCATTTTTGATAGGCGGGCTGTTATCTACTACATTTCTCAATTCAGGAAAATATCAGAAGCTGATGAGTGTCAGTGAACGGAATTTTCAGGAAGATGTAAAAGAAATATCATATGATAAGATTCCGCTGCTGGATAAGGATTCAGCGGCAATTCTGGGCAATAGGAAAATGGGAAGCATGGTGGACATGGTATCTCAATATGAGGTAAGTGATTTGTATACACAGATCAATTATAAGAATAGTCCTGTCCGCGTGACGCCGCTGAAGTATGCAAGTGTGATTAAGTGGCTGACAAACCGTTCAGAGGGAATTCCGGCTTATATTCGTATTGATATGGCCAGTCAGAATGTAGAATGTGTCAAGTTGAAGGAAGGGATTAAGTATTCGCCCTATGAATATTTTAATCGAAATTTGGATCGGCACCTGCGTTTTCAATATCCGACCTATATATTTGATGACGAGAACTTTGAGATTGATGAGGAAGGCACACCTTATTGGATCTGTCCGGTGAAAAAATATACGATTGGCCTGTTCGGTGGGGAAACCATAGGCAGGGTGGTATTATGTAATGCGATTACCGGCGAATGTAAGGAATATGATGTATCTGAGGTGCCGGAGTGGGTAGACCGGGTTTATTCGGCAAATCTGCTTGTAGAGCAGTTTGATTATCATGGAACGTTAAAGCATGGCTATTGGAATAGTGTGCTGAGTCAGAAGGATTGTCTGCAGACTACAAATGGTTTTAATTATATTGCTATGAATGATGATGTATGGGTTTATACTGGAGTGACTTCTGTCAGCGGCGATCAGTCTAATGTGGGATTTGTACTGATCAATCAGAGAACTAGGGAGACCAGATTTTATTCGGTAGAGGGGGCTATTGAAGATTCGGCCATGTCTTCAGCAGAAGGGCAGGTACAGAATCTCGGATATAAGGCGACCTTTCCGCTGCTTTTGAATATTTCTCAACAGCCCACTTATTTTGTAGCATTGAAGGATGAGGCGGGTCTGGTTAAGAAATATGCTATGGTTAATGTACAGAAATATCAGATTGTGGCAATAGGGGATTCTGTTTCTGAATGTGAAGAGGCTTATGAGAAATTGATGTATAAGAATAATCTTCTGAAAGAAGAGCCCAAGGATACCGAAGAGAAGAGTGTGCATGGGGTGATTGAGAAGATAGCGCCGGTTGTACTAGACGGGGATTCTCATTATTATCTTTTATTGGAAAATGATAAAGTTATTTATGATGTTCCGGTCAAAGAAGTGACAGAAGTATTGTATTTATCAGAGGGAGAAGAGGTAACCCTATGGTATGAAGAGGAGAAATCAGACGCTGAAGAGAAACCGAATAAAATTCTGATTCAGAAGATTGGCAGGGACAAAGAAGAAGCACCTGCTGCTACTGGAAGTGCTGCGGGAGCATTGTAAAAGGATATTGGTATTAATGGTTAGTATACTAGAATTGGGAGGAAAAGATGATACAGGATATTGAACCAAAGATTATGAATAATCAGTATAAGGATGCAAAGCCGGAAGCAGGAGATTTTATTTTATGTTTTTATCAAGACCGGATTTATGTTGGGGAAGATCAGGAGAATCTGGTATTTCCTGAATTCAGTCAGTTGGAAAGAGAATGTAAATGTAATGAATTAGAGACAGTTTCGTATTGTTACCTATTTTCCATTGATGAACAAAATTATTTTCTAATGCTGGAGGAGCAGGAACTGCATTTAGAACATTTTATATATTTGAAAATGTTTGGAATCCGAAGCTGTGCGCCAAAGGAACAAGTTATGGCTGCGGCCACCGCCTACCATCTGTATGTATGGTACAGGGACAATCGTTTCTGCGGGCGGTGTGCCCATAAGCTGGAGCATGATTCTAAGGAGCGGATGTTAAAGTGTCCGGCTTGCAAAAATATGGTATTTCCCAAAATTGCGCCGGCCATTATTGTTGGAGTGACCCATAAAAATAAGATACTTATGACTCGGTATGCCAATCGGGAATATAAGAAATATGCTTTAATTGCAGGATTTACAGAAATCGGAGAAACCGCGGAACAGACGGTCAGAAGAGAGGTCTGGGAGGAGGCAGGCCTGCATGTAAAAAATATCCAGTATTATAAATGCCAGCCGTGGGGATTTGACAGTAATCTGCTGCTGGGGTATTTTGCAGAACTGGATGGAGATTCTAGTATTGAAATGGATGAGGAGGAGCTGTCAGAAGCTGTGTGGATAAAGAGGGAGGATATTGAGAAAGATGAATCCCATTTAAGCCTGACCCATGAAATGATAATGTTTTTTAAAGATGCGGAGGCATTTTTTGAGTTTCGTAAATGAATAAATGTGAATTTTCTGTGAACAGAACTTTTCTTAGGAAAAATTTAGGTGTATACTATAATCGTTTATTTAATGGATAGAAAAAGAAAGAAGGAATGTAATATGACAAAAATTGATATTATTTCTGGATTTTTAGGTGCAGGAAAGACGACTCTGATTCAGAAATTGTTAAAAGAAGCTTTTGGTAAGGAAAAGATTGTTCTGATTGAAAATGAATTTGGAGAGATTGGTATTGACAGCGGATTTTTAAAGGATGCCGGGATTCAGGTGACAGAGATGAACTCTGGATGTATCTGCTGTTCTCTAGTGGGGGATTTTGGAACTGCTTTAAAAGAAGTTTTAGATCAGTATACTCCAGACCGTATTATTATTGAACCCTCTGGTGTGGGCAAACTTTCGGATGTGATGAAGGCAGTACAGGATGTAGATAGTGACGAAATGGTTTTAAATAGCTTTACGGCAGTTGTGGATGGTATGAAGACCAAAATGTATATGAAGAATTTTGGTGAGTTTTATAATAATCAGGTGGAATATGCCAAAGCAATTATTATGAGCCGCACGCAAAAGCTGTCAGAGGACAAGCTGGAGGCCAGTGTGGCATTGCTTCGAGAAAAGAATGCCAAAGCGGCTATTATTACAACACCTTGGGATGAGATAGACGGAAAGCAGATTTTAGCAGCTATGGAACAGACGGTATCTTTTGAAGAAGATTTAATGAAGGAAGCTGTGGAGCATGCAAAGGAACATGCGCATCATCATGACCACGCTCATGATAGTCACAATCATGAACATGGCGAGCATGAACATAGTCATGAAGCGCATCATCACGATCACTGCCATGGAGCGCATGAGCATGACGTACATCATCATGACCATGAAACGCATGACCATGATGAGCATGGTCATAGTCATAAAACACATCATGATGCCCATAGCCATGACCACCACCATGGCCATGACGAACATGAGCATCATTATGATGAACATGGAAACTGCAGCTGCGGCCATCATCACGATCATGAGCATCATCATGCAGATGATATATTTACAAGCTGGGGTGTGGAGACACCACACAAGTTCACTAAGGAAGAAGTGGAATGTGTATTGAAAGCACTGGCAGAATCCAATGAATATGGTGTCATTTTAAGAGCTAAGGGAATGCTGGCCGGAGCAGATGGACAATGGATTTACTTTGATTTAGTACCAGGTGAGTATGAGCTTCGAGATGGAGCGCCAGAATATACAGGACGCCTATGTGTGATAGGAACGGATCTGAAAGAGGAGCAGTTAAAAGAAGCATTTCATATTTAAACAGAGTGAACATGGAGGATAACGATGGAAACATTCGTATTTGCTTTTACCGGTTTTTTGGAAAGCGGTAAGACCAACTTTATCAAAGAAACCTATCGGGACCCGAATTTTGCAAATGGGGAGAAGACGCTTCTGATTCTCTGCGAAGAGGGAGAAGAGGAATTTGATACCAAAGAAATGGAGAAACTGAATACCTACATTGTTAAGATAGAGGAACAGGAAGAATTAACTCCGGAGTTTTTGAAAAAATGCAATTCTGAGTATAAGCCCAAACGGGTGCTGATTGAGTACAACGGTATGTGGCAGATGGATTACCTGATGGAAATGCCTCTGCCGAGAAAATGGATGCTGGCGCAGATCATTACAACGGTAGATATGAATACCTGTCAGATGTATATTAATAATATGAAAGGAATGCTGACAGATAAATTTATGTATGCAGACCTGGTTGTGTTCAATCGCTGTGATCTGGATGTGGACAAGGGATTTTACCGAAGAACAGTCAAGGCAGTCAACCGGCAGGCAGAAGTAGTATTTGAAGATAAAGAGGGCAATATGATTCCAATGGGCATAGAAGATATGCCTTATGATGTCACAAAGGACCCAATTGTGATCGAGGATGAAGATTTCGGCATTTTCTATCTGGATGTAATGGAAAATGTAGACAATTATACAGGGAAACAGGTCCGGTTTAGGGGCACTGTTTACAAAGATAAAAAACTGGGCAAACATATGTTTGCAGCGGGGCGATTTGCCATGACCTGCTGTGCAGACGATATTGCTTATATTGGCCTGGTCTGTAAGTCAGAGATGGAGGATAAGCTGGCGTTAAGAGATTGGATTATGGTAACCGCCAGAATTGAAAAAGAAATGGTAAAACAATACCGCGGAGAAGGACCGGTTCTATATCCTACTGAAATTACTCCTGCTGACCCTCCTAAAGAAGATATTGTATATTTTAATTAATGAATGAAATAAGAAAAAATTTATATTAAGTAAGAATAAAAGCCGGTCTGGACCTATCATTTTTTGTCCAGGCCGGCTGCTGATTTGAATCATTTTTTATTAATACAGAGTGCAAAATAACCTTTACCGGTTGTATTAAACAACAAACTGTAAGGGGGATAGGCTTTATCAAAAGCAGCCAGAAATTGTTCAAAGGTCAACATATCATTACGTTCCAGCGTGTTTACATGTTGAGGTGAGAAATGTGTTTCTATACGCTCCATAAAGTGCTGGGTAAGAATTTTAACTGCATAAGCAATCGTTTTATCCGTAGATTTGATTGTTTTGCCCAGCATTTCCCCAAGTACACGTAGAACCAGTTTCTTTTCATAAATCAGATAGACTTGACTTCGTTCTTGCTTTGGAGAAAGATAGGTCAGGCGGTAACAAAGCATCTGTCCAGATGAAAAATCTTCTCCGCTGTAATGCTTACTGACAATTTGCGCTTTCAGGCGGAACAAGTCTTGTGCTGCTTGAATCACTGCTTTTTCCAAAGAAGCAGTAATATCATCGGAAGAATCATGAATCCATTTATTCACGGTACGCCCCGTAATCGCATGGTCTTCAATCATAACATGCGTATTGAGCCAGCCGATACAGATGCCAAGAAAATGCCGAACGGATTCTACCGAATAATTCTGTCTGTTCAATTCCTTTTCTAAAGCAGGCAGAGTGTTGTCCCGCATATTCGCATGCAGTTTTTTATGCATTTCATAGCCGCTATAGTTGATATAACTCATATAAGCTTCTTCTTCTGCAAAATGTTTAATGGTATAATTTTTTAAATATTTTACGCCTTCCCGGCAGGCGTGCTGTTGTTTTTCAATATCCTCATTCAGAGAAATCAATTTGCCTACAATGGAAAATAGTTTTTGATGTGCCTTGTCAATCATATCCACGCCAAGGTTAAAACGATCATTCCATTTGACTTCGTTCATAACAGAGGCTCCTTTCTTTCATATAGATTCTATTAGGCAATTGCGAAAGTTGTATTCAAGGCGGCGAGTTTGAACAAATTGTCCCCGATTTTATATCGGGGAATTACCTTAATATAAAAATTCCGCTCAAAGACGTTGATTGGACATGAGAAGATACGACATGAGGAGGGACCCACGAAGTGGGAGGAGTCCTGGTGTCAGTACTTAATTCGCTACATTTTTGTATATATTGCCCAAACTCTGGCATTGAAATAAGAGTTTCGCAACTGCCTAATATAGATTCAGGTTGAACCTATCATCTAATTATTATTGGTATTTTACCATAATTTGCCGTGGTTCGCAATAGATAGTATGAAATAATTTTTTTCTAATGGCAGTTTTGCAGCAAATGAAAATTTGCATAATTTACTTGAATTTGTAAAAAATGTATGTTATGATATCGTTTGTAGAAAGTAAGCTGCAGGGAAACGTTTGATATATCGGAACCCAGCAGTATGGCGTCAGTGACTGAGAGCGCCGTTTTATGCGGGCTTAATCCGTCCCGATATGTCAATGTGCATATCGGGACTTTTTAGGATAGAAAAGAATAGGTACTTACGAAAATTAAGATTTGTCTAAAATCGTCGCTTTGATTCAGATTTTTGCAACTACCTATGAAATAACATTTTGAAAGGAGTAAGTTATGGCAAATATTATTTCAGATGAAACAATTGAATATGTGGGCATTCTTGCCAAGCTGGAGCTTTCCGGAGAGGAAAAGGAGCAGGCGAAGAAGGATATAGGAAGTATGCTGGATTATATTGATAAATTAAATGAGTTAGATACAACAAACATAGAACCGATGTCTCATGTATTTCCAGTGCATAATGTGTTCAGGGAAGATATAGTCACCAATGGTGATGATAGAGAGCAGATTCTGGCCAATGCACCGGAAGAAAAGAATGGGGCATTTATGGTGCCCAAGACCTTTGATTAGGAGGAAATTTACCATGGATATTATGGGATTGACTGCCGTTACCCTTGGCAGGAAGATAAAAGAAAAAGAAATAACTGTAAAAGAAGCAGCCCAAGCAGCTCTGGCACAGATAGAAGCAGCGGAAGCAGATATTAACGCCTATGTGACAGTATTCGATAAAGAAGCCGTGTTCAGGAGGGCCGATGAAGTACAGAAAGGAATTGAGGACGGCACGCTGACCAATCCTTTGGCAGGCGTTCCGGTGGCCATTAAGGACAATATGTGTACAAAAGGCATTCGAACAACCTGCAGTTCTAAGATACTGGAGAATTTTGAACCTACTTATACAGCGGAGGCCGTAGTAAATCTGGAAAAGGCAGGCGCTGTGCTCATTGGTAAGACCAATATGGATGAATTTGCTATGGGAAGCACTACAGAAACTTCCGCATATGGTGAAACAAAAAATCCATGGAATACTGGACATGTTCCTGGAGGTTCTTCGGGAGGGTCCTGTGCAGCCGTAGCTGCTCAGGAATGTTCCTATGCTCTTGGCTCAGATACAGGCGGTTCCATCCGCCAGCCCAGTTCCTTCTGCGGAGTGACCGGATTAAAGCCAACTTATGGAACGGTTTCGCGATATGGGCTGATTGCCTATGGTTCTTCACTGGATCAGATTGGTCCGGTTGCAAAAGATGTGACGGACTGTGCAGTAATTTTGGAAACAATTGCTTCTTATGATCCCAAAGACAGTACATCTGTAAAAAGAGATGACTATGACTTTACTTCTGCTTTGAAAGAGGATGTAAAAGGAATGAAGATTGGACTTCCCAGAGATTATTTTGGAGAAGGATTAGACAGCGGAGTAAAGAATTCTGTGCTGCAGGCAGCAAAGGAATTGGAAGAACGAGGCGCTATATTAGAAGAATTTGACTTAGGGCTGGTAGAGTATGCCATTCCGGCCTATTATGTGATTGCGGCAGCAGAAGCAAGCTCTAATCTTGCCCGCTTTGATGGAGTGAAATATGGTTATCGTACCGAAGAATCCGAAGGGCTGCATCAGATGTATAAGAAGACACGTTCGGAAGGATTCGGAGCAGAAGTAAAACGCAGAATTATGCTGGGCTCCTTTGTATTAAGTTCCGGTTATTATGATGCCTATTATCTGAAGGCACTGCGTACCAAGGCTCTGATTAAACAGGAATTTGATAAAGCATTTGAGAACTATGATCTGATTCTGGGGCCGGCTGCGCCGACAACAGCTCCGAAGCTGGGTGAGAGCTTGAGTGATCCGATCAAAATGTATCTAGGTGACATTTATACGATTTCAGTTAATCTGGCAGGACTTCCAGGAATCAGCCTGCCCTGCGGTCTTGATCAGAATGGGCTTCCCATCGGAGTACAGCTGATAGGGGATTGTTTTCAGGAGAAAAACATCATAAGAGCTGCTTATGCATTGGAACAGACAAGAACGTATGTTCAGCCGGAAATGGTCCGCAGGTAGAAAGGAGGAAGCATAATGGCAAATTATGAAACAGTCATTGGACTGGAGGTTCATGTAGAACTGGCAACAAAGACAAAGATATTCTGCGGCTGCTCCACAGCATTTGGCGGAGCACCCAATACGCATACCTGTCCCGTCTGTACCGGAATGCCCGGCTCTCTTCCGGTTTTGAATAAGCAGGTGGTGGAATACGCGATGGCAGTAGGATTAGCTACGAATTGTAAGATTACCCAATACTGCAGATTTGATAGGAAGAATTATTTCTATCCTGATAATCCGCAAAATTATCAGATATCTCAGCTGTATCTGCCGATCTGCCGGGATGGTGGTATAGAGATTGAGACAGAGAGTGGCAAAAAGGTAGTCGGTATTCATGAAATCCATATGGAAGAGGACGCAGGAAAATTAATTCATGACGAATGGGAAGATGCTTCCTTAGTGGATTTCAATCGTTCCGGCGTTCCTCTGATTGAGATTGTCTCAGAACCAGATATGCGCAGTGCAGACGAAGTGATTGCCTATCTGGATAAGCTGCGTACGATAATTCAGTATCTGGGTGCTTCTGACTGTAAGCTGCAGGAAGGTTCTATGCGGGCAGATGTCAATCTTTCGGTTCGTGAAGAAGGGGCAGAAGAATTCGGAACCCGGACAGAGATGAAGAATCTGAATTCATTTAAAGCGATTGCCAGAGCGATTGAAGCAGAGAAAAATCGTCAGATAGACTTAATTAAAAGCGGGGAAAAGGTAATTCAGGAAACCCGCCGCTGGGATGATACCAAAGAATATTCCTATGCTATGCGTTCTAAGGAAGATGCTCAGGATTACCGTTATTTTCCAGAACCAGACCTGGTGCCGGTTGTAATCAGTGATGAGTGGCTTGAAGAAGTGAAGAACCGCCAGCCAGAGCTGCGTACTGAAAAATTAGAGCGTTATAAGAAGGAATTCGACATTCCAGAATACGATGCCCAAATTATTACTGCTTCTAAGAAAATGGCGGATTTATTCGAAGCTACTGTGGAAATCTGCAAGAAGCCCAAGAAAGTATCCAATTGGCTGATGGTGGAAACTATGCGTCTTTTGAAAGAATCGGATATGGAACCAGAAGATATCCGGTTTACGCCAGAGAATCTAGCTAAGTTAATACAGCTCACAGAAGCTGGAACCATTAATAGTAGTGTGGCCAAACAAGTGTTCGAACAAATGTTTAAGGATAATACGGACGCGCAGCAGTATGTGGAAGAGCATGGTCTGAAAATGGACAATGACGAGGATGGCTTGAAGAAGATCGTAGAACAAGTGATTGCAGAGAATCCCAAGTCTGTCGAGGATTATCACAATGGGAAGGAAAAGGCGATTGGTTTTCTCGTAGGACAGACCATGAAGGCAACAAAAGGGAAAGCGAATCCGGGAATGATTAACAAATTGCTGAAAGAACTGCTGTAAGTTATATAATCAGGCACATAATGATAGAACTTTCAATATACTATTACTAATGAAAAAAAGAAGAAGGTTCTATCATTATGGAAGAAAAGAGGAATTCATTTGTAAATACATGCAGTTTTGCCGGTGTGAAACCGATCATGATGGATCTCCCATATCCGCCCATTGAGGTGAGGGAACAAAATCAGGCATACGCAGATTTACTTGGTGTGGATTATTGTGGTTCTGTATCAGAATTATCCGCAATTACCCAATATATTAACAATGAAAACCGTCTGTGTATTGAAAACTGCTCGATTGCCAAAACTCTGTTAGGGCTGGCAATGGCAGAGATGATGCATTTGCAGAAATTAGGTGAATTAATTGTTTTACTGGGTGGCTCGGTGAATTATGCAGCAAAACAGCAAAATGGAAGAAAACGCCTATGGACTCCGGAATATCTAAATATTCCAGAGCATGCGGCTCGTATGATTCAGGCCGATATAGAGGCGGAAAAGGCAGCAATCAGCCAGTATCAGAAGCATATCCGCATGATAAGGGACGACTGTGTTGTGGCTGTTTTGTCAAGAATTATCAAAGATGAAGAATATCATATTATGATTTTGCAGACGTTGCTGCAGGAATTATAATACTGCTGTATCAGGCGGTATAAGGTAAAAATACCTTATACCGCCTATTTTTTGTGCAAAGTTGTTAAATCTCTATTATCAGGCAGAAAAATATATAAAATAGGGAAAGCTGTTATTAATACAGCAATATACAGGATAAGGAGGAAAACAGAATGCAGATTTATGGTTATGCAAGAGTATCAAGCAGCGACCAAAGTGAGGACAGGCAGATGATTGCTTTGCAGGAACAGGCGGTTCCGAAACAGAATATACTGGTAGACAAACAATCAGGAAAGGATTTTGAACGTCCTCAATATAAGCGGCTGACACAGAAACTTAGGGAGGGGGATCTTTTGTATATTTTAAGCATTGACCGTCTGGGACGCAATTATGAGGAGATTCAGGTACAGTGGAGAATATTGACAAAAGAAATTGGAATAGACATTTGTGTATTGGATATGCCTCTTTTGGATACCAGGAATGGAAAGGATCTGATGGGAACCTTTATTGCTGATTTGGTTTTGCAGATACTTTCGTTTGTGGCAGAGAATGAAAGAGTCAATATTAAGAAACGGCAGGCCGAAGGCATAGCGGCTGCAAAGAAGAAAGGAGTGGTATTTGGAAGACCACCGTTAGAAGTACCAGATAATTTCCAGCAGATTATAGCCAGTTGGGAGAATCATAAGATATCCTTTGAGGAAGTCCTGCGGCTCACAGGCATGAGCCGAGCAACCTTTTACCGTAGGAGGGGAGAGAACGCCTGAACGGCTGAAAAAGGTAAAAAAATAATTCTCAAAAAGTACACATTTTGAGAACTGGTTTTATACATAATATCTTACTACAAAAAAATCTAAAATGCAAGAGAATTACCAAAATTATTGTATTTTTATGAAAAATATGAAACAAGTCTGGTCAAAACATACAAAAGGACGTCAAAATGCACATGTTTTCAATGATGTCAAAACGTGTACCATTTGAGAAGCTGACGAGGAGATGATAAAAATGATAAAAGAATGGCGGATTAGCCCAAGGGAACCCCCGTATTACTGATAAAATCAGCACAAGGGTAAACTTGGTGCTTACAGCAATGCAAAATGAATGGAGGAATTAAGTATGAAAACCAGAAAAATTCTTTCTGTATTCCTAGCATGCTTTCTGTTTTTATCTGTGCTTCAAGTGCCTGTTTTGGCTGAGATAACAGATTCTGCTGCGAATAAGGAAGAAGAACACAATCATGATTACTCATACGATGCGAAGATTGTCAGTAAGCCGACTTGTGAAAAAGATGGTGTAATCAAACGTATCTGCGAATGCGGAGCGTATCGTTATGAGAGAATGGCCTCTGACCATGACTGGGTAGTGGACAGGGAGATCAGGCCGGCGACTTGTACAGAACCAGGTCTGGTAGACCGTCACTGCAATACCTGTCAGAAAACAGAGACGAATGCAGAGACGCCGCTCATAGCACATAAATGGGTGGTTGGTGTCAGCGATGCAACCTGTACAGAACCGATGAAAGCCGGAGAAGTATGCGAAGTATGCGGTACTGCAGGACAAAAAGCAGAAGTAGTAGAAGGGACAGAACCTCTTGGACATAGTTATGAAAGAGAGAATCCAGTCTTTGATGTAATGGAGAGTACTCCTGCAAGCTGTACCGTAGGTGGAGAGAGAATTCTGAAATGTACAGAAAGGAACTGTACAGGAACAAGCGTGGAGGCGGTAGGCGCACTTGGACATGATTATGAAAGTGACGCAGCAATGGCAACTATGCAGATTCAGGAACCCAATTGTGTATCCGGCGGATATCTGACAATTACCTGTGGTCGTGAAGATTGTAATGAAACTACAAGAGAAGAAGTAGATGGAATGGGTGAGCCTCTCGGACATGATATGAAGAAGGTCAAGACCATTCCGGCTACTTGTGAAAAAGACGGTGGAGAGCTCTACAGATGTACAAGAACGGATTGTGATTTTGAAGAAGTGACAGGTACTGTTGTAAAAGCTTATAACCATACCGACGGCAAAGGCAATAAGACGGTAACAATGAAAGCAGTAGAAGCAACCTGTGCTACAACTGGATATTCGGTAGAAGTATGTACTAGATGCGGTGCAGAAGCTGGAGAACGGACACAGACAGGTGCAGCAGATCCAAGCAAGCACCTTGCAGATCCTGAGAAAGTTGTGATTGTAAAGGCTGCAACTTGTACAGTAAATGGTGTAAAAAGAGATTATTGTAAAGACTGCAATACTTCTATGGGATATTCCATTGATCTTGCGAAACATTCGTGGAATGAAGGAGTCAAGACCCAAGAGCCAACCTGCGCAACACCAGGGGCAGTTACCTATACCTGTACAGTAGATGGCTGTAATACAACATCAGAAGAGGCAATTGCACCAACTGAAGAGCATGAATATGAAGTAACAACCAGTGAGGCTGATTGTACACATCCGCAAAGAGCAGGTGAATTCTGTAAGTTATGTGGTAATGCAAATCCAGATGCAGAAATGGAAGACGTAGTGGGAACGAAACCTTTGGGTCATGATATGACTGTAGAGGTAGAGATTGCAACACCAGTCAGCTGTACAGCAGATGGAGTGAAAGTTGTAAAATGCAGCCGCTGCCCAGTAACCGAAGCAGCAGTTATTAAGAGCAATGGACATGATTATGACAGTGAGGAAGCACTGGCTACTCTTAAGATTACAGATCCTACCTGTGTGTCACCAGGAAGTCTGGAAATCGCCTGCGGAACCTGCGGTGAAATTACAAGAGAAGCGGTAGAAGGTATGGAAAAGCTGGGCCATAAGTGGTCTGAAGCAACGAAAGTTGCGGCTAGCTGCGTATCACCGGCAAGTCTTAAACAGTCTTGTGATACCTGCGGTGAAGTATCTTGTTCCGCTATTGTTGGAGATGGAGCAGAGGCAGCTAAGAATCATAGTCCTGAGAACAAAGTAATCGAAGCAACCTGTGCAACATCTGGTTACAGTGTATCCGTATGTAAGAATTGCGGTGAAGAATTAAGTAAAACCGCCACTACAGAAGCAGACCCAAGTAAACACGTTGCAGATCCGGAAAAAGCAGTTATTGTAAAGGAAGCAGATTGTACAGCAAATGGCGTCAAAAGAAATATTTGTAAATATTGCGGCAAGTCAGCTGGATATGTAGTGATTCCTGCAAGCCATCAGTGGAATGAGGGCGAGCGGACTCAGGAACCTACCTGTGCAACACCAGGCGCAGTTACCTATACCTGCACAGTAGATGGATGTCAGGCAGTTTCAGAAGAAGCTATTGCAGCAACAGGTGAACACCAGTACGAAGAAAAAATCGTAGATCCTACCTGTACAGAGCCACAGAAAATCGGCAATGTCTGCACAGTCTGCGGCCATCAGGATGGAGATATAGAGGAAGTAGAAGGAACAAAGCCTCTGGGCCATGAGATGACAATAGAGGTAGAGATTGCAACACCAGTCAGTTGTACAGCAGATGGAGTGAAGGTTGTAAAATGCAGCCGTTGTCCAGTAACAGCAGAGGCAGTAATTAAGAGCCTTGGCCATGAGTATGATGATGAAAATCTGGAATATCATGTTTCAACGGATTGTGCAGTCAGTGATTATATTACACATGCATGTAAGAACTGTCATGAAGTAACCAATGAAGCCCTTGGTACAGAAAAAGAACATACTTGGGGTGAAGAAGAAACAATACAGGCCAGTTGTACAGCTCCAGGCGGTATCTACCATACTTGTTCTGTATGTGGTAAGAAAGAATTGGCAAAAGGTCAGGAGACTCCTGCATTGTCCCACAGTTATAATACAGCGACAACAGTAGCAGCAACCTGTGCAACATCAGGATACTCAGTAAATGTATGTGATAACTGTGGTAAGGAAGACCCAGATGGTCAAAAGACCAATATCGTTGATCCAGATCCAACCAAACATGTGAAAGTCGATGGAGAGATTGTCCAGCAGCCAACCTGCAGTAAGAATGGCGTAGTAAGACAGGTATGCAAAGAGTGCGGTAAGAACGCAGGATTCAGAGCACTGCCGATGACAGATCATACATGGGGAGAAGTTGAGACGAAAGCTCCAACTTGTTCAGAGGAAGGGGAAGAAAGAAAGACCTGCCAGGAGTGTGGAACGAGTGAAGTTACAATGATTCCGAAGATTGCGCATGAAATGGCAGAAGATGATATCATGAATGACGATGCCAGTGTAATCTGGAATCAATGCAAAAATTGTGATTACATTGTGATCCAGTTCTCCATGGTTTGTGAAGTAGCGGGCCATCAGCCGAAGGTAGTTACAGATGAGGCAGTTGCACCTACTGAGACAACACCGGGTAAAACAGTTGGATACCATTGTGGCACCTGTGGACATATACTGATTCCGCAGGAAGAAGTGTCTTTGCACGAACATGTATTCGATGTGCTTAAGGATACCATAGTGAATGAGGATGGCAGTGTAACAACTGTATGGGGTTGTTCCGTTGGAACTTGTACCGCTACATATGAAGAAAGCAGCAACTAGTATTTGAATAGATAGCCCCTCTTATTTATGGCACAGCGCAGCCGGCTTCCATAAGTGTTCCGGCATGCTGTGCCAGCATTTTATCATACAATGTAAAGATGTTCAATACAAAGACCAGCCGTTTAGGCTGGTACAGAAATGGAATGGATACCTATGTTTAAGAAGTTAAGAAAACCAATATGTTTCATATTGTGTACTGCACTTAGTCTTTCATTGGCTGCCTGCAGCAGTGCAGATGAGAAAAGGGAATCGCAGGCAAAGACCAAATCCAGAACACAGACAAGTATACCACTAGATAAAGAGGAAAAGGAGCTTTTAGAGAAAGTAGAAGATGATATACATGTAGTGACGGATGATACTTATATTGAGACGATGATAGAACTAATCAGCCATACCAGTCAGTTCAGCGGACAGCTGTACCAGATGGAAGGCAGCTATCTGTCAGAAGGCGGTGTTTCCTATATTTCCAGAACTCTTGTCAATGGAAATGAAAGAAGCAGGCTCAGCCTGCCGCTGAATTACCTGAACAAAAGTTTTCTGTCAGGTACATGGATTAAGGTCACGGGAATTGTGAGCGAGGGCGAAGTAAATGGAGAACAGGGAACGATTCTTGAAGTTCTTGCAGTAGAAGCACCATCAGAAACAGGTCTGGAAGAGCTTCCATGGGATGGTTCCTTAGAACATCAGCATTAAGGAGTTAGAAAGCCATGAAGAAGAACAAGTTTAAATTAAGATTTCTATGGAGTATCATATTAATATGTGCTATGGTATGCGGAATGATTGTACATGCAGAAGAAACAACCTACAAAATGACTTTTATTGATACAACAGGAACAGTGATTCCGTCCGGTAAAGCAGTGATTATAGACGTACCGCAGGGAAAGACAATTGGTGAGGCATGTGAAGAACAGGGAAAGACATTTCCGGCGCTTCCTCCGCGTACACCAGCTGGGAAAACTGCTACTCATTGGGAATCAAAGGGTGAGGTGATTACACCGGAATATGTGCCAGAGGAAAGATTGACTATTCAGGCGGCTCACAGGCATACAGAAACCATACTGAATCCTGAAAGGCCGGCAACCTGTACAAGAGAAGGAGCAACAGCCACGATTGGCTGCAGCGATCCCTTATGTGCCGGAGAGACCGTAAGCGGCGGGGCAGTGATTCCCAAAACTGCGCATCAGTACGCAGATACAGCCAACAAAGAAAACTGGGAACATGACGAAATGAATCACTGGCAGGTATGTACAGAATGTCAGGGAGCAGCAACAGGAACTGCAGTTCATGTCTATAGCGGAGATAGTAAAGAATGTGACGTATGTCAGTATATAAAGTCAGAGGGTACATGTGAACACAAAGAGCTGGAACATATGGAACACAAAGATGCTACCTGCGGTTTAGATGGTTATCAGGAGTACTGGCAGTGCAAAAATTGTAAGAGAATGTTCCAGGATGCAAATGCATCCATAGAGATTGCAAGCCCGATTGTAATTCCTGCCACAGGCATCCATGAGAATATTGTAGAGATTACCAATACGGCAGTAGAGCCGACCTGTACAACAGCAGGCAAATATGAAGATACAACATGTCGTGATTGTGGAGAGGTATTCAAAGGAGAGCCTTTGGCTGCATTAGGCCATGATATCAATGAAGAAGCATGGCAGTTCGACAAATCCGGACACTGGCATCCATGTAACCGTTGTACGGATAAACTGGAGGAAAAGCCTCATACACCTGGAGAAGCAGCAACCGAGACCAAGCCGCAGATCTGTACCGAATGCGGTTACGAGATCCAGCCTGCTGCCGGGCACACACATATAACAAGCAAAGTAGCGGCCAAGCCGGCAGCTTGTACAGAGGATGGTTGTAAAGAATATTATACCTGTACCGGTTGTTCTAAAATATTTGCAGATGCAACAGCCAGTATAGAAACAACGCTGGAAGAACTTAGAATTGAGAAGCTGGGGCATGACCTGAAAGAAGTGGCAGGCAGTGCTGTAGCAGCATCCTGTACAACAGCAGGAAAGGAAGCAGACCAGAAATGTACTAGATGCGATTATCATGTACCAGGAACAAC
Organism: Lachnospiraceae bacterium; assembly: GCA_022791575.1. Taxonomy (GTDB): domain Bacteria; phylum Bacillota; class Clostridia; order Lachnospirales; family Lachnospiraceae; genus JAAVZI01. The sequence goes on from JAAVZI010000064.1 coordinate 20,169, forward strand.
AATTCCGGCAACCGGCCATACTGCCGAGGCAGAATGGAAGAGCGATGCAGCAGGCCATTGGCATATTTGCAGCAAATGTAAGGAAAAGATGGATGCAGCCGTACATAACTTTGGAACGGAAAACATATGTTCTGTATGCCAATATACGAAAGCAGAGGAACCATGTGAACATCATAATATTATAGTCATTTCAGATACAGCGATAGAACCGACTTGTACCAATGCAGGTAAGTATGAAGATACAAAATGTAACGATTGTGGAGAAGTATTCAAAGGAGATGCCCGCGAACCATTAGGCCATGATATTGTGAAGGATACATGGAAATCAGACCAGTCCGGTCATTGGCATATTTGTAACAGATGTCAAGAAAAAATCGATGCGGCCGCGCATACGTTCGGAGAAGGGAACATATGTTCCGTGTGCCAGTATCAGGCAGACCATAAGCATATCCTGAAACTTGTTGAAGCAGTACCTGCCTCTTGTACCGCTGATGGTTGTGAAGCCTATTATGAATGCAGTAGCTGTAAAGAGATCTTTAAAGATCAGGACGCAAATAGTCAGGCTAGTAAAGAAGAATTAAGGATAGAGAAGCTAGGTCATGATTTAAAGGAAGCTGCGGATACTTATCAAGCGCCTACTTGTACGCAGGCAGGTAAGGCAGCGGACCAAATCTGCTCCCGATGTGGATATATCGAAGCAGGTGGAGTGATTGCAGCGAATGGACATAAGGCTTCAACGGTATGGACAGCCGACCAAGAGGGTCACTGGCATGCCTGTGAAATCTGCAGTGAGAAGCTGGATGCAGCCGCACATACACCAGGACCAGAAGCAACAGAAGATCAGGCTCAGGTTTGTACGGTATGTCACTATGAATTAGCACCGGCTGTAATACATCAGCATGATCTAAAACTGGTAGAAGCGGTTGAGCCGGGTCATACGACAAGCGGAAATAAAGCGTATTACAAATGCAGCAGCTGCAGCCAGCTTTTTGCGGATGCAAATGCAGAAAATCCGATTACTTTAGCAGATGTTACCCTAGAAGCAACAGGTGAACATACCTATGGGGACTGGATCATAACCAAAGAGCCGACAACAGCAGAAGAAGGAATTAAAGAGCGTATCTGCTCTGAATGCGGGAATACGGAAACAGCATCTATTCCAAAAATAATAGAAACGACTCCAGGAAATGATGATGAGGAAAATGATGATAAAGTCAAAGATGAACCGCAGAAAGAAGAACCAGATACACAAATAAAGACAGATAACAATACCAGTGATCCAACAGCTTCAACAAAACCAGCAGCTCAGCCATCGCCTGAAAAAGGAACCGTCAGCCCCCAGACTGGTGACACAGCAGATTTTGTTATGTGGCTTCTATTACTTATTGTCTGTACAGCTGGAGTTGTATTCAGCTTATCAGGAAAAAGAATAGAAGAATAAGAGCCGTAAACGCTTATGGATGAATATACAGACAGACAATGGAAAAGCCACAGAAAGAACAAGCAGAAAAGAGTCATATGGCAGTATTTAGCATTTAGTATCCTAGTGATGCTGGTGGTTCTGTGTGTGGTTTGGCTGGTCTATCACATGATTACTTCTGGTAAGGATGAACTGGAAGGAACCTGGGATATTGACGGTGTTACTGTGTATCAGTTTGATGGTGAAGGCAGCGGCGTTCTGCTGCTGCCTTCCGCAGAATATAGATTTCAATATAATCTGCAGGGGCAGCGTTTAACAATTGATTTTGCAGATCAGGATGCCGGCGATGCAGAGTATGAATATAAGCGAAAGGGGGATACATTAGTATTTATAACTGGACAGGGCAGTCATACGCAGAAGATTACCCTTAATAAACTGAAAGAATAAAACAAGAAAAAGAGATGGTTTCATTATGATGAAAGTCATCTCTTTTTCCTTTGAAAGATTAGTAACTTTGATTATACAATGACTTATGCACAATCCTGTTCCAGCAATTGATTAAATGTCTCCATATCTACAGGACGGCTGAAATAAAATCCCTGCAGATAATCACAGCCGGCTTCTTTTAGAAAGTCTACCTGCAATTCCGTTTCGACTCCTTCACAGACGGTATTCAATTCCATAGATTTCGCCATATCCAGAATCGTAGAAATAATAATTCTTTTTTTAGGGAAATATTCTGCCTCGTCCAGCAGTGCTTTATCCAGCTTTAAAATATCAATCGGCAGGTTGGCCAGTGTACTAATAGAAGAATAGCCAGAACCAAAATCGTCCATGCTGATTTTTAAATGCATATTTTTTAAGGAAATCATAAATTTATACGCGGTATCATAATCCTGCATACTCAGGCTCTCTGTCAGCTCCAATTCGATAAAGGATGGTGGAATAGGATATTTCTCAAATAATGCCTGTATTTTTCGAAGAAATTTATCCGGGTTGTCTAGCTGACGGCGGGATACATTAAGAGAAATCGGCACTACAGGCAGATCCTGTTCCATCCGCTGATATAGATAGGAAAACACTTTTTCATACAGATGGAAATCAAGGGTGCCGATATTGCCGCTTTCTTCCAGAATCCCGATAAAGTCATTGGGATAGATGACGGCGCCGTCCTTTGGAAACCAGCGAACCAAAGCCTCTGCTTCAGCAATCTTCATAGTTTTGGCAGAGATCTTAGGCTGCAGGAAAACCTGAAATTCATCATTTTTCAAAGCCTCTGGAAAACGATGTATGATATCCATTTCTTTTAAATTCTGCAGATCTAATTTCTCGTCGTAAGCGTGGCAGATTAACTGCTTTTGCTCGGCCGTCTCCATGGCCAGATTCGCATTAGACACAATCTGTTCAATCCGCTGGCCGCTGTAATCAAAGATATAAAATCCGGTATGAAGACTGACATGAAGCTGTTTCTGAACGGCATATTTTTTCATAAAGGATTGGTTTAGCCGGGTAATGGTATTCTTACAATCTTTAGCGGAAATGTTATGGTCTAAACGAAGCAAACATAACAGAATACCCTCATAAACTCTGGCAGATAATAAAATATCAGGATTATCGGAAAGAATTGAAGTTTTAAAATCTAACAGAATCTGTTTAATGATCTCATCACCAAAATGAAGATTAATATACCGATAATTAGAGATCCGGGTGATGCTCAGTCCAAGACGTGTACCTGATTCAAGATTAGGCAGGAGTTTCCTGGCACTTAGTAAAAAGCTAGAATATTCAGGCAGTCCTGTAAGCGGATCGTATGATGTGGAATCTGGCTTTTCCATAATATACCTCCTGAAAGTTCGGAATCTATTTTTTTGTTAATGTAAAGAAACCGGTCTGTCAGCCTTTGGCTGCCAAAATGGCAGTAGGGGCTTCCAACCAGCTATATTACATAGATTATAACAAAGAGGCAGTAAAATATCAATCATAACTTATAGAGGTTTTAGATAAAATTTCTTGAATTCTTTTTCTTCTCATGTTAACATGAAAGAAGCAAAGAAATAAGTATTTCTGTAGACTTTAGGAGGATATCAATGGCAGTTACAGATCAGAGCAGAATCAGGAATTTTTGTATCATCGCTCATATTGATCATGGCAAATCTACATTGGCAGACCGTATTATTGAAATGACCGGACTGCTGACAAGCCGTGAGATGCAGGCGCAGGTACTGGATAATATGGAACTGGAACGGGAACGGGGAATTACCATTAAGGCCCAGACAGTCCGTGTGGTATATAAAGCAGAAGATGGAGAGGAATATATTTTTAATCTAATTGATACACCTGGGCATGTGGACTTTAATTATGAGGTTTCTCGGAGTCTGGCAGCCTGTGACGGCGCCATTCTGGTAGTAGACGCGGCGCAGGGAATCGAAGCCCAGACACTGGCTAATGTCTATCTGGCGCTGGACCATGATCTGGATGTGCTTCCTGTAATCAATAAGATTGACCTTCCCAGTGCAGAGCCTCAGAGAGTGATTGATGAGATTGAGGATGTGATTGGCTTGGAAGCGCAGGATGCTCCGCAGATTTCAGCCAAATCAGGTCTAAATGTACAGGAGGTTTTGGAGCAGATTGTACAGAAGATTCCGGCACCGGGCGGAGATCCCGAAGCGCCGCTGCAGGCATTGATTTTTGACTCTTTGTATGATGCCTATAAGGGAGTCATTATTTTCTGCAGAATCAAAGAGGGCACTGTTAAAAAAGGCACAATCATTCAGATGATGGCTACTGGAGCAGAATTTGAGACGGTAGAGGTGGGATATTTTGGAGCTGGTCAGTTTATTGCCTGTGAAGAGCTGAGTGCAGGTATGGTTGGCTATATTACAGCCAGTATTAAAAATGTGAAGGATACCCGTGTAGGAGATACCGTAACGGATAAGAATCATCCGTGCAAGTCTCCGCTTCCAGGTTATAAGAAAGTCAATCCCATGGTATACTGTGGTCTATATCCGGCAGACGGTGCTAAATATCAGGATCTGCGGGATGCATTAGAGAAGCTTCAGTTAAACGATGCAGCACTGCAGTTTGAACCGGAGACCTCGGTAGCTCTTGGATTCGGCTTTCGCTGCGGATTTTTAGGATTGTTGCATCTGGAAATCATTCAGGAACGGCTGGAACGTGAATACAATCTGGATCTTGTTACAACCGCGCCGGGGGTAATCTATAAGGTTTATAAAACCAACGGAGAATGTACGGAACTGACGAATCCTTCCAATCTGCCCGAACCTTCGGAGATTGACTATATGGAAGAACCAATGGTCAGTGCCGAAATTATGGTGACTTCTGAGTTTATTGGAGCGATTATGGATTTGTGCCAGGAGCGCAGAGGAATCTATAACAGTATGGAATATATGGAGGAAAGCCGCGCACTGATTAAATACGATCTGCCGCTGAATGAGATTATCTATGATTTTTTTGATGCACTGAAATCCCGCTCCAGAGGTTATGCTTCCTTTGATTATGAAATGAAGGGATATGCAGTCAGTGAATTAGTAAAACTAGATATTTTAATTAATAAAGAAGAAGTGGATGCACTTTCTTTTATTGTGCATGCAGAGTCTGCCTATGAGCGGGGCAGGAAAATGTGCGAAAAGCTCAAAGAAGAGATTCCAAGACATTTGTTTGAAATACCGATTCAGGCAGCTATCGGAAGCAAGGTAATTGCCAGGGAGACTGTAAAAGCCGTACGTAAAGACGTACTGGCCAAGTGTTACGGCGGTGATATTACGCGTAAAAAGAAATTGTTGGAGAAACAAAAGGAGGGCAAGAAGCGGATGCGCCAGATCGGCAATGTAGAAATACCACAGAAGGCGTTTATGAGTGTCTTAAAGCTGGATGACAAATAATATGTTTGTAGGAGGATGAGAAATGTTTACATTTACACAGGACTGCATGATTGGGATCGAACAGCTGGATAAGGAGCATGAATATCTGTTTCATCTGCTGAATCAGGCTTTTGATCTGCTGAAAAATGAATATATTGATGATAAGTACAGCAGAATCTGTGAGTTGGTTGAAAAGTTGAAAGATTATGCAGATACTCATTTTGAGCATGAAGAAGCATATATGAAAAATATTCAGGACCCGGAACTAGAAATGCAGAAGAAACAGCATCTAGTATTTCAGGAGAAAATGGATTGTTTTGCGGTAACCAATATTGACGGTAACCAAGATGGTGTATTGTCTGAAATTCTGGAATATATGACCCGCTGGCTGTATAATCATATTTTAAGCAGCGATATGATGATTGGGAAGATGCAGCCGCTGAACGAGTGGAGAAGCACAAAGAATCCCTGCGCTTTTACAGAAGAGTATCTGACAGGCATTTCTAAGGTGGATGAGCAGCATAAGAGGCTGTTTGAAATTATTGGAGATGCCAATGAACTGGTGAATAATGAATTTATTCCTGATAAGTTTGATAATATCAGTGCACTTCTGAATGAACTAACGGAGTATACGAAGAGCCATTTCCAAGATGAAGAAGTTTATATGGAGTCTATACAATATGAAGGATTAGCGGCGCAGAAAAGGGCTCATGCAGGATTTATTGCAAAATTAGAAGAAATCGAACTGGAAGGCTTTGATGAAAATCAGCAGGAAGTATTGCTAGAGCTGATTGATTTCCTCTTTAACTGGCTGGTTCAGCATATTTTGAAGATGGATAAGCGGATTCCCAATCATGGAAAATAAGTCACTTGGCATTTATGTGCATATTCCATTTTGTGTAAAAAAATGCGATTATTGCGATTTTTTGTCTCAAGTGGGAAGTGTTTCGCTGCAGGAACGTTATATGCAGTGTCTATTAGAAGAGATCAGGCAGGTATCATCTGATTACCGAGAGTATCAGGTGGAAACTATTTTTATTGGTGGAGGCACGCCTTCTGTACTGAAACCTGAATGGATCGAAAAGGTGTTAGCATGTATTTATCAGAATTATGACCTGCTGCCGCTCGGCAGCATTGAGATTACATTGGAGTGCAATCCCGGTACACTGGACTGCAGAAAAGTACTAAGTTTCCGGGAAGCAGGCATTAATCGTATCAGTCTGGGCCTGCAGTCTGCCGATAACCGGGAACTTCGACTGCTGGGCAGAATTCATACATGGGAAGATTTTCTGGAATCGGCAGAACTGGTAAAGCAGCATTTTGATAACTGGAATGTGGATCTGATGTCAGCTTTGCCAGGACAGAGTATCGAGAGCTGGAAAAGGACACTGGAACAGACTCTTTTACTAGAACCGAAGCATATCTCAGCCTACAGTTTGATTATAGAAGAGGGTACGCCATTTTATGACAAATATCAGGAGGATGAGAAGCTGAGGCAGAAGGGGGAGAAGCCGCACATTTTGCCGGACGAAGAGGCAGAGCGGCAGATGTATATCATGACAAAAGAGCTGCTAGAAGCGCATGGTTACAGACGATACGAGATCTCCAACTATGCCAGAGACGGATATGCATGCCTCCATAATGAACGTTATTGGAAGCGTCAGGATTATATAGGCGTGGGACTTGGAGCGGCTTCTTGCATTCAGAATGTGCGTTTTAGAAATACTAGAAATATGGAGAATTATTTGCAAAGTGCAGGTTCCGATAAAAAAGAGATACAATATCTGACAGTGAATGAACAGATGGAAGAAACAATGTATCTGGGGCTTCGTCGGATGGAAGGTGTGAACCTGGATAGTTTTTACAGGCAGTTTGGGAAATCGATGGATGAGGTCTTCGGTCATGTGCTTTGCCGGCTGGAAGAGGAGAAATTGTTAAAATATTCAGGAAATTATATACAACTAACACAAAAGGGAATCGATGTAAGCAACTATGTATTGTCGGACTTTTTGCTTTAGAGTGTGTAGGAATTTTCAAATACGTTTTAACCTAGATTGAAATAATAGAAATGCAGGTGGAATTTTGGGATATTTTGAAGAAGCATTATCGGATTTTGTACAGAATTTTGCATATGGAGACGCCATTCGCCATTTGGTGGACAAGGGGTATACCGCGGACCGGATTGAGAAAGAGTTTCAGTATCCGATTTCCAAAGAGAGACTGGAGAAGCTGGTAGAGGGCTATAAGAAAGAGAAACAAAAGCGGTAAGGATCATGAAGAAATATTATGTCAAATCGTGGAAATAAAGATTGACAGTCTGTTACATGATAAAGTATAATATTTTATTAGTGATGGTTAATCATAAAAAGAAAGAGGGCAGAACAGTGAAACAATTTTTTGGTATGAGCAAAAATGGAGATTTGCAGGAAGCAGTCCACGGTCTTGAAAAACCACAATTAATTATGCTGTTTTCAAATGATAAACAATTCGAAGCCCATGTTAGGAAACTGGAGGAGCTTTACCCTCGGGTGCCTAGTATTGGGTGTATAGGAATGAGTTATGATACCAGTGTGGTAGAACATGGTGTAGGTGTTGTTGCATTTTATGATGGAGTCAGCGCAGTTGCCAATGTGCTGGAGCAGGTATCAGTTATGCCGGTCAAGTATATTGAGCGCTTGGAACAGGACATGGAGACGGTTAAAGCTGCTCAGGAGGATACGATCTGTATTGATTTTTGTACAGGAAATGATGCCTGTGTGCTGACAACAATCTTTAGTGCGCTTAAGAAGCGGAATCTATCCTTGGTAGGCGGGACCGGAGATGCAGGTAAAGTATCTGCCAATGGAAAAATTTATGAAGATGCTGTTGTTTATACGTTGGTGAAGAATCATAACGGCAGAGTGAAGGCATATAAGGAAAATATTTATCATAAAATGAAAGATTATCGTTTTATCGCGTCCAGAACGGATAAAGCCAGATACATACTCGGAGAACTAAATGGAAGATCTGCCAAGCAGACATACCAGAATATTTTACATGTAACAGAAGAGGAAATCCTGACACAGACATTTAAAAATCCTTTTGGGAAAATTAATGGGAATGATCTTTGCATTATTTCTATTAAAGCAGTTGAGGGCAATGCGCTGACCTGTTTTAGGCAGGTGAATGATTCCGATGTGCTTAGTCTGCTGGAGCTGGGAGATTATAGGGCAATTGTAAAAGATACCATTCAGAGAATCAAAAATGATTTTCCAAGACCGTCAGCAGTCTTTTCTGTGAACTGCCTATTTCGCTATTTATTATTTAATGATAATCAGTATATGCAGGAATATCTGCAGGAGATGGATACTTTAGGCCATCATGCAGGATTAGTAGGGTATGGGGAGCACTATAATAACCAATTTGTCAACCAGTCCATGACCTGTGTGGCATTTGAGTAAAGGGAGGATACTATGTTGAAGAGAAATCAGGGAGCGAAAGGAAAAGCCCAGAATAAAAGAAGCCTCTATCCGGTATTGTATGTGATGAATACGTTAAAGGGATATCATGGTGATCTTGTGCAAAAAGAGGTGGATTCTTTAAAAGAACTGAGCATGGTAAATTCGTCCTTTAGCCGTGTACTTGCAGAGAATGATCATTTGCAGGAGAAGCTGCAGAATTTCGAGCAGAATTTTTCAAGTATCAGTGAAGTATCCGGTCAGTTTGCTGAGGTAAAAGAAGAGATTGCCGGATCGGTTGTCAAGGCACAGGATGAGGTAGAGGAACTAATGAACAGTTCCAAACAGGTAGAAACTCATTTTGATGAAATAGAACATATGTTTGATGATTTCCGGATGTCTGTCGGACAGATTAAAAAATGTATGAAAAGGATAACATCGATTGCGGACCAAACCAATATTCTGGCTTTAAATGCGTCAATTGAAGCCTCCAGAGCAGGTGAATTCGGCAAGGGATTCTCCGTTGTAGCAGTAGAAGTGAAGAGTCTGGCAGATGAGATTAAAGAGCTGGTAGCAGAGGTCGATGCCAGTGTTATAGATATGCAGGAAGGTACGGACAGGCTGACCGCTAGTATTAATGTTTCCCAGCAGGCTCTTGGGGAAAGCATTAGTAAAGTGAATGATACCTATCAGACCTTTGATGATATTACACAGGCTGCCGATGGCGCTGTAACGGTTCAATCAGAGATTTCAAGAGTGATTGAGGATTCGAGGTCGGCAATGCAGGTGTTGTGCCAGTTTTTTGAGGAGACGAAAAAGCAGTACCAGGAAGTAGTCAGACATATTGACTGTGCAAGCAGTCTGGGAACGACCAAGAGTGCGATGTTTGAAGATATTGATAATCTGATGGCGCAGGTGCCGCCGATTATCAATGAGATTGAATAGTTGGCGCTAAGCCGCAAAGCCTGTAAACACTAGGGCTTGGCGGCTTTTTCTCTTTCTCATTGCATTAAGATTGCATTTTTCTATTCAACTTCTCTGTGATAGATTGTGGTGTGCAGATTACTGTTCGGGTACAAATGCCCGTATGTTCCTAAAGTGGTCTGTATCTTCTCATGCCCTAAACGCTCTTTAATCAAAAGCAGGTTTTCTCCCATGCTGATTAAAAGGGTAGCGTGGGAATGTCTTAACGCATGGATTTTGATACGGTGTACGCCTGCAAGTCCGGCAAGTTTCTCTAAGGCTCCCAATTTCTCTTGCAAACTTCATGGCCTGTACTTTGTATTCGCGCTCGTATTTAAAAAGATATAGCCGGATTTTCGGGAGGGAGTGCGGGCGCAGTTGGAACGCATGAGAGAACTTTGATTTGTTCTGATGGTAGCATATCAGAACGTACAAAATTAATTTTGTAAAGTTGCCAGAACAAAGGTATCTATATTGTAATAGCTACTGCTCGGTATTGGATAGGGGCAGAACGCTATATAGAAGAAATTCAGCCAGATTATGAAATTACAACAGACGGAACACTGGTCCATCAGCATGGGGAACAAATTTATAGCTGTAATCTTGAAATAGAAGATACGAACCAAATTATACAAGATATACTTGCACGAAATGATAAGACAGAAATTACTGTGGCAGCAGGACGTCAGGTGTTTTGGAATAGTAAGCACATATTCGAATCTGAAAAATTGTATAAGGCAATTTATTGTGATTATAAGAAACCACTATTTTGTCAAGCGAACAAAATTGTGGCAGAACTTCCCAATTATGAAACAGCATTAGAAATTGCTATTTCAGATGTTAAAGATATTGCAGATAGCGTTACATTATCGAATGACGAGGATGGAGTAGCTGAGTGGCTTGTGAAAAATGTATTAATAAGTATGTAACAATAAATCGATTTTTCGTGATGATTACTTTGAAATGGTGCTAGCACCATGTAACAAGGAAATTAAGGAGAAAATATGTGTTGGATTTCTTACGCATTAGCGTCTTAGAATACTTTATTTTACAAGACATTGGGGGCATGGGTATGATGTGGAGGATATTTTATACCTTTGTTCTCAAAAATGACTCTTATTGCATAACATTTCAAAAATGGGTTGCTAAATTGCTGGGTTTTGCTAAAATAAATGCGTGGCAACGTTTTTGCTTTATTCACAGAACAAATGACTTCAAAAACATAGTAAAACTTACTGATTTTCAGATTTGAGAACTGAATAATAGAAAATCAGTAAAATAAATTGTGTAATTGAGTTAAAAATACGTTTTAACAATGATATTTAATTAAAATGATTTAACAAATAATGTCAATTTGACAAAAGGTTGTTTTAGCAATAAGAAATGTGGGGCATGGCGATTGCTATGCTCCACGTATATGTGAATATTCACCCTGAAGTGGATATAGAAATTATCATTCCACACAGAGATAATATAGAACAATTACTGAAACGATTATAGGTGTGGAAAGTTTCAATAATTGGGCGAAATGAGACAAATGTGTTCAATAGAAATATGAAGAAGGTATGTATTTTTTGATTGACAGAGAGGTTATTAGATGTCCTTTTCATGATAGGAAGGATAGATAATAGCATTGAAGTATCAGAATGACATAATATGTGTTCCTTTTCAAAAAGAATACTGGAATGAATATATAAAAATATATAATGAATGTTTTTATAAAATAAGAATAGCGTTAGAAGTTTAACCAATAAATTTTTATTATATATTCTCAAATCAAAGATAAAATAAATGAGATCTCCTATATTTGCAAAATGGAGATTGTAAATATAGTTGTATGGGATATACACAATTATAAAAAGAACAGCAAAAGCCTGCGGCCATTGTAGGGTGCATAACAGCAGATAGAAGTTACAAATGGTTAGCAGTATAACATATAAGGATTTATCAGGTGTTAATTAGTTTGTTTTATAGGAAAGCGCAAAATAAATAATTAACAAAAATTAGAATATTAATTTAGTTGATTTTTGCAGAATTTTCTTTATAATAGAAAGCAATCAAGTACAAAAGCGTGAAAGAAAGATTTAGGAGAACAAACGTTTGGTTCTCTATAATACAGACTCCAATTATAAACAAAAGGTGTGAAAACAATGTACTTAATAGCTTTATGCGACGATGAAGCGGCCGAACTTGATCAGATTGAACAACTATTAGGCCAATACCAGCAGACGGCGGCCCCCGGCCTTCTGGAATATGAGCTTCGCCGTTTCAGCAGTGCGGAAGAGCTCTTAGAGCAAATAGAAACAAAAGACTATACCCCCGATCTTTTACTGCTTGATATCTTTTTATCAGGCAAAACTGGAATTGAAGCGGCAGAGAGAATACGAAGAAGCGGCGGCTGCATGCCGATCGTTTTTCTTACGATGTCCAAAGAACATGCCCTAAGCGCCTACGAAGTCGACGCCATCCAATATCTCGTAAAACCATTAGAGAAAAAACGGTTCTTCCACGCCATGGACACTGCGTTTGAACAGCTTCAGAAAATTGAGAAAAACCAGATATTGCTTCGCATGTCCGGCGGAATCCGCAGACTTCGTTCTGACGAAATCATATACTGCGAATCACAGAAAAATTACCAAATGATCTACCTAAAAAACGAAGCATGCCGAATCCGTCTGACTGCGGGAGAACTCTGGGAAATGTTAAGAAAATCTCCTCAGTTCGGCAGATGCGGCCGCTCCTTTATTCTCAATATGAACCATATTTTATCCATAGAACGCAGCGAAATCTGTATGGACAACGGTCAAACCATTTATATTCCCAGAAATAAGGCCGCAGAATTCAAACAAATCTATTTCGCGTACTATTTCAAAGAAATGGACAGCAGTTAAAATATTAATAGGTCAAATTTATATTCCTATAAGCGAAATATTTTGTTCCATTTTATAGGTCAGTTCATATTTTATTTTCGCAAAATCTCCTGCACCGTTTTCAGCAGATTTTCCTGGTCAGCCGGTTTTAAAATATACCCGGCCGGTTTGGACTGCAGAATCGAAAACACAGCTTTGCGGTCAGAAACGCTAGTCAGAAACACAACCGGAATATACTTCAGATCCTCATCTCCCAGCATAGTTTCAAACACCTCTTTGCCGTTCATTTCCGGCATCTCATAATCCAACAGAACCAAATCCGGCTCTTCCTGAGGAAGCAAATGCAGAGCCTGCTTCCCAGAGGTGGCAAGCACGACTTCATATTGACTATCCAGCATTTTTTTCAGATTGCGCAGCATAATCGGTGTATCATCAACAATTAAAATCTTTTTCTTACCCGGCTTACTTCTGGCCGGCCTGCTCTTTTGCAGAAACTGGCGGCACTTACTCTGCAGGGTGGTTTTATTAATAGGCGGCGTTAATTTCTCAAACTGCTCCTTTTCCAGCAGCTCCTTAAATCCCTGCGTATTCTTACTGCTAAGAATCAGTAGCACCGGGATTTTTGCATGCTTCTCCTGAAACCAGTCCAGAATCGGCTGATCGCTGATTTCATTTGCCTGCGAAAGGATCGCCAGATCCGGCTTAAGAATCCCAGTCATAGCCTGAATATTATCCAACTGCCTAGTACACAGCTGCGTCTGATATTCCCCAGATAAATAATCCGACAAATTTTTTTCCGTACTGCTCAATTCGCCAATAATTAATACCTTTTTCATTTTCATTACCTCCATATTCCGTTCGCAAGTGAACGATTAATTTGAAAAAACCACTCCTGCCGCAGATGAAAAGAGCAGTGCATGAAGCGTTTCCTCCAGCGGTTGTATCGCTAACCGCCGCTCATACCAGCATATCAACCAGCCATATCATAATTCCTCAATTGCCCGTTCCAGGCGTTCAATCGCCTGCGCAGTCCCGCCGGCGTCTAAATTGGTGACAGACAGACGAAGCTCTTCCAATATAGGAACCAAGCATTCTGGAAAATGAAAGGTCTCAAAATGCTCCATAATTCCATCCGCCGTATCCAAATCCAGATTCTGCATAGCCTGTTCCAGCATAGGAAAATATTCCCGAATCAGCTGCAGATCCGCTTTAGGCCGCTCCAAACCAGCTTCCTGCGGTTCCTCGGCAAGAACAGCAAGCCTTAGCTTCATCTGCTGCCATTCCTCCAGAAAATAAGGCGTTACCGACAGTAGAACATCAGTTCGCTCATCCCTTGCCGCATATTCCAGCAATTTAGCTACACCCGAAAGAGCAGTGGCGCCAATCATAGCCGCCGAGCTTTTCATAGAATGCACCTTTACCCGGAACTGTCTAAGAGCCTCCGCGTGTTCACTAGAACAGGTTTCTGCCTCCGTTACAGAAAAATCTTCTGTCTGATTCTGCCTGTTATTTTGCACAAACTTCTGCCGATCATTTAGTGAATCATTCTGCAAGTCATTATGTAAATCATTCTGCCAATCATTTTGTAACTCGCTTTGTAAATCATTTTGCAAATAATTCTGCGTCTGCATTTTCCCTAAAAATTCGTCTGCCGAATCCGCTACCATGCCCAGAAATTGCAGCAGCTGCGCACAATCCCCCTCCATCGTCCGATAAAAATCGCGGATTGTCTCTAACAAAAATTCCGTATCTTTCATATGCAGCTGCGCATAGTCCCAGTCAATCCCATCAATTGGCGGCAAATCCTCTGCCTTCCATTCCGTTCCATCAGCCTCAATCCCATGCGGGTCTGTGCCGGAACCATTTTCACCGCTATCCCCCTCACAGGCCACAAGCTTCTCCTCCGGCAGATACTCCAGCAGCAGACGTTCCAGCTTCTCCGGCTGAATCGGCTTAGAAAGAAAACTATGAAATCCCTCGCTCAAATACATTTCCCGCGCCCCCGAAACCGCATTGGCCGTCAGTGCGATCACCGGCACCGTACAGCAGAGTGAATCCCTATCCGCCTGCAGGCGGTGCAGCGTCTCAATACCGTCCAGATCCGGCATCATATGATCCAGAAAAATCAAATCATACCGCTTCGCCTTCGCCATGGAAAGACACTCCAGCCCGCCGCCTGCCTCATCCACCTGCACTTTCGTCGCTTTCAGCAGATTGCGAAAGACTCGGCGGTTCATGGCATTATCATCCACAACCAAAAGCTGTGCATCCGGCGCAGTCAGCAAAGCATGATAAGCATAATCCTTCGCCTGCCGGCGGATACGCGCTTCCAGATCGCCGATCGGCTCCGCATGGACAATCCCCTGTTCCAGAGTAAAATAAAAATCCGATCCTTGCCCATAGACGCTCTCCACCTGCAGACTGCTTCCCATCAGCTCCAGCAGCTGAGTCGTAATGCTCATGCCAAGCCCAGTGCCCTCAATCCCGCGGTTTCTCTGCTCCTCAATCCGTTCAAATTCCGCGAACAGCTTCGATAAATCCTCTTCCTTAATGCCGATCCCCGTATCCCGCACATGAAAAGTCAGAGCAATCCGTTCTGGTTCCGAGTTGGGACAGCCCTCAATCGACAGCGTGACACTGCCGGTTTCCGTATATTTCACAGCATTATTCATAAGATTAACCAACACCTGCCGCAGCCGCACATCATCGCCCCAAAGCCGTGACGGCAGCTCCTCCCCGACCAACAGATGAACCGCAAGCCCCTTATTTTCCGCCTTCATAGAAATCATATTCATAATATCATGAAGCAGGCTGCTAAAATCATATTCCTCCGCCAGAATCTCCAATTTGCCGGATTCAATCTTAGAAAGATCCAAAATATCATTAATCAGCGCCAGCAGATTCTGCCCGGCATTCTGAATATCCAGCGCATACTCCTTAATCTGCGGCTGAGTCGTTTCCCGCAGAATCATAGCGTCCATACCCAGTACCGCATTGATCGGCGTACGGATTTCATGTGACATATTGGCCAGAAAACGCCCTTTTGCCACACTCGCCGCCAGTGCCTGCTGCTTCTGGCGTTCCATCAGAATCCATTCATGCACCGTATTCACAACAGCAAGCAGCAGAAAAATCAGCCCAAACGGCAGCAGCGCATTTTCCCGCAGCCTGCGCTGCAGCAGAAAAAAAGGCACAAGCTTGGTCAGGCTGATCAGCCCAATCGCACACAACCCCACAGCCGCCGGAACATAGTCCCGCAGCCGCCCCTTTACCAGATCCGCCAGCATCGTTCCCGTCATCACAATTAAAAACAGGCTGAACAAAAGCAGGATCAAAAAAATGCTTTTCTCAAATGGTCGGATTCCCAGAAAATGCAGCGCCGAAAAAACCACGCATTCCAGCAGCACAGCCAGCGTCATCCCTTGATACAGCCGCTGAAACCGTTTCTTCTGAAGCAGATTCAGATACAAAAAAAACGGAACCGGCAAAAGCAGCGTTGCGTAACAGGCAATATAATCCTCAGCCGCCGCATTAGTCAGCTCCTGCCAGAGCTCAGAATTGGAAATGTTCCAGACCGCCGCCAGCATCGTTCCCCAGCCAAGATATTCAAGAGAAATCTGCCGGTGGTAAAACAGGCGCAGCGCAGCGCCGCCAAAGATACAGATCACGCTGAGCAGCAGAGTAGTAAATGCGATTAATAAGTCGATGTTATTTCCGGTCATGAGTGGGTCCTTTCTCGTAAATAAGTGGTTGCGAAAGTCGTATTCAGGTTGACGGGTTTGAACAATTTTTGCATTATGTAAATAAGACAGATAATCGCAAAAATTCGATTATGTACGTCAAGTTTTGTATCTATTGCAGATTGCATAAGAGGCATTATTATTTATAATTATAGCATGATTTGATGAGGAATGTAGCTTGGGAGGGCTTCTTTTTGTCCCTGAAAACAGCCAAAATATCCCAGATATTAGGCTTAAGGTTTCAAAAGGCCATGTACGATCAATCAATACACTGTCAGAGTTTGGGCAATCGATACAAATAACATGGAAGTTTCCATATCAAAAACATAGGAACGACCTATTATACGAAAAATTGCACAAAAAAGGCGGCTCCTTGCTTTCTAGCAGGAACCGCCTGGAATCTCTAATATCCGTGAGCCATTCGTTTCTTCTTTACAAATCCATCATAAAAATAATTATATCCCCTTACCAGAAGTTCGGTAACGATCATAGACAGCAGCGCAAGAAGCCAGCATTGATAACTTTCAAAGCCCTCATAACCATGAAAGCCATAGGCAATAAAATACACAAGGATATGCATAGCATAATACTTCGATATATGCCTGCTGTAATAGAGAAGCTGCCTTGCAAAAGGATTCTTCGGCTCGCCTGGTTCGTTCTTCGCCTGGCCGCCCCGTTCAACAAAGAAAATAATCGCCGCAAACAGTAAAATGTGTGCCAGGCTTGCCACCATGTGCCAAAGATTCGGTTTGGGATACGCTTCACACATCATAGACCACATGCCTGCCTGATCCGAACCATAATTCACAAATACCAATGCCCACCATACAAAGATAACCGCAATACAAAGAATACTCAACAGCTTATAAAATTTCACTTTATCCTTAACATGCCGCAGGATCTGGCCAAAAGCAACCCCTAGCAGCGCATAAGGCAGAAAATACAGCGGCGTAAACGAAACAAACTCAGCATCCCCAATCAGAAGTTTCAGGATATATCCAAGTACCGGCACATTGACGGGCCTGTCAAAAAGAAACGGTGCAGCTATGCCCAGCGCCGCTCCAATCACAGCATACCATAAGGCTTTCAAATGCAGGCGCTTAAGCAAAGCCAGCACAAGATAAATGATTCCGGTAATAAAAAAGATATTGGTATATTGTATGTACATCTTTACTACAAACTTAAAATTCTCCAACATGCTTTCTGACAATTTTCCAGAAACAAAAGGATAGGGCAGCAGCAGTGCGGCAACATAGGCCAGGTTATTCAAATACTGATAAATAATCATGCGGACGCCGCTCCTGATAAAATGCGCCGGCGCAGCATTACGGCTATAAACCGTTCCAAATCCCATAACAAAAATAAAAATCGCCGCACCGGACATCGTTGCAAACATATAAATCCACTGCATAAGCGAATCCTCTGGGGACATCGTTGCCTGAAACGCATGAATCAGGTAAATAAACAACATAAAAATACCTTTCAAATAATCATACTCCCGCTGACGCCCGGTATTGATCTCATCGCGGGAAAAAACTCGATCCATTTCATTCATCCTCTCTGTATGCATCGCCCCTGCTTGGAATATCCGATGTTTTTCCTAAATTCTTCCAGGGGACCTGCTATTTTTTCTAAACACTATAGCATTACCAAGAGTACTGTGTCAAGAAAAAACAGCGCAAAAAATTTGCAGATGCAGTAAGGAAATTCACAAATGCCGCCCGCCGCATTATAAAATTACCAACGTCATCATAAAAAAAGTGCCTAGATCAATCATAGGCACAGTTCATAATACAGTATAGCAAATATTTATCATGCAGATATCTTTGGAACTCAGCACAGGCAAAGTCTATAATTTCGAACCAGCGTTTGAAAAATTATTCTTATGGTGCCAGAATTCGTTAACAAAATATAAGAGCAATTCTGCATTTTTATGCTGCGATGGTAAATGATCATTTCTAAGTCAAACAAAAATGGAGGGGCTGAATAGGAAACGCCAATCGTTTCCTACAGCCCCTTTGCTAAAATCTTCAGCCCATCCCGCATGACTCTGGCAATCCAGCGTCGTTCCGTCAGATTCCATACAGGCCGATATGGCTGCTCATTTTCTTTTAACAGAAGATTGCAGCCATAAAACAGCTTCTCATAAATCTGCTGAATCATTTCATTGTCCCTGTTGTCGCCTATAAACACCGCATGAATCGAATGTGCAATATCAGAAAATGTATTCCAATGATTAAGCACAAGATTACAATCCAAATTTCTACAATTGATGTTCCGAAGGATTGCAGATGAGAGAAAAAGTTCATCCGTATCAAGCAAAAAGCCCTCCTCTTCTGCAAATAAAACCGCAGCGTCTTTTGTAGGAAAAGACTGCAGCATTCCCCTGCCATCAAGCAGAAATCCGTCAAACTCATCGGTATACCAAAACGTATAATAGTCGTTTTTGAATAACTGAAAGTGCACTAAATAATAAGTTTGTTGTAAATCTACACACGTCATGCATTCTTCCTCACGATATGCAGCACTCAGGTTCCGCTTGTGCTGCGTTTGTCTTTTTTCATCGTTAGAACCATACTATAATTACAAGATACGTTTTGTTCCATTATAAATCCATAGTTTTGAAAAAACAATTCTTTATCTGCGGTAAAAAATCTTGAAATGTCTGACAGCTGAGCCGCACCATAAGATACAAGGGAAAAAATTTTACAAGTTGAAAAAGTTTTTTCGGCCGTTCCCACAGTTCAGATGTACATTTTTTATCTGCTGTCTATCTAATTTCTTTTTTGCCTCTCGCAGCATATCCCTGGATAAACCAATCCAACGATCTGACTGTCCGGTCTGCATTTCGCAAGCGCAATGGAATTCTCAAGTTCTGCTTGTGCCTTATATAACAACACTATATCACAAATCCGCCTGGATTGCCATAGAGTAAACGAAAAGTAGCAACCCCTCAAAATCAACCTCCTTAGTTTTTTTCATCGCAGCCCTCATTCCCTGCAATTAGAAAAATGCAACAACGATAAAACACCGATCGGACAAAAATACAAACACCAAAATTCTAATACCGCCACGCCGATCCATGTTGGCTGATCCGCTTTAAATACCCCAAGCATAGGAAGAATCAAACAGGAGAAAAAGAACACTCCATGTACCATAAGCAGACCTTTCAGCCACTTGTCTGGTTTCGTCTGTGGTTGTACCGTCAATCCGGCAAAAAATGCAGCGACTGACATGACCGCATAACCTAATAAATCATAGTGAAAGAGCAGTCCGCATTGTTGAAAATCAAGCAGTGCCTCAGCTTGCTGTGTTAAAACATGTAATCGGACAGTTGTCAGCTGTGCAAAATAGACTAATAAAATAATAGCTGTGTATATGGCGGCAAAAGCCACTGAAACATAGCCCGCCGATTTCACGTTCTTTTCGGCAAAGTAAGCATATCCGCACATCATTGCTACAAAACTAAATGCAATAAACATAGAAAAAAAGTAACTGCCCTCATCAAAGTCGAATAACATAGACACGGCAAAACAGAGTACCGCAATAAAATTAACGGCAGAACTATACATCCCTATTTTCTTATTCATCAATCTGCACCGCCCCTGCAAAAAGAATATGGACTAATTTACCAATATATGCGGCTCGATCCTCGCTTTTCGTAAAATCATAACCAAGCAATTGTTTGACGGTTTTACTGCCTAAAAAGGCTGTCTGCATTGCCGCAGTCAAAATAAAAACCAACATAGATTTATCCTCATCTGCGAGATCCTGTTTCAAAGACAGCGAAAAGCCCCGTTGAGTCAGTACAGAATTGCAATTCTTCGTATAATTTTGTAAATCACCCAAAATGGAAACACGCGAAATTGCAGAATGTTCAAACAGAAAATGAAAAACATAAGCAGCGCAGGCGGTTAAGCGCTCTTGATCGGTTTCATATTGCTTCGTCATCTGAAAGTCTGAAATTACATTTCCGATAATACGCTGCACACATTCCGTTATCAATTTTTCTTTACTCCCAAAATGATAGTTGATTAAACCTAATCCAACATCTGCTTTCGCGGTAATCATACGGGCAGTGATCTCTCTGATGTTACCGTTGTACTGTTCTATCAACTCGGTGGTTACTTCAATTATATGATTTTTTACATTGGCATTTTTATCCATATCAAACACTCCTTGAACATTGTTCAATTATATTATATTGAACAGTGTTCTAAAAGTCAATAGTTTTTCGAATGATCACTTCGTTTCATTGTTCCAAAAAACGATAGTGGTAAAATCATAACAATTATTTTGAATACCCAATACACGGTTTGGACATCATATGAAATTTCCTAAGTTGTATGAAAAAAATGGCTGTCTTTCTTTTGGCAAAATTTAGCATTTGCAAAATTTCTTCGTAGTCGGACTTAAGAAAAATTTTTTGAGAAATAAGCAGATAGAGAACAGGACCACATCTTTAAGCCGATGTAAGAGAACGACATAAGCGGTGCAATCAGCCACAACACGTTCTTCAAGCTGCCCGCAGAGTTCAAGTGATAAAATAAGATTGAAAACTCTCGTATTTAAGCGTATGTCGTATAATTAGGACTTATTTTAAGATATGTTAAATGATGAAATATTCAATTATCCACTAGAAATGGTAAAACAGAGGAATATAATTTATCATCCGCACTTTGCCTGTCGAGTTAAGAAGCAAAAAACAAAATAGAAAATTGGTCAGAATAATAAACACCAGACAAAAATGAGTGATGTTAGCCTTGCTGGAAAAAATTTCTATAATTATGTTTTTTTCAGCTTTGAATCCTGTTATAATAAAAACCAGTCAGGGAGCGTTTCAAACAAGATATTTGCAAAGTTCAGTATCAATCACCAGTTATACAATATCAAAATAACTACAAACCAGGCATTTACATAACGCATGATTCATAACCAGATTTTAGGCAAGACATACAAAAATGTAGCGAATCGAAAATGTCTTTGAGCGGAATTTTTGTATGTCTTGTCTAAAATCGTCGCTTTCAATACAACTTACGCAATCACCTAACCATTAACACATAGGAAAGAGGGCTGTCAAATGCTCCATATGCGTGCAGTAATGACAGAAGAAAAAAGAAGACGTTCCCCGATTTTCAAAACGCTGCAGCGTGCGGTTCTATTAGTCTGGCATTCCGGTAATGTCTGGCAGCTGCTGCTTACCTCCATCTGGATCATCATAGGCGCATTCCTCTCCTTTACCGCAGTGTTCAACCGCAATTTTCTAAACGCGGCGGCCAGCATGGTCACCGGCGCCGAGAACGCCTATTCCACAGCAGTGTTCTGGCTTTTTTGCTGGGCGGGAATGGAGATCATCGTCAGTATCATCAATATCTTTTCCTCAAGGGCAGTGGCCCTGATGTGGACAAATGTAGCAATCTACGTAGAACAAGTGGTAGTAGATAAAATTACAAAAGTACGCATTTCCTATTTTGACGACAGGGAACAGCAGCGCAAAATCGGCTGTGTCAAAGGAGAATTCAGCCAGAAAGTATCCGATGTCACCGACGGGGCATTCCAAATGATCCGCTCATTTGTATCATTTCTAACCGTCTGTATCATTATTATCGGCGAAAAGCCGGTCATTGCCCTGATTCTAACCGCAGCGGCCCTGCCGGCAGTCTGGGTGGGGCATAAGCAGACAGAAGAACAATATTATGCCTCCCTTGACAGTTCCTTTGAGTCTGCCATGCAAAATTATCTCTCCTGGCTGCTGATTCGCCGTAAATATATCAAAGAAATGAGATTTTACAATCTTTACGATTATGTAAACCAACAGTTCGACGAATCCGTAAACAAAAGCCAGAGCATTTATAACCGGCTGACCGTCAAATATTCCCTTGCCAAACTGCTGACGGCAGTATTGCAATACGGCGCATTAATCCTTTCACTGATCCTGATTACCATTGATATACTGCAGGGAAAATGCGGAATCGGTTCCTTTGTCCTGATTTATTCCTCTGCACAAAATTTCCAGGGAGCATTAAGCAGCCTCTTCTCCAATTTTGACAAAATCGGCAGCGAGGGGCGGTATCTGGAAGATTATGAGGAAGTCATGCAATTTGAGGAGGAACAAATCAACAATGCCGGGGAAGAGTGCAAAGACAGCCTCGACATTTCCTTTGAACATGTACATTTTACCTATCCAGGCTCCGACCGGGAAATCCTAAAGGACATCAATCTTACGATTCATCAGGGAGAAAAGATTGCCATAATCGGGGAAAATGGTTCTGGCAAGAGTACATTTGTCATGCTGCTGAGCGGCCTGTATTCCCCTGTCCAAGGAACCATTCTGGTCAACGGCAGGCCGATGGAAGAGCAGCTGGGGCTGTTAAGGCGGTCTATGTCCTGTACCATGCAGGACTTCGGCCATTATGATTTTACCATCGCAGAAAATGTGCGGATCGGAGATTTAGGCAAAGCACACGATGAGCAAGAAGTGATGGCTGCGCTAAAAAAGGCGGGATTATCAGAGACAATCGAAGACCTGCCTCGTGGCATAGACACTCCTCTGGGCAATCATGCCCAGGGAAGCATAGACCTATCCGGCGGACAATGGCAGAAACTTGCCATGGCACGCAATCTGTTAAAAAGCGACGCCAAACTCATGCTGATGGACGAACCGACCGCAGCACTCGATCCCGTGGCGGAATCAAAGCTATACCAGGAATTCCAGAGCCTGACCGGAGATAAAACCGTTCTTCTGATTTCCCACCGCCTAGGCGCAACCCGGCTGGCCGACCGAATTCTAGTATTCAGCGACGGGCAGATTGTAGAAGATGGTTCCCATGAGGCACTATTAAAGAAAAACGGCCTTTATGCAGAAATGTATCAGGCGCAGTCCCAGTGGTATGTGTAGTGGAGGTAATAAAAGTAAAAAAGAACAACAGATACCTCATGATGATATGCTCTAGCAACGGCATATCTGTCAAATTCCCAAAGGCTACTTTTTTAAACTAAATACGCTCTAGTACTTTGCACTTGTTGTTTCAGGTAAAACTAGATTGCCTCCAAATGGGAAACTCAAAAGATTAACAGTCTTGAATTTTGGTGGGTTTTGTGGTATGATAATTGTAAAAGTAATGGGAACGGTTTTTTTCTACTGTTCCCTTTTATTAAAATATAAATGAAAATTTAATTACAAATAATTCAGTATAAGGTAATAATTATAGCTATTTTTTGATAAAATAAAAGATTAAAATCTTTTATTGATATGGGATAAGGGGAGGAGAAAACATAATGAAGATTTATAAATGGTATGTAATCATTTGTATAAAGAACAATGGAGAAAATTTAATAAAAACTTGGAATCAAATTGCAGAACTAAAAAAAATAAATCACCCAAATTATACATCAATAGATATATCTAATTTTTATTATTATGATAATCATTTCTCTGCACAAGCAATGGGGAATGGCAGACTGATTTCTAATATAAAAGAAAAAATGGATAAGCATAAGCTAATATGTCTGAAAGATGCTCATTTAGAAACAATCACACAAGATTATGGAATTTGTTTATGGATAGAAGACTGTGCAGACAATGATATTATTGAATATCAATATTTGGCCTTGCTATTACAAAATCTAAATAATATTATATGTTATATTTATCCAGATCAAGCAGAACGAGTATATAAAGTTTATCAAAACATTTCAAATTACTTTTCCTTTTTTATTCAAACACCCTGTCGAAGAGAGCGTATTTGGATTGAACGGATGGTAAAAGGAGAAAGTGGTATAGAAATGTTAAAAACTGTTTTATCAGATAACTCTACAAAAGTATTTCCTATCATCGAATTTAATAATGCAAATAGCTTATCTACTTTAAAGAATTGGACAAGGAGCTATGGGGAGTTTTTAGTACAATGCGGGAAATCTACTATATTTCGGGAAATGGAGACATATAAAGAAATACAAAAGCAAATTAAAGATTTGGAAAGTTTAATAAAGCAGGCAGAAAAAAAAGATAATAGTGAGAAAGCAAAGAAATGCAGACTACAGAAAAAAATTTGGAAAGACAAAAAGGATACTTTAGATATGCTGTGCAAAAGCAGTCAGGACAGCCAGCTTTTATGTAATTGTATTGATTGGTTTACTGGTACACCAAAGAATGTAAGCAAAAAGTGGATTGAAAAATATAGATCTTTATTCTGGCAGAAAGAAGTACAAAGTATGCTGAAAGAAATGCCGCTATTGGCATTTTATCTATTATGTATACGATTATATTTCTGGGAGGGAAAAAATGAATTGCAGAATGAACTGCAAATTGAAGATATCCAATTAGCAATTGTAAATATAGGGGAATTAACAGAAGGGCTGATTCAGCTTTTGGAAAATCTGCATCATTCCTCATCTAAGAAAGGATTATTTTCACTTCGCATTCATCAGCAAAAAGGAAATGGAAGCTATCTGTATCATAATTATCCAGAGTATTGTAGAGAAAACCAAGCAGATTATAATTATGAATTTAGAATTCTGGATTATTCGAAAGAAAGTATTGTTGAAAGTTTTAGAAAAAAAAGAGAATGCGCAGATGCTTTGGAAAATTTTGGAGTCCGTAGTTTTTTCGAGTATACAGACGATTTTTGGCAGGAATATAATAAAAAGCCAGAAAATATTGTACATCATTATGGCCTGCAAATATTTTCAGCAATTGTTTCCAATAATGAAGGATACTTCCATGTAGTAAGTTCATCAAAGAAGCAGGTTGTATCCTCAAGAGATTTCTATTCTAATCGTACATACTCAGCAGCTGATACAAAAATGCATATTCCGGGAACAGAATATGTAATACTGTTGCCGATGCTGAAAAATAATGTTCCTATTAATCCTTCTGTTGATGCTGATATTCAATATCAGTTTGATTTAAAAAGGAAGTACTATATTCTACCATATGATCTCAGCGAAGCAATCGGTCAAAGCCGTACATTAGAGAACAAAGGGCTCGAAGAACAGGAATTAAAAGAAGAACAAGTAAATTATATCAAAGGCGAATTGATGGAAGAGCTGGTAAATAATGAAAACGACAGAGAAGAGCTGGTGCTGCTTTTATCCGCATGTAATTGGGGAGGACGAAACATTGAGCTTTATTGTAAAGCACTGATACTAACTTTAATGGAATGGAAGCCAAAGAATAAACAAGGCTTTTATGTAATTATACAAAACTGTTCATCTAATGATTTTATCTCTATTACACGGATGTTTGCTATTTTTTATGGCAAAAATTTGTTGAACAACGAAATGGGGCGGTTACAGTTATATTTATCTGGACTGGATCAAAGTGAAGAGTTTTTAATTGCTGGCAGTGATATATCGAGTTTATTGACAATGGCAAGAAAATTAACATTAGTCCGTGGAATACAGCCACAATGTCTGCGGTCTATTGAGTTTATTTTAAATAAGTTCCATATAAACAGCCTGCCGCAGAAAGAACAGAATCTGATATTGGTTCCTTTTGATATATTAGAAATACCCAAATCTTCGGAAACATTATTTGAGCGGGCTGTGAAAAAGGTTCTGGAATCTGATTTACAGAAATACAGCTTTGGCTGTAAGTTAAAGTCTACCCATATGCGCATAGGCTCAAAACTGCATATTAATGAATTTTATGAGGCTGAATTATTATTTCATAATAATTATTATGTTGCAAGGTTTGCGCAACTGATTATTCGAAGGCTGGAACATGTAAAAAAAATGAATAAAGATATTCCCTTAATGTTTGTTGGTTATGAAACCTATTCTGAATTATTGTTATATGAAATAGTTACGAATTTAAATGAAAGAGGATACACCAGCAGCTATATGATTTATGAACAACGGCGCAAAGGAAAATTTCGGTATTATGAATCGGATGCGTACATAAAATCAAAAGAGGAACTTGAATTTATACTGATTGTTCCGATTAATTCTTCTATGACAACCCATAGTAAGCTACGGGCATCGCTGATGGTGGAGCTGGATAATATAAGATCTAATTTTCAACCTAAAATAGCTGTTAATTATGCGTTGATTTTGATTCGCTCTGAAGAGGAAAACAGCCCTTGTAGGGGTATCGAAGAAAGATACTGCATATCAATAAAGGATGGTATTATTCAAGCTAAACTCCTTCCAGAACATGAAAGGGAGATACGCTATTTTGTTTGTGTAAATACAAAATGGAATCATCCGCTTAAATGTAAATTGTGTTTTCCAAAGCAGTCCATGCTGGATGAACAACCACTAATAGAAACAAATAAAGAGTCTATTATTCCAGTACAGATGCTTGGAATTCAGGAAGCCGATATTTTAAATGCCTCCGAAACGGAACAATATGATGAATCTGAAAAAGAAAAATATATTATAGAACGCCGGGAAAATATGCTTCGTGTCCAGAAATTGGGCAAAAGCCTGATATATCGTCATATTGTACGTAAAGGAAATCATTTTATGTTCTATTTTCAGCTGGAAAAATATTTTATGCAAAATAGGATAGAGATTATAGATTGGTTAATAAAACTAAAAAAGCCAAAAATAAAAGGCGAAGCAATTATATATGATGTAATTGTAGCTCCGCTTCATTTTAGTAATGCTGGTTTTGTGGCAGAAGTAAATTATCATTTATATGGGAATGCCGCATTGGTATTAAATTTTGAGGTGGAAAAAGAATTTAGGGATAATGTTAGGACTAAGTACAGCAATATCATTGGATTATATAAGAAATTGGTTGATATGGGAAAAGAGGCAGAATTAAGATTTCATTTTGTAGATGATAATATTATTACCGGAAATACATTTTTTCGTGCAAAAAGTCTGTTTACCTCTTTGTTACCAGAATATTTAGACCAGAAAAGGATGGTTCGGGTTCGGGTATTTGAAGATGTAATTGTGATATTGAATCGTATGTCCAAAGCAAATATTATGAATTGTACAATGGACAAAAATGCTTATCACGCATATGTTTCTTTGGATATTTCTTCAATGCGTAATCATGAAGACGCCTGTATCTTATGTAAAATCGTTTCCAATGTCCGGATGCTTAGAGATGCTTCATCCACTAATATTATGTATGAATTCTGGGATAAAAAAATTGTGAAGCATAGAATGATTGATGAAGAGGAATATCAACAGGAGCTTGCGGAACAGCATGATAACAGTATGCAGAAAAGAGCTTATAAGCGTATGCTCTGTACCCATATTTTCAATGAGCGTTTATCTGATTTGGGTTATATGAAAAATAATACAGAACAAGTGAAGCAAGTAATGCTTGAACTGCTAAAAGAAAAAGCCAATTCCAGACAGAAAGAAGAGGCTATGGAATGGATTATTTCCTATATAAAAATATTCAGCCGTCCTTTTGTGAGCTTTCGAAAAAGTAGCATGGAAGCTTCGTTTCGAATTATGTTGGAACTTCTGGAGTTTATTGTAAATGAACTGATTTTGTCTAGTTCAGTATTGAAAAAGAAACAATTTACCAATTATAAAGGTTTGCAGGAAGTATGCCGCGTTCTTCGGGATGAAAAAATGGAGACTGGAAAAGATACAAGAATCTATGTTTTAATTCTAACGTTGATGCAGAGATTGTCGGCTCTTGGTTCCAATTATATCATTCGTAAGATAAATATAAATAAATTATTTACAGTGGTTAATCGTTTGAATATTGATCAAGAAGAATGGCAAGAATTCAAGAAAAGATACTTGAGTATTGCAAAACGCATTACCGGCCTAAGCAGTGATGAGAGTAAATGCGTATATTTGGAATACTTATTGTTGTATGGAGAGGAATATATTGATGAAGAGACTGAAAAAGCCATGAAAAAAAAGGGGCTGCCTAATAATTTTGGACTGCAGGGGGATATAGAATTTCTGGAAATATTGTTTTTAGAAAATACAAGGGTTCTTTATGATGGAATACATGATTTGGCCGGTGAGACGGATACAATGATTCAAGATAACATCCTGTCGGAAAAAATACAAAACGGATACTATTATGATAATTTTAAAAGAATCCTTTCCTATTATCAATTTATGACGGTAGAAGATGAAAAAGTACAATTTAAGGACGGAAAGCAAAAAGTAATTTGTACATTGGTAAAGCTATATCGTATGTTGTCTGAAGAAGCAGAATATTCAAAAGAGTATGATGTTGAAAGATTCTATAATGATTTATTAGATTATATAGAAATTATTACTGGTGCAAAAGATGTTAAGCTTCTCTTTTTCTATGATTTAGCCAATGGGTATGAAAAAAAGCAAAAGAAAGTATATAAGAAACAGAAAGGTATGGAGATTAGCCTGGAGGAAATTGATTATGTACCAGAAACATTTCAATATGATACCTATGTCGTCTGCCAAAAAAATACTAACAGGATGCTTATAAAGTATAAGAATTATACAGGCAGAGGTTATTCAGCAAAAGAACGAAGACAAATGGATGAAGTATATCTGGAATTAACATTTGCCAAAGAACTTACAGAAATTGAAAAAATGATCGCGTTGAAATGTGTAATGGTATTCCGTAATCTAATTGTGGTAAATCTTGAAAAGCATTTTTCCAATAATTTAATGCAGAAATGGAGTGCAGAGCAGATATTTAAGAAAAATATGAAGCTAGAGCGCTCTTCGGACCATACCGATAAGGACGATTTGGAAAAAAACTTAAAAATGATTTCAAATGGTATGCAGGACTGGAACCCAGAGTACCAGAAAGCATTATTCTATCTGGTCATCAATTCCTATATTGCACGAATTAATGTACAGCTTTTGGCGGATGCCCTACCAGAAGGAGAAAACATAGAATATCCGTTTGCATTTGTTTATCGGAGACAATTAAAGGCATTGATAGCTGCAATGGGGCAGTTTGAAAAATTTAAGATCATAGATGAGAATGGCAGAGAGGAATTTTCCAGAAAAGTACTTCAGGCAAGAATCCGTATGTACCACAGTGAAAAGAGAATAGAGAGGCTTTCTGTAAAGAAATTGAGTATTATAATAATAGAGCTGATTCATAGTGCGATCAAATATTCAGACGATCAGAGGGTATATATCTATCGTGAAAGAGAGTACCTTGTAGTCCGTAATTCATTTATAAGCAATAAGCCAATCAGTATGATTCAACAAGAAGCACACGATGCCTATTCACGAAAAAAAGAGGGCATATCACTTGCCGTAATTAAGGAACTGGTAGATAAATTTTATATGTTGGAAAAACCAAATGATGTTATCATTGATGCCAAGGAAGAAGATGGCAAGAAATTTTATTATGTAAAATTACCGATTTTTGAAGTAGAAAGGGGTTACAATAAATGAGCGATTTGTTAAATATTTTTCTGATTGAAGATCAAACGGTTGATGCAGAGAATATCATTTATGCATTACACACAACAATGGGATTGCTAAACAAATGGGGGCTTTCTGAACAAATGGGGTTTTCTGAGATTAAACCTGAATGGATCCGCGGAAGCAATTTGTTAAAGAAGCATGGCAGAGAATATTATCATTTTCAAGAAAAGGATTTCTCTGATATTCTAGAAAAGATAGATGAAATAAAAGAACAGGATTCCCATATTGGCATTTTAATGGATGTTGTATTAACAAAGGAAGAGCAGGAACAGGTGGATGTCAATGATGTTTCAAAAATCGAGTTTTCAAAACGAATTATTGATCAGTTGGACTCTATATACAATATAAATATATATATTGTTACAGGCTTGCGTAATTTTGGTACCCTTGCCTGGGGAATATTCGGACGCGAGCATATGTCAGATCAATATATTCCCAAAGATTTAATTAATGTGTATCCATCTTATAAAGCAATTGCCGCTGCACTTTATTGGATGTATCATGGAAAGTACATTCCTGATAAGATTGCATATGAAATTGAGGAACAGGAATTAACATTATAATTTTGGGGGGAGGAGGGATAGAGATGTTTTTTGAAAATAATGTTGACATTTGTGTTAAAAAGCAAGAACAAATTAATTATAATCGAGCATATCAAATTAATAATGGTTTGCTATATCATTATGCAAAATGCGAAACATTATGGAGCATATTAGAAAGTGACAGTTTTTTTGCCAGAAATATTAGATTTTCTAATGATTCAAATGAATATATGACTGGTAGGGACACTATTGAACATTTTATAAATGAAGTGGATAATCTGGATCATGAGCAAAAAAATGAAATTTTGCGCCTAATAAGAGAAAATCCCATGATGTATTTTATGGTCTGTTTTTGCAAGGATGGAGATTTGTTGAGCCAGTGGCGAGGGTATGCCCAAAATGGTGTAAGTATAGGACTTGATTTCACAGATGGTATTAGAAATGGGCAGGAACTCAGGGAGCATTTAGAATGGTTTTGCGTATTAAATAATAAAAAATACCAACAGACGCAAAAAACAAAAAATAAAGCAAGTTCAAAAAATAAGTATTACATTGATAATAAAACTATAAAATTTTTACAGATGCCCTATAAGGTGCAATACATTTCAAAGGAAGATCGTATAAAGGGTCAGATTGAAGAAATTCTAAACGAGCTATGGACACAAACAGAGGCGGAAGATCAAGTGAATAAACTGCTGAAATATATTCCTTTTATTAAAGATGAAGGATTTAGCGAGGAAGAGGAATACCGGCTAATATTTGATATGGAATTTCTGGGAGAATCAAAAGCTCATAGTAAAGCTGTAAGAAGTAAGAAGATGGAATATCTTGATTCAGAATCTATGAAAAAACCTTATATTAATGTTGAGTTTGGTCAGCCGGAAAATAAGATTTCAGATGTGAAAAAAATAAGATTTGGCAGAGATGCCGTAGCTGTTATGGAAGCAATAAAAAGATCGGATGTATCAAAAAATTTAATATTGGAAAGAAATGATAAGAGAGAGGGAATATGCTTAGGGGAGGGGAGTAATCAGGAGAAGATATTGGAAATTATAGAAAAATATATAGAATCGCCTGGTATAGAAGAACAAGATAAAATAAAAATTAAAATCTGGTGCGATGGACATTTGCCTATTCGTAAGATTGTGGTGGGACCTGGTGAAAAACAACGGGAAATTAAGGAGAGTCTGGAATATTATAAGGATACTGTATATTGGCTCCGATACATAGATGTTGAAGAATCTAAAATTCCGCTAAGGATCTAAAAATTTTATTAAAAGAAGTAATATTATACAACACTAACAGCCATTGCTTGAATTCTAGAATAGAATTGTTGAAAGTGGAAAACTATCTTTTTTGAAAAGAAGGTTCAATACCACCAGTGGTTTTAATGATTGTGGCAACGAGGAAAGATTTGTGAACATCGACACCACAACAGGTTTGAAAAGTAACTTTCATAAGTAATAGCCCTTTCGTATAAGATAAGAAGCCATTGATTGAACTGCCACACAATGAAACTAAGGCGCTTAAAATTTCGTAGTGTACGAAATCGTAATACCACTCATTTGTGCTTGAAAGGGCAGAACTTACACTCATTTTTATGCTGTCTAAAACGAAGAAATTTTTTATAACTTTTCCTACCATGTTTTATAGTATAGCTTCTTGGAAATTATTATATATCACACAAAGTAGAGGTTAGAAAACTTTCATTACTATTTGTGCCGCCAACTGAAAGGCGGCGGAATGGAGATATTTATGGCGCGATAGAGAAAAATGACACAGGAGTACAGAGCATTCATTAACAGCTTACTGGAGCATTACAAGCCTAGTGATGTACAAGACGTCCAGAAAATGCTCAAGGACCTGCTCATAGATATGTCATTGTTTTCATGGATGCTGTCCATGTACGAGAAGACAACCGCATTGTAAAAAAGCGGTGTATGTCGCTAATGGTGTGAGATTAAACGGTTGACGGGAAGTTCTGGGTATGTGGATGGGAGAAATGAAAGTGCAAAATACTGGCGTGGAGTCCTGAACGAGATAAAAACTGTGGCATAGAAGATGTTATGATTGTCTCAATGGATGACCTGGCTGGATTTGGAGATGCGGTCCATGTGGTATTTCCACGGCTGAAATTCAACGCTGCATTGTGCACCAGATAAGGTATTGCACTAAGCTTATTTCATACAAGGATCTGAAATAATTTATGGCAGAACTGATCTATACAACAACTCCATTGAGAACTTCAATCAGCAGATGTGCAAGGTGACCAAATTAAGGACAGTCTTCCCCATAGATAATACCCTGTTCTAAATGCTGTATCTGGCAATGATGGATGCCACCCAAAATGGAAGAGAAATTCTAGGATGGGGGCAGATATTGGATCAGATTTGCATCTATTTTAGAGAACGATGCCAGCTAGAAGATTTTTTAGTCACAGAAGTAATGCCATGTAAAGGGGAAATAAACGCTCATATTTAACAGGTGCCCTTGACATGCCCTGAGCTCCGTGTTAAAAATAGAACAAGGGCTGAACAGAAGAATCTGCTATTCAACCCTAAGCCATCATAAAAATCACATTTTATAACCCATATTAGTATTATTAAACCAAGAAGTCTATACAAAATAATTTACACTATCCAATCAAAAGATTCTTTCTGGATTTATGTACATATAGAGTGAGGGCATCGCTCTATCATCTAATTTGATTATTTTGTGCCCCACCCGTTGTACGACTATTCTTATAAATCCCCCTAACTCGTCCCCAATAAACAACTCTTTTCTCAACTACACATATTCTGCAACGTATAGACCTCATCCGACTGCTGTGCCACCTCTGGCGAATGGGTCACCAGAATCACACATTTCCCCTGCTGCGCCAGCTTCTTTAAAATCCCCAGAATCTCATTCTGTGTCTCCTGGTCCAGATTTCCCGTAGGCTCATCCGCCAGAATCAAATCCGGCTCATACGAGAGTGCACGCGCAATGGCGACGCGCTGCTGCTGTCCGCCAGACAGTTTCAGTACCCGACGGTCAGCTTCACTGCGGCTTAACCCCACCTCCTCCAGCAGTTCGTACGCCCGCCGTTTTTTATTCGGATACTTTTTCCCGGAAATGTCCATCGACAGCAATACATTTTCCAGCGCCGTAAAACGGGTCAGCAGATTAAAATTCTGAAATACCACGCCCACATACCGGCTGCGGAATTGATAAGGGTTGATTTTCTTCAGATTCCGCTCCTGATAGTAAATGCTGCCGGAACTTGGCAGCGACAGGCCGGAGAGCAGCGACAGCAGCGTCGTCTTGCCCGCGCCTGACCTGCCGATAATCGAATAAATCTTTCCATTTTCAAAGGTATAAGAAATACGGTCCAAAACCTGAGTTTTCCCATAGGAAAAGCAGACATTTTCCAATTTTAATAATTCCATAGCTTACTCCTTCCTAATCTCTGTTTGCCAGAATTTTAAGCGGTTGATAGCGCATAATAAAGATAATCGAAGCCGTGCTGGCCAGCAGCGCCAGCCCTAAGCCAATGCCGAGCAGCTGCAGCAGCACCGTAAGGTCCATAGCTGAATCCACCTGGCTGATATACTGCCCGGCGCGGTCCGAAAAATGATCCGCCGCGGAACTTGGCGCTGCCTGCGGCTTTCGCTCCGCCTGCTGGCCGGGAGCGCCGCCAATGCTGCGCCCAAACGCCTGCGAATTCGTTTCCTCTTCCGTTTGCTGCGCCTCCACCTGCGACTCCAGCAGCGAATTAGTGACCGGCAGAGAAGCCGCGCCGCCTGCGGCCGCGCCCAGGACAATGGCCAGCAGCGTAACCAGAAGCGTTTCAACCAGAAACTGCAGTGAAACCTTATATTTTCTCATGCCGATGGCCGTCAGCACACCGACCTCATATTTGCGCTCCCGCACACTGAAGATATTGAGCACAATCAAAATCACCGCGCCGATGCCCAGCACAACCAGCAGAAAATAAAGCGCCATTTGATTGAGATGTTCCAGAGGAAGCAGACTTTCCTCATAGGCGCTGACGTCGGACGACGTAATCGTGTAGGCCTCGGAAAGCCCCAGCTCATAGGCTTCGCTGGTAAATGTCTCATAATCCTCAACGGTGGCAAACGAGTATGTGCCGGCAGTCTGTCCCGGCAGGGCCGTCGTCGTTTCAGAGCCGCTTTGCTCGTCAGTTTCCGTAACCGCCACGGACTGCGAAGCGTCAAGGATGGAGCGCAGAGCCGGATAGCTTAAGTAAATCTGGTTGGCCGGGTCCGTCGACGTAGAAAATCCTCCCATACGCCCGCCGCTTGTCACCGTAGACTGGCTGTTATGGTAAATGCCCACCACGGTAAGTGTATAACTTTCCTCCTCCTGATTGGGGTTGGTAATGGTAATCGCGCAATTGCTGGCCAGGTCAATGTTATTATACAAGGCCAATTCGTCCGAAATGACGCACTGATATTCCTCCGTCCCCTCCGCAAACATTTGTCCCTCAGTAACCGTGCAGACGCCATTAAAAAAATCCGTCATTGCCCGGTCGCTGCTGTAGCCGGTCAGGGTAAATTCCCCCTGCGTCCCCATTGTGCCTTTGCGGAAGCCGCCTTTGCTCTTTTCCTCTGCAGGCGCTTGCGGCAGCTCCGCGCCCCGCTGCTCCGTCATGCGCCCGTTTGGGGAAGTGGGCTGTGTCTCTGCGGCATTGGCCGTGCTGCCTGCTTCGCTGTCCGAAGCGTCGTCCTCGTCTTCCTCCTCCGATTCGGTAGTTTCCACCGGTTCAAAAGAATCAGAACCATTGACCGAGGCGGTCAGGCTGTAGTCAAACGACTGGACGGTGGAAGCCTCAGCATAGGTCAATAGTTCTTCAATTGTCAGAGCCTGCGTCTGCTGGAAATTCTCACGAAAACCGGAACGGTCGAACGTCTGTTCTCGTCCAGCCGCGGCATTTTTTTGTACCGATTGCATCATCTGTTCACGGTCAATGGAGATCTGGGCTGTGATCTGAAGAGCTGCGCTGGCCTCCTCCTTGGCCTGGTCCGAAGCCCGGCGGATCGAGAGGCCAAGGCAGGCGGAAACTGCGATGACAAAGACAATGATACCGATTAAAGAATTGCGCCCCTTGGAGCGGGACAGGTTTTTCAAAGCATTTTTAACAATATACATGGGTTGCCTCCTTCTATTTTTGCGGAATCAAGTTTGTAACAGGATTGCGCAGTGGTGTGGTTGAGCAAACTTGCTAGAACCTATCATAAACGGAGCATATGATTGGAACTTGTTTTAAAAGTGAAAACGACCCGAAAGAGAAGTGATGGATTTGTGAAGCTGCTTTTTAGCAAGCTCTTTCAGCCAGACATGCAGCGCTCAGATGAGTTCGAAAGAGTTGACTATTTTCAGAAGTATGCTATGATACTATTAGAAATAAAATGCCGTTACAACAGGTGACAGCTGCATACATTTATGCTTCCAAGCAGGAACGGGAGCAGATGAATAAAAAACCACATGATCGGCAATCGTTTCAAGTATAAGAAATGAAAAACGATAAATCATACGCCGGCGGTTCCATATCGACGAAGCAATCATATGGAACAAAACATGGCAATCAACCGTTTTCGATTTTAGAAATGAATACGAAGAACTAGGGTAACTATCATACCACACAAACCAGGATGGTGAATCATCATGAAAAAAATCCTAATCATAGAAGACGACCCCTATATCGGCACGCTGCTCGAAGAAGCGCTGAGCAAAGAAAACTACCTCGTATCCCGCGCCTATTCCGGCACCGAAGCCCTGCTGGTATTATCCGGCGCCAAACCAGATGTAATCCTGCTCGACCTAATGCTTCCAGGCCTAAGCGGCGAAGAACTTCTCCCCAAGCTCCAAGGAATTCCAGTTATCATCGTAAGCGCCAAAGTCGATATCGACCAGAAAGTAGACCTATTGCTGGGCGGTGCAGCCGATTATATCACCAAGCCATTCAGCACCAAAGAGCTTTTAGCCAGAATTGCCGTACAGCTGCGCCGGGCCGCCGCCATACCTGCCGATACCGCCTTAACCTTTGACGAAATCACCCTTCGCCCCGATACCCACACAGCAACCATCAACGCCAGCGAAGTCCATCTTACACGGACCGAATGCGCCATCCTCAAGCTTCTCATGCAGAATCCCACCCAGGTTCTGACCAAGTCTCTGCTGTTAGACCGCCTCAGCGAAGAAACTCCCGACTGCACAGAAAGCTCCCTGAAAATGCATATCAGCAACCTGCGCAGAAAACTCCGTGAATGTAACAACAAAGATTACATCGAAGCAGTCTGGGGGATCGGCTTTAAACTGCGCGTATAGTAATCGAACCATGCCAAATAAATTCTATAACTGCGAAATTAACTTCTCACAGTGAAATAAGAATCTCTCATTTGCCCTGCGCAGATTAGCTCCTTGCGCCCCTCTGATTGCCGGAGATGTCACAAAACCGAAACCTTTGCCTAGAATCGTCGTCTTAATTCAGTCTTTTTACAAAACGCATCACCAAGGAACTGTTTCGCAATGATCGAAAAATCTTTACGCTTTCTTTACGCTTTTCTTTACCGGTTTCTTTACATTCATCTGGTAATCTGTCAGTATCAAAATAAGGAGGCTGATTCTATGGAATATGTTCTTAGAACCGAGGCACTAAGTAAACACTACAAACAATTCAAAGCGCTGAACGCCGTCACCATGCATATCCCCAAAGGGGCGATTTATGGCTTTGTCGGCAAAAATGGCGCCGGTAAGACCACACTGATCCGGCTAATCTGCGGCCTGCAGGCGCCGTCCGCCGGCACCTATACACTCTACGGAACCAAACACACCGAACCAGACATCACCAAATCCCGCCGGCGCATGGGCGCAGTGGTGGAAACGCCGTCCATTTACCTGGACATGACAGCCGAAGACAACTTAAAACAGCAGTACCGCGTACTTGGACTGCCGTCCTTTGACGGGCTGTCCAACCTGCTGAAGCTGGTGGGCCTCGAAGATAGCGGCAAAAAGAAAGCAAAACATTTCTCCCTTGGTATGCGCCAAAGGCTGGGAATCGCCATTGCACTGGCCGGAAGCCCCGATTTTCTCGTACTTGACGAGCCCGTTAACGGACTGGACCCGCAGGGAATCATAGAGATTCGGGAACTGATTCTAAAGTTGAACCGTGAGCAGCAGGTCACCGTTTTGATTTCCAGCCATATTCTCGACGAGCTTTCCCGGCTGGCCACACATTACGGCTTTATCGACCAGGGTCGTCTGCTGCGGGAAATCCGTGCCGACGAGCTGGAGGCCGCCTGCCGCAAATGCGTGCGCGTCGAAGTGAGCGATACGAGGGCGCTGGCCCGCGTGCTGGACGCCATGCAGATTGAATATAAAATCCTCACGCCCACGACTGCGGATCTGTACGCCAAAGTCCATGTCTCCCAGCTGACAGCCCGGCTGGCCGAAGAACACTGCGAAGTCCTCTCCATGCAAGAGCATGATGAAACGCTCGAAAGCTACTTTATGAGCCTGGTAGGAGGTGGAGAATATGCGTAAATTATTGTCAGCCGGATATGCCCGCCTTTGGAAAGACAAGGTATTCTGGAGCTGCATAGCAGTTATGCTGGTCTATGCAGTCTTCTATATGCGTAACGGCTGCCGCCAGGCGGCGGCTTTGCCGGAATATTCCTACACCCTGGACCAGTACTATTTTCACTTTGCCATTTTTATCGGCTTTATTTGCGCGCTGTTTTGCAGCCTGTTTCTGGGCACTGAATACAGCGACGGCGTCGTCCGCAACAAAATCATAGCCGGACATACCAGAAGCAGCATTTACCTGTCCAATCTGCTGCTGACCTTTTCAGCCGCCTGCTTCTTTCTCCTAACCTGGCTGGTTATGGGCGCAGTGGCGGCGGTTCCGTCACTGGGATTCTTAGAAATGGAACCGGCTCAATTGCTGCTGTATCTCCTGACTGCGCTGCTGTTTTTGGCCGCCTTCTGCGCACTCTTTACCCTGACTGGCATGCTCTGCAGCAATAAGGCGGCTGGCGCGGTTATTGCGATCTTGCTGTTTCTGGGGCTGCTGTTGTGCAGCAGTATCGTCTATGACGGCCTTACCCAGCCCCAAATGACTGAAAATATCAAGATGACCGTCAACGGCCTGTCCACCGGTACGCCTAAACCCAATCCGGCCTATATCACCGGGCTGCAGCGCAGAGTCTATGAATTTTTATTGGATTTCCTGCCGACAGGGCAGGGCTTGAAAATGTGGATGCGGGAAATCAGCAATCCCTCACGTATGCTGATTTCCTCCACCATAATTACAGGTGCCGCAACGGCCTGCGGACTTGTGCTGTTTCAAAGAAAAAATCTAAAATAAGGAGTCTGTTTATGGAACTATGGTTCTGGGCCCTCGGCGGCCTGCTGCTGCTTCTAGCAGCTCTGCTTATAAAAATTTATCTGCTGCAGAAGGCTGCCAGGGAGATCGAACAGGCGTTTACAGAGCGGCTTACCACCGAAACCAATACACTGATCGACATTTCCAGCCGTGACCGGTATATGCGCAGGCTGGCCGCTGCCGTGAATGAGCAGCTTTGCAGGCTGCGTACGCAGCGGCACCGCTACCAGCAGGGGGATGTCGAACTCAAACATGCCGTTACCAATATCGCACACGATTTACGCACGCCCCTGACTGCCATATCCGGTTACTTAGAGTTACTCGAAGAGGAAGAAATGAATGAAGCAGCAGAGCGCTATCTACAAATTATCCAAAACCGCGCCGGACATTTGGCGCAGCTGATGGAAGAGCTGTTTCGTTACTCCGTGCTCCTGTCCGGCGAACAGGAGCTGGCGGCGGAGCCGGTTGTCGTCAACAGTGTGTTGGAAGAGAGCATAGCCACCTGCTATTCCTTATTGGTCGAACGGGGGATTACGCCTGTGATAAAGATACCGCAGAAAAAAGTCGTCCGTATGCTGGACCGTTTTGCGCTGGCCCGCGTATTTGCCAATTTGCTGCACAATGCAGTCAAATACAGCGGCGGGGACTTAGAAATCACGCTCTCGGAAACCGGAGAACTGACATTTACCAATACGGCGCCCGGTCTGAATCCGGTGCAGGCTGGGAAATTATTCGACCGCTTTTA
Source organism: Lachnospiraceae bacterium (assembly GCA_022791575.1). Taxonomy (GTDB): domain Bacteria; phylum Bacillota; class Clostridia; order Lachnospirales; family Lachnospiraceae; genus JAAVZI01. Next base: position 59,512 of record JAAVZI010000064.1, read on the forward strand.
TACCGTGGAGGCCGCCGGGCAGTCCACCGGCCTGGGCCTGGCGATTGCCAGAACCCTGGTCGGGCAGATGAACGGCAGCATATCGGCGGCTTATGAAAAGAACCGGCTGCGGATCTGCATTCGCTTTCCGGGGGAAGAGTAGAGATTAATATGGAATAAGAAAAGAGTTTTAGGAAGTGTTGTAACACAAATTGTTACATTTGCTGCAAAATATTTGCTTCCAATTCTTTGAGATCATCTAAGGATAGAGCAGGAAGATAGGCGGCAATTTCTTCAAGTGATAATTTTCCTGCTTTAATCATCCGTTCCGCTGTTTTTCTTGCTTCTTCGTCCTGAATATCCCTTGCATAGGCCTCTAAAATATACTCGTCATCAAATAAAGTCATCATCATATCAACCACCTCCTGTTCCCTGGTTTCCAGATATTCTTTTAACACATTGCGGTCTTTGCAGATACGGATCGTTTCCAAAACCGCCCGCTTGGTATAGCCATAGAGCTTTCTCTGTTCATTATATATTTTAGAGAAGAAAATATACTGCCCGATAATATCCTGATTATTTTCCTGAGAGAGAACCGTTACCTCCACATCCACGGCTGTCTTTTCACCGCCGAAAAATTCGTTTGTAAGCGACAGCGTATCAGGAATGGTCTTACGCTCTCCAGTAAAAATAACATACAGCTCTGGTTTCGGCACAACCGCTTTTTTGCTGCCGTACAGGTTCTGCCGGGTACGTTTAAAATAATCGTGATAGGTCTGTGCAAGATAGAGCAGTGCGCGGATAATAATATTGACACTCCAGTTAGATTGGCTTTCGACCAGCACCATCAGCCGGCCGCCGACAGAAAACCCCAAGTCATTATAGTCCCCATCCACCAAAACATGTTTAATAGTCACATCTTCAATCTCACGTTCCGTTACCGTCTGATCCTCTGGATGAAGAGTTTGATACAATTGCAGCAAATACTTTTTATCCTGAAATAAATGGGTAAATACACTGTCTTTTATAGTACGTTTCGGCGTGCGTTCCGCCATGGACTCACCTCAATTCTAGCTGATTCAGCAGAAAATGTAAAAACTAAAATCTTTCTTATAATACCATTATACCGGATAAAAACAGCATTTACAATAGATATCCTATGAAATTTGTGTGATACAGCCGAATCCAGTATAGTAAATAAAGACATTAAGAAATGGATTTCTATACTATTGTTGGGAAGAGAATCTATGTGCGGAACAGAATCATAAATTTTGATCCCAGTAAACCTCCGTTTCCAGTGTCCTATCCTGCGGCAAGACCGTCAAATGGAACCATTTGCTGTGCCGCATATCCAAGAGTGAGGAAATCTGGCTGGAAAACTCCCTATTTCCATGCTTTTGGAATTGTGCTATAATGAGAAATAGAAAACAAAAGGATCGATTTTGCCAACAAAAATAGCTTATAAAAAAGCAAAAAAGAAAAAGGACTGCTGCAAGCCGCCGCTGAAGCTGCCGGCCCAGACAGCGATTCTGACAAAGAGTCTTTTGTGTTTATCTGCAAACAGCTCTGGCTGAATGATGACAAGCTAAGTGGAGAGAACAAGATGTCGTTAGAACAGTTTGCGGGAAAATCAGATATACGAACCCCGCAACGGGGCAGAAAGAACAGTAGAAAAATCATATATTGGAGGAAGAAAAGTGGTACGGAAAGCAGCCAAAAAGGACGTAGAAGTGATAGCAAAATTAGCAGTTTTGCTGTGGAACAATAACGCCATAGAAGATTTAGCCAATGAATTTTTAGAAATCATATCCAAGGGAAACGCCCAATTTTTCTTGAAATATGATAACAGCATTCCAGTCGGCTTTGCTTAATGTCAGCTACGACAGGATTATGTAGAGGGAACAGAAACAAGTCCAGTCGGTTATTTAGAAGGAATTTTTGTGAAAGAAGCCTGCCGCAATAGAGGATATACCAAAGAATTATTATCCGAATGTGAAGCATGGGCAAAAGATCATGGCTGTCAGGAATTTGCCAGTGATTGTGAGATTGATAATAGAAACAGCTTTCAATTTCATAAGGCCATGAAGTTTCAAGAAGCAGGTAGGGTAATCTGCTTTGCTAAAAGGTTATAACGATTGGTGAGGTCAGGAAGCAGCAAAGCCAGTCCAATCAGTTAAAGGTCAAGCGAGGTGTCAGCCCGTACCGCGTCTGCTGCGTGTAGTCCCTACTATAACCCACACGAATTAACCGTACGTTTCCCTTAATCCGCTAAAAACAGCCAACAGAAAGGAAAAACCATGAATACATACCAGGAAACCTATATCCAACTCAAAAAAAACTACGAAGAAAAACGTGAACTGAATCCGCTGTTTGATTTCCGCACCGAGCTAGAACAATCCGCTGATGAAGAAGCCAGGCTGGTGTTAGTTGATGTATATACACTGCTCAAACAGTACAGGACCGCCTATCATTTACTGCTTCAATTAATCTCCCCAGACGATCAGAAAAATAAAAAGCGCATTGCAGCCCTATGGAAACAGTCACAAGACTACGGCGACTATTACGCCATCAAGCAGCTGGATAAGCTGGATCAGGATGAACGTCTAAAAAAGATCCCCCAATTCCGCTACCATCCCAATCCATTTCTCACCGATGTATTTGAAGAGCTGCGGCAGGCCGAGACCTGTGACTGTTGCAAAAAACCAACACGAATTAAATACAAAAGCCCCCTATATTCCGTAGACACAGTCACCTGCCTCTGCCCGGAATGCATTGCCGATGGCCAGGCGGCAGAAACCTTCAACGGAGAATTCCAGGATCCATATTCAGTCGACGAAATCCAAGACCCAGACGGAGAAAAGCTCGATACCCTGATCCATAAAACCCCCGGCTATCATGGATGGCAGCAGGAATACTGGAGGGCGCACTGCAACGACTACTGCGCCATGCTCTGCTATGTCGGCGCACAGGAATTGGAGGACTGGGGCATTTTAGAAGAGGTGCTGGACGATCCCATGTGGGACGACGAGCAAAAAGACCTGATCCGCGGGCATTTAAGAGACGGCGGCTCATTCCAGGGCTATCTGTTCCGCTGCCTGCACTGCGGCCGTTACCTATTGTGGGCGGATTGTGATTAAATTTTCTAGCTTCACCGTCATTCTCCGCTTGACATTTAAAATATTTCCCCTTATACTAAAATACAGAATCAAGCAACACTCCAAAGACATAGACGGAGACAGTAAGCTGTGCCCTGACGTCCAGCGAGCCGGTGTTGGTGGAAGACCGGTACAAACAGCACACAGCCGAATATCACTCCAGAGTTGCAGACCGAAATTTCTGCCGGTTCCGCATAGGTTCTTAGAACGTATTTGAACATGCATTCAAGCTCGACAAGCCAGCCTACTAAGAATCCGCGCAGAAAGACTAAGCTCTGACGGCTCCCGCCGTTACCGGGAAGCATATGATGGTATGTAAATAGGTGGTCAGCCCTGTCCTATTTTGGACAGGTTTTTTTGTATATAGGAAAGATTTTCAAACTTCCCCATAATACAAAAGGAATCAACACCCCACCCGATCATTGGAGAAAGGAGCCTGCCAATGCAAACAACCCGCGAAGACATGATCCCCAAAGGAGAAGCGCCCAAGCAAATGCCCTCCGGTATCTGCATTCCCTACATCTGCGGCGCATGTTCAGAAGAGGAATTCCTCACCGAAGAGCGGCTGCAGAAGCTGCTCAAATGCTAGAGCGTGTCTGAAAATTCATTCATGCCAACCACACTCCCCGCGGCCTGTCAATATAGTACAAAAACAAACAAATACAATCCAAATCAACCCCAAAATCAAGGAGGCATTACAATGTACGAAAAAGTATCCACCAACTTAAATTTTGTCGACCGGGAAAAAAAGACCGAAAAATTCTGGGCCGACAACCGCATTTTTGAAAAAAGCATGGAAAGCCGGAAAGAGGGTGAAACCTATACCTTCTACGACGGCCCTCCGACCGCCAACGGCAAACCCCATATCGGGCACGTCCTGACCCGCGTGATCAAAGACATGATCCCGCGCTACCGCACCATGAAAGGCTATATGGTTCCAAGAAAAGCCGGCTGGGACACCCACGGCCTGCCGGTCGAGCTGGAAGTTGAGAAAATGCTGGGCCTCGACGGCAAAGAACAGATCGAAGAATACGGTTTAGAGCCCTTTATCAAACACTGCAAAGAGAGCGTCTGGAAATACAAAGGCATGTGGGAATCCTTTTCCTCCACCGTCGGTTTCTGGGCTGACATGGACAACCCCTACGTCACCTACCACAACGATTTTATCGAATCCGAATGGTGGGCGTTGAAAGAAATCTGGAACAAGGGCCTGCTCTACAAAGGCCACAAAATCGTCCCTTACTGCCCGCGCTGCGGCACGCCGCTCTCTTCCCACGAAGTGGCACAGGGCTATAAAGACGTCAAAGAACGCTCCGCCGTCGTACGCTTCAAAGTCAAAGGCGAAGACGCCTATATCCTGGTCTGGACAACCACGCCCTGGACGCTCCCGTCCAACGTGGCTCTCTGCGTCAACCCCAATGAAGCATACGTTAAGGTTAAAGCCGCCGACCAAAAGACCTACTACCTGGCCGAGGCCCTCTGTCATACCGTCCTGGGGAAATTATCCGAAAACGGCGAACCGGCTTATGAAGTCTTAGAAACCTACACCGGAAAAGACCTCGAATACAAAGAATACGAGCCCTTATTCCCTTTTGTAGAAATCAAGAAAAAAGGTTACTATGTCACCTGCGACACCTATGTCACCCTTACTGACGGCACCGGCGTCGTCCATATCGCTCCGGCATTCGGTGAAGACGACAACAAAGTCGGCCGCAATTACGACCTGCCATTTGTCCAGCTGGTCAATGAAAAGGGCGAAATGACCAAGGAAACCCCCTGGGCCGGCACATTTTGCAAAAAAGCAGACAAGGAAATCCTCGTCGACCTAGAAAAGAGAGAACTCCTGTTCGATGCGCCCAAATTCGAGCACAGCTACCCACACTGCTGGCGCTGCGATACCCCGTTGATTTACTACGCGCGCGAATCCTGGTTTATCAAAATGACCGCCGTCAAAGATGACCTGATCCGCAACAACAACACGATCAACTGGATTCCCGAAAGCATCGGCAAAGGCCGTTTTGGCGACTGGCTGGAAAATGTACAGGACTGGGGAATTTCCCGCAACCGCTACTGGGGCACCCCGTTAAATGTCTGGGAATGCGAATGCGGCCACATGCACTCCGTAGGCAGCATTGCCGAGCTCAAAGAGCTGTCCGCCAACTGCCCCGACGAGATTGAACTGCACCGCCCCTACATCGACGCCGTTACGTTCCCCTGCCCCAAATGCGGCAAAGAAATGCACCGCGTGCCAGAGGTGATCGACTGCTGGTTTGACAGCGGCGCCATGCCGTTTGCCCAGCACCACTACCCATTTGAAAATCAGGACCTGTTCAAGCAGCAGTTCCCGGCCAACTTTATTTCCGAGGCCGTCGACCAGACCAGAGGCTGGTTCTACTCGCTGCTGGCCATTTCCACGCTGATTTTCAACGAGGCCCCCTATAAAAATGTCATTGTCCTCGGCCACGTACAGGACAAAGACGGCCAGAAAATGAGCAAATCCAAGGGCAACGCCGTCGACCCGTTCGAAGCATTAGAGAAATTCGGCGCAGACGCAATCCGCTGGTATTTCTACGTCAACAGCGCCCCCTGGCTGCCCAACCGCTTCCACGAGGACGCCGTAGTCGAGGGCCAGAGAAAATTTATGGGGACATTGTGGAACACCTACGCATTTTTTGTTCTTTATGCCAATATCGACCAGTTTGACGCCAGCAAGTATACACTGGAATACGACAAACTGTCCGTGATGGACAAATGGCTCCTTTCCAAGCTGAATACCCTAGTAAAAACCGTAGACGCCAATCTGGAGCAATACCGCATTCCCGAAACAGCAAGGGCGCTGCAGGATTTTGTCGACGACATGAGCAACTGGTACGTCAGAAGAAGCAGAGAGCGTTTCTGGGGCAAGGACATGCCGCAGGATAAAATCAACGCCTACATGACGTTGTACACAGCGCTGGTTACCGTGGCCAAAGCGGCCGCGCCGATGATTCCATTTATGACCGAAGACATTTACCAGAACTTAGTCCGCAGCATTGATCCCAATGCACCGGAGAGCGTGCACCTGTGCGAGTTCCCACAAGCGGACGAAACCTATATCGACCAGCAGTTAGAAGCCGATATGGACGCCGTGCTCAAAGTCGTGGTTATGGGCCGCGCCTGCCGCAACACCGCTAACATCAAAAACCGCCAGCCAATCGGCAATATGTATATCAAGGCTGATTTTACCTTTGGCGAAATGTTCCAGGATATCGTAAAGGACGAGTTAAATATCAAAGCCGTCACCTTTACCAGCGACGTCCGCAGCTTTACTACCTACACATTTAAGCCGCAGATGCGCACCGTCGGCCCCAAATACGGCAAGCTGCTGAACCAGATCAAGGCCGCGCTCTTAGAGCTCGACGGCAACGCCGCCATGGACCAGCTCAACACAGAGGGCGTTCTGAACATGGAGTTTGACGGCCAGGCCGTAGAGCTGTCCAAGGACGATCTGCTGATTGAAATGGCGCAGATGGAGGGATATGTATCCGAGGGCGACAACAGCGTCACCGTCGTTTTGGATACCAACCTGACACAGGAGCTGATTGAGGAGGGCTTTGTGCGCGAAATTATCAGCAAGGTTCAGACCATGCGTAAGGAAGCCGGCTTTGAGGTCATGGACAAAATCAAAATCTATGCAAAAGATAACGATAAGATCCATACCATCTTAAATACCTACCGCGGCCAGATCATGAGTGAAATTCTTGCCACCGAACTTATTCTCGGCGAAACGGCCGGATATGAGAAAGAATGGAATATCAACGGCGAGCACGTGCTGCTGGGCGTGGAGAAGCAGGAGCAGTAGATTTTCTGTAAAAATAGCTGATAACAATGATACAGGAGGTAACGGATATGGGTAATATACGAAAAAGATATGAAGAAGTGAGGTGCCTGGCATAGGCTGGCACCAATATGTGTAGCCTGTGCCTGACAGATAACAATTTGTTATTTGGAGGTGCCAATCATGGGCTATAAAAATAGTATGGATCTGCTGCCAGCAGATTTAATACAGCAGATTCAAAAATATGTGGACGGCGAAACCATTTATATTCCCCGTGCGGAATGCAATCGAAAAAAATGGGGCGAAAACAGCAATGTCTGGCGCGCTTTGAATCGGAGAAATTTAGAAATCTACAACAAGTATCAAAGTGGTGTCCGGGTGCAGCAAATATCGCAAGAATATCATATTTCTGTACAGGGGATATATAAAATATTATCAAAGTTCAAAACGTAATTGATAAAGCGGTGCATTTCGATGCATCGCTTTTTTAGCAGTCCGTCGGTATATTAATTCTACACTGTTTTTAGAAGCAAGTTGTTGCTGGAAATGGTAAAAGCATTCCATTATACTATTGATAGAAAGAATTCTAAATAAGACGGAGGTATATAGACAATGAATTGCTATCAACAATCACTTTCCTGGATAGAGGATAATGCATATTTGATCGGCATGGTTCCTGTTGAAGAACTATTGCGGCTGGGTTACGAGATTGATTTAAGTAAAGAGACTAAGGTGCTTGATTTGTGCTGTAGGTATGGGACGTTGCTTAAAGTATGGAACGAGGCATTTGGGATTACCGGAGTTGGGGTTGACTGGAATAAGGAGTTTCTTTCCGTTGGGGAGGAACGTTTAAAGAAAAGAGGCATTGATAAGTTACGCTTGTGTGCGGCAATGTGACAACTTATGAAGATGATAGAGCTTATGATGTGGTCGTCTGCAGTGAAACGATTGAATCGATACCATATACAATATCGCTGGGCAGACAATTTTTAAAACCAGGGGGCACACTATGTTATCAGAAACTGTATTCAAAGATTGAAGTTCCTCCCCAGGCACTGCTTGATTTTGATGTAGAAGTACTGCCACTATCACAGCTGAATCATCTGTTTTGGCAGCAGGGATTGCAAATCATATCAATGGCCAGTGACAACACAGGAAAATGGGAGCAGTATGTTCTAAATTGGAGTGGAAAAAAGGATTTATTAAAGCTGGCAAAGGACAGGAAAAATGAAAATCAAAAGAATTGGCTTGCAACCTGGTATGATATGTATTTTCAATATCGTCGGCCATATGAGGGACAGGCGGTATTTGGACTGCGGCAGATACTAGTGTAGTGTCTGGCTGATAATTTGATAAACATATGTGTCTATTTGCCGATCTGCCGCGTTGAATTTTATAGACGTACATCACAAGGAATTCTCCTGCAAGCGGGTCCCTCATTATGATAAATGCCGCCGCTACGCCGTGGAAAATTCAGTGTGCAGTCAATAACAAGGCTCCAATCAGGCAGAAACCGAATATAGATTCAACAGCATATTGAAATATGTTGGATAACTATGTATAATATCAGCAGAACTATGAAATGTTCTGTGGAAGCGTAGATTGCTTTCATAGACCATGCATATGATGAAAATGGAAAGTTCTGCGGATAGTCATTATAATACAAACGAGGTGAACACTGATATGTGCCAGAACATTCAAAAAACAACACGACAAAAGCAGCATACAGGCCCAGCCCATGCTTAGCCGCTACACCCCTCTTACCGCCGCCCCGTATCGCTGCAATGAAACCTATATGGAATGGAAGCCGTGCCAAAAGCTGCAGCCGTACATCCGCTGCTTCTGGGGCTCCCCGCAGCCGTACCGCCCAAATGCCCCCGACGCCCTTGGCCTGCCAGAGCCGGAGATTGTCACGCCGGATACCTGTGTAGACATTATCTTTCACATTGATTACAACAGCGGCCGCATTGAGGGAAACTTCTTTGGCATTGATGATAGAACGTTTGTTCTAAAACCGGCTGCCAGTGACAACCGGCTGGTGTCGACCTTCGCCATTCGTTTCTATGCATGGACGGCGATTCTATTTTCCGAGGAATCTATGAGCGGCAGCAAGAATCAATATTACGAGCTCGGTTATCATTTCTCAAAACTGAGACAGGCAATCGAGCCGCTGTTGTTTGATGTGAACCATATGGAAGAGCGGGTGCGGCTGGCGGAGCGCTATCTTCTCAACCATCTACATACGGAGCGTGCCAGTTCCCTATTTATGGACGCTGTGGCGCAGCTGCTGGCCAGCCGGGGAAATATCCGTATCGGCACGCTTTGCCGTGAGATCCATGCCAGCAGCCGGCAGCTGGAGCGGCTGTTTCAGGAGCAGGCCGGCATTTCACCCAAACAGCTGGCCTCCCTGATCCGCTATCAGTATTTGTGGAGGGATATTTTGTGCAATCCGCATTTTCAGGTGCTGGACGCCGTTCAGCAGTACGGCTACACCGACCAGGCGCATTTGGCGCGGGATTTTAAACGCTTTCACAGCCTGAATATTCCGCAGGCGAGGGCATATGCGAAAAAAACGGTTTAATCTGCGGTTCGAAAGGAGACTTATGAAAACAAAAATTATTTCCCTGCGCATGGAGCGGCAGTGTCTGCTTCAAAAGGCAGACGAGGAGGAATATCAAAAGCTTTACCGCGATACCCAGCCTGGGCAGAATGTGTACTGGAATGGCTTTGGCCAGCCGCCGGTGCTGTCGTTCCGCGCGGCTTTTGACGATATAGAATTTAACCGGGAGCGGCAGCGCAGGCGCGCATTGATTAAGGGACGGTTTGCCGGCGGAAATGTGGGCTGGATTCTGCCGGAGGATCTGGAACTATTTGTCGCCCTGTATTGCAAGCCCCTGACAAAACCGACTGCGGAGCAGCTGCAGATTCTGCAGCTGATTGAGACAGCCGGGCCTTTGAATATTCAGCAGCTGAAGGAGGAGACGGGGCTGCTTGTTAAGCAGATTACCCCCATTCTCCACCGCCTGCAGGAAGCATTTCTAATTTACGAAGATCAGTACGACGAGGACTGGGAACGCGGCTGGTATCGGTTTGATGAACTTTTTCCCCATGTGGAGCTGGAGCGCTATTCACGGCTGGAGGCGCTGAAAATCGTGCTGCAGCGTTTTGCCTACCGAATGGTGTGGTTTGATCTTGGAATGGTGAAATCCTTTTATAAACTGTCGGTCAGGGATATCAAAGCGGCTTTTGGCGCTCTGGAGGCGGAGGAAATTCTGGTGCCGTGGGGGACGGGCTGGCTGCTGAACGACGATTTGCAGATTTTAATGGAATACCAGCCTAGGGATTTGCACTTTGTCTATGCTCTGCACCGCAGCGATATCCTCTATAAAGCCAATGAGCCGGAGTTAAAGGAGCTGGCCAAGGAGCTGACCGCAGGTCTTGCGTATGACCATGAACCGCTGCAGTATCTTTTGATTGACGGTGAGTTTCACGGCGCGTCGGTGGGACATTTCCGCAATGGGCCGTATGACCTCAATGATATTGTCTGTGACCTGCCGGATGCCGACAGCCGGAAAGAAGAGATTGTGCAGGCGGTCCGCAGCGTGAATTTCGGCAAAGAGCCGCTGCGGTTTATGGGGAGAGCGCTGTCAGGCGGGGAACAACAGCAGGAATAGCGGCAGCTCTAAGAAAAGCATAGCAAAAAGTGTATGAAAAAAATCGCGGTATCCCTTAGGTTTACGTTAATAAGAAAGTATTTACAACAACTTTTTTATCAACGCTAACAAACAGAGTGCAAATAAAGAACGAGTGAAAAGTCATACCGCTTTTCACTCGTCTTTATTTATTTTTTTGATTTATTGGCTATTTCCACCATTTGCATAAGATTTTGAACTGATTCTGGGTTTTTAATCAATTCTGGTAACAACGTTCTCATCATAATCGCATTTGTAGATTCTTCCTTTTTCACATTATTTAAACTGGTTTGCATTATTGCTTGAATAGTTTCTGTATCTTTTTTGCTTATTTGCTCTTTTAATTCAGTAATAGAGTCCTGAATTTGATATAACATAGTAAGAATACCTTGAGGTAATATTTGCCTACCTTGTTCTTCATCTTGTCCAAGTGTGTTATCTTGAATTTCAAAAGAAAATGTTCCTATTGTTTGCTCTAAACGCTTTTTGGTTTCCTCTACATTATCCAAATCAGTTAAATCATATTCAAAAGTTCTTACTGTATTTACGTCAAACGGTATGCTCTCTCCCTTTTTCTTAAGATGAATGATAGGTCTGTCCGTACATTTTCTATATCCCATTTCATAAAATACATTTGGGTTATGACCAGAAATATCAGCTATGACAAGTTCTGACGATAAAAGCTTATCAATAATAGTTTGTGTAATTGA
>JAAVZI010000065.1 GCA_022791575.1 Lachnospiraceae bacterium
AATAGTATCTATTATGGGGATAACATTCTACAATACAGTCTGTAAAATGTTGTCCCCATTTTTTACGATCGAAGGTGAATAATTATTTCAAAATTAAAATTAGCGAGTTTACAGGATGTATTTGATTGCTATGGAGAAAATAATCTTGTGTGCCTTGACTTACTTAAACAGTTCATTTTCTATACCAAACTTGGATTACAGCCTGTGTTTATTTGCGAATCAGAGAAAGAATCCAGAAAAGGACAACTAGTCTGCTGGTTTCTAAAATCAGAAACACAGTGGGCTTATCAAAAATGGAAGGAAAATAAACCTTGTACCATATCTAAATAAATAAAGGTTGGCGTATGATAAATATGGATTTTACATATTACAGATTGGATTTAACCCATTCACCAAAATCAAGTCCAATAGAACTTTATGTGAATGAGGATGGCTGGTATACACAATGTTCTCAATGCTGGACAAAAATTCAACCCAGTGATTGCCACTGTCCTTCTTGTGGACAAAAACAGGACTGGACTTGGTTCACTACTAAATAAAAGAAAGGAATGCATTGATATGAAAGAAATCATAAAATTGCTGCCTGTTTTATTTGTTGCAATTGCAATGAATATTGGAGCTGGGCTATATTATAACATTGGAACAAAGAAATTAAATTTTTCGCGGTAAAATCACAAAATTAACATCGCATCCCCAAATGAAAAAAAGCGATACCGTTCCCTCACAGCTTCCTCATATGCTGCCATAATATGCTCTCTGCCTGCCAGCGCTGATACAAGCATCAACAGGGTCGATTCCGGCAGATGAAAATTCGTAACCAGCCCTTTTATCACCTGAAATTGATACCCAGGATAGATAAAAATATCCGTCCAGCCGCTCCCAGCATTAACGGTTCCATCAGGATTTCCCGCCGACTCCAGTGTCCGGCAGCTGGTCGTCCCAACCGCAATCACCCGATTTCCGCTCAATGCTGCCCGGTTGATTTTCTCGGCTGCTTCTGGTTCCAGACAGTAATATTCTGTATGCATATGATGCTCCAGAACATTCTCAACCTTGACCGGGCGAAATGTACCAAGGCCGACATGCAATGTTACATAAGCCAGTTCCACGCCCTTCTTTTGAATCTCGTTCAGCAGTTCCGGGGTAAAATGCAGACCCGCTGTGGGCGCTGCTGCTGAACCATTATGTTTGGCGTATACAGTCTGATAACGCTCCCTATCTTCCAGTTGATGGGTAATATACGGAGGCAGCGGCATCTGCCCCAGTTGATCCAGTATCTCTTCGAAAATCCCTTCATATTCAAAACGAATCAGACGGTTACCCTCTTCCACAATATCCATAACCTCAGCCTTAAGCAATCCTTCTCCAAAACTGACTCTCGTTCCTGGCTTCATCTTCTTGCCTGGCTTCACCAGAGTTTCCCAGATATCAGCCTCTTTTCTTTTCAGCAGAAGCACTTCGATCTTTCCGCCCGTCCCTTCTCGCTCTCCAATCAGCCGGGCCGGTATTACCTTTGTATCATTGAGAACTAGACAATCGCCTTTTCTAAGATAATCCAGCAGATCCCGAAAATGTCTATGTTCATAGGCGCCGGTTACTTTATCTAAGAGCAGCAGCCTTGACTGATCTCTATGCAGCAGCGGGTCCTGTGCAATCAATTCCTGCGGCAGTTCATAATTAAAATCCTTTACTTTCATTGCTTATAGTTCTCCTATCTACGTATATTACTTCGGCAACTAACATCGCAGAGTAATATACAAACATTCAGTCCATATCATGTCTTATCCAGACACGATATGGACTGTTAAACAGCTGTTTTATTATTTTCGAAGCTCAATTCCCAGTTTTTCCAACTGCTTTAATATACGATTCATAGCCTCGCTGACATCTGACTCTTCTAATGTCCGATCCGGTGCACGGAACGTTACCGAATAAGCGACTGACTTATAACCTTCCTGAATCTGCTCACCCTCATAGACATCAAAGAGCGCATAGTTTTCCAGATATTGTCCGCCTTTTTCTTCAATAATGTTCTCAATCTGTCCCACTAAAATATCCTTTTTCATCAACATGCTGATATCACGAGAAACGGCCGGATATCTAGCAATGCCTTGATATTTACGGCTGAAGGTTGCAAATTCTGTCACAGCCGGCATATCCAAAACTGCAATGTATACTCGCTCACCGATTTCATAACGATCTGCTGCTTCTGGATGAAGTTCTCCCAGATAGCCCAGTTTCTTTCCTTTATAAAGAATATCTGCCTGACGGCCTGGATGCAAGAATGGCTTACCAGTACCTGGGGTATAGTCTGCTCGCTCTTCATATCCAATCTGATCAAAGAACTCCTCTATTACCCCTTTCATCGTAAAGAAATCACCCTCTCCATACATACCCAGTGTCAGCATCATTCTTTCGTCTGGCAGCTCGGTCAGAGGAAGCGCTTTGGGAAGATAAATATTGCCCAGCTCATACAACCGCACGTTCTTATTTCTTCGATTATAATTAGTTGCCAGCGAAGTCAGCATACCGTTGAGGGAAATCGTCCGCATTATGCTGAAATCTTCTCCCAGCGGATTAGAAATCGTGATGGCATTACGAAGTTCATCATCTTTAGGCAGAAGCAATTTATCAAATACTTTCGGGCTTTCAAATGAATAGGTCATAGCCTGTGAAAATCCGCTGAATTCCGCCACTTCCCTAGCTACATTTTCTATACGATTCTTAAAGGAAATCTTACCTGTTGTAGCCTCTCCAGACGGCAGGGTCGTAGGAATATTGTCATATCCATAGAATCTGGCCACCTCTTCTGCAATATCATTCATACATAACAGATCCTGGCGGAAGCTGGGAATGATAATCTCCTGTTTTGCCTCATCAAATCCCAGCTCCAGTCTCTGGAAGTACTCTTTCATATCTTCTTCAGAAATCGTAGTTCCCAAAAGACGATTATATTTCTCTGGAGTAAACGGAATCCTATGTTCTTTGCTTGCAAAATTCCTTACATCTACAACGCCGCCAATCACCTCTCCAGCTCCTAATTCTTCAATCAGCTGGCAGGCTCTGTTAATTGCAGCCAGTGCATTTTCCGGGTCCAGACCTTTTTCAAATTTTCCTGAAGCATCGGTACGAAGACCTACGCGCTTTGATGACAAACGTATGTTCGTTCCATCAAAATTTGCAGCTTCTAAAAGTAGATTTTGGGCATGGTCTGTAATCATGGAATTTTCACCACCCATAATTCCTGCAAGGCCGACTGCCTTCTCTCCGTCACAAATCATCAATACATCGGAATCCAGATTCCGTTCCTGTCCATCCAGAGTAACGAACATTTCTCCATCTTTGGCACGTCTGACAATTATTTCCCGGCCTGCAATCGTTTCCAGGTCATAGGCATGCATAGGCTGGCCAAATTCTTCCATGACATAATTCGTAATATCTACAATATTGTTAATCGGACGTATTCCATGAGCTGCAAGACGTCTTTGCATCCATTCTGGCGATGGCTCAATCTTAATATTTTTTACCACTCTGGCACAATAACGGCGGCAAAGATCCGTATCTTCTACTGTAACCTTGATATAATCATTTACATTTTCTTCATTTCCGGTATCTGTAATCACCGGCGGCTTAAATTCCTTTTGAAAAGTAGCCGCTGCTTCTCTGGCAAGCCCAATAACACTGAAGCAGTCTACACGGTTAGATGTAATTTCATATTCAAAGACTGTATCATGCAGACCTAAAAGCTCTACCGCATCTTCACCGACTTTTGTATCTTTGGGAAATTGATAGATACCGTCCTCTGGTGCTTCCGGGTACATATTCCGATCAGAACCCAATTCTTCTATCGAACACATCATACCGCAGGATTCCACACCTCTTAATTTACCCTTCTTAATCTTAATGCCGCCCGGCGTCATTTTGCCGTCATGTCCGCCCGCTACACGCCCGCCGTCTAAAACTACTGGAACCTTATCACCAACCTGTACATTTGGCGCACCAGTCACAATCTGCAGCGTGGACCCCTGTCCTACATCCACCTGACATACAACTAATTTATCTGCATCGGGATGCTTTTCCAACTGAACAATCTCACCTACCAGAATCTTGTCCAGATCCGCATCTTTACATTCATATCCTTCCACCTTTGAACCAGAAAGTGTCATGGCATCCATATATTCTTGGGGTGTCACATCCAAATCCGGTACATACGCTTTCAACCAAGATAATGCTGTATTCATTTATATTCCTACCTTTCTATCCATATTAAAACTGTTTCAGAAAACGAATATCGTTCTCATACAAAAGACGCATATCATCTATTTCATATTTCAGTAATGAAATTCTCTCCAGACCCATTCCAAAAGCAAAACCTGTATATTCTTCCGGGTCAATGCCGCTCATGCGCAGTACGTTAGGATGTACCATACCGCAGCCTAGAATCTCAATCCAGCCCTCGCCTTTACAGAACCGACAGCCCTTACCGCCGCATTTAAAACAGGAAACATCCATCTCCGCACTAGGCTCTGTAAATGGGAAATGATGCGGCCTAAACTTCACCTTTGTATCTTCACCGAATAATTCTTTGGCAAATTCAGCTAGTGTTCCTTTCAAATCTGCAAAAGTAATATTCTTGTCAATTACCAGCCCTTCCACCTGATGAAAGGATGGAGAATGAGTTGCATCTACCTCGTCCGAACGGAACACGCGTCCTGGTGAAATCATACGAATCGGCAACCTTCCCTTTTCCATCTCATGTACCTGCACCGAAGAGGTCTGAGTCCGCAGCAAAATATCTTTTGTAATATAAAACGTATCCTGCTCGTCCTTGGCTGGATGGTTGGCAGGAATATTCAGTGCCTCAAAATTATAATAATCAAATTCTACTTCCGGACCTTCTACTACTTC
Organism: Lachnospiraceae bacterium; assembly: GCA_022791575.1. Taxonomy (GTDB): domain Bacteria; phylum Bacillota; class Clostridia; order Lachnospirales; family Lachnospiraceae; genus JAAVZI01. Next base: position 4,909 of record JAAVZI010000065.1, read on the forward strand.
ATAGCCCATACCAATAAAAATATTCTCTACTTCCTGCAAAGCAATGGTATTGGGATGACTGTGTCCAATCACGTTTTTTCTGCCTGGAAGCGTAACATCAATCACTTCTTTTTTCAGTCTGGCTTCTCTAGCTGCCCGTTCCAGTTTAGTCTTGGTTTCTTCTAAGAATTCTTCTATAGCCTGACGGGTTTCATTAACCATCTGTCCCACTTTCGGCCGTTCTTCCGGAGATACATCTTTCATCCCCTTTAAGACACTTGTCAGTTCCCCTTTCTTGCCCAAAAATGCGACACGGACGTCGTTTAACTTATCCAGTTTATCCGATTCCTGAATCTGCCTGATGGCATCTTCTCTGATACTTTTTAATTTGTCTTTCATATTAGACTCCTTTCTTACTTTTCTGCTTATCCGGTGTTTACAAAACACAAAAAAACTCCCTCCCGTAAGGGACGAAGTCATATCCGTGTTACCACCCTAATTCCCATATTCCCATCCGACTCGTCATTTCTAATGCAGCGGGGCACACAGGCTCTCTATTACTTAACGCGTATCACGTCATTTCCTACTTAAATATGTGATTCTTTGTTCAGAAATGCAGCTCCGGTGAGAAATTCAACAATTATCTGAACTTAAGGAAGCTTACAGCCGGTGGCTTCCTCTCTCTGCAAGAAAATAACTGTCTACTTAACACTTTCAAAGCCTTTATTTATTATAGCATAGAACTATATTACACAAAAACCCATCCCTTGTCAAGAATTTATTTTCTATTGCTACTTTAGTTTTATGAAATTTGGTGTTATAATAACATACAGATTCTAACGGCAGATGAAGAAACGCCTATAGGAGTCAGCTACAGCTTAATACTGGCTAGTGTTAGAACGTGTTTGCAATTCTTTATGACATAGTTACTGGCGTAAATGAATGAGTAGACATGCTCTACTTTTAGTAACTAAGAATAGGAAGTAGATAATTGCGAAAGTTGTATTCAAAGCGACGAGTTTGAACAATATATACAAAAATTCCGCTCAAAGACGTTGATTGGACATGAGGAGGGGCCCACGAAGTGGGAGGAGTCCTGGTGTCATTACTTAATTCGCTACATTTTTGTATATATTGCCCAAACTCTGACATTGAAATAAGAGTTTTGCAAATACCGAAAGAATAGGAAGAAAGAAAAGGAGAAATTTTATGAGCATCAGAATTGGAATTTTAGGTTATGGAAATCTTGGTCGTGGCGTTGAATGCGCTTTACAGCTAAACCCTGATATGGAACTGGCAGCAGTCTTTACACGAAGAGCACCAGAACAGGTGTCCATACTTACAAAATCTGCAAGCGTATGTGCTGTAGAAGAAGCCATTCAGTGGAAGGACAAAATTGATGTGATGATTTTATGCGGCGGCAGTGCGAAGGATTTACCAGTACAGTCCCCGGAATTTGTAAAAATGTTCAATATCGTGGACAGTTTTGACACCCATGCCCATATACCAGAACATTTTGAAAAGGTTCATGCAGCTGCTAAAGAACATAACCATATCGGAATTATTTCGGTAGGCTGGGACCCAGGCATGTTCTCGTTAAACCGGATGTATGCCAATGCCATTCTGCCAGAAGGACAGGATTATACGTTCTGGGGCAAAGGAGTCAGTCAAGGACACTCGGATGCCGTCCGCCGGATTGAGGGTGTAAAAGATGCCAGACAATATACCATTCCAATAGAAACAGCTCTGGAACGGGTTCGCAATGGAGAAAACCCCAATCTTACTACAAGAGAAAAACATCTGCGTGAATGTTTTGTCGTTCTGGAAGAAGGCGCCGACCCTGCTAAAGTAGAGCAGGAAATTAAGACTATGCCTAATTACTTTGCAGACTACGATACCATTGTTCATTTTATCAGTATGGAAGAGCTGCAAGAACAGCACAGCCAGCTTCCACATGGTGGTCTGGTACTGCGAAGCGGAAAAACCGGTATGGAAAAAGAGCATGGACATATTATTGAATATCGTCTGAAGCTTGATTCCAATCCTGAATTCACCTCCTGCGTAATCGCCGCTTATGCAAGAGCCGCTTACCGGCTTTCCCAGGAAGGTCAGACCGGCTGCCGAACTGTATTCGATATTGCCCCAGCATATTTAAGTGCACGCAGCGGAGAAGAACTGCGGGCTTCTATGCTATAAGAATGAAGCGCTCTTTTTGAGCTGTTCTAAATATTCTAAATCCGCTTTTGACAGAAGCTGTTCCTCGGCAGCCTGCTTCAGCAGATCCGGCCTGCGCTCCAGCGTGCGCCGGATCGACTGTTCCCGCCTCCATTTTTCAATATTGGCATGATGGCCGGATAACAGAACAGACGGCACTTCTTTCTCATGCCAAACAGCCGGACGGCTGTAATGAGGATGCTCCAGAAGATTATCCTGGAATGATTCACACGCAGCAGATTCTTCATTATTAAGTACCCCCGGCAGGAAACGGGATATGGCATCAATCATGACCATAGCGGGAAGTTCTCCTCCGGTAAGGACATAATCACCGATCGATACATAATCGGTTACGACTTCTTCCAACACACGCTCGTCAATCCCTTCATAATGGCCGCATAAAAAGACCAGATCGTTTTCCCTGGCCAGTTCTTCTGCCATCTTCTGTGTAAATACCTGCCCCTGAGGACTCATATAAATCACCCTGGGTTCTGATTTTATACTTTTCCTGACTGCCTGGCAGGCTGCGTAAACCGGCTGTGCCTGCATAACCATTCCTGCACCGCCACCATACGGATAATCATCGACTCTGCCATGCTTATTATCCGTATATTCCCTGATATTGAGTGTCTGCAGAGAAATCAGCCCCGCTTCCATTGCCCGGCCTATAATACTTGTATTCAACCCCTGTTCTATCATTTCTGGAAATAGCGTCAATACATGATAATTCATTTATTCCAGTCCTTCCATCACATGTACTTTAATATAGTGCTCCTGTATATTTACTTCTAATATACATTCCTTAATGGCCGGAAGAAGCAATTCTCTTCCATCCTCTTTCTCTATAATATAAACATCATTGGCTCCCGTAGTCATAACATCTTTCATACATCCTATTTTCTGCATATCTTCATTATAAACAGGAATCCCAATCAGGTCCATAATAAAATATTCGTCCTCTTCCAATTCGACTGCCTGCTCTCTGGTAATCCACAGCCCTTTGCCCTTATATTTCTCAATGTCGTTAATATTATCGATTCCTTTAAACTTTAAAATCACAAATTGCTTAAAAAATTTAACATGTTCAATTTCTAGCTCTAAATACCCCCTGCCGGTATCTAGTTTTACTTTATCCAGTTCGCAAAAACGCTTAGGATCATCTGTCGTTGGAAATACTTTGACTTCTCCCCGTATCCCATGTGTATTAGCGATACCACCTACCTGCAGTAAATTCTCCATTCGCCTAATCCTTCCTATCATTTATGTTCTTTTCCATAAAGGAAAGGACAGGAAATATCCTGTCCTTATACATCGTAAATTGTATCCTCTGACAAATCATTGTCTGTTATGCCACACAGCATTACTGGACAATTTCTACAATTACTTTCTTATCCTGTCTGGATGCAGCTGCTTTTACAACGCCGCGGATCGAATGGGCAATCCGTCCCTGTTTCCCAATGACTTTACCCATATCTTCCTGCGCTACACGAAGTTCCAGTAAGATACTCCTGTCACTTTCCGTCTCAGTTACGCTGACTTCTTCAGGCTTATCTACCAGTGCTTTTGCAATGACTTCTACTAACTCTTTCATACCACTACCTCCGGTAAGGAACAGCTGGCTATTTCTCAATGCCGGCTGCTTTAAAAATCTTGCCAACTACTTCTGTAGGCTGAGCACCATTCGCTAACCACTTCTTAGCCAGCTCTTCATTTACCTTGAATGTACTTGGCTCTGTCTTTGGATCGTATGTTCCGATTTCCTCAATGAACTTACCGTCTCTTGGAGATCTGGAATCAGCTACAACGATTCTATAGAAAGGAGACTTTTTCTGTCCCATTCTTTTCAGTCTGATCTTTACTGCCATTTTGTTTCACCTCCGTAATTAATTTGTAATTCCGCCTATACAGGCCTGTTATATAAATATATGTTAAAAAGGAAGCCTAAACTTGCCTTTTTTACCACCAAATCCACCGAAGCCGCCTTTACCACCCATCAGGCCCGGCATCTGCTTCATCATCTTCCTGGCTTGCTCAAACTGCTTAACCAGCTTGTTGACCTCGCTGATATCTACTCCTGCACCCGAAGCAATCCTGCGCTTTCGTGAAGGATTCAGTACATCTGGATTTGAACGTTCTTCGGGGGTCATAGAAAGTATAATGGCCTCGATGCGGTTCATCATCCGGTCATCCACCATATTTTCAATCTCTTTCATCTGGCTTCCCACACCCGGCAGCATTGATAATAGAGACGATATACCGCCCATTTTCTTCATCTGCTGCATTTGATCCAAATAATCATCAAATCCAAACGTTGCCTTACGAATCTTCTGTTCTAATTCTCTGGCTTTCTCTTCGTCGATATCATCCTGTACTTTCTCAATTAGAGTTAGCACGTCGCCCATTCCTAATATCCGCGATGCCATTCGATCGGGATAAAACTGTTCTAGGTCAGTAAGCTTTTCTCCCATAGCAACATAGAGAATCGGCCGTCCAGTTACTGCACGAATGGACAATGCAGCTCCACCTCTAGTATCGCCATCCATCTTAGTCAGAATGACTCCATCTATTCCAATCTTCTCTTCAAACGTACCTGCTACATTTACCGCATCCTGACCGGTCATTGCATCCACGACCAAAAGGGTCTGGTCTACTTCCACTGCCTTTTTAATGGAAGATAATTCCTCCATCATATCCTCATCTACATGCAGTCGGCCGGCCGTATCCAAAATCACCACCTGAAATCCATTTCCTTGGGCATGCTTCACAGCAGCTTTGGCAATATCCACCGGGCTATGTTTATCTCCCATGGTGAATACCTCTACTCCCTGCTTCTCACCGTTGATTTGAAGCTGCTGGATTGCTGCTGGACGATAGATATCACAGGCTGCCAGCAATGGCTTTTTCCCTTTTTGTTTCAGTCTTCCTGCAATCTTCGCGGTTGTAGTTGTCTTACCTGCACCCTGCAGGCCTGCCATCATAATAATCGTAATACCGCCGTCTTTTCTCAATGCAAGTTCTGTTGTCTCAGAACCCATCAGAGAAATCAACTCTTCATTTACAATCTTGATGACCATTTGTCCAGGATTCAATCCATTCATAACATCCTGTCCGACTGCCCGCACTTCTACGGACTTAATAAACTGTCTGACAACCTTAAAGCTTACATCTGCTTCCAGCAATGCCATCTTTACTTCTTTTAAAGCAGCCTTTACATCTGCCTCTGTCAGACGGCCTTTCCCACGCAGGTTTTTAAAAACATTCTGCAATTTCTCCGATAAGCTTTCAAATGCCATGAAATTCTTCCTTCCTACAAATGTTCTAAAATATCATCTGCTAATGCTTCCATTTTCTGCAGCTTTTCTATCTGCTCGTCCTGATCGAGAGCCGCAGTTAATAGTTCCCTAATCAGTTCATGTATGTTTCGTACTTTCTGCTTTGTATCCAGAAATGTCTCTACCAGATGAAGCTTGCTTTCATAATCGCCTAAAATTTTATCACAGCGTTTTACAAGATCATGAACACCCTGCCGGCTGATTCCCCGGTCTTCGGCAATCTCACTTAAGGAAAGATCATTCAGTACAAAATCCTCATATACCTGCCTTTGATGTTCTGTTAGTAATTCTCCATAGAAATCATAAAGAAAAGCCTGTTCTACAATTCTTTCCATTTCCATCACCTTTGCTATCATACACGAAAACTGTTAGGCTGTCAAGTGTTTTTTCTTTACAAACTAATGTTCGATTGTTTTGTCCTACTTTATGTTCGTTCATTTCAATACTGCTACCTGATAAGCTCTTGGTTAGTGTTCGTATAGTAAACGGTCATATTCTTAATCTCCATAAGCTCCACTTATTCTATTTTTTATTTCTAATTTTGATAGAATATTCTCAGCAAATGGAATATTTTTTTACAGTCCGACATCGAACTGCTTTTTGCATTTCTAAACACTTTTGGTATGTGTTCCATCTCATTTAAAAGAAAACACAAATATAATTACTGACAATTTCTCCTCATAAGTATTACAAAATCTTGCTCAACTCAGTTTTATCAAAATTCATAAATCCTCAAATTCCGCTGGCATAGCTTCAAAATAGCCGAGGATTATTTCTGAATATTAAGGTTTTGAGTTGAAAATCAACAAATCTATATGTACTTCTTTGCATTTTTATTGCATTATTTTTCTTTTTTATTGATTCTATATACGATAATTGTCTTATCACTTCTTGCAAATGTTATAAAAGCGGATAAAAGGTTGGTATTATCAATAGTTTCCCCGTATCGTCACATAAGTAAATTTTGTAGAGTTAGGCACCTTTTAGCACCATAGATCAGATACTAATATTGCTAAACAAAGAAAAGATAACCGTACAAAATGAAATATTCCGAACAAGAGAAAAGCAATCATGAGTGCAAAAAGTTACATAGAAAACATAGAAAAAAATACCCATTCTGTAAAGTGCTTCCCATTTTCGATTACTGAAAACATTCCTAACCTTTTAGCAAACCGGAATTATCTTAATCCATTCGCAAAAACCCATGAATAAAACATTTCTTTGGGAGGTTTTGTATATTCGTAATCAAAACAGGAGGGAGTAATCTCAATAATATTTATTGATTGTTCAAGTATTTCTCCAATTGATTTACCTGCAACATCAATTTCTACTTCGTTAATCAGAGGATTTCGCTTAATATTTTTTTCGTTCATCTTTTTCTGTAGTTCAAAATCTACAAGTCCATTATTGGGGCGGTTTCTCATCTGTTCTTGAATCTGCTGCAAATCACTGCATATGAGTTTTATTGTGATAAAATCAGTTCCTTTAAAAACAATAGGAATATCAGCAGTTCTTAAATCATCAATATCAGAAGCAATTATATTTTTATAGCCCAGCCTATGAAAGCACATGAGCATTGCCACTTGATTTTCCCAGCAAGTAAGTTCTTCAAGCTCTCCAGTCATTGGCTCATTGCCATTTCTTGAAATAAATTCAGGTATCATATGTTGTTCTATGCATGTCGTTTTATAGTGCTCAAGCAGTCCGTTAGCTAAAGTAGTTTTACCTATACCGCTTGCTCCTGTAACAAAAATAAAATCTTTCATATTTTTATCCCCACAATTCCGATTGTAATTAGATGATTTTTAAAGGAAATATTGACTGTTCTATTTTGTTATTAAAATTCCAGCCAACCCTTGAAAACATTAAGTTTATCGCGGGTGAGATTTCTTAAAGTTTCCTTGTATTATACCTTCTCACGGGATATTACGAACCCTGATAAGGAGAAAAATGAAGGAAACAAAATCACATAAAACAGTATAACACAAAATATATGGGAATTGGTAAACTGATTAAAATGCTTTCAAAATTAACGAAAAGCAGACAGAGAAAAGATGAATATTATTTATGCAACATACAATATCTTGGACCTATGTCAATACTTTGGACAAAAAGTTGAAAGATTATGCTGCTTTTTTGAGTTCCTCATCCTCCTTTTGCTGGAGTGTCATATAACCAATTGCACTATGGATTCGCTTGCGGTTATACCAGCCCTATATATTCAAAGATTGCCTGCGGGCCTCTTTGGAATCTTGATAAATATGATGATAAATTTCTTTCTTTTTCAGTACAGAATGGAACGCTTCGATACAAGCATTGTCATAAGGATTTCCCTTTCGGCTAAATGAATGCCGTATCCCCCTGCTCTTCAGGAACTTCTCAAATGATTGGCTTGTATACTGGCTTCCCAAGTCGCTATGGAGAATGATTCCTCTGGTCTCCCTGACGTTCAGACAGGCGTTCTTAACAGCTTCTACCGCCAGTTCCGCTATCATGGATGTTCCATACGTATATCCGATGATCTTACGGCTGCACAAGTCCATTACTAAAGCCAGATAGGTCCATCCCTCTTTTTGTACATGGATATAGGTAATATCGGTACACCCTTTCTGGTTGATGGTTTCTGTCTCGAAATCACGTTTCAAAAAATTTCTTTATCATCGGGAACGGTTCCGTGATTGGCATGATGGTTGTATTTCTTTACTACAACAGAGAGCAGCCCCTGCTTTGCCATATACCGCTGAACCCGTTTTATGCTGCAGGGAGTCCCGCTGCCATTGAGGATACGGCATATTTTAACTGCCCCATACCACTGCTTTGAATCCTCATAAGCTTCCTTTACCATCTGGCTGAATTCCTCATATTCTTTCTGCCGGTTTGAGGGCACACAAACCAGAGCTTTGTAATAGGTACTCCTTGAAAATTTCAGGGCGCAGCAAAACTGGGATACCGTATAATAGGTTAAGTTTTGTCGGATAAAAGGAACCATCTCAGCTATTGTTCTTTTGCGAATATGGCAGTCGCTTTTTTGGCGCTGCCCGCCTTAGGCGTAATATTTCATTTTCAATTTTAAGGCGCCGGTTCTCTTTCTGGAAAGCCTCAGACACTTTGATTGGAGAAAGCTGTTTTACCCAGTTGCTGAGTGTGCTTCGATTTACGCCATATTCACGTTCCAGTTGTGGATACGAGGTTCCTCCGGCATTGTACAGATCCACGATCTGCTGCTTGAATTCCGGAGTGTAGGATTTTTGGTTTTTCGCCATGCTGAACATCTCCTTTGCTCTTTCACTTGATAGTAGGCATTTGCGAAACTCAGTATTCATAACCAGATTTTAGGCAAAACATACAAAAACAGAGCGAATTTAAAACGTTTTTGAGCGGCGTTTTTGTATGTTTTGTATAAAATC
>JAAVZI010000004.1 GCA_022791575.1 Lachnospiraceae bacterium
CAGGTTTATATGTTCCCCACATCCGGCTTCCTTCAGATTCCTCCTCACGGCGGACACCCTTGCCTTCGGCTATATCCTTCCCACTACCGGGCGGATTCGGGACTTTCACCCGTTAGAAACGTGCGCCGCCGGGCGCACCACTAAAATAAGCCTCATAATCAGCTATAAATTGCTAAGCTGGTTATGGGACTTATTTAGATGTCCGTTATAATAAAATTATCATATATTTCAGTATCAGTAAAACTCACAACTGCAACATAAAAATATACTTTATTGCTAACTTCTATGATTTGTCATAATATTGAGTATCTTTGATTCCTTGGTGGTTCAAAGCTGCCGTTATCTTATCAAGTCGCTTTTTCCAAAAACTCCTAAACCATCTTTTATTTCCGAACCATCTAACTAACGTAGGACTGACTGCATAATAATACTTAATAAATACTCTACCATACCATGTGTTATTAAGTGTATAGTCTCTAAATCTTCTCAATGTCCATACTTGCGGACAATCATAGGAACCATATACACAAGTGGCAATGTAACACCCACCTTTATTCTCTATCATTGTTTCGGGAATACTATTATTCTTTAAATCTTTATTAATATACATTTCATCAGCTGAATCACTAAATACAATACCATTTTCTGTGATATCCGAGATGTATAATGTATGTACATTATATCCAGAAAGTTTATCTACTTTTCCATAAAACTTGATTTCTTTGTCGTTCTCATCATAAATTCTGCCAATATATCTACCCCTACTTATTTCCGCTTTTATATGTACAAAATTAGAAGATGGATTCTGTTGAAGAATTCTATGTTTTTTATCCTTCTCATAAATATACTTGTTCCATCTGACATCTCCATAGTCAACCTCCAGTCCAATATACCCATCTGTTGTTCTTATATAGCATCCATCAAGCATTGCCATATCTATATTATTACAGAAATCTACTATCTTTTTCCCTTTTTGAAGTATCTTTTCATGTTCTGCATTTCTATAAGATTCTATATACTTTAATTCTTCTTCATTACATAAAGCCTTTGCCTTAATGTAATAATTATTATTATCAAACCAGATTCCTATATGATTATATTCTAACAACGCCATTCTCCACCAGCCTCTATAATCATATGGAAACTTCTCCATAATTTCTTTTAATATTTTTTCTGCATCATCATACAATTCTCCATTAATCAATTTACTACTTGCTTCTAAAGCAGCTTCTATATCATAATTTGATATATTAATATTATCTCCGTTTATGACAACATTTTCTGTATTAACTTTATAATTATTAATGGCCTTTTCTGTTACAAAAGCAGTGCCACAATATTTACATATTCCTGCATCTTTGCTCTCATCCACCTCAATATTGGCTCCACACTCTGTACATTTTGCTGCAATTAATGCCATAAGAAATTCCTCCCATTTGTAATTTCTTTTATTATATATGATTCTAAATTAATACGCAAGGAACAAATAAATCTAAGTGCATTTAAGTCTGAATATTAAATAAAGACACGATTAATTGTTTTATACCTACAATCAATCATGCCCTTATGCTAATACTCAACTATATAATTGCGATAAATACCAATAAATGCATACATCTACAGGATTGTCAGATGTCTCCTATCACTCTATGCGACACAAGCATCATTCGCACTTGCTACCGAAATACACTTAATCATAGTATCTACTGTCTGTTGCTCATTTACCTCCAAAAATACCTGCGAGCCGCCCATGCTGGCTGCATGTTCACTGGTTGTGACCGCATCCTCCAGTTTGATTTTTCCTTCAGCCAATGCATCAAAGATCAGTATCAGCGTCATAATCTTAGTAATACTGGCTGGTCGAAGCTGTTCGGTAGAAGCTTTTTCAAATATTACGGTTCCCGTAGAAGCTTCCATAAGAACAGCCGACGGTGCTTCAATAGAAACGCCAGTTCCGCTTGCTTCCTGCTGCTGTTCTCCTTCGTTCCATAACTTTGGCGCATAGGAATACATATCTTTTGTATTTTCTGTCATTCCATAACACAATACCATTCCAAAGGCAGGAAAGATACTGGCTGAAAACATACACATCAGTAATAATACCGCTGCTATTCTTCGTCTCATACAGACCTCCTGTAAACATATACAGTTCTATTCTAAATATAGTCATTTTGATCTTATAATAGAACTTTTACAGAAAATTATCTGCAGATCCGGCAGGTCCTTTTATTTAGGCTGGATATATCCCTTGGCTTTCAGCATTTCTGCACATAATACCGCTCCGCCGGCAGCGCCTCTGACTGTATTGTGGGACAAGCCGACAAATTTATAATCATAGACACTGTCCTCACGAATCCGACCTACGGAAATTCCCATTCCATTTTCATAATCTACATCCAGCTGTACCTGTGGACGATTGTCTTCTTCCATATAACGAATAAACTGCTTTGGTGCACTTGGCAGCTGAAGCTTCTGCGGTTCTCCCTGGAACTGCTCTAACTTCTCAATTAACTGCTCTTTTGTTGGCTTCTTCTTAAACTTGACGAATACTGCTGCTGTATGTCCATTTAATACAGGAACACGGATACACTGACAGGTGATGACTGGTGTCTGGGCAGGCTTAATAACACCATCTTCGATTTTTCCCCAGATACGTAGGGGCTCCTTCTCAGACTTCTCTTCTTCACCGCCGATATACGGGATAATGTTTTCTACCATTTCCGGCCAGTCCTTAAAAGTTTTTCCGGCTCCGGAAATAGCCTGATAGGTGGTTGCCACAACTTCATACGGCTCAAATTCTTTCCATGCAGTCAGCACCGGAGCGTAACTTTGTATAGAACAGTTAGGCTTCACCGCTACAAAACCTCTGGTCGTCCCTAGACGCTTCTTCTGGAACTCAATAACCTCAAAATGCTCTGGATTAATCTCAGGAACTACCATCGGCACATCTTCTGTCCAGCGATGTGCACTGTTATTGGATACTACTGGCGTCTCGGTTTTGGCATATGCCTCTTCAATCGCCTTGATTTCCTCTTTCGACATATCTACGGCGCTGAATACAAAATCTACCTCTGCCGCCACCTTCTCCACTTCATTTACATTCATAACAACTAGATTTTTAACCGCTTCCGGCATAGGAGTTGTCATTTTCCAGCGGTCTCCCACTGCTTCTTCATAGGTCTTGCCAGCAGAACGGGGACTTGCTGCAATGGTTACAACTTCAAACCATGGATGATTCTCTAACAATGAGATAAATCTCTGTCCAACCATACCGGTTCCACCTAATATACCAACTCTTAATTTCTGACTCATTTTTACACTCTCCAGTCTCTATTATTCTGCCGCCACAAATACCTGATGGAATTTCACTTCCACCTTTTAGTCATACAGGCTGCCATTCCACATACAAAATTCTGTAAATGTTTTCCTATGGCGGACATTTGTCTTTCTTATAAATACTATACTATTTTTAGGAAAAATGCAAGATTTTTTTCTAATTTCCAGATTTTTCGTTTATTTTACAAAAAATCTCATGTTTTACTTAGATAATTTATTGTTTTCTACCAAATCATCTTCATCTGTTTTACTTGGATAATTTATTGTATTCTACCCAATAATCTATATATGTATTACTTAGACATTTTTTGTTTTCTACTAAATAAGATTCACATATATTAATGACTTTCTTCATACTTTCCTGTCCTGGAGCTCCTATTGTCAGACGTTTATTGACACAGGTTTCTAGGCTGACTGCTTCATAAATATCCTCTTCGAAGACTGGACTGATTGCCTTATATTCCTCTAATGTCATTTCTGATAAAGAAATCTTTTTATCCAGACAGAATAAGACCAGCTGTCCTACTATACCATGAGCATCCCGAAATGGTACTCCTTTATTCACTAGATAATCGGCCGCATCTGTTGCATTGGTAAAACCGTTTCCTGCACTATCATACATACGTTCTTTGTTAAACTGCATAGTTTTCAGCATCCCATTAAATAACTTCACACAACCTTTTACCGTATCTATTGCATCAAAGGTCAGTTCCTTATCTTCTTGCATATCTTTATTATAGGCCAACGGAATTCCTTTCATTGTAGTCAGCAATGAAACCAATGCACCATATACGCGTCCTGTCTTACCTCTGACCAGTTCCGCTATATCTGGATTTTTCTTCTGTGGCATGATGCTGCTGCCTGTACTGTAAGTATCATCAATTTCCACAAAGCGGTATTCGTTGGAATTCCAGATAATAATTTCTTCACAAAAGCGGCTTAAATGCATCATAATTGTAGACATAGCTGACAACAATTCAATCACATAGTCCCGATCAGAAACCGAATCCATGCTGTTCAGCGTCGGTCCGAAAAAACCCAGTAATTCCGCTGTATATTCTCGATCTAAAGGATAAGTGGTTCCTGCCAGTGCACCTGCACCTAACGGACAGTAATTCATTCTTCTGTAAATATCCGACAGACGTCCTCTGTCCCGGAAAAACATTTCAAAGTAAGCTCCCATATGATGAGCCAATGTAATCGGCTGAGCTTTCTGCAGATGAGTAAAGCCTGGCATAAAGGTATCTATATGTTCTTTCATAATCTCAAGAATCGTTTCCAGAAGCTCTTGTAGCAATTCATCCAGCGCTCCTATCTCATCTCTAATATAAAGCTTCATATCCAATGCAACCTGATCGTTGCGGCTTCTTCCGGTATGAAGCTTTTTGCCGGCCTCACCGATCCGCTCGATCAGAACCGCTTCTACAAAGCTGTGGATATCTTCATATTTCTCTGAGATTTCCAATCTGCCTTTTTCCACATCTTCTAGGATTCCTTCGATTCCCTTTAGAATCTTTTCTTTCTCCTCTTCCGTTAAAATACCCTGCTTAGCAAGCATTTTTACATGCGCCATACTGCCCAGCATATCCTGCCTGTAGAACTTTTTATCAAATTCTATGGACGCGTTAAAATTATATACCAGTTGGTCAGTTTCTTTTGTGAAACGACCTCCCCATAACTGTGCCATGTTTCTCCTCCTAAATCATCAAATCTATTTCACGTAATTTACTGTTAAGATACCATCACTGTATCCAATGTTTGAAATAATTTATCAATATCTATCGGCTTTGCTATATGACCATTCATTCCGCTCTTTAATGCTTCTTGTTTATCTTCCTCAAAAGCATTGGCTGTCATGGCTATAATTGGTATGGAAGACAGCTGATCATCTTCCAGGCTGCGGATAGCCTTTGTAGCCTCATATCCATCCATCACCGGCATCTGCACATCCATTAATACCAATTGATAGTATCCCGGTTCAGAATTCTTCAGCATATTTACCGCTATTTCTCCATTGTCTGCAACTTCTGTATCAAATCCTGCATCACCTAAAATTGCTGTGGCAATCTCCTGATTCAAATCTACATCCTCTGCCAGCAGAATCCGCCCAGAACGAAGCGCTTTCGTTTCCTTTGTAAGCTTTTCTTTATCCTCATCTCCAACACCAATCACTGACTGCAGACAATTCCGCAGCTCAGATAAAAACAACGGCTTGCTGCAGAATGCTGTTACTCCAGCCTCTTTCGCCTCTTCCTCAATATCTGACCAGTCATACGCCGTTAGAATAATAATCGGTACGCTGCCCCCCATCTCCTTGCGGATTCTTCGGGCAACCTCAACACCATTCATATCCGGCAGCAGCCAATCAATGATATATACTTCGTAATCGTCCCTGCGCATAACCGCTTGGTGGGAACGCAACACGGCTTCTTTCCCGGATAATGTCCATTCTGCACGCATGCCAAGCTGCCCCAGCATATAAGATACACTGTCGCAGGTGTTAAAATCATCATCTACCACCAGTGCCCTGCTATCCTTTAATTCCTGTATCAACTGCGGCTCTTTCATCCCTGAATACAGGCGGAATGGGAAGCAGACTGTAAATTCTGTACCTACATTCTGCTCACTTGTTACCTCAATCGTTCCGTTCATCATATCCACAATATTTTTGGTAATCGCCATACCCAGCCCTGTTCCTTGTATACGACTGATGGTAGAATTATTTTCCCTTTCAAACGGTTCGAATATATGTTCGACAAACTCTTTGCTCATTCCGATTCCATTGTCCTTAATATGAAATTCAAAATTCGCATAGCCTTCCGGTGCCCCCGCTTTCTCCATAATACGCATACTGACAGTGCCCCCTGCACCCGTATACTTGACAGCATTACTGAGAAGATTTAACAGCACCTGATTCAGACGCAGCTTATCCGTGTAAATATCCTCGTCAAACACATCTACAGTATCAATCTGCAGTTCGAGCTGTTTCGCATGAACATCAGCCTGTAAGATATTATGCAGTCCATGCAGAATATCTGGCAGGCTGCAGGGCTTCTCTTCTAAATGAATCTTGCCGCTCTCTATATGACTCATATCCAATACATCATTAATCAAACTCAGCAAATGACTGCCTGAGGTCTGAATTTTCTTTAAATACTCTTCAACCTGTTCTCGATTATTCATATGAGTGATTGCCAGGTTGGTAAAACCGACAATGGCATTCATAGGAGTCCGAATATCATGCGACATATTCGAAAGAAAAACACTTTTGGCTCTGTTTGCTTTATTCGCCTGCATCAGTGCATCTTCAAGCAGGTTCTTCTGTTCCATTTCACTGCGGATTTCCTCATCCACACTGCGGAACCCCAGCACAACACTGTGATTTACTCCCCAGATTCCTGCGCGCACTACCCGTAATTGGAAATATGTAATTTCTCCGTTCAGAATAACACGATAATTGACATAATGCATTTTCTTTTCTTCTAATTCTTTTTTTAAGATATCTGCTGAAGAAAATGGCTGCAATAGATCTTTATCATCTTCATATACAAACTTTTCTATGTAATGCTCCAGACTCTCTTCTAGTGAGACCTCTCCATCGAATACTGTAGCAAATGCGGTTCCGTCAGCGCTGCTTGTTCGGATTAGATGGCCCATGCCGTTATCCAGATCAAATACACAAACTAGATTAAAATCTATACTCAACGCCTGCACCAATTCCAACTGCCGTCTCTCTTTTTGCTTTTCCTGCTGCTTCTGTTCGGTACAGTCAAGAAGAAAACGCTGGTAAATCATTTCTCCATTCTCTACTAATAGCTTGATATTCCCCATAACATGAAGAACCTCTCCATTTCTATGCCGTACACGGTATTCTACACTGACACTATCGCCCTCTTCCTTTAAAGTATGAATACTATCGCGAAGCTTCTTTTTATCTTCCTCCACTACCGATTCTGAAATCGTCTGAAAGCCGCATGTCAGCAAATCCTCCAGATTCTCATATCCTAAAATCTTAAGAGCCGCCCTGTTAATGCTGAGAATTTTCGAACCATCCAAGCTATGCCGGACCACACCACAGTCTAATGTTGTAAAAAGAGTCTCCAGACTTTCATTCTTTTTAATAATCTCCTGCTCATAAGCACGCTCCTGTGTAACATCAATAGCCACTCCAACCGTACCCATTACACTTCCGTCCAAATCATACAATGGAGATTTATAGGTTGTAAGCGTGCGCATTCCTTCACCGGTTTTAATGATTTCCTCTGAAATACAGGTCTTTTTCTTACTCATGACTTCACGTTCAGATTCTATACAGGCCGGATCATCCTCTTCCACATCCCAGATATAGGCATGACCGCGTCCTTCTACCTGTTTCTTAGTCTTATTAACCGTTTCACAAAAGCTGTCATTGACCTTTTCATGTATGCCATCCTTATCTTTATACCAGATCAGATTGGGAACATTATTAATGGTTGCCTCCAGATAGTGGCTAGTCTGCCAGTAATCCTTGCTTATTTTACAGCTCTGCTGCCACCTTAGAAAGCGGAACCGTACTTCCTCTTCTGACATGGGCAGCATCCATATATCCTTAACATCCGGCAAATATTCTGTCAGCAGTCCCATCTGTTTTTTATCTGCTAGCAGGATTAATTCCGCAGTGCTTTTTTTCTTTGTAAACAGCATTGACATTTCTTCCTTCTCAGCCATATTCTGTACATCCACCAGAATGAGATCGGCTTTTGCAGCCAATGCCTCCTCCGGTTTATCACTTTCCAAAAATTCGTGCGAAAAATGTGTAAGCGGAGACATTTCTTTCACAGTTTCAAATACTTTATGCTGATAACCTATCAAATAGAAAAGAATATGACAATGATACATATCTGTTCCTCCTTAATTTTAATCTACCCATACTGTTATTTTAACAAGCATTCTGACATATGTCAATTATTTCAGCAGATTACAGCCAATGAAAAACTCTTTTATTCCACACTTTTTAAGGACTGTATCATATCAATCTTACATATCTTCCGATACATAAACAAATTAACCGCCATAGCAAAGAGAAATGTCAGCAAAATTCCATATAAAAAGCTACGTAGCCTAATCTCCCTTGAAAACATCAGCAGATCAATTTCCGCCGTTACTATGACAAAACGATGCAGCAGCACACCCAGCAGCAGCCCCACAATAGCGCCTATTACTGTCAGACAGATATTTTCCCGGTAAATATACCAGGCCGTCTCCCGGTTATAGAAGCCTAACACCTTAATCGTTGCCAGTTCCCGTACCCTCTCGCTGATGTTAATATTATTCAGATTAAATAATACAATAAAGGTCAGCAATCCGGCTGAAATCACAAGTACTGCCACAACTGCATCCATACTTTTCATCATATCTGAAACCCGTCCGGCAGCCTCACTGGTAAAAGAAATCTCTGATACTCCTTCCATGGAAGCAAAGGTTTCGAAAAATTTCTTTTCATAGTCCGTTCCCTGTCTTTCCTCTTTAAAATTTGCATAAACCCCGTTATAGACAGGCGCTTTGCCGAAGATCTCCTGATACAGGCTGGGAGACATGAAAACGTAATGCATAAAATAGTTTTCACTAATAGCGGATATCTGTACCTTATGCTGCTTCGTCTCACTTTCTTTAATATAAATATAATCTCCTTCCTGGACATCCAGAAGCCTGGACAATTTTTCTGTAATAATCACCCGTTTTTGATCCAGAGAGAATTTTTGCTTTGTTTTACGATCCTGCAACTGTACAAAAGCATTCAATTGTTCTGGGTCCTCTGGTACAATTAGATAACTGCTTTTAGCATTGGTATCATTTCCTACATAAAAGGAATTCTCGTATACGTACATACATTCCTTTGTTTCTTTTTGAATATCTTTATAAATGCTGTCTCGGTCCTTTGAAGGATCCAGAATGAAGTTGACGTCATACAAATTGATTTTTTCGAACTGATGTTTTCCTATAGTTGCAATGGAATCCTTTAATCCAAAACCTACCAAAATCAAAGCTGTACAGCTGCCAATCCCAAAAATAGTCATAAAAAAGCGCTTCTTATAACGAATCAGATTACGGACAGCCGCTTTATTGGAAAAGCTGAGACGGCGCCATAGAAAACCAATCCGCTCCATAAAAACACGTTTGCCGCTCTTTGGCGCTTCTGGACGCATCAACTGAGCCGATACGGATAACAGTTCTCTATAACAGGCGGCCACTGCTGCCGTGGTAGTACAAAGCACCGACACTGCCATAGAAGTTAGAGCATGCCCCGACTGAAGCGGCGTTAGAATCTCCGGCAGTCCATTGTATAACACCGCATAGGCCTTAATCACAATATAAGGCAGCAACCGTTTCCCCAGCAAAATACCCAAAATACTTCCCAGAATTGCCGCACTGAACCCATAACATATATATTTGGCAGCTATTGCACCGGAATGGTAGCCAAGTGCTTTCAATGTACCAATCTGTGTCCGCTCTTCCTCTACCATCCGAGTCATGGTTGTCAAGCAGACCAAAGCAGCAACCAAATAGAAAATCAATGGAAATACTGCTCCAATTGCTCCAATTCGTTCGGTATCCTGGCCATATTCCTGATAGGTCTGGATAGAATTACGGTCCAGTACATACCAGTCCTCCCCCAGAGCTTCCAGTTCCTTTTTGACCTCTTCTATTAAGGATTCATACTCTTTTGAAAAACACTGGTATCCCCGGCTGTCCTTTACAGTTAACAATACTTCGGAATAGATCGGCTCCGGCAGTGTCTGAAAACATTCCTCCTGTACCATCAAAAAACCGTCCAGCTTTCCATTTCCAATTGAAGCGTTTCCCCGATCTATAGATAGATAGTAGGGATGGCTGGCAAATCCAGTAATCGTATATTCTTCATATTTAATCACAGCCTTCAGAGGCAGCGCATCTCCCGAACTTAGCCGGACCTTATCACCCAGACGGTATCCCTGCTTCTTCATGTCATAATCCATCAGGCACTCCTTAGGATCGTCCGGCATACGTCCTTCCTTTAACACAATCTGATTCTCCCCATCTGGCTCTGCATGATCGCTTTGGGAATTGATAGGCCGCAGAGACATTACCCTGACCGCCAACTGTTCCTCCTTATTCTGCGTAAAAAATTCCCGGCTGTAACTTCCTCTTGCTTCCTCCACTCCTTCTGACCTAGCAATTCGCTCCACATCCTCCTGCTTCATGCCGTCCGCACTTAATACACGTAGATCCCAAAGACCCACTTCATCAAAATAGTGGTCAGCAGAGAGCTTCATGTCTGGCTCTGCGGCCCGTATTCCTGTAAAAAATGCTACTCCCAGTGCCACAATTAAAATAATAGAACAATAACGCATTCTTGTATGATATAAGCTTCTTATAAATTCTTTTCTTAATTTTCCCATATCGGCCACCTACCATTCAATCTCATCCACTGATACAGGGTTGGGATTGCAGATTACCCGATCCGCCTTTCCGTTCTTAATCTTAATGACACGATCTGCCATTGGTGCCAGCGCCTGGTTATGGGTAATCAGAATCACTGTTTTCTTCCTGGTCCTGCAGGTCTCCCACAATAATCGAAGAATGGCCTTACCGGTCTGATAATCCAAAGCTCCCGTTGGTTCGTCACATAACAAGAGTTTGGGATTCTTGGCCAGCGCCCTGGCTATAGCTACCCTCTGTTGTTCACCTCCGGAAAGCTGGGCCGGAAAGTTATCCATTCTTTCCCCCAGCCCGACTTCTTGCAGTACCGTTCTGGCATCCAGACTGTCTTTACAGATTTCAAGAGCCAGCTCTACATTCTCCAGGGCAGTCAGATTCTGTATCAGATTGTAAAACTGAAACACAAAACCTACATCATCCCTGCGGTAAGAAGTCAGCTGTTTTCCCTTAAGCTTTGCAATATCCCGGCCATCCACCAATACCTGGCCGCTGTCACAATGATCCATGCCGCCCAGAATATTCAGTATTGTCGTCTTGCCTGCACCGCTTGGACCCACAATTACAGCAAATTCTCCCTCCTCTACTGAGAATTCCATATGTTTTACTGCATGAATCCAGACTTCTCCCATCTGATACTTCCTGCATACATCCTGTATTTCCACAAATGCCGGCATACCCATCCTCCTTTATCATCTTTTCATTAAATTGTAACATTTATTTGTGTAATTTATATGATTTTGCTTGTTATTTTCAAATACTTATGCTAATATGGTTACTTATGAACTATTTGCTCCAGAAAGGATTATTATGCATATAAAATTCGAAATCCAACGTTTCAAACATTGCTATATATTTCTGTATCCAATTGTATACATGATCTGTTTTCTATTGCTGGAACAGTATGTAAAGCCAACACATATCATTGAGCTGCCGATTGACCGAAAGATTCCCTTTTGTGAATATTTTTTTATTCCGTATTCTATGTGGTTTTTATATGTTGCAGTAACCGTACTGGTGTTCTTTTTATTTCTGGATTTGGGAGATTTTTATCGGATGTGTATGCATTTATACTTGGGAATGACCATTTTTCTAATTGTTTCTGCCTTGTACCCCAATGGGCAGAATTTAAGGCCGGATGTGTTTCCCAGAGACAATCTGATGACAGAAATGGTAAAAGCGCTTTATCTCACAGATACGCCGACCAATATACTGCCCAGTATTCATGTATACAATTCTATCTGCATTCACACTGCCATTGCCAGGAATCAGACGCTGGGCCGTATCCGCTGGCTGAATATCAGTTCGTTTCTATTAATGTGTCTGATCATTTTGTCTACTGTCTTTCTAAAGCAGCATTCGGTGGTTGACGTCATCAGTGGAATCGTTCTGGCTATTGCCTTTTATCCGTTGTTCTATATCAAAAATTGGATACCATATCGCTCTCGTTTTCCGATTCAGAAGCAGTTCCTGCAGAATAAAACATCTGCCGGTGACTGCCGCTAATTCTGCAGCAGTCACCGGCAGATGTTTCATACCTAAAACGTGTTTGATTATCAATCCCGTTAATTAAATCCATATAATTTTCGATAAATCTTATAAATCGTTACAGCAATTGTTCTGCCGGATTTCCCCGGCATATTGGCTACCCTTGTTACGCCGCGCTGCAGACGGTAATACAGAACCCGGTCTTTCTTCCTGATATAATCCCATAATTCTTTGCGCGTTCTGGCCTCATCCTCAGATTTAGAGCGGATCAGTAAAATAGATGTAACGGTCGTAATAATATCCAGATAGCTCATCATATAACGCTTCAGCCTCTTATTGGTAATTTTCTGCGCTGCAAAAACATCCACCATAAGCTTATTGACCTTAATCTGCTGCTCAATACGAGAAATCATTACAGCCTCATTGACAGACTGGTCATCCCGTCCGATGTAATACCGGTAAAAATTCTCGTCCAAATAATACATGGTCTTTACATATGGCAAAGGCTGGAACGCAAAAATATTATCCACATAGAACATATGTTCCGGCATTTTCATGCCGCAGTCCCGCAGAAGCTGGGTCCGATATATCAGGGAATGCATCAGAAAATATTTTCCAGGACCCATATGCCCCATATCATTCCAGGTAAATATCTGATTTTCCGGTAAAGCCTTATGATAGTTCATAACCTTTTTATGACGGCTTCCTTCCTTTTCATAAACAAAATTGGAAATCACCATATCCACGACATTGCCTTCTTTTGTAAGCTCTGCCAATGTCTCTAAAATAGCTGCATAGGATACCGAATTCACCCAGTCATCACTATCCACGACTTTAAAGTACAGACCGGAGGCCTTTTTAATCCCTGCATTCACAGCCGCACCATGTCCGCCGTTTTTCTGATGAATCACCCGGACGATTCCCGGAAACTTTTCGGCATATTCGTCTGCAATGGCTCCTGTTGCATCTTCCGAACCGTCATCTACTATAATAATTTCCACCTCTTCCCCGCCTGGCAGAAGAGATTCCACACATTTCCGCATATAAGCTTCCGAATTGTAGCATGGAACGGCCACAGATAATAACTTCAAATAAAACGCCTCCATTTCTATTCGTACTCCTGTACAGGCAGATTTTTCCTCTAGCGAAAATTATACCAAGATTCTGTTTCTGCGTCAATGTTCTAATTCTCTTTTTTCAATGCAGATTCTTTCATAGCCTTTTTGCGTTTGGCCATCATTCCGCCGATTCTTCCTGTCTCTTTTGCAGAAAGAGACTTCCAGCCCTTGTCAATGACTTGGTCTAATAGGCCAAGCTCTTCCGCTATTTCGTATTTCAGCTGATCCTCTGGTGTTAGTCTTGTTAATTTCTTTTTATTTTTTGCCATAAAAATACCCCCGGTTAGATTCTTTTACCGGGAGTATTCCACTTTCCCAGACATTTATTCATCATTATCTCAAAAATGTCACATCAATGTCACCCATATCACAATTCAAATCTACTTTATATGATGCATTTCCCTTGGATCTATCATAATCTTCAATATCTACATTACCCATATCGACATCATAGGAAATATCATACTCCTCCGGTTTTCCTACCAAACCCATCGTAATATTACCCATATCACAGTCTGCTGTTAAGGTTTCGGCTTTCGCACGATTCAGATCAATATTTCCCATATTGGCATCTAGCTCCAGAGTTTTGGCTGTTACAGACTTTATATCCAATTTCCCTATATCTGCACTTAGGAATGACTTTTCACACTCTAAGGTATCGATGGAAGCATTTCCCATTCCTATACGAACCTCAATATTATCCCCTTTTAAGGTTCCCTCACTGTAAATAACTCCAGCGTCCACTTCAAGGTTCATCTGTTCAGAATCAAGGTCATAAAACTTCATAGCGCCAAAATCTATAGTTCCCTCTATTCTATGATATGTTTTCTCTGGAAGTTCCACTATAATTCTTGTTCCTATATACTGTAAATTGCCATGCTTTAGAAAAGAAGACAATCCAAATATGGAAAATGAGAAGCCAAAATGCTTATGCAATACCGTTTCTTCGATCTTAAGCAGGCCAGAGTCACTGGAGGATACAGTCAAGGTATCAGCATAACTGCCCTCAGCAACTAATACCCGACAGGCATCGGAACTTACCGTTCGGATTACCACTGTACCAAAGTCCATATCGATAGACAGCGACTGAATCTCATCTGCCTCAAACTGCTTCTTAAGCGTAAATTCTTCCATATCATATTCTTTATCAAAATCGATGCTGTAATCTTCGGGATCAAATGCCGCCTCAAAGGTATTAATCAGATCGGCTCCCAAGATTCCTCCGATTATAAAGCACCCAATGCTTACTATGCCAAGAATCATAGCAATGATCAGACAAATCTTTGTAAATCTCTTCATAAAGCATTTCCTCCTTTCTCAAGAAGTTTTTTCACTCCACTAATAACAAATCGAAACAGTCCTGGAATGGCTGTTGTACATAGCCAAATTGCCAACGGCGTCAGCAAAAATGCAAAACACAGAAGCAAAATCCCGCCGCCTAGAACAGCAAAACCAACTCCTACCAGTCCGGTTGCAAATAATACGATAGCCGCTATCACCATAGCCACACCACCGATAAAAAATGCAATCACACATCCAAACACACCCAGAAAGATCCCTGCAATTGCAGACAGAATACCGCCTAAGATCGGCAAGGTAATGGGAAGAGTTACAATCAGAATGACCAATCCCACAACATTCGTACTATTATTGTACCATTTGTCTTCTCCCGGCTTATGGTATCCCTGAGGACCGTTTTGATATCCCTGTCCATAATTCTGGTACTCTTGGCCGCTGTTCTGGTAATTCTGGCCTTTCTGGCCATTCTCATAGTTAGTATAACTGCCGCTTTGGTATCCCTGGGTATTCTTTGCTTCTTTGGATTCCCATGGGTTTTTTTGCTGATTCATATCCAAGTCCTCACATATAGACTCTGCCACATGCTCTGGGCTGCCAAGTTCTCTTATAACCTCTGTCTCCCTGTCTGGTCCCGCATCCTCAAAATAATCTTCATAATACTGCAGCGCATCCTGACGTTCTTCTTCCGGAAGATTCTGCAGCAGCCTTTCCAATTGTTTCATAAATTCTTCGCGGTTCATCTTGACATTTCCCCCCTTAGACATTTTGTAATTTTCGCTGAAAATAATTTCCATTCTACTTGATATAGATTCAGCTGGGCTTCTCCCTTTTCTGTAATTCTGTAATACCGCCGGTTCCTGCCGCCAAACTGCTGATCATAGACATCCAGATATTCATCCTTTTTCAGCCGTCTCAGCACTGGATAAAGTGTGGACTCTGAGATCCCGACCACATCCTGTACATCCTGGGTAATCTTATATCCATAAGTCCCGGCTTCGTCCTGGCTGACAACTGCCAGAACAATGGCATCCAATAATGATGATCCCACATTAAAAGCCATTTGTATTTCCTCCTTTATATAATATGTTTTACTTTTTAATATTATATGTCATATAATATTATTTGTCAATATATATATTTATTTTTATAATATATAAAATATCTATGGTAGAAATTGCAAGAACGTTTGTTCTAATTTTATATTTACAAATAAAAAAAATTGTGCTATAATCCATTATAGTCAGCATTGCCACAGGCAGCTGCCCGTATGTTTCTATTAATCATGGAGGAATTCTATGGACGAACAAAACAGACTGATTTTTCATATTGATGTGAATTCTGCTTTTTTAAGCTGGGAATCTGCAAAACGAGTAAAAGAAGGGAAAGGCCAACAAGATCTGCGCCAGATAGCAGCCGTTATCGGAGGCAGCGAAGAAGAACGCCATGGAATCGTTCTTGCTAAGTCTACAAAGGCAAAGCAATATGGCATAAAAACCGGCGAGCCCCTTGCCCAAGCCCGCAGAAAGTGTCCTTCTCTTGTGATTGCCCCGCCTGATTTTCCCTTATATGTGGAAATGTCCAGAAAATTTATAGAACTGCTCCGCCGCTATGCACCGGTTGTAGAACAATATAGTATTGATGAAGCGTTTTGTGATATGAGTGGCACAAAGGCCCTCTATGGAGAACCCAAAGACTTTGCCTTTCGATTAAAACAGCAGATATATGAAGAGCTGGGCTTTACTGTAAATATTGGCATCTCAACGAACAAACTGCTGGCTAAGATGGCTTCGGAATTTGAAAAGCCTGATAAAGTCCACACATTATTTCCAAATGAAATCGTCGGCAGACTCTGGCCGCTTCCGGTCAATGAATTATTCTTTGTCGGTCCTTCCACAGCCCGTAAGCTGAAAGACTTGGGAATCCGTACCATTGGAGAACTGGCAGAGACCGATCAGACATTTCTAACGACACATTTTAAAAAGCATGGAAGTGTAATTTGGAATTATGCAAATGGCTTTGATTCCAGCCCGGTAGTAAAAGAAGACCCTGACAACAAGGGATACAGCAATTCCCTTACCATCCAGTTTGATGTCACTGAGCGGGATACTGCCTGCCGGATTCTGCTGTCATTATGCGAAACGATTGGCACAAGATTGAGAAAGGATGGATTTTATATTTCTGTTGTAGCTATATCAATTGTAGATTCCGAATTCCACTCTTCTTCCCGGCAGATGACCCTCTCTGATTCTACCAATATAACGGAACGCATTTATCAAGAGGCCTGCGTGCTCTTTGACCATTGCTGGAACCATAATCCAATCCGGCAGCTGGGGGTATCCACCAGCCATGCGGTTCATTCTGCCTATGAACAAATCCATTTGTTTGACTCAAAAAAATATGACAAATTATCCCGGCTGAATTTTGCAATCGACCATATCCGCAGCCGATATGGGGAAGATGCCGTACAGCGGGCATGCTTTATCGGCTCTGAGCATACACATATGACACAGGGAATGAGCCGGGCTAAACGGTTATAACTTGATCTATGCTTTCAGCAGCAGCCAGACTATACAGAAAGGACTGATATCTACTATGAAACGAAAAGCCTCTCATATAATCATTCTATTGGCAACTTATATAACAGGCTTATCCTTATTTCTTTTCCTTTGTTACAGCCTGATTCTCCATCCCATGTTCCTCTATGCCAAAGACCATACACAGCAGGCTAGCGAACTGGACCCTTCTTCTGCGGCTTCCTTTACACAGGCCCTCGAACAAATGCGCGCAGATAAAAAAGCCCTGGAGGAAGCCGCCCTCCAGGTTCCAGAAGAACCGCAGCCAGACTTAAATCCTTCTATTTCAAAAGCCGCTATCGAAACTCCTGCAGAAGAAAGCCCTTATGCAACCATTATCATAGAGCGGCTTGGTATGTCCGTTCCGCTCTATTATGGAGATTCCAAGGCACAGCTGCGCAAAGGTGCTGGGCAGTATACCGGTCCGGGCAGCAGTTCTTTTGGCGAAGGAAAACAGATTATCGTAGCGGGACACAATACCAAAGAATTTAAACCTCTGCAGCACGCAGCTGTCGGCGATGTAGTAAAGGTAGTTACCAGTTATGGTGAATTCGCTTATACCATTGTACGGATTGAAGTGCATGACATGAATGACACCTCTTCCTATGACCTGAATCTGGACCATGAACAGCTTGCCATGTATACCTGCTATCCATTCACAGGTCCTCCAGGCAAAACCCAGCGGTATTTCTGCTACTGTGATAAATTATATGGACCTGTATTAACCGATTAGCAGTTCCTGCTCAACTGCTTTCCATGCGGCTTCAATCACCTTGTCCATATCATAATATTGGTAACTGCCCAGTCTGCCGCCAAAGATTACCTTCTGCTCCTGATCTGCCAGTTCTTTATAACGGAGGAACAACGTATGATTCCGGTCATCATTGACCGGATAATATGCCTCATCCCCTTTCTGCCAATCACAGGGATATTCTCTTGTGATAACAGTATCGTTCTGGCCTCCGAATTCAAAATGCTTGTGTTCAATGATTCTTGTATAGGGTGTTTCTTCATCTGTATAGTTTATAACTGCGTTTCCCTGATAATTATCCGTATTTTGCAGAAGTTCTGTTTCAAACCGCAGGGAACGGTATTCCAGATTCCCCAGACAATAATCAAAATATTCATCAATCATGCCTGTATACAACACTCTGCGGGCCATGGACTGATAAGTTTTCTTATCCTTCAGATAATCTGTTCCCAGCTTAATCTCACAGCCTGCCAGTAGTTTTTCTATTATGGAGTTATAACTGCCTAACGGAATTCCCTGATATCTATCATTAAAATAATTATTGTTAAAAGTAAAACGTACCGGCAGTCTTTTAATAATAAATGCCGGCAGCTCTTTACAGGGCTTTCCCCACTGTTTTTGCGTATATCCTCTGACCAGTTTCTCATAAATATCTCTTCCCACCAGAGAAATAGCCTGTTCTTCCAAATTAGACGGCATACATCCCTTTAATTCGGCTCTTTGTTCCTCAATCCTCATCCTGGCCTCTTCTGGAGTCCTCACATCATTCCATAACTTAGTAAATGTATTCATATTAAAAGGCAGATTATATAATTCTCCTTTATAATTTGCAATCGGACTATTGATATATGGCAGAAATTCGGTAAATTGGTTTACATAATCCCATACCTTCTTATTAGATGTATGAAAAATATGTGCTCCATATTTGTGAACACAAACCCCTGCGATATGTTCACAGTATAGATTACCACCGATATGATTCCTGCGCTCTAAAACCAGGCACTTCTTATTTCTTTTTGTCATCTCGTGGGCAAAGACAGAACCGTAAAGTCCTGCCCCTGCAATTATATAATCATAGTTCATGTTGTGTTCTCCCAGTATTCTTTTTGTGTTTTTGTAAGGCTGCTCCGGCGTTTTGTACCAGTCCGATGATCTGGCCGGACAATATGACCGTTAGCAGGGAATATAATATCCGGTTCAAGGGAATATAGGTGACAGATAATAACAAGACTACCAGATCGCTAATTAGATAGATCCATTTAATATTCTTTCCGGTAATCTTTGACAGACTCATTGCTAATGCATCGTCGCCTCCCGGTGCACCGCCTGCCCAGACACTGATGCCAACACCGATACCTACAAACATAGCCCCTGACAAGGAAGCTGTCAGCGACATATTAGAAAGTTCCGGCCATAATGGCCCAAACTGCTCAAAGACAGCATAAGTTAATGAAAATCCGCCGCCCGCCACAATAGAATATACAATAAATTCTTTCCCCAGAATTTTCCATCCCAGTAGATAGCAGGCCGTATTCATAACCAGACCGGATATGGAAGGAGACAGGCCCAGCCAATGATGCAAAAGCAGAGTCAATCCTAATATGCCGCCTTCTGTAATTCCTGAAAACGAATGGATATGATACAAACCAAAAGACAAAATAGTGCTTCCAAGTAAAAGTATTCCGATATTTTTTTTACTAATATTGGAAAACAAATAATCAAATCCTTTCCGGCGCTTTGCCAAACTATTTTTAACAAATCTTCTTTATCTGCCGGCCAGCCTTCTTCGATAAATTTGATAAAAACAATTTAATTCAAATATATCACAATCCTTTTTACATTCTGGCAGCAGAGCGATCAATTTCTCCCTCATTAGGTTTGATTTTAATTCCTTCCTAAGTTCATAACTTAAACCACACGCATTTAAAAATTCACCTATTTTCTTATAGCTTTTTAGCAGTTTCTCAATCTCAATTGTAAAATCCAGATTATATCGTGTCTCCGCTTCCCAACGTGTCAACATGTCTACACTGTTTTCCAGCCATTCAGTAATAACTGCTATGGAACCATTATTACGGGACATCTGTAGCTGCTGCAGATGATATGCAATCGTATTGATATAAAACTCATCTACCTGTGCATTTTTTAGCAATTCAGAAGCAACTCTGTAATCATTATATGCATTTTTAAAAAAACGGATATCACACAATCTCTTCACCTCTTTTATAGACAAGAACACCAGTTCTTTCTATCTCAATAAACAGGCGGTTATTTTCATCCAGATTATAAATATAATCAACCTCACTTTTCACATTTGGTTTCATTTTTAAAACTTTGTCTTTATCCCGAAGCTGGACATGGATAGCCACCGTTCGGGTATCTCCAATAAAATCATATCCCCAGATCACATCCAGCAGATGGGTTCTTGTAAATACCTGCCTGGGATTTTGAACCAGACAGACAAGCAGAGCAAACTCCTTGGGCGTCAGCTCAACTACTTCTCCTATTCTTCTTTTTTTAATTCATACTGTAAAATATTTGCTATTGGCTTTTCATCCTCAATTATAAGAATTCTGCTTTCTCTGCTCCATAACCTATATCCCCTTTGTTCACATTTTAACGGTCTGCTGTATCTCTGACAACGAATCATTCTGCTGTTCGAAAAATACCTGATACCAGATTAGAAATGCATAGACTGTCCATATTTTCCTGCTGTGATCTTCTATTCCTTCTTTATGTTCCCTTAAAAGCCTTAAAAGATAATCTGTATGAAAATAAACCGCAGCCGCAGTTCCTGTAAACACCTGCTGAAAATGCTCATACCAGTCCTCCTCCTTCATCCAATTGCGGATTGGAATCGGAAACCCTAATTTCTTCCTGTCCGCAACTGCTTTGGGCAGATAACTCGATATAGCTTTTCTCAGCACATATTTGGTTGTATAATGGCGGGTCCGCATCCTATGAGGAATCTTTCTGGCTACCTGAAAGACATCCCGGTCTAAAAAAGGCACCCGCAGCTCCAGAGAATGAGCCATGCTCATCTTATCCGCCTTCTGCAGAATATCACCCGGAAGCCAGTATTTCAGATCCAGAGACTGCATAATATCCGAATCATCCAAATGCTCTAGCCGGGCATAGTCCTCTCTAAGAAGCTCCTGTGGTTCTCTGATCGTAGTTCTTTGCTTAAGCAGCTGCTCCTTCTCCTCTTCGTGAAAAATGTAAGCATTACCTATATACCATTCATTGAGCTTATGTGCAGCACGAAGCAGATAATTTCTGCCTTTCGCATGTTTGGGAAGTCTCTGTGCTGCTGCTGCGAGCCTGCAGCGCATTTTCTTAGGCAGCCAGCTTATATAGCGGCGCATTTTGGGTTCCAGGTAAATATTATATCCGCCGAAAATCTCGTCGGCGCCTTCACCGGACAATACTACCTTCACGTCCTTAGATGCTTCTTCTGATAGGAAATAGAGCGCAACCGCCGAAGCATCGCCGGAAGGTTCATCCAGATAATACATTACACTGGGAACCGCCTCCCTGAACTCTTCCTTCTCAATATTACGACGCCGGTTCTCAATCTGCAGACTGTCTGCAAAGCTCTTTGCACACCCGCCCTCATTGTATTTCTTTCCTTCATTCTCAAATGCAACCGTAAAGGTCTTATTGCAGCCTGACATAGCGGCAAGCAGACTGGAATCTACCCCACCGGATAGAAAACTGCCTACTTCCACATCGCTGATTAAATGCCGGCGTACCGACTGATACATCACATTCCGCACATCCCGCAGCATCCCCTGTTGTCTTTCATGTTTCTTAGGCTCTAACGTCGGTTCAAAATAACGGACGACCTTTAATTCCTGATTTTCATACGTCAGATAATGTCCCGGCAGCAGCTGATAGATTCCCTTAAAAAATGTCTCCGGCAGCACAGAATACTGGAACGAAAGATACTGCTCTAACGCTTCCTCATTCACCCTTGGTTGATAACCCGGAAATTGCAGAATACTCTTAATCTCAGAAGCAAACACCAAGGTATGATTAATCACTGCATAATAGAAAGGTTTAATGCCAAAATAATCTCTAGCTGCAAAAAATGTCTTATTCCTCTCATCCCAAATGGCAAAGCTGAACATACCGCGCAGCTTCTCCAGCAGTTTCAGATGATATTCCTCATAACCATGAATCAAAACTTCTGAATCTGACAAACTATGAAACTTATGCCCCTTTTGCTTAAGAATTCCACGCAGATTCCGGTAATTGTAGATTTCTCCATTAAATACCAGTGCCTTACTCCGATCCTCATTATACATAGGCTGCATTCCCATTGTCTGATCTATAATGCTAAGCCTCTGAAATCCCAACATGGCATCCTTGGTTATGTAAGTATCCTGTCCGTCCGGTCCGCGGTGAGCGATTGCTTTCATCATTCGCAAAAGCACCCGCTCTTTCTGATTAATCGTTCCAATTGCTCCGCATATTCCACACATACCGATCGCTCCTTTTTCTTCTGAAAAATCAACTAATGTATGGTGGTATTTTAACGGAGGAATACATCAAATTTTAATATAAATTGTAACTAAATTGTAAAATTAATTTGTTTTTACTTCTATTTACGTTCCTTTCCATTATTTTTTCCAGTATATTTCCCTCTGCTGTTCGCTTAATCCTTCTACGAATCTTTTCTTAAATATCAGAAAATCCTCTAAATCCATTAAAATATGATAGAGTATAGCCCGGCTCTCAAACTCAGCCCGGCTTTCTGGCAGTGGCTCCTGTTTCATATTGTCAAATAATTTCTCCAGCTGCTCTAGCTGCTTCAAAGGAGAATTAATCTCTACTACATATTCACTTACATATAACATATAATCCGCAACAATCTGAGCCTGAACCGGCATACTTCGAATCTTTTTTATCTCATAATGAAGATTATGCAAAACATTAAACTGCTGCATACGCATTTCAAAATAATCAATATAATAAGATGGGTGAGAAGAAAATGTATTATTTTGGTATTCACAGGCATCTATGATATATTGTTTCAACTTGTCTTCCAGCTCGCAGATTTCTCCCCAAACCGACCCCGTCATAGTTTCATTTAATAAATACTCCGCCAGTTCTCCCAAAAGCATCTGCAGCTTTCCTTCTACATAACGCATATTCTGAATTAATTCTTTCCTGGTGCCTCCATTATTATGAAATAAATTCAAAACCACTGCTACAGAGGTTCCGACTAACACCAGCATAACCTCATTCATAATAAAATAACGATCAAACTCCAGTCTGGTCAGAAAATGGGCGCCAATTACTGCATTGACTGAAATCGTTGCTCCCCAGCCCAAAGCTTCACTCATAGTGACCAGCAAAAATATAAACAACCCATAAGCTACCCACTCATTGCTGAAATGTGTAAACACCAGCCAAGCCACCAAAATCGTAATGACCATAGTAACCAAACGGGAAACTGAAAGCTTCATCGTCTCCCATTTGGTAGTAACAACGGTCAGAAGCGCAATCGTTCCTGCTGAAATCTCATATTCCAGATTCAGCATAAGCGCCAGATAGATGGCAAAACTGCTTCCTGTTGCTATTTTCAATGCCTTCAGGCATAATTTTCGATATCTTGTCTTATTATATTTAAAATTCATAACTCTCCTATCCACTGCCACATTCAAATACAAAAAGCATATCTAATTATTTTCAGTTATTATAAAAAGGTATCCAACTCTTACAGAACCTTCTGTTATTGAATACCTTTTATAGAATTTACATCTTATGATGTACATTATACCAATTTTTAATCATTTTTTTCATTAGGCCCCCATTGCCTTTACTTTGTCAAATTCGTCCGTAATCTCCTTCGACGGTGCCGCTGTCAGCAGACTGACAACGACAATAGCCGCACAGGCAGCTACAAATGCAGGCAGCAACTCATAGATATCCCACAAGCCGCCGAGAGGCCGCACCAGATATTTCCAGACAAAAACCATGACTCCGCCTACAATCATTCCCGCAAACGCACCATACTGATTCGAACGCCTCCAAAACAGTGCCAGCAGTACCAATGGACCAAAGGCAGCACCAAAGCCTGCCCAGGCAAACGATACAATATTAAATACGGAACTATTCTCATCCCTTGCAATCAATACCGCAACGACCGATATCACAACCACGGTTACTCTAGCCGCAATCATTCCCTGTTTTTCCGTAAAATTCAGCTTAAGAAAATCCTTCATGATGTTCTTAGATACACTAGAGGAAGCTGCCAAAAGCTGTGAATCCGCAGTAGACATCGTTGCTGCTAGGATTCCTGCCAGAATCACACCTGCTACCAACGCAGCCAATATACCATGCTGGCTGATTAAATCTGCAATCCTAACAATAATTGTCTCTGAAGTACTGGTATCTTTGAATGTCTCAATCGACTGATTCGCAGACATCGCATTTCCAACTATTCCGATAAAAACTGCCGCCATCAGGGAAATCACAACCCAAATCGAAGCAACGCGTCTGGAAAGAGTCAGCTTCTTCTCATCCTCAATCGCCATAAAACGCAGCAGAATATGAGGCATACCAAAATATCCCAGACCCCAGGCAAGCATAGAAAACATATTTAAAACGCCATAAGGCTTCGCTGCGCCTGCACTGTGTGTCTGCGTAAAGGATAGATAGCCCGAAAGCCCCTTTGCATTTTCCATCACCGCATCAAAACCGCCAGCTGTATGGATGCCAAAGCCCAGAATAATAACTAATGCTATCGTCATAATAATACTCTGAATAAAGTCCGACGTACTGGCTGCCAGAAAGCCACCGAGTGCCGTATAGACAACAATGACTACCGCACTCATCAGCATAGCTGACATATAATTCATCCCAAACAAACTACTGAACAGCTTCCCACATGCCGCGAATCCAGATGCTGTATAGGGTACAAAGAAAATAATAATCACCAGCGCCGCAATACAATTCAGAATATTCTTCTGGTCCCGGTAACGCTTGGAAAAAAATTCAGGCAATGTCGTAGAATCCCCTGCCACCTTGGTATAACGACGGATTCTCTTGGCAACAATCAGCCAATTGACATATGTACCGGCTGCTAGTCCAATCGCAGTCCATGCCGCATCCGCCACACCTGAAATATAAGCAAGGCCCGGAAGCCCCATCAATAGCCAGCTGCTCATATCCGAAGCTTCCGCGCTCATTGCAGTTACAAGGGGACCTAACTTACGGCCGCCCAGATAGAAATCGTCCACAGTATTGCTTTTCTTGGCAAATACCACACCGATTCCAACCACAACTAATAAATATGCCACAATGGCAATCAATATACAAATCTGTGCACTTGTCATACTTCTCTCCTTTAATCCCGTACTTTAATATGGGTCTCACGAAGCTGCATCTCGCTGACCTCTCCAGGTGCACCACACATCAGATCCTGCGCATTTCCGTTCATTGGAAATGCAATAACCTCACGAATGTTTTCTTCATTTCTCAGCAGCATAATCATGCGGTCAATTCCTGGTGCCATACCTGCATGCGGCGGCGCCCCAAACTGAAATGCACTGTAAAGCGCCCCAAACTTCTGCTTTAAGTCCTCCTCTGTATAACCGGCAATCTCAAATGCTTTGACCATAATATCCAGGTTGTGGTTACGAACCGCACCCGAAGAAAGCTCCACACCGTTACATACAATATCATACTGATAAGCCAGAATTTCCAGCGGATCTTTTGTATTTAATGCCTCCAGTCCGCCCTGCGGCATAGAAAATGGATTATGAGTAAATATGATTTTCTTTGATTCTTCATCATATTCATACATGGGAAAATCATTAATAAAACAGAACCGATATGCATGTTCTTCTATCAGATTCAGTCTCGTACCCAGCTCTGTTCGAATCTGTCCCGCATATTCCGCAGCCCTCTTTTCCTTATCGGCAATAAAGAAAATGGTATCGCCTGGTTCTAATCCAGCAATATCTGCGATTTCTCCTTTTTTCTCCTCTGGGATAAATTTATCAATCGGCCCTTTATAAGTCCGATCCTCTTTTACCTCCAGATAGCCCAGGCCGCCCATTCCAATTGACTGGGCAAATTTCAGCAATTTTTCATGAAAGCCCTTAGACATATCTGCATGTACTTTGATTGCACGAACGGTCTTCTTATGAAATGGCTTAAATGTGCATTCCTGGAAGAAGTCTGTTACATCCACAATTCTAAGCGGATTGCGCAGATCTGGTTTGTCAGTTCCGAATTCCAGCATAGCCTGCTTATAACTAATTACCGGATAAGGCGCCTGCGTAACGTTGGCGCCTTCGGGAGCAAATTTTTCAAAGGCGGCTGTCAGCACTTCTTCTCCTGCGCGGAACACATCTTCTTGTGTGGCGAACGCCAGTTCGAAATCTAATTGATAAAACTCTCCCGGAGAACGGTCGGCACGTGCATCCTCATCTCGGAAGCATGGTGCAATCTGAAAATACTTATCAAAACCAGACACCATCAAAAGCTGCTTATACTGCTGCGGTGCCTGAGGAAGTGCATAGAATTTACCCTTGAATTTTCTGGAAGGTACAATGTAATCTCTTGCGCCCTCTGGAGAAGAGGCACAAAGAATAGGCGTCTGAATTTCCAGAAATCCCATCTCTGTCATTTTCTGTCTCAAAAAACTAATCACCTTGGAACGGAATACAATATTATCCTTCACCTTTTTATTCCGCAGATCCAGATAACGGTATTTCAACCTGACATCTTCACGAACCTCTTTTGAAGTCATAATCTCAAATGGAAGCTGCGTATAGACTTTTCCTAATACTTCGACTGAATGTGCCTCCAGTTCAATCGTTCCTGTCGGAATCTTTGGATTATAAGTCTCCTCATCCCTGTGTTGAATCAGTCCTTCCACCGAAATACAGTCTTCCTTATTTAATCCATCAAGCAGGCTGGTATCCCGCATAACTACCTGCATCACTCCATACATATCCCGCAGATCCACAAAGGAAACTCCTCCATGGTCACGGATATTTT
This sequence comes from Lachnospiraceae bacterium, assembly GCA_022791575.1. GTDB lineage: Bacteria > Bacillota > Clostridia > Lachnospirales > Lachnospiraceae > JAAVZI01. The sequence goes on from JAAVZI010000004.1 coordinate 27,036, forward strand.
CCACCCAGCCCGCAATACGCGCAGTGGCGCCTTCATCCTTTTCGCCAATCTGGTCCATGGTTCTGGTACGATATATTTCTGACGTTTTCATAACGTGCTCCTTTCCTCTTTATTTGCAGACAATATTAATAATTCTTCCCGGAACATAGATTTCCTTCACAATCGTTCCAGTCAGCTTCTCTTTTACAACTTCTTTGCCTGCTGCAATTGCTGTCTCTTTATCCACATCTACCGGCAGAGAAACAACCGCTCTGGTCTTGCCGTTGATCTGTACAGCAATTTCTTTTTCATCATCTGCCATAGCAGCCTCATCACATTCGGGCCAGGCCTGTGCAAACACAGAATCCGTACCACCTAATTGTTCGTGCAGTTCTTCTCCCATATGCGGTGCAAACGGCGCTAACAACGTTACATAGGTCTGCAGGGTTTCTTTGTCAATACCGCCTTCTTTTTTGGCTAATTCTATTAATTTATTATTATATTCCATAAATCCGCTGACGACTGTATTCAGACTAAAACTTTCCAGACGCTGCGTAATATCATAAATCAACTTATTGCGAAGCTTAAGCATTTCCTTGGTTGGTGCTGTGTCTTTATCCTTGTTATCCATTACTAGTTTCCATAACCTGGTCAAGAAACGGTAGATCCCTTCCATGCCGCGGTCATCCCAGATGGAATCCAGTTCTGGAGGTCCAATAAACAATTCATAGAGCCGTAAGGAATCGCAGCCATAATCACGGACAATATCATCCGGTGACACAATATTTCCCAGAGATTTGCTCATTTTCGTGGCTGCGCCGGTTTCTTTGTCACGACCGCAGACCATACCCTGGTTAAATAATTTCTGAAATGGCTCTGCAAAATCTACCACGCCGATGTCATATAAGAATTTAGTATAAAACCGCGCATACAGCAAATGAAGCACTGCATGCTCTACTCCTCCGATATACATATCAACCGGCAGGTATTGATGTGCCTTTTCTTTAGAGACCAATTCTTTATTATTCTTGTTGTCTACATAGCGCAGGAAATACCAGGAGGAACCGGCCCACTGAGGCATTGTATTGGTTTCACGTTTTGCTGGCTTGCCGCAGCATGGGCAGGTAGTGTTGACCCAATCGTGAATGTCCGCCAGAGGGGACTCGCCAGTACCGGTTGGCTGATAGGACTCTACGTCTGGCAGCAGCAAAGGAAGCTCTTCTTCCGGCACTGGAACCGGACCGCAGTCCGGGCAGTGGATAATCGGGATCGGTTCGCCCCAGTAACGCTGGCGGGAAAATACCCAGTCACGCAATTTGTAATTAGTGGTCTTTTTGCCGAAGCCTTTTTCTTCTATGATGGCAGGAGCCTCTTTTTTCAAAACAGCAGATTCCATACCATTCCATTCGCCGGAATTAATCATGGTTCCGGAAGCTTCGGTATAGGCTTCTGTCATATGTTCAATTGCTTTGCCGTCCTTGGCAATTACTTGTATAATCGGAATATCAAACTTTTTAGCAAATTCAAAGTCACGGTCATCATGTGCCGGTACACACATTATAGCCCCAGTTCCATAGTCAGCCAGTACATAGTCAGAAAGCCAGATCGGAATCTTTGCACCGTTTAAAGGGTTGATGGCATAGCTTCCAGTAAAGACACCGGTCTTTTCTTTGTCCTGCAGACGGTCTACGGAAGATTTCATGGAAGCTTTGTAAATATAGTCTTCGACGGCTGCTCTCGTCTCTTCATTCGCCAGTTCCTTGGCAAACTCATGTTCGGGTGCTAATACCATAAAGGTTGCGCCATGGAGAGTATCCGGTCTTGTGGTGTAAACCGTAATTTCCTTATCACTGCCATCTACTTTGAACTGGACTTCGGCGCCATAACTCTTGCCAATCCAATCAGCCTGCATTTTCTTTACTTTTTCCGGCCAATCCAGTTGATCCAGATCTGCCAACAGACGATCGGCATATTTCGTTATTTTAAGCATCCACTGTTTCAAATTCTTTTTCGTTACACTGGCTCCGCAGCGTTCACATTTTCCATCCACGACTTCTTCGTTGGCAAGCCCAGTTTTGCAAGACGGGCACCAGTTAATCGGCATTTCCTTCTCATATGCCAAGCCTTCCTTGAACATTTTAACGAAAATCCATTGAGTCCATTTGTAATAGTCGGGATCTGTCGTATTGACTTCCATATCCCAATCGTAAATGGCTGCAATCTGATTAATCTGCTTCTTGATTGCAGCAATGTTGTCTGCGGTTGTCTTTCTGGGATGCACACCCATTTTAATGGCATAGTTCTCTGCCGGAAGTCCGAACGCATCCCAGCCCATGGGATGGATCACATAATTCCCATGCATTAATTTGTAGCGGCTCCAGACATCGCTGATAACATATCCGCGCCAATGGCCGACATGAAGGCCATTGCCGGAAGGGTACGGAAACATATCTAAACAATAATATTTTGATTTCTTACCATCGTTGACATTGATGGGATTTTCTTCCCATTTTTTTCTCCATTTTAATTCAATTGCCTCATGATTATAAGGTACTGCCATCTCATCGTTCCTCCTATATATAAATGATTTTCAAGTTTATCCTATTTTATAAGTCTACTGTCCGCTAGGCGTCGAAGTCGGCACATCTGTCGGCGGAGCATCCGGTTTGGGGCTTGTTGACGGTTTGCTAGAAGCAGGCGGCGTAGCCGAAGGTTCCGGTTCTTCTGATTCAAACGGAGTGGGGGTCGGCTTTGGTGTTTCGGTCGGCAGCATTCCTTCGAGTGTAACGGTTGCCGTAGCTGTAGCTGTCTTACTGCCTAGTGGAGAGACATACGTATAGGAATAAGTAACCTGATACTGATCTCCTGCAAGCGGCTTGACTTTAACCTCTATCGCGGAAGGTTCTAGGCTTCCACCCATATTATTATTTAATTCTGCCCCCTTCAGCAGCTGGTTCTTATCATTAATATCCGTAACTACCAGATTCTGCGGCGGATCAATTGTGTACTCCACATAAGTAACACTGTCATTTAAAATGCCTGCATAACCATTCTCATCGGTTGCTGTATAGCGGAATGCATATCCCCATGCCATAGGTGTAATGGATACAGTAATCCGGTCTGCCGGCATAGCTACACCGTCCTTGGTAGCAGTTACCCTGGAAAGAGCGTATGCTTGATCCACCTTTTGAGTCAGAGGGATAATGGATTCCATACCAGACTTCAATGTGATGGTCGGCGGCTTGATATGAACAGATGCATTGATCGTAGCAGTCGTTGTATTATTGTAATCGTCAGTTACGGAAAGGGTAATCATATTATCCCCTTCTACAATGGCTGGTATGACGACTGCAATCCGACTGTTATTAAGGATCTCATTATTATCAATGACATAAACGCCTTTTAAAATATTTTCCTGTGTTACATCCGCTACAGAGGCAAACGCCATCGTCTGTTTCAAACCTGAAAACTGCGGCGGCGCTGTATCAACAATCTGATAGCTGGCCGTTGCCTCGGCTTTTTTACCTGCCGCATCCTCTACACTGTATTTCACTTCATAGGTTCCCAGCTTAAACGGGTCCAGATTCGTTGCCAGTGTCACCTCCGATGACAAATCATTTCCACAGGTATCTTTAATGGTAATGCCGGACATAAAGTTAATCTGTGTGCCCCTTTCCACCATTTTCTGACCATCGACTCCCTCAAAAGCCAGCTGGACGCTATGATATGGATTGGCTGGATCTGGATCGGTTGGGTCCCATACCGCATCTTCTGGAACCGTCATGGCTTTGGGCCTTGCCAGGGGTTCTTCACTTTCCGATTCATAAATCTGCACTCTGGTTCCTGCAGGACAATTCTTCATAATCCATTCCGCATCTCTGGCTGAAATACGGATACAGCTGGCAGACAGTGTACTTCCCAGCTGATTGTAATATCTTGTCAGCAGTGAATCCTTTGTATTGCTGGCATAGGGCATAGAATGAAACAATACATTGCCGACAACTCTAGTTGCATATTGAGCCCATACATTTCCATTTACAATCTTCCATTCATACTTATCACTGGTCGTAAATTCTCCTACCGGCGTATCAAATCCGACGGAACATACCATTGCTCTGTAAGGAGTTGTATATTTGCCGTTCTGATCCTTTTTATATATGATAATGGAATTCTGAGATTTATTTACTTGAATCGCATAGGGTTTATCCGAAGTCTTTTTGCTGTCCTTATATACCACGTCCATTTCTGATATTGGTTCATTCTCCAAGTCCGCTATGCGGTTATCCCAATTCTTTATTCCACTATCGTTTTCCTTTTCTCCACCTTTCTGCTCCTTCTTCCTTGTAAATGCAAAAATCAGGGCTGCCGTTACTGCAAGAACAAGAACGATTGCCAGAATAATAAGAGCAATCTTCCATCCCTTTTTATTTGCTTTATTCTTTTTCTCCACCATATTCCTGCCTCCTGGTTTGTCCATCGCCTGATTCTCTTCGAAATACGAAACATAAATCAGTTAAATATTATACTACATTTACGGCGTCTTAGAAATAGATTTCTTTTCTTTTTCCTTGTTTTGGGAATTATTTATATTTTAGCCAATTATATCGTTTTACTTTTTGTATATTATTACCATTTCTCTTTATGCATTATTACCATATATTGCATATATCATACCTATTCCGGCTATATGTGGAATTCTAATTGATTAATCATACAGAATTTGACAAGTTTAATATTAATGGTTACAATAAGAATAGCCAGAAATAAAATGATACGGAGGATTCCATCATGAAAATAGAAAACAACTGTTATGGTTTTATAGGGCTTGGCCTAATTGGCGGTTCTATTGCCAAAGCGCTGAAACAATACAGTCCCCAAACCCGTATTATCGCTTATAACCGTACAACTTCTGTCCTTGAACGTGCCTGCGAAGAGCAGATTGTGGATCTAGCCTGTGAAGAAGTTGATGAACGTTTCGCTGAATGCGATTATATTTTTCTTTGTCTACCGGTTTCTTATAATGTGCAATATCTCAAACGCCTTTCAACGATTGTGAAAAAGAATTGTATCATTACAGATGCCGGCAGCGTAAAAACAGATATTCACAGAGAGGTCTCCAAATTGGGAATGGCAGCACAATTCATAGGAGGCCATCCGATGGCCGGCTCTGACAAGACCGGATATGAACATTCCACTGCCGATTTGCTTACCAATGCCTGTTACATTATCACACCTTCTGAACAGTCTTCTCCTGAGGCACTGCAGGAGTACTATGATCTGGTAAAACAACTGGGCGCTATTCCATTGATCCTTGGATATGAAGAACACGATTCTATGACTGCTAATATCAGCCATGTACCTCATATTATCGCAGCTAGTCTGGCCAATCTTATCCAGGATCATGACAATGAACAGCAGGTCCTGAAGAAAATTGCCGCCGGAGGATTTAAAGATACCACCAGAATTGCCGCCGGTTCTCCAGTTATGTGGCAGCAAATTTGTATGACAAACAGCGAAGCGATCTGCCATGTACTAGACGCATATATTGATGAATTAAAACAAATCCGCGGATTGGTTGCTTCCCATTCTTCTGAAGAAATATATCAGTTTTTTAAAAAAGCACAGACATACCGAAATGAATTTAACTAGCTGCTATTAATTTACCAATACTTAAAACATATTCTAAAACAGGCAGGGATATCCCTGCCATTTCTTTGTTCTATTTGAACGATTTATTCTTCTGTTTCATTTCCTTTATTCTTAGCAAACATACGCAGTACTTCTATTTTAAATTGGTCACTTTCACTCAAAGCAACAAACCTTCCGCCATACCGGTTTTTATCGCCCTCTTTTGTAATATGTCTTACCGTTTCAATAATGGTATCCACACTTTCTTTAGAGTGGAATACCAGGCGTGCCTTAAAATATGTATGATCTTCGATCTCATTTGCAGTCATAAAACCGATTCCAGTTTTAGATACATCAATGACATCTGCAAAAATAGGCTTACGGACATTCCCTGGTCCCGCATCAATAGGCACCATCATAACTTTCAGTTCCGTATCAATTCTCTCTGCCCTTCTCTGCTCCACTGCTCATTCCTCCTATGCCAGCATCAATCTTTATAATTTGTATCATAATTGTAAAATTTATGTAATATACTGTTTTATTTTAATATATTCTGAAAGAGATTGCAAGTTTTTTCTTTTATTCATCATATTGTTTATTATGAGCAATATATGAGATATGTTAAGTACTTTAATAGGTAATTGCAAAAGTCGCATCCAAGGCGACGAGTTTGAACAATTGATACAAAAATTCCGCTCAAGAACGTTTTTAATTCGCTGCATTTTTGTATCAATTGTTCAAACTCTGACAGTGAAACGCAGTATTCTTATCCAGACTTTAGGCAAAATATACAAAAATTTCGTCTATTTTGTCTAAAATCGTCGCTTTCATTCAGACTTTTGCAATCACCAAATACTGTAATAGGCATTTGCGAAACTCTTTTTTCAATGTCAGAGTTTGGGCAATATATACAAAAATGCAGCGAATCAAAAACGTCTTTGAGCGGAATTTTTGTATATATTGTTCAAACTCGTTGCCTGAAATACCACTTTTGCAATTACCTAAATACTGTAAACACAAAAGGAACTGCTGCATAGAACTTCCAACCCTTCCATACAACAGTTCCTTATTCATTTGTTAATTCAATATATTCTCTCTACACTTCAAAAATTAAATCTCCATAAGACGGCATCGGCCACATTTCCTTATCGACAATCATTTCCAGTTTGTCGACCGGAGCCCTTAGTTCATCCATGCTAGCCTTAATCACCTCTTTAAAGTATACCGCCCGTTCTTTTCCTTCTTGTTTCTTTACTGCTTCCGCCACCTGGTCTGTCAGCTTGGATAATGCAGTTTTGGTATCTGCCAGATAATCGCTGACTTCTGCCAAAAGTTCCTCCTGTACACTAGTGTCTGCATCGCTGACTGCTGACTTCACTGAATTAATAGAATCTGCCAAAACGGTCGTATATTTAATAATAGCCGGAATAATCTGTTTGCCTGCCATATCCATCATGGTTCGAGCCTCGATATTCAGTGCTTTGGAATATGCTTCATATAGAATTTCTGCACGGGATTCCAACTCTGCCCTTGTATACACGCCAAACTTCTCGAATACCTTAACTGCCTTTTCTTCCGTAATACATGGAATGGTATCCACCATAGTTCTTAAGTGCGGCAGGCCTCTTCTTTCTGCTTCTGCCACCCATTCATCCGAATAACCATTTCCGTTGAAGACAATTCTCTGATGTTCTGTAGCATTCCTCTTGATCAGATCATGAACAGCTGTCTCAAAGTTCTCTTCACCTGCTGCCTCCAGTTCGTCACAAATATCACAAAAGGCTTCTGCAACAATGGTATTGAGGATAATATTAGAGCCCGCAACCGAATCCGAAGAACCTACCATACGGAATTCAAATTTATTCCCTGTAAATGCAAATGGAGAGGTTCTGTTTCTATCTGTGGCATCCTTTGAAAGAGAAGGAAGCGTACTGACACCTGTTTCCAGTCTTCCTCCCTTTTTACTCCTTGTAGCTTCACCAGTCTCAATCAACTGATTCAGTACATCCTGCAGCTGTTCTCCCAGAAATACCGAAATAATTGCTGGAGGCGCTTCATTGGCACCAAGCCTATGATCGTTGCCGGCATCGGCAGCTGATTCACGCAGCAGATCTGCATGTACATCTACTGCCTTTAAAATCGCTGTCAGCACAAGCAGGAAGCGGATATTCTCATGAGGCTTTTTGCCTGGGTCTAAAAGGTTAATTCCGTCGTCCGTCGTCAGAGACCAGTTGTTATGTTTTCCAGAACCATTTACACCAGCAAATGGCTTCTCATGAAGAAGACAGGTCAGTCCATGACGTCCTGCAACTTTCTTCAACACCTCCATTACAATCTGGTTATGGTCCACAGCTATGTTTGCCTCTGCATAGATAGGCGCTAGTTCATGCTGCGCCGGAGCCACTTCATTATGTTGGGTCTTGGCTGTCACTCCTAATTTCCATAATTCTTTATTAACGTCCTTCATATAGGCAGCAATCCGCTCACGGATACTTCCAAAATAATGATCCTCCATCTCCTGACCCTTAGGAGGCATAGCACCGAACAGCGTCCGTCCAGTAAAGATCAGATCCTTTCTCTTCAGGTATTTCTCTCGATCCACTAGGAAATATTCCTGTTCGGGTCCAACAGATGGAGTGACTTTCTTAGAAGTTGTATTACCGAATAATCTTAATAATCTGAGCGACTGTTTATTAATAGCTTCCATGGATCTTAACAGTGGAGTCTTTTTATCCAGCGCCTCTCCTGTATAGGAGCAGAAAGCCGTTGGAATGCAAAGAGTAGCACCTGCCGCATCTTCACGCACAAAAGCCGGAGAAGTGCAGTCCCATGCGGTATAACCTCGTGCCTCAAACGTTGCTCTTAATCCGCCTGACGGAAAAGAGGAAGCATCGGGTTCGCCTTTAATTAACTCTTTTCCGGAAAATTCCATAATTGTTGTTCCATCTGGATTTGGGGCCTGGATAAAAGAATCATGCTTCTCAGCGGTCGTTCCAGTCAACGGCTGAAACCAATGGGTATAATGGGTTGCCCCTTTTTCAATTGCCCAATCCTTCATAGCATTGGCCACAACCTCAGCAATCATTGGATCTAAGCCTTTTCCCTCATCAATGGTTTTCCTCAATTCCTTATAAACCTTCTTCGGCAGACGTTCCGCCATCACTTTGTCATTAAACACATTTTCGCCAAAAATTTCTGACACATTGATTTTTTCGCTCATTTCATTCCTTCCTTTCTTTGCTGCTGCCCTCATGTAACGACACTCCTGGTACGATTATCTTCTGTGTACCAAAATGAAAAAAAGGACACTCCACCTGTAGTTGGAACGCCCTTGTTCATCAAATGTACTTGCGAAGAATCATTTACATAATCTTCCTTACATACTTAGATTACCTCAATTCAGATAAAAAATCAAGTACATTTTTAAATTTTTTTATTTTTATTCTTATGCATGGAAATGATATACATCACTGCCAGCAGCAGAATAAAACACAGCAGCGCACCAACTGATCCCAGATTTAATATGGAACTGATATCAAAGAGGTCAGCAACCGTTCCTGCTTTTGCCGGAATTACAGCACCCACAGCCAGCAGAATTCCTACCAGCCCTTCCCCTGCGATCATCCCAGAAGAAAATAGAATTCCTCTCTCCACATGTTCTTCTCCCTCCTGCTCCTTACGCTTTTCAATTGCATACCGCACAACCGCTCCCGCCATGACTGGTACGCTTAAATGAATCGGCAGATACATACCAACTGCTGCCGGCAGCACAGGAATCTTAAGAATTTCCATCACCAGTGTAATAAATACGCCGATAAATACCAGATTCCAGGGCAGATTTCCATCCATAACCCCTTCCACCACCATTTTCATCAGCATAGCCTGCGGTGCCGGAAGCTGATTAGAACCATATCCCCATGCACGATTTAGAAGATACAAGACTACTCCAATTGTGACTGAGGCGGCTACAACTCCGATTATTTCGCCAATCTGCTGTTTTCTTGGTGTAGCGCCAAGCAGATAACCTGCCTTTAAATCCTGCGAAGTATCACCCGCTATAGCCGCAATGATACAGATTACAGAACCAATAATAATAGCAATTACCATACCGTCTCTTCCATTGATTCCAGCAAATTTCAGCAGAAGAACAGAAATCAGCAGTGTGGCTATGGTCATACCAGATACCGGATTATTACTGCTTCCTACCAGCCCTACCATACGTGCTGAGACGGCTGCAAAGAAAAACCCGAAAATAATAATTACCCAAGTACTTAGAAAATTAACAGGAATTGCCGGCAGCAGCCATATTGCCAATCCAATCAGTATAATCCCTACGATAATCACCCTCATGGATAAATCCTGCTGGCCATCTTCCTCTTCAGAGCCTTTTCTGGCATTCCTGACTGCGGCTAGAAAGGTCTGTCCAATCATAGGCAGAGACTTAATTAGACTGATAATTCCCGCTGCTGCCACAGCGCCTGCTCCGATATAGCGAATATAATTTCTCCAAAGTTCATGAGAAGTCATACCTGAGACAGCGGTCGTTCCGGGATATAAGATGGTATCTCCACCAAAGACTGATATGACAGGCATTAACACCAACCAAGCCAGAATTCCTCCTGCCATCATGTAGGAAGCGATTTTAATTCCGCATATATATCCAACTCCTGCCAAAGCCGGAAGAACATCTGCCCCCACACCTGCCCCTTTATAATACCGGGGTTCATAATGTACTTCACTGGGAAATGCTTTTAATCCGTCCGCAGCAAATTTATACAACGCCGACAGTCCCAATCCTGCAAAGACAAGAGAGGCTTTGCTGCTGCCTTTTTCACCAGCCGCAATTACCTGGGCACATGCAGTTCCTTCGGGATAAAGCAGCGTTTTTTCTTCCCTTACAATCAGAGACTTGCGAAGGGGCACCATAAATAGAATGCCTAATAAACCGCCGGCTAAAGCAATACAGGTAATCTCGAACAAAGTGGGCGGCTCTGACCGCCACTCATTTGCCCAGATAAACAAAGCAGGCATTGTAAAGATTGCTCCGGCCGCGACACTTTCCCCTGCTGAACCAATCGTCTGGACCATATTCGTTTCCAACCTGGAATTCTTTCTTAATACAAAACGGATAATTCCCATTGCAATGACAGCTGCCGGAACCGAAGCGGATACGGTCATGCCCACACGCAGGCCCAGGTAAGCATTGGCTCCTCCAAATACAGAGGCCAGAATAATTCCCAGAATAACCGAGACGGCACTCAATTCCTTTTTCTTTTTCATAGAAATCCTCCTAGACCAGATAATTCTTCATACAGCGAAGAGCATTTTTCTCCAAACGGCTGACCTGTGCTTGAGAAATGCCAATTTCTTCCGCCACTTCCATCTGTGTTTTGCCTTGAAAAAAACGAAGCTGGATAATATAGTTCTGCCGTTCACTTAACTTCTTCATAGCCTCACCAAGCGAAATATCCTCTACCCAGTTATCCTCTTTATTCTTTTTATCACTAATCTGGTCCATAACATAAAGGGTATCTCCACCTTCACTATAAACTGGGTCATAGAGGCTGACCGGACTTTGAATGGCATCCAGTGCATGTACAATCTCTTCCTTGGGTACGCCGATTTCTTTCTCAATATCTTCAATGGTCGGTTCCTTTAAAGAAGTTTTCATAAGATTTTCTTTGGCATAGATTGCTTTATAGGCAATATCCCGCAACGAACGACTGACACGGATACTGTTATTATCTCTTAGATAACGTCTGATCTCACCGATAATCATCGGCACGGCATAAGTGGAAAATTTTACATTTAAAGTATCATCAAAGTTATCAATGGCCTTAATGAGACCAATACATCCGATTTGAAATAAATCATCTACATTTTCATTGCTGTTGGAAAAACGTTTGATTACACTTAAGACTAGCCTTAGATTTCCCTTAATATAAGTCTCCCTTGCCTCCTGGTCTCCCTGTTTGATCCGCTTGAATAAAGCATCCTTATCCTCATTTTTTAACAGCGGCAGTTTCGCCGTATTTACCCCGCAGATTTCTACTTTATTGAGAGCCATCCTTTTATTTCCTCCTTGTGCTTTACTCTGACCAGGTCTCAGCCTGACATCTTGGACGTACAGTCAGACTATATAAACCGATAACTAAATTGTTCTCACAAGAAGGAAAATTTATACTTATAATTGTTCGCATCAATTGCCCTTTTTTGACATTTGTTCCAATAAAAAACAGCATGATTTTTGTCGAACATCAGTTTTGCTCTAATGTTATTCAAAAATCATGCTGTTTTTCTATATGATTTAACCACTCACTTAGACGGTAAAGGTTCCCCATTCCCTTAACGCCTTTCTTTCTTACTGGTAACGAACGATTTCTCGTTTCAGCCGTCCCATTATTTTTTTCTCAAGTCTGGAAATATAAGACTGTGAAATTCCAAGCAGATCTGCCACCTCTTTCTGTGTCATTTCACCTCCGTCGTCACGGTCTAAGCCAAACCTTAAATTCACTATGGTACGTTCCCGTTCTGAAAGTTTCTCAATGGCTTTCGTTAACAGACTTTTCTCAACCTCGGCCTCAATGCCTCTGTATATAATATCCTCATCCGTTCCCAGGATATCCGAAAGCAGCAGCTCATTGCCATCCCAGTCCACATTCAAAGGCTCATCAATGGATACTTCCATCTTCGTCTTACTATTCCTTCTAAGGTACATTAAAATTTCATTCTCAATACATCGAGAGGCATAAGTTGCCAATTTAATATTCTTATCTGGATTGAAGGTATTGATAGACTTAATTAATCCTATCGTACCTATGGATATTAAATCTTCTACCCCAACTCCGGTATTATCGAATTTTTTAGCTATGTATACAACCAGGCGCAGGTTGTGCTCGATCAATACGGTACGCGCTTCACTGGCATACTCCGTATCCAGATCCGAAATAATTTTTGCCTCTTCCTCGGCCTCTAACGGCGCCGGCAGCACCTCTGCCCCTCCTATGTAGTGAATTTCTCCATGACTCAGCTGCATAACATTCTGCAGACTGTACATCATTTTCAATCTTATCTTATTATGTAAAAACACTTTAAACAACATCTTTCCTTTCCTCCTATCCCTGTGCAGTCAATACCACCTGAAATGCACGGCGGATACTCACAGGTTTACTGCTTATGCCTAACAATGGATTTTCATACTCCAGTTCTTCCCCCTCTTTTTGAATCAACATACGGTCTGCTGCCAGAACCGGCATAATTCCAGGCTTTGCATCTATAGTTTCGTATGGTATCAGAAATATCCTCTCTCCTTCCACTCCCATTTCCATGGATGTAAAATCACCAGACTCTACACACTGTCTCAGTGAATCTGAAAGATAATCCCTGATTGCTTCATAGCTGATCACGGAAACTCCTTTCTGATGGTATGGAGAACGAAGAAGATTTCCTGTATCCCACAGCCCCTTCAGGCAAAGCAGGTGCTGCTTATAATTAATACGGATTTCATATATATGTTGCGTCTCCTCTTGTTTTCGCGCATACAAGAAAACTGCTCCCCGGATTCCTACATATATACCCACACATAATACAAACAGGAGCCATACATGTTCTACCTGCAGATTCAGCCATCTGAAAATTCCATTCACTAAAAAACTGACCAGATACAAAAGTATAACCGCACGAACAATTCCCGCTTTTTTATTGCCCGGAAATGCAATCACTGCCATGCTTACATAGGCACACATATAAAACAGCAGCCGGGTCCACATATACTGTTTGACTGGAATACACAGATAAACACTTAATATGGCAGAGCCTGCCATGGCTGCCGCAATCATCCGTATCATCGTACTTCTATAATGCTGTATTTTCTGCACAATAAGGATAATCAGAAAATCCAAAACGGCATTTACAGCAAAAAAAATATCTATGTATATTTCATAGAACACACGTCACCTCCGCTTGTTATTATGCGTTCATTATAGACCTGCCATCCTGTAAATTTTGTCAAATCCAATCCCTTTTTAACTTCTTTTTACCGCAAGATTCTACATGTTCTTTGATAATACGACAAAAAAGGACATATGCCTTTACATATGTCCTTTCATTCTTTTTCCATCATTGATTCTTAAAATGATTATTATTTTTTATACTTCTGTAAAAAGATTGGAATCTCCAATGATTTAGATGCTGGCTGCTGCCTAGCTGGTGCTGCTGTATGTGTATTCTCTTGTACTTCCTCCTTCACCGGCTGCTCTACCGCCGCTGGCTTTCTAAAAGAAACTCTCTGCGCAGTCCCTGTCTCTGCTCTGGTAAATTCTGCACGCTCTGGCTGCGGAGCAACTGTTGCTGCTGTCTGTCTTTGTACAGAAGCCGTAACTCTCTGTGTCGGTGAGGCCATAGTATTGGAACGTACGCCGCCGGCTGTCTGGCCCGGCCTGCCTGTATGCATGGCATTATCCGGCATAATTCTGCTCTCCTGTACCTGAGGCTGAGACTTGCCCAGACCAGTTGCAATTACTGTTACAGTTACTGCATCGGTTACATTCTCATCATACATAGCACCAAAGATAATATTCACTTCTTCGCCTGTAAATTCCTGTACATAAGATGCAACCTCATCCCCATCCGTCAGGGTTACATCACCAGAAATATTAATAATTACATCTGATGCTCCAGCAATGCTGGTCTCTAAAAGCGGACTGTTTACGGCCATCTTAACCGCATCCATAGCCTTGTCGTCACCCTGAGCCTGTCCAATTCCAATATGTGCCAGTCCACCGTCTTTCATAACAGTCTGAACATCTGCAAAATCCAGACTGATCAATGCCGGTAGATTAATTAAATCTGTAATTCCCTGTACCGCCTGCTGAAGAACCTCATCTGCTTTCTTAAGTGCTTCTGGCATAGTTGTTCTGCGATCCACAATCTGCAGCAGTTTATCATTGGGAATCACAATCAGGGTATCCACACTTTCCTTTAATTTCTCAAGTCCGCGGAGCGCATTATCCATACGAACCTTACCTTCGAATTTGAAAGGCTTAGTCACAACTCCTACTGTAAGAATCCCCTTGCTTTTGGCAATTCCTGCTACCACCGGCGCAGCACCAGTACCAGTACCTCCGCCCATTCCACATGTGACGAATACCATATCGGCACCTTCTACAATCTCAGATATCTCTTCTACATTTTCTTCGGCTGCTTTTTCACCAACTTCCGGCTTAGCACCTGCTCCAAGACCTTTGGTCAGCTTCTCGCCAATCTGAACAGTCTGGCCCTTGCATAACTGAAGTGCCTGCTTGTCCGTATTAATACAGACAAACTCCACTCCGCCTATATTCTCATCTATCATTCTGTTAACTGCATTATTACCTGCACCGCCAACTCCTATCACAATAATATTAGCTGCGCGGTCCATTCCGCTATCTGTTAATTCAAACAAGGTTCTTCCTCCTTCACACAACTACCCATAGTCACTCTTATACTACTATACATGGTTTCTTTCAGGAAATCAACATTAATTTTCAATTCTGTATATTTTTTCTACTTTATTCTGCTTTTAAATATAAAAAATCTTTAATTAATAACAATATTAGCACAAGATATATCTTCTCCCAGATTATATACCTTGCCAGTGTTAAGGCTTACCACCATGGGACGCAATACATTGTTTGGAGAATTCTTTACCACCTTTGCTGTCTCTCCATTGCTCAGTTCTACCACGGCATCCACAGGATACAAGATGATGCTTTCCAGGAAACACTGCATAGCCTCCATATCCAGCTCTCCTGTCATTGACATGACCATCTCTACTGCGGTCCGCTGTGTAAATGCCTTTTTATAAGGCCGTTCGGTTACCAGCGCATCGTAAATATCAGCCACAGACAAAATCTTAGCATAATTGCTGATCTGGCTGGCCTGTACTGCCATGGGATATCCTCTCCCATCCGTCTTTTCATGATGCTGCAATACAGCCATAGCAACCTCTGGGCCGAATTCTTTCCTGTCCTTAATCATTCTGTAACCAAACACCGGATGCTGTTTCATAATAGTAAATTCCTCATCATCCAAGGGTCCCGGTTTATTCAGAATCTCATTTGGCACTTTCGTCTTACCCACATCATGAAGCAGCCCTGCAACTCCGATTTCACGAATTCTTTTATCAGACATTCCCTGCTTTTTTGCCAGTATCATAGCAATGGTCGCTACATCTACACTATGCTTAAATGTATATTCATCACTGGTTTTGAGAGCATTGATATCAAGAGCCACCGCATTATTACTGTTAATCGTGTTCATCAGGTCATTGGCAATGCTGTCCGTTGCATCAGCCAGATGTTCTGATTCGGTATTGCTGTAAATATACTGAATTCCTTCTGCTACCCTTTTACGAACACTATTAGACAAAGTCACTTTGGAACGGTCTTCTGTGTGAAGCTTCTCAATATTTTCCAGAGCCAATGGACAAATCTCTTCTTCCTTTGGCTGCCCGCTTTCTTCCTTACCTTCCTGAATGTAGACGCTCATAATTCCCATTTTTATCATGGATTCTATTATGTAATCATCCAAATAGGAACCTCTCGCCACCAAAATACGCCCAAGCCTGTCAACCACCGACTGATCCATTCTCATTCCGGCCTTAAGCTGTCTGGTGCGCATATATTTTCGTTTGATCAAAGTTACACCACATTTCTCATATGTTTTCTATTATCGTATTATTGTAGCATATTGGAATATAATGTGCAAGTATCTGCGGCGGTTTTTCGCACTCATCCCAAACATGGTATTCCTTATTCCTCAGCTTGACGGAATATAATATTTCTATTATCCTCATCTACTTCCTCCATATGTAAGACCCCTGATCTTCCCTCCAGCTGCGGCACCAGCGCTTTCAGCCTGGCTACCTTCTCATTCAGGCTGCTGTCCGTGCCGAACAGAACCTGCGCTTGTCCAAAATACAAAATTGCCTCCAGTTCATCATTGAACTGGATTTTATCTGGCATAATCTGATTCTTTTTTAATTCTTTGGTTAGATTTAATATTGCCTGAAATACTTCTTCCTTCCCAACCGGAAGCTTCTCGTATAAGGTAATGCGTTCAAAACGAAGGCCTGTAATTCTGGGAATTCCTTCCATCGGTTCTGCCGATGTTTCCACGACAGTTCCGTCCTTGTCAAAATACATACATTTTCCAAGATATTCCACATAGCCGACAATGCTTTTTTCATAGATATGAAGTTTAATACTGCCCCTGCCTGCAAGCTCCACCTCTACTTTGTCAATAAAAGGAATTGCCGGCGGTTCGGAATATTTGTATTTCCAATAAAGATACCAGGCATTTTCTTCCAATTCTCCATTAATTACCAGCTCCTTAATCTGCTCATCCGTATAGAAATTGTTGCCATCTATTTCCACCTGAGTAATATGGTTCATAAAAAACAGGATTACGCCAGTCAATACCAATGCCAGCAAAACCGACAAAATAATGATAAGTTTTTTTAATAAAAAAGATTGTTTTTTATTCTTTGCAGCCATTTTATTCACCCCGCTTCTGGCGTTTCCTTTTTTGATATCAGATTCTGGACTACGGTTGCTGATTCACCTTTTCTATCCTTCCTCCCAGAGACTGAATATCCTTCACAATATCTGAATAGCCCCGTTCCAGGAACTCACAGCCTGTAACTTTAGTAACGCCCTGAGCCGCAAGTCCTGCCACCACCAATGCTGCTCCACCTCTCAAATCGCCAGCATGAACATCTGTTCCCTTTAGAAATGCTGCCGGCTGTATCTGTATCTTTCTTTCTTTTATTTTAATTCTGGCCTGCATCTTAGTTAACTCTTCCATAGCTGCAAACCGAGACTCAAACACGGTTTCCTCTATTTGGCTGGGAGAATCAGCCAGAGTCAGAGCTGCGGCAAGCTGCGACTGTAAATCCGTAGGAAATCCCGGATAAGGAAGGGTCCTTACCTCCTTCAGTCCATGAACCGCTTCCGAAGCATCAAAGATTACATCATGATCCAGTACACGGATTCTGCCGCCCATTTTCATCAGCTGCACCTCCAGGGCTCCCAGATGTCCCCAGGGAACATTATGAAGGGTAATTTTTCCTCTGGTTGCTACTGCTGCCAACAGATAAGTCCCTGCTACAATCCGATCGGGAACGATCTGATATGTGACCGGCGAAAGGCTTTTAACGCCTTTTATAACCAGAGTTTCTCCATCCTTCCAACGAATCCTGGCACCCATCTGATTAAGGAATCTACTTAATTCTTCTACTTCCGGCTCTTTTGCACCTCCCTTAATCTGTGTGGTGCCTTCTGCCAAAACTGCCGCCAGCAGTAGATTCTCTGTCGCTCCCACACTCGGATAAGAAAGCTGAATGCGACAACCTTCCAGTCTGGAAACACTGGCATTAATCTTCTCTTCCTGTTCGGTAAAGACAACACCCATACTTTTCAAACCTTCCATATGGATATCAATGGGCCTTTTTCCTATGACACAGCCTCCTGGATAAGGCAGTCTCGCCTGCCCAAGCCTTCCCAGCAGGCTTCCTAAAAACAGACAAGAGGAACGCATACAACGCGCGGACGGACAGCAGATATCAAAACGACTCAACTGAGACGTATCGATACAGAGATTCTCTTCCTCCCACCAGATCCGACAGCCCAGCTCCTCCATAATGGCTGTCATATGATATACATCAGTAATTCTGGGACATTTTTCCAGAACAGTAGTTCCTTTTGCCAGCAGCGCTGCTGCCAGAATAGGCAATGCCGCATTTTTAGAACTTTGTATGCCAGCTTCGCCCCGCAGGGGAATCCCACCTTTGATCCGGATATATTCCACACTATTTCCCCCTTACCGCAAAACTCATATAAAGTATTATATGCGGCAGAACAGAAAATGTGTCTAAGATTGATTTTTTCCATAGCGGGAAACACTCAGAGCCAAGCCCATCTCCCCCAGTAAAAATAATACCGAAGTGCCGCCATAACTGATAAACGGCAGAGTAATTCCTGTATTGGGAATCGTATTTGTTACAACTGCGACATTTAAAATAACCTGAATGGCAATATGCCCCAATATACCGGCCGCGATCAGCGAGCCAAACAAATCGGGCGCCTTGTGGGATACAATCAAAAACCGCCAGATCATCAATAAAAACAGCAAAAGAATAAATCCGGCTCCTATCAGCCCCAGTTCCTCGCAGATAATGGAAAAAATCATATCATTTTGCGCCTCTGGAACAAATCCCAGCTTCTGCATACTTTTACCCAGCCCAGTTCCAAAAAGACCACCGGAACCTATCGCATAAAGCCCCTGCAGGGTCTGATACCCCTTTTCATAGGCTTCTGGATTCTTCCAGATTAAAAGCCGTTCCAGACGGTATTGTTCTACTGCCAGAAAAATTCCAACAAATACTGTACCCAGACCGCCCAACGCAATAAACTGGATATAGGACGGACTGGCTACAAATACAAGAATTACTGCGATTCCCAAGATAATAATCGCTGTACTTAAGTTGTTCGTTCCTACTAAACCCACAATGGGCAGGACAAGTATAATGACTTTAAACAGAGACCATATACTCTTAATCTTTTTTTTCGTATTGCTGATATACCATGCCAAAAATAGAATTACTGCAACTTTAGCAAATTCTGCCGGCTGAAACGATAAAGGCCCCAAGCCGAGCCAGCGTTTAGAACCGTTGTAGGAATCTCCGATCAGAAGCACTAACGCTGACAGCACAAGCGATACCAGATAGGCCGGCAGTGCCATTTTCTCCCAATAATGGTAATCAATTCTGGAAACTATGTACATAAGCGCCAGTCCTAATGAAGTCGCAAACAGCTGTTTCTTAAAATAATATCCAGCATCTTCAAATTTCACAGACCCATTATAGGCGCTGGTGCTGTAGAGCATTATCATTCCAAACACTACAAAAATCAGAACAATAATGGCAAGTGTATCATCCGCACGGGGTTCGCTGACTGTATCCTTGCTGCCTTTCGGCCATCCGGACATTCCACCACCTCAAATTATTATTTTTCATGTTCCTGAATCCCTCTTACGTATTCCTTGAACAAGTTACCACGCTGTTCATAATTGTCAAACATGCCCCAGCTTGCACAGGCCGGGGACAAAAGTACCGCATCGCCGCTTTCTGCCTGCTGTTCGCACTCTTTCATAGCCTCTTCAAAGGTATCCTTTAGAAGAATATTGGTAATTCTGTGCCTCATAGCCGCTTGCTGAATCTTCTCCCTAGTCTGGCCAATCAGAACCAACGCCTTTACTTTCCCTTCACAGGCTTTGAGCCATTCATCATATTCCGACTGTTTGTCATAACCGCCTGCTAACAGTACCGTAGGACGGTCCATAGCCTGGATTCCCTGGATGGCTGCATCGGGATTTGTACCTTTGGAATCATTATAATATCTCACTCCGTTTACTTCCTTCACAAATTCAATCCGATGCTCCACTGCCTTGAATTCTCGAATGGTTTTTTCGATGATCTCTGTTGGAACGCCCATACTGACTGCAATCGCAGAAGCTGCCATTACATTTTCCACATTACAGTTTCCAACCAGCTGCATGGCGGAGAGAGGACAGATTACTTCCGTTCTGCCATTATCCCTATATACAATCTGCTCCTGATCCAGACAGACTCCTTGTTCCAACTTTTCCAGACGGCTGAAAAAGAGAACCGAAGCACGGATATGCTCTGCCATCCTGCGGGTATTGGCATTGTCATAATTCAAAATACAGACCTGATCTTTCCTCTGGTTCTTCGCAATGTCTTCTTTTGCCTGAATATATTTCTCCATAGTATGATGCCGGTTTAGATGGTCAGGAGTTACATTGAGCACTGCTGAGACCTGTGGACAAAAGCTATCAATGGTTTCTAGCTGAAAACTGCTGATCTCTGCCACTGTCACAGTATCCTTGGTCATTTCGGCAGCCACACCGGTATAGGGAATTCCTATATTCCCTACCACAAATACCGAATCAAAATAGTTCTTCATAATTTGTCCGGTCAGAGCCGTAGTTGTAGTTTTGCCGTTAGTTCCGGTAATGCCGATCACTCTGCCCTTACCGCAGAGATAGGCTAGTTCAATTTCGCCAATAATCGGAATACCCGCTGACCGGAAGGCTTCTACAAATGGAAGATCCATGGGAATTCCAGGACTGAGAACTAGAACATCAGTTCTTCTTATTGTCCCTTCTGTCATTTCCCCTAAGAGAATCTCCGTCTGTACTCCATCTGCCAGGCGTCCGGCAATCTCTGCTGCTTCCAGCTTGTCATTGCTGTCATATAATATTGTACGAATCCCTTTTTCATACAACAGATTGACTGCTGCAATGCCACTGATTCCACAACCCGCTACTAATACGGTCTTTCCTTGTAAATTCATGGTATATTCCTTTCTTCTCTTCGTTATTGTTCTGGTTTGCTTCCTTTACAGTGCCATTAGAGCAACCAGACAGAGTATGGCCGTTATAACTGAAAACAGAGTTACAATCTGTGTCTCCGACCATCCGCACAATTCAAAATGATGATGAATCGGCGCCATCTTAAATATCCGTTTTCCGCCGGTTACTTTAAAATAAAGCACCTGCAGCATCACAGACAATACTTCTACAAAATAAATCATACCTACCAACAGTATGAATATAGGCAGCTGCAGCACATAAGCTGTTGCCGCTACAAATCCGCCCAGAGCCAGAGAACCCGTATCTCCCATAAATACTTTGGCCGGATATACATTAAAAAGCAAAAAGCCTGCCAGACTACCAACTGCTGCACAGGTAATCGGTTCAATGCCGCTCTTTTGTCCAACTGCAACTACAGAAAAAAACACAGCCACTAATACCGTTACACTGGCAGCCAGTCCGTCCAGTCCGTCTGTAAAATTTACACCGTTTACCGTACCGATCACAGCAAAGTATACTAACACAATTGCAAGCCACAGAGGAAGCACCAGCTCCTCTTCCGGCAAGAATGGAATCTTCAGATGCTGAAGGCTGATATCTGTATAATGTAATACATAATAGACAAAAACCGTTGTCACTACCATCTGCCCGCCAAGCTTCTGTAAGGGCGTTAACCCTTCTGCCCGCCTCATCACTACCTTTATGTAGTCATCCAGAAACCCGATAATCCCGAAGCCCAGCGTAACAAATAATATAGGAATGCAAAACGGATACTCCCTGATATACAGCAAGGTAGTCACAACAATACCAACCAGAATAATCAAGCCGCCCATAGTCGGTGTGCCGTTTTTGGCTTTATGAGCCTGCACCCCCTCTTCTCGGACTGTCTGCCCGATCTTTAACTTCCTCAAGAAAGGTATGACAATCGGACTTAATATGACACTAATAAAAAATGCTGATACCACAGGCACTACTACATCAGAATTTACTTCCATACACACCTCACCCTTTGTGCTTCGTATACACCTTTACTCTGCACGTTTCATTAATATCCGCCTGCAATGGAACTGACACGGCATTCTACTTACTCTGCTGCTTCTTCCGTTTTTGCCAATTCTGCAAGTTCTTCCTGTGTATATCGTAATTCTATGCCTAAATAGGGCAGTATATTATCAAAGATTTCCTGAGCCACAGGCGCCGCTATTGTACCTCCATAATAAATACCCTGTGGATTATTAATAATAACTAATACTAGTACCTGAGGATCATCTGCCGGAGCAAATCCCAGAAAAGAGGCTATATAACGGTTGGCACTTCTAGGCAGGGTCTGGGATGTCGCTGTCTTTCCACCGATATGAAATCCTGGAATATAGGCTTTATTTCCTGTACCTTCTGCTACCACCTGCTCCAGAACACTTCTGGCAGTTGCTGATGTCTCTGCTGACAGAATATTTTCCGTAACCGGAAAGGTAAGCTCTTCTATAACATTGCCGTCCGCATCCTGAATAGCCTTGCCAAAATGCGGTGTAATCCTCCTGCCTCCATTGATAATGGAACTTACCGTTGTCGCCAGCTGCACTGGTGTAATCTGAAACGACTGACCAAAAGAAATCGTTGCCAGCTCTACCGGACCTACATTATCTTCTTTATGCATAATTGTGGAAGCTTCTCCCGGCAAATCAATACAGGTCTTATCCAACAGCTTGAACTGCCTTAAATACTTAAAATAGTTAGCGGTTCCTAACCGAAGGCCTACTTCAATAAAGACTGGATTGCAGGAATTCATAACTGCCTGGGTAAATGTCTCCGCGCCATGACCAGCGACTTTATGACACTTAATCCTTCGATCATCTACAATCTTAAAGCCAGGACAGGAGAAATGATCTTCCAATGATACAACTTTTTCTTCCAAACCGGCTGCCATGGTAATAATCTTAAATGTAGACCCTGGTTCATAGGTATCATTGATACATTGATTCCTCCACATCTGATTTAACTGTTCCTGCTTTTCTTTTTCTGATAAAACAGCTCCTTCTGTTACATTCTGCAGAGTATAAGGTTCATTCAGATTAAATTCTGGCGTATTGACCATAGCCAGCATTTCTCCATTCTGAGGATTCATCACCAGGATCGATACACTGTCCGCTGACTTCTTCTCTAGGACCTTACTAGCTGCCTGCTCCACATATTCTTGCACATTCCGATCCAAAGTGGTAACCAGATTATTGCCATTTACTGGTTCTAAGCGTTCCTCTACAGCAGCTTCAATCTCCACGCCTCTGGCATCGGTAAGCGTCAGTATCTTTCCGCTGCTACCTGACAGGTATTTATCATATTTTACCTCCAGTCCAATAATTCCCTGATTATCCCCTCCTGTAAATCCAAGCACCTTAGACGCCAGACTTTCAAACGGATAGTACCTCTTATAATCTTCGTCAATTTTAACGCCTTCTAAACCATATTTTCGAATGGCATCTCCAACTTCTTTATCCACATTTTTCTTAATAATCTCTATCGAACTATATTTTTCTACTTTTTGGCGGATTGTCTCTTCGTCTATGCCGAGCTCCTTTGTCAATGCTTCAATGACTTTCTCTGGTTCCTTAATCTGGTTATGAATGACGGATATGGTACAGACCGAGCGGTTGGTAGCAAGCACTTCTCCATTCCGATCTAAGATCTCGCCACGTGCCGCTTTGATATCCCTTTCCCTCTGATGTAAATCCTTGGCCTTCTGTCCATAATATTCCGAACAAAATATCATCAGAAATACAAGACGGCATACCAATACAATCAATATTACTAAAATAACAACGAAAACAACTAAAATCTTCTTTTTATGAAAAGTCTTATTCTTTTGCATAAGCAGCCTCATAAAAGTCATTACTATAGCTTATGATAACTTCCATAAGGTTATTCATCATTCCATAATTATTCAAAAACTGGCTGCTGCGCATTGGGATCTTCTGCTGGATTTGGTTCTGGCTGGTTCTCTGGTGTAACATCTAAATCTGGATAAATATTCATATATGGCAGTACTTCCTTCATAATATCCCTTGCCAAAGCCTGAGCATAGCTGCTATGAGCCTGCTCTGCCACATTCGGCTCATCAATTACCACATAAACCGCGATTTCAGGATTATCTGCCGGTACACAGCCGATAAAAGATAATACATAACAGTCCTTTTTACGCTGGCCATTTTCTACCTTTTCTGCCGTTCCGGTTTTACCGCCCATGCTATACCCTGGTACCATAGCCGTTTTAGCCGTACCATTCATTACCACTTCCTTTAGATAACCTTTTAAAATATCAGAGGTCTCTTTGGAAATGGTCTGTCTCATCAAGGTTGGCTCAATATTTTTAATTGTAGTGCCTGCGGGGGACTCAATTCTCTTCACTACATGAGGCTTATAATAATAACCGCCATTGATAATCGAACAAAACGCCGACATCATCTGTGTCATAGTTACATTATAGGTCTGTCCAAATGAAGAAGTCGCCAGATCCACCGGTTTCATATTTTCCTTTGTATAAATCAGCGCCGACGTATTTGGTTCAGCCGGGAGATCAATGGTAGTCTTTTTGCCAATTCCAAAAATGCTTTGGTACTTGGTAAAATCATCGATACCAATCTTTTCCGCCATCTGCATCAGAGCATCGTTGCAGGAATACATCAAAGCCTGCGCAACAGTCTCCTGGCCATGGCCGGCCGTATTGACACAGTGAATCTCCCGGTCTGCCACCTGCTGCACTCCATCACAGAGATAGACTTCATCTCCTGTCATGGCACCTGTTTCAATACCGGTTGCAATAGTCATCGCCTTGGCCGTAGATCCTGGCTCAAAAGTATCATTCACACAATAATTTCTCCATACCGCACTTAATGCTTCCATCGTTACATTGGTCTCTGCATTTCCTCCGGCTGCTGCCTTTTCATTCAGCTTCACCTGCAGGTTGTTCAGATCTTCTGCTGTAATTCCCGGAACAGTAAGATCATAAGGATTATTCAAATCAAATACCGGATAACTGGCTTCTGCAATAATTTCACCTGTATTGGGATTTTGAATAATCACACCCGTATTCAGACTGCCTGCCCCTGTTCTTACCTCATTTCTGTGTGCTTCATTAAAAGCAGCTATATGTTTTTCCACAATTTTCTGAACATTCGAATCAATGGTAGATACAATGGTATTACCATTTACCGCAGCTTTGACAACCTTCTCCTCGCCATTATCCAGATTCAGATAACCATATTCTTTTCCGTTCTCTCCATTCAGCTCGTCATTGTAAGAACTCTCAATACCGCAGTTGCCCACATTTCCCTGATAGGTAAAACCAATGACATCACAGGCAAGACTCCCGCTAGGATAGTATCTTTGGTACTCTTCCTCAAACCATACTCCTACAACGCCTTCTCCTTTCTCTTCATCCTCCATGATTTCTTTAAACTTTTTTATCTCATCATAGGTCATTTTCTGCTTGTTTTTGGGCTTGACATAACTGCTGTCTGCACGTTCTTTCAGCATAGTCCGCAGTTCACTTTCTGTTAAATCTGGAAAACACTGAACCAGCGTACGAATTGTTTTCTTAATGTTCTCTTCTTTCTGTTCATTGAGAATCCTGCAGTCCAAAACCATATTGTACACTTTCTGGCTCATTGCCAGCGGTGTTCCGTTGCAGTCCCTGATATCACCTCTGCGAAAAGGAATCGTCTTACTTTCAAAATTCTGCTGGCTTAACACTTTTTTCTCATATTCTTCGCCTTTGACATTTTGAATCCATACGACCGCACTGTTTAATACTACAAAGACAATCAATGTTACTACAAACAAAAACTGGATTTTTTTCTTTTTCTTATCTGTAAAATACTTTTGTCTTTTCTTTTTCAATTACAGACTCCTTCTTTCATTTTGGTATATCCTCATACTGCCTTACATAGTCACTCTCTTCATAGCTATAAGCCACTACCTGATCCTGGCCGGCATATACCATACCCAGCTCTTCCATGGCAATACGCCGGATCTCCTCCACATTAATAGAAGTATCCAACCGCCCTTTGGTTTCGTCATTGTCAGCCTTCAAATCCGTTACTTCCGATTCTAGTGCCTGAACGTTCTTTTTGGATTCATTATACTTAAAGATCTGTGTCAGATAACCGGATACGGCCACAAATACTAAAATAGCCGATACAAGCAGAAAACTTATATACCTGCGGTTCATTGCCTGGGCAAATTCCTGTTTCTTTCTGCGCTCCCGATTAATTTCTCCCTGTCTTTTATGTGCATGCTCAATATACGGGTCTTCTTCTATCCGAGGCTTTCTTACCACATTATCCCGGATATAGACCTGTTTCCCTACTCTTTGAACTTTCCAGTCTATTTTCCTATATTCTGCCATATACTTCACCCTTTCTTATGTCATCCGTCCTCTGGAAACTGTCCTGTCCTGCAGTATCATAAATGGACCGCAGGCTGTTCTTATGTTTTTTCAAATACTCTTAATTTAGCGCTCTGCGCCCGTTTATTTTGTTCTATTTCATCATTTCCCGGTAATATAGGTTTCCTTGTAATTACCTTTCCCTTTGATTTCCTGCCGCATACACAGACCGGAAATTCTCTTGGACAGGTACAGGGATTCTCACATTTCCTAAAATACTGCTTTACAATTCGGTCTTCCAGAGAATGAAAGGTAATAATACAGATTCTTCCTCCCGGCTCTAACAGTTCTATCATATCCTCCAATGATTGTTCCAGCACCTCCAGTTCCCGGTTTAACTCAATCCGAAGCGCCTGAAATGTCCTTTTTGCCGGGTGCCCGCCTGTCGCTCTTACCTTGGCTGGAATTGCCTGTTTGATAATCTCTGTCAGTTCTCCTGTCGTTTCTATCGGTGCTTTCTCTCTTGCCATTACAATATGTCTGGCAATGTTTTTTGCAAATCGATCTTCTCCATAGTCACGGATGATATGAAAAATCTCGGTCTCACTATAAGTATTGACAATCGTTCTAGCTGTACATTCCTGCCGCTGATCCATGCGCATATCCAGTGGTACGTCTTCTCGATAGGTAAATCCTCTCTGGGCATTATCCAGCTGGTAGGAAGACACGCCCAAATCCAATAATATGCCGCTGACTTTCAAAACGTCCCGTTCCTGCAAAACTTCTTTCATCTGTAAATAGTTGCTTCTGATAACGACTACCCGATCTGCAAATGGCTGCAGGCGGCGGCTGGCGGCCTCTATGGCTTCTCCATCCTGGTCTATGCCGTAAAACTTTCCTCTGGGCGAAAGTTTGCTGCAAATCTCGTAGGCATGTCCGCCTCCTCCTAGAGTTCCATCGACATATATGCCATCCTCCCTGATATGCAGCTGTTCTATCGTCTCCTTTAAGAGTACAGAGGTATGTCTGAATTCCATTAATTTTCCTCCTACAGATTAATACCTTTTTGCTGCAGACGCGATAATACATCGCCAATATCATCTACGGTATTGATATCCTGCCATCTTTGCTTATTCCAGATCTCTACATGGTCCATACTGCCTGCCAGCACTACTTCCTTCTCTAACTGCGCAAATTCCCGCAGCACCGAAGGAATCAAAACCCTTCCCTGCTTGTCCAGCTCACAGAATACAGCACCTGCCATTAGATATCTGGTCAGAAGACGTCCATCCGGGTCATTCAGCGGCAGCGCACGGAGTTTTTCTTCAAGTATTTTCCATTCCTCCATAGGATATACGGAGAGGCAGTGTCCGTCCATGCCCTTCGTTACAACAAACGCTTCTCCCAGCTGCTCCCTTAACTTAGCCGGGACAATCAATCTGCCTTTCGCATCAATTGTATGATTATATTCTCCGAAGAACATCCGCTCTCACCTTCTCCCAAATGAAAGACACCACACCGCCTCCATTTTCATCCACTTTATACCACTTTCCACCACTTACTCTCTATCTTATACCACTTTGGATGATATTTCAATAGTTTTTTGGGAAATTAATTTGATAAATACACGATTTGGCATTCATTCTACAAAAAAAGACTCTTTAACAGTTTCTGTTAAAAAGTCTTTTTAATGTCCAATATTATTATAATAAAAAGCACTCGGTTGTTTGATTAATCCACTTTCTTTGCTTTTTTAGCCCGGATATTTCCTACAACCAGCACGATAGCAGAAAGAAGCACCATGCAGCCTGCAAGCACCTGTGAAACGGCAATTCCAGTATTTCCCAGAATCAGCTGGTCTGTACGAAGGCCCTCAATCCATACCCGACCCAGTCCATATCCTCCCAGATATAGAAACATCAGTTCTCCATTAAAATGTTTTCTCGTCCGATAACAGAGAAGAAATAAAAGTACTCCCAGATTCCAGAGGGATTCATAAAGAAATGTAGGATGCACCTGAATACAGCCATCTGTCATATGTTCTTGCATTTTAGCTGTTATTTCTCCACTTCTTACCGCACTGACTGGAAGCTTCATAGCCAGTAGATTATTGGTATAATCTCCAAACGCTTCCCTATTAAAGAAATTCCCCCACCTGCCGACAGCCTGTCCTGCAATCAGACCTATACAGCCTGTATCAGCCATCAGCCAGAAATTCTGCTTTTTTATCTTGGCATATACAATTAGTGAAAGAACAGCAGCAATCACTCCTCCGTAGATCGCCAGACCGCCCTGCCGTATATTAAAAATCTGCCAAAGATCGTCTTTATATGCGTCCCAGGAAAAGATTACATAATAGAGTCTGGCGCCAATAATTGAACAAATAACGGCATAGATTGCATAATCCATGTAGAGCTCCGCATCCTGCCCGGTCCTTCTGGCTTCCTGCTGAGCAAGCAGATATCCGATCAGTATTCCCAAACCGATTATAATACCATAAAATGCAATTTCAATGCCTCCTATGGTAAATGATTTCTCAATGTGGTTCCATTGTATCCCCAGATTCGGAAAAGCAATTGCCTTATCATTCATATATGTCTCCCTTTCTGATTTCCGTATGATTATACATTGAAACGGAATAAAATGACATCTCCATCTTTCACGATATAGTCTTTACCTTCCAGACCTACAAGTCCCTTTTCCTTGGCAGCTGCGTAAGTACCGCAGTCCAGCAGATCCTGATAATTGACAACTTCTGCCCGGATAAAGCCCCGCTCAAAATCCGTATGAATCTTGCCGGCTGCCTGAGGGGCTTTGGTTCCCTGCTTAATTGTCCAAGCTCTTGTCTCATCTTCCCCTGAAGTTAAATAACTGATCAGGCCAAGCAGACTGTAACTGGCCTTAATCAATTTATCCAGGCCGGATTCCTCCAAACCAAGCTCCTCTAAAAACATCTGCTTTTCTTCATCATCAAGCTCTGCAATCTCCTGTTCAATCTGTGCACAGATGACAAACACCTCTGACTGTTCTTTTTTTGCATATTCCCGTACCCGCTCCACATAAGCATTGCCATCCTCTGCCAAGTCCTCTTCTGCTACATTGGCTGCAAATATAACGGGTTTATCCGTTAAGAGATTATAAGAAGCAAGCCATGCAATCTCTTCCTCATCTTCCACCTGAAATGTTTTAGCAAGATTTCCTTCCTCCAGCCAGGCTTTTATACGATTCAGTAAATCCAGCTCTTTTGCTTGTCCTTTGTCATTTCTGGCTCCTTTTGAAGTCTTGGCAATTCTTCGTTCCAGAATCTCCAGATCAGAGAACATCAGTTCTAGGTTAATGGTTTCAATATCCCGCAGCGGGTCAATCGAACCATCTACATGAACAACATTGCTATCTTCAAAACAGCGTACTACATGGACAATGGCATCTACCTCACGGATATTGGCCAAAAACTGATTACCCAGTCCTTCTCCCTTGGAAGCACCTTTTACCAATCCGGCAATGTCTACAAATTCTATTACTGCCGGAGTCACTTTCTTTGAGTGATACAAGTCTCCCAGCTTCTGCAGCCTGGTATCTGGTACAGTTACAATTCCCACATTTGGGTCTATGGTGCAGAATGGATAATTGGCTGACTCTGCTCCTGCTTTCGTTAATGAGTTAAATAATGTACTTTTTCCTACATTCGGCAGGCCTACGATTCCTAGTTTCATTTTAGTTCTACATCTCCTTTGAAATGCCGTTAAATAGGCACTTTTTACTTTATTATTTTGTATAGCAATTCCAGTACCAATTTTACATTACTTTTAGGAACTTTTCAATGTCTTTTATGTCTTTTATCTCTTTTGCCTTTTCTTCAGCTGTTAGATGGATATATAGATTCATCTAGTCCCTATATCAGAATGTCCAAGTATTGTCTGAAATGTTTTTGGCTTCTTCCTGTCTCTGTATACCTTGTAGCAGACATGTAGTTTGACAAATTCTGCTTTTATGTGTTTGCCGTTTTTGTTTGTATTTCTAGCTCATATTTGCTATTTTTCATTTGACAGAGACATTACTGAGAAACTTTTTGGGTAATTGCGAAAGTTGGGTTTAAGGCGACGAGTTTGAACAAAACATACAAAAATTCCGCTCAAAGACGTTTTGAATTCGCTACATTTTTGTATGTTTTGTCCAAACTCTGACAGTAAAATGAGCGTTTTGCAACTGCCAATAAACCTTTTCTGATAAAATCAGCTTCTTACTAAAGAAGCCCTAGTGCAGTAATATTTATAGTACCATAAAAGGCTATATAAGTCTACTGTTTTTATATTTCTATTTAAGTTCCATTTTACACTATATATCCTTTTATATGCAACAATATGTGTTGGGACTATGCCCATATTTGCGATGGTAAACAGTAGTTTTCCCCAAAAACATCCGGCGCGTGGTAGCCGAGTTCTATAATGTTCAGCGGGTTTTGAAGTATATGGATTACAGGCAATTCATCACTCACGGCCAAAAGAAAATTTTTTAGATGATGATATAACAGAAAGTGTTCAGGAAAAAGAACTTTAATTCGTTAAAAGGCGATAAGGTTTAATATTGCTCTATTGGTAACAAGCATTAGCTTAATGAATGTCATTATCTTATTTTAAAAATAATATGAATAATTAATTTACGATAAAAAATATATTCCCAATATATACAAAAGATATTCCAATTATGATTATTGGAATATCTTTGTTATTTAAGCCAAATCAAGTCTCTTTTGAAAGTAGTAAAAATAGTAAATGTAATGTCTTTCTTTATTTAAAACATCTATAAATACGGACTTTTAGCAATATCAAAAAGTAAGTTTCATGTTAGAAAAAACGCTAACACCAGTACATTATTAGAAAAACCTATCATCAAATAATTACAGCATTATCAGCTGCTGCTAATCCAAAAATGATAATTCCTGTCAATAATCCTGCTGCCGAATACATCAAACATGTTTTAGCTCCTTTAGGACTTTTTGATACATTCATACAAAATACCACTAATCCAATCAAAGGAATTAGAAAACACATAATTTTCAACATTCTGTCTACTACTAATTCTTCTCCCACTCCCATATCAACTGCTTCATAGGGGACACTTAATCCATCTAACTGAAACATTTCTTTACTTCCATCGGGACACATCACATAGACTTCTATCCCCCATCGTTCAAACTGCTCAGCAATATCAACCGCCTCGCTTTTCGAGTCGTATACACCTGCTATAGAGGGAGAATTCGCAAAAACATCCATAGCCTCTTCATAGGACAAATCCATTCTTAGTACTTCATTGATCCCTGCATAAGCTGCAGTATCGGTATCACAAAAGCCCATGACAACAATTCTATATTTTGTAGCATCATCTTCTAAGTACCTCATAACATAATATGGATGATTTTTTGTCTCAAAATATTCTTTTATTCCAAAGCCACAATTCGGACACGCCTCTGCTGTATCCGAAACTTGTTCTCTTCCACATTCAGGACATTGTACTAATGACATAACATCACTCCTTTTATATATTATCTAATTATTAGGATTAGGTAATTGCGAAAGTCTGAATCAAAGCGACGATTTTAGACAAAACATACAAAAACGCCGCTCAAAAACGTTTTAAATTCGCTCTGTTTTTGTATGTTTTGCCTAAAATCTGGTTATGAATACTGAGTTTCACTGCCAGAGTTTGGACAA